>JACRMH010000023.1 GCA_016219545.1 Chloroflexota bacterium | reverse complement strand
CAGCACCAGACGCACTGCCTCCTGCTTTGTCTCCACCTTGTAGTGCAACATTCCTTTTCTGCCTGACATAAAAGCACCTCCTGTGCTATCTTCTCACAGGAGGGCTTTCTTTTCGTGTCCGTTTTTTGGGGTTCAGTTCAAAATGAGATACCGCTTTATATTACAGAACCTTCAAAACATCAATGTTAGTCTTTGTATAGGGCTTCGATCTCGGCGATCTTCTTTTGGTTCTCTTTAATCTTATCGCCTTCAGGAACGCCTTCAAAGCGCTTATTCTCACCGAACACAAACCAGATGATCGGCAGAATCACCAGCATGGCAATAGTCAGATAGAAAACCTTTTCGTTGGGTGGAAAGAATCCGGTGATTGCAAGCACAAAGCCAAAGACAATGGCGATGATCGCGTTGATCTTGGAGAACCCGCCAAGGTTGAACGGACCCTTCTCAGGCCATTTCTTGGTGCCTTCAGCCAAAAGACCAGCCGCAATCGGCATGATCATGGAGATGTAGAGAAAGACCGCGCACGCCACAGCCAAAACGAGGTAGTAGGGTGCGTACACCATGCTAAGCAAAGCAAAACCTGCAGACACCCAAATGGAATATGTGGGTGTACGGTACGTTGTGCTTACATGTGCGAGAGTCTTGGAAGCAGGCAAACCGCCGTCACGGGCGAAGGCATACATCATGCGGGAGGTGGAGGTGAGTCCGGCAAGCGCACACAGGTAGTTCACTACAACAAGTCCGCCCGCAAGAGCTATGCTTAACCAACCCGGCATGCGGGATGCGCCCCACATGTAGAAGAAGGAACCCCAACCGGCTGCGCCAGCTTCTTCGATACTTGGCATGGTCAAAACATAGGCTGCCACGGCCACGAGACCGAACACCCATGACCAGAATACAGCGGTCCACATGCCCTTCGGCACGTTCACTTGGGCATCCTGTGTTTCCTCAGAGGTATGGGCAGATGCGTCAAAGCCTGTGATGGTGTAACAAACATAGGAAAGTCCAAGGATGAATGCAAACGGCATACTGCTCGTGTGGTTAGGAACCACACCGCCGCCGGCGTCACCAGTGAAGTCGATGAAAGTGACAAGCCGGGAGAAATCAAGTTTGACAGGGCTGAATGCAAACAGGGTGATGATCAAAACAAAAGTTAGCACAAAGATCATGTAACCGCTGAAATCGGTCAACTTGGTGGTGAGCTCAATGCCGTAATGATTCAGGGCAGCCTGCGAAATCATCACAATGGCAACAAAGGTGAACTGATGCCAGTAACCGAAGCCGGATACATCCATTCCGAGCGCAGTGCCAAGGAACAGGTCTTTGAAAAATACTTGATAGAGCAGTACGTCCACGGAAGAGACCACGCAGATCAAACCAACGAGGTTGAACCAGGCAGTTACCCAGCCCCAGGCCTTACCGCCGAGATGTGAACTCCAATGGTAGAGTCCGCCGGCCGTTGGGAAGGAAGATGCGATCTGTCCCATTCCCCATGCAACACACATGGCAAGCGCGCCGCCGATCAGCCAGATCCAAAATGCTCCGCCGGGTCCGGCAGAGTTGAAAGCCGCAGGGAAAGCAGAAATGCCGCCTGCGAGAATACAAATAATAGAGAATGAAATTGCGAAGTTTGAGAAACCGCTCATGCGGCGTGATAGTTCCTGCGCATACCCCATTTTATGCAGGACTTGCTTGTCGTGCTCCATACTTTTCTTATCAGCCATTTTCGTAATTCTCCTTTGGACTTGAATTAATTTTTAGAACTCAAGAAACCGAACTTACGAATAGCAATTGATCTATATCGCCGATACGCATCCTCCCCTCCCTTTCAGGAGTCATCCTTTGCTAAATGGTATGAAATGAGAACACTGACTATAAGATAAAGGTTACGCTTAATAGGCGCTATTATTGCACAAAATATGCCTTGTGCAAATAGAAATTATGTTCTAAAATAGAACTATGGACTCGATTGGCACACTTCAGATATTGTCTACTCAAATGACTTTTGAGCCTGATGGAGAACCGCACGTTTCTCGCTTCGCGCCCACCCCGGACTGTTTCAGTCCGAAGGAAAGGGATCAAGCCTTTGTGCATCCCGCCCAACTCCCCAATGGACAGAAGATCATGCTCCTCAAGACTCTGCTCTCCTCGGCGTGTGAACGCGACTGCTTCTACTGTCCATTCCGCGCAGGTCGTGATTTTCGCCGCGCCACCTTCAAGCCGGATGAATTCGCAGGCTTGTTCAGTAAACTCAATCAGAGTGGAGCAGCTGAAGGAGTATTTCTCAGCTCGGGGATAGCTGGAGGCGGTATTCGGACGCAGGATAAACTTCTCGCCACAGCTGAGATCCTGCGCAAGAAATATCAGTATCGCGGATATCTTCATTTAAAGATCATGCCAGGCGCAGAAAAAGATCAGGTTTATCGCGCCATGCAGCTAGCTGACAGAGTTTCGGTCAACTTGGAAGCACCCAACACCGAAAGGCTTGCCAGGCTTGCGCCGCATAAGATTTTCATGGAAGAATTATTGCGTCCGCTGAAATGGGTGGAGGAAATCCGCAGAAGCGTTCCGGCGTATAAATTTTGGAATGGACGCTATCCCTCCACAGTAACCCAGTTTGTCGCAGGCGGCTCGGATGAAAGTGATATGGAATTGTTGACTACCACGAATTGGTTGAATAAGAACGTGCGGTTGAAGCGTGCTTATTTTTCAGCCTTCCACCCCATTCGCGATACTCCGCTTGAAAACAAACCCGCGATTGACCCGATGCGTGAACATCGTTTATATCAGGCTTCGTTTTTATTGCGTGATTATGGCTTCGATCTGGAAGACCTGCCATTTACAAGTGCTAGCAATCTCCCGCTCAACGCTGACCCAAAGCAGGCCTGGGCGCAAATGTATTTGATCGAAAAACCGATCGAGATCAATATAGCCGACAAGCGCGAGTTGATCCGCATCCCCGGCATAGGGTTGAAAGGTGCAGATGCAATCCTTAATGCAAGAAGGCTGGGAAAGTTGCGCGATCTATCTGCATTAAAAAAGCTTGGCATAATCGCCGAACGTGCGGCACCATATGTTTTATTCGATGGAAGAAAAACTCCCCAACAATTAGGATTGCCTTGGTAATATAAAAACTCGGAAACCATAAAGATTTCCGAGTTTTTTTGTAAAAGATTCTATTTACGTGCCAATGGTGACTGCAAGGACATCATAATAGGTCCCAGCGCCAAAACCATCAAAGAGAATATTGTCGCCTGCTTTGATCTTTGAAAGTTGGCGAAGAAAAACGATCATGTTGCTCGCCGCACTCACATTTCCAAAATCACTAACCAACCAGGGCATGGGAAACTCAATGCCTATGCTATGCAGTTGCTTTGCTTTAAGTTGGTTGATCTTGTAATTTGCATGGTGCACAATACCGACAGAAATTTTCTTCTCAGGAGTTCCAAGTTTATTCATAAGTTCTGCGTATTCGTTAAACACTTCGGTTACTACTTTGACTCCGGTGCGGACAAATAACTTAACCATGCCCATCGGTCCTGCCATCGCAATGGGACCGTCATGTTCAGGCTCGTGCATTAACCCTGCCACGCGGATATGGGTTGAGTCTGTCTCGGTGATCTCCACCTTTGACCCATCCTCTTCCTGCCGCGAGTGTGGATAATACATATGGACAGCCAGAACGCCTTCATCGTCAAAGGCTTCATGATCCTTGCCAACCAGGAATTTGAAAGTTCTTCCCGGCACAACGCCAATAATGCCGGCGGCATTACCGAACAACTGCAATGCATATTTGTCGTGTGAATGACACGTAAAACGGCTTAATCCTTCAATGCCGCCAATCAATACTTTTTTGCCTATTAATTCCTCCGCAATATTCATGTGCCCCCTGCGTCCCAATCTGGGGTTTAGGGCCAGGTTCAAACTACCTACCGAACCATCGCAAGCTTTGTGAACTGAAACCTTTAAAGCAGCACTGCGAATTCCAGCACGGTCACAGATCAAAGAGACATAATCGCCCGAGACTGGGCCGCTATTACCGATCAACACAGCATCCACATCGGCTGGCTTCCAGCCATTTGCGCGCGCCGCCTCCATTAGCATACGCGCGCCGACCTGCACTTCAAGTTCAAGGTGATCACTATCAGCTAAATCCGGGATATGGTGGCGGCTGAGAAAACCTAATTCAGAAAGATTCATCACATCTTCATCCTTTAAAAACTCCCCGCGCCGATGTGAGACGAGTTCGCGCAAACGGATATTATCGTAGCTTTCACCCCAGGTGCCATATGCGCCGCCAATTCCAAGCTCAGAATTGGTAATACTTTCAAAGGCGAAGGGAATGCCTGCGCCAACTTGAATGGTTTCTCTATTTATATTAGGTCGCTCAAAGAATGAATGGCTCTCTGTCATTTTTATCTCCTTATATAAACTTTCACAATAAAATTAATTCTCTATGAATATGTAACACTTTTCTTCTTTTTCGTTTCTCCCTGATTTCCATTTTGCAAAAGGGTAAATATAAAGAGGAATGTAAAAGGTCTTCATTTACACTCCTCTTTATATAACGCCACCTCTTCGCTCATCAACCAATTTTTCGATTTATCCTTCTTCGAAAAAACCGCGCAAGAACAAGAACAATGACCGCAAGCAGGATAACCACTCCCGCAACGACCATTACCAAATTCCCTGCAACTTGTAATTTGCTTATATTTGGCTGAACTTCCACTGAAAGAAAAGCTGTCCTTTCAATAGTAGACCCATCCGAGTCCGAACTCGTCACGATAATATCTATCGCATGAACCCCCGAGATTTTAGGTTGCCATTCTGTTGAAATATGTGAACTTGGACTAAAGTCAAGCTTTTCAACCGCACCGACTGGGTCCCGAATCAAGGCTGTAGCATTCTTGATCTCCAGAAAATGATTATCCTGCAAAACCTCGGCACTTAATTGAACGGAGTCCCCGATCTTCGGAATTAATGTGCTGGATTGCGCTCGAAGAGTTGCGCCTCCTACGAAATATACCGATACTGCAAAGTCGGCACCAGTTGAAGGGGTTTTTCCTGAAGCAAGCACAGAAACTTTCCACAACCCCGGTTTGGGATTTGGAAAACCATATCCCAGATAGATCATTGAGGAAGGATCGTCGACTTGAATAAAACCATTTTTCTCTGCGTCAAGTGGAATTGTCTTTCCGCTCGCGCCTGTCACGCTGACTGTAACTGACCGCGTTGGATCAAAAAGCGCGAAGGAGGCCACCGTCACGTTCGGATCAATGTTAATAGTTAAGTCAGTCAAACCGCCTGCATCCACATGCCCAGTATAGACACGGGTAAACTGCAAAGACTCTGATTTGACTGTCCCGGAGGCAGAGTCCGCGCTAAAGGTAAATGTTTCGGCGCTTTTTTGCAATAGTGGTTGAACAAAAGTTTCAAAAACCGGGCGTGAATAAGTTAATTCAGTATGTATGACTTCCGTTGTAGCTGTCTTGAGCTGAATCGCATTGACACTATCCAGTGAAACGACGGTGTCGTTCGGCACATCAGCGCAAGGCGACTTAAATTGGTCAAGGATTGGAATTCCCGCCAGATCATAAAACTCCACTCCATGCCGATGAACAATTTGGTTATTGAAAACTTCCCGCATATAACTCTGGCGGATCTCAATGGAAGCGGGCAGGTAAAACCCGAGCGCGGCTGGCAAGACCGAACAATCGGATCCCCCCATGGGAGAACCCAGCATGATCAACTGGGCTACATCGCGTTCTTTCATCACCCGGTCAATGTAATACCGTGAAATCATCCCACCCATGCTATGGACAACCAGATCAACCATCTCTGCGCCTGTCGCTTTTTTAACGCCGCCAATATATTTCCCTTCGATCTCAGCGTTTTGGGCAATCGTATTTGTCTTTTGCGTTGGGTTAACAAGCGAACCGGTATTCATCACGCCTTCAACCTGACCATCACCCAGGGCAAATCCACGCACGCCTATGGAAGCTAAAAAGCCATCCGGTCCAAGATACGGTTTCCAATCCTCCCAGGAGGATACGAACCCATGCACCATCACCACAGGACGCGCGAGGACTTCAAGTGGTTCAGACTGACCGAGCAAATTGTGATCATTATCATAAGCATTTACTACCCGAGTGTTTCGGGAAATTCCCCCGGCATCCCAATGCCAGCCCAGAGACAGAAAAAACTCTGTCTGGCAAGCGTCACTACCTGTAGCAATAATACAACTGCCAACATTTTTTGTTTGATCGCCCAGAGTAAATACAATCGATTCTTCCCGCACTGATTTCTGTGAAAGTTTAACTTTCAAGCGGATCATGTCCCCATCTGTAATCTGCAATGTTGCTTGTCCGCTTCGATTAATTATTGTGATGTTGGCATCAGATGCCTGCCGAGCTGACCTAAATCCAAATTGAAGGAACAACATCGTGAGGACGGTGGTAACCAATAAGACTCGACACATATACACCTCGCTTCTAAAGTGATCGCAATTAATAAAATTATATTGTCATTATAACGCGGCCGATAAATATATACTATTTATTATTTCATCCCTACAACCTTAAAATACTTCGTTATTTAAGATTCAACCCTTGTAATTATTTTTATTATCGCTATACTAAACAAAGAAATATCTTTAGAAAAAATATTTCGTAAAAGGAGAAACATAAAATGGTTACAACAACAATGGAAACATTATCAATACGAACAGAAAATAAATTTCGAACACTTATCACCAAGCAGGCATACAAAAAAGGCGAAGTGATCTGCTCCATGCCCAGCGAGAACATCATGGATAAACCCAACCGCTTCACCGTGCAGATCGCAAGGGACAAGCACACTCATGTCGGCAAGCTGGCTGCGCTCAATCATTCCTGTGATCCCAATGTGGTACTCGACACTGAGCACATGTTGATGATCGCCCGCCGTGACATTGAAAAGGGTGAAGAACTTTCATTCTTCTACCCCGCTACGGAATGGGAAATGCAGGCTCCGTTCATTTGTTTGTGCGGCTCTGCGAATTGCACCCACGTGGTGGCTGGTGCGCGCTTCTTGCCGCTTTCCACGCTGGAAACGCATTACCTCAACAAGCATATCCGCGAGATGATGATCGAATTGCTCAACAACACCAAGCATCACTTGAAGGATTTGCAGAAAGCCTAAAGAACAAACAAAAAACTCCGAGTCTCAAAGACTCGGAGTTTTTTTATTAGACCTCTTGCCTAAGTGCGCTAGAGAGCGCACTGCTACACAGAAAAAATTATGGTTTATGTAACGCCCACGTTCGACAACACTACGATTTTGACCTTTGCAAGAGGTCTATTGTATTCTTTTGATTAGATGGCACGTCAACAAAATTACAGCTTTCTGTGAAAAGCCAATAAAGTATACGCTCCCACCCATGGTGTTCCCAGCCTGTGATTATTTGAAACTTCCACCTTACTAAATCTTCCAGCGATCTGAGGAATCAGCGCGGCGACGGACATCCAGTCATCTGTTAACACAGCGGTTTTCATTTTTTCAGCAGAGTGCCCAGCCCACATCCATTCCATGCGGAACTTATCGGCTTTGACCCAATAGTCGCGTTTTTCCCAGGCAACAACTGACACATCAATGCCTTCGGCGATGGACTGCAATGCCAGTGCGATATATGCGGCCATATCTTTTGCTTCAGAAGTCACCGCATTTTGTTTTGCCAACTCACGGATGCACAACACAATACCTTTTGTTAAACGAGTTCGTTCTTTTCCAACAGAATCGGGGTTAATGACACGGCTCAAGATTTTTTCTCCAGTTTCAAAGTCAATTCCAAGTGCGGGATTATACCGCTACTCTATACCCATTCGGGCATTATATAATCGGATAAAATAGCGGGGTGAATTATCCAAATAATATTGGGCGATACGAATAGGAAAATAACATGACGATTCAACAAGAAATGTTTGAAACTATCGAGAAAGAACTTAAGCGGCAGGTGGCTCGCCTTGACCAACCACGCACAAGACAATTCCATGAAATGCTGACCTATCACATGGGCTGGACAGGTGAAGGCGCGGGACCCGACGCAACTGGTAAGCGAATTCGCCCTCTGCTGGTTTTGCTCGCTTCAGCTTCCTGTGATCCTGATTCTTCCTGGGCCCATGCATCGCCAGCTGCGGCTGCCATTGAACTTGTCCATAATTTTTCACTTGTACATGATGACATTCAAGATAACTCAGACAAGCGTCGTGGGCGAAATACGGTCTGGGTGAAGTGGGGTGCGCCCATGGCTATCAATGTCGGCGATGCGCTATTTGTGATAGCAAATCAAGCCGTAATGGATTTGGTTGAACATTATCCTGCTGAAATTGTTGTTAAGGCGGCAGACATATTAAATAATGCCTGTCTGGATCTGACGCGCGGTCAATTCATGGATATGTCTTATGAAGAGCGCAATGATCTCAGCATTGACGATTACTGGCCAATGATCGGCGGGAAAACTTCAGCCTTGATTTCTGCCTGCACACAGATCGGCGCAATGTTGGGTCATGCCAATGAAGCTCAGCAGGAAGCATATCGACTCTTTGGCCATCACCTTGGGCTTGCCTTTCAAGTACAGGATGACATCCTCGGCATTTGGGGTGATGAAGCATTGACAGGAAAATCCACAGCCAGCGATCTCGTGGAGGGAAAAAATTCCCTGCCGATCCTTTATGCTCTTGGCAAACATGGGAAATTTGCAGAAAGATGGGCGCAGGGGCCGATCACTGCCAATGAAGTAAAAGAAGTATCAAGCCTGCTGGAGGATGAAGGTGCAAGAACTTATGCAGACGACGCTTCGAAAACCGAAACAGATAAGGCGCTTGAGTATTTAGATCAGGCTAACCCGTGTGGAGAGGCCGGAGAGTCGATCCGTCAACTGGCGAACATGCTCCTTAAACGGAAGCAGTGAACAGGTCAGGAATGAAACGCGATTTTCATTCAATTTTAATCTTGACATTTCACGTTCTGGCAGGGTAAACTCGCATCCGTAATAAATATCCCAAAGAAAGGAGCGCACTCTTGATGATTTGCACAGTTTTTCAAACCCCAGATGCTGATGGCTTTTTGCCTTCTTGGAGTGCGCCTGTAGACCGAAACTAGGTCTTTTTCTGTCCCCTGTTTGTTTTGGGCTGTGGCGCATCGTCACAGCCTTTTTTGTTTAATTTTTTGGAGTAACCATGACCACCCTACAATCCACTCACGAGCCTGCGCTCACTTTTGACTTTCGCCGCACCCTGCAAGCAAACCGCCTCAAAGGGTTGTGGCAGATGATGTCTGATTACCGACTGTCTTATATTGCAGCGACCATCGCGCTGGCGATCTCTGCCCTCTCGAAGACTTACACCTACATCCTCCTGCGTTTTTTTGCGGATGATGTACTGGGACAGAAAAAATATATCGGTGACTCGTTGACCTCATCCCTGATCTGGATTGGACTGGGATTCATCGGACTGGCCGCCTTTGAAGGAACCTTCTCGTTTCTTTCTGGACGTTTGGCTGCGTACACCGCCGAGGGCATTACCCGCCGTTTGAGAGATTTCCTCTTCGACCACATTCAGCGCTTGAGTTTCTCGTATCATGCCACTACGCCTACAGGTGACTTGATCGAGCGCGTCACCTCCGACGTGGACGCATTACGCCGCTTCTTTAGCGAACAAGCCATCGGCGTGGGACGTATCATCCTGCTGTTCGTCATCAACTTTGTGGCGATCTATAATCTCAATTCGGAACTGGCCTGGGTCTCCATTGTGACAATTCCGCTAATCCTAGTTGTGTCCATTTGGTTCTTTAAAAAAGTGACCAAGGCTTATGAAGCCTATCAGGCACAAGAAGCCTTGCTCTCCACCACTCTTCAAGAGAATCTGACAGGCGTGCGCGTGGTGAAAGCTTTTGCACGCCAGGATTATGAAAAGAAAAAATTCGAGAAGGACAACTGGGGCAAGTATCTGAAAGGCAAGATCCTGCTTTTCATGCATTCCATGTTCTGGCCGCTCTCGGATATTGTGCTTGGCTTCCAGATGTTGTTCGGATTCGTCTATGGCGCGAACATGGCGATTCGCGGCGAAATTTCAATGGGCACGTACATCGCCTACATCGGGCTTGTGGTCTGGCTGATCTTTCCCATCCGCAACCTGGGGCGCATTATTGTTTCAACGTCAACGGGTATGGTCTCGTATGCGCGCTTGATGGAAGTGGTCAAGCAGCAGCGTGAACCCCTGTTTGATGGACGACACCAACCTGAGGGTGCGGCACGAGGCGATCTCCGCTTCGAAGATGTCTCATTCATGTATTCCGATGGCAAATCTGATGTGTTGAAGAATGTCTCATTCCACGCCAAGCCCGGACAGGCAATTGCATTGCTTGGGTCAACGGGTTCAGGCAAAACCTCGCTTGTGAATCTTCTTCCGCGTTTCCACGAATACACGGGCGGACGTGTCCTGCTCGACGGCGTGGAGTTGAAAGATTACTCGCGCGCATACCTGCGAAAGCAGATCGGCATTGTGGAGCAGGAACCATTCCTGTTCAGCCGTACCATTCGTGAAAATATCATGTACGGAGTTGGGCGCGATATTCCGCAGGAAGAAGTGGAACGTGCCGCAAAAGCCGCCGCTGTGCACGATGTGATCCTGACTTTTCCAGATGGTTACAATACGCTGGTCGGTGAAAAGGGTGTCACCCTCTCCGGCGGACAGAAACAGCGCGTCGCCATTGCGCGCACCCTTTTGAAGAACCCGCGCATTTTGATTTTGGACGACTCTACCTCATCGGTGGATACCGAAACTGAAGCCGAGATCCGCGAAGCGCTGAATGGATTGATGAAAGACCGAACCACATTCATCATTGCGCACCGCATTCAGTCTGTGATGATCGCCGACTTGATCCTTGTTTTGGATAAAGGTGAGGTCGTTCAATCGGGTACACACACCGAGTTGCTGAAAGATAAAGATGGCATGTACCGCAGGATCTATGATATCCAGACGAAGATTGATACTGAGTTGGAAATAGAAATAGCGCGCGTTAACTAATGGAGTAACTTCAAATGAATGAACAGAATAATCTAAGCGAATATTCCGATCCTGAGATCTATGATTTGGAAAACAGCGATTTTGAACCAGATGGTCCCTTCATTCTCTCGCTTGCCAAAAAACTTGGCGGCAAAGTACTGGAACTTGGATGTGGCACAGGGCGTGTGACCATCCCGCTTGCTCAAAGCGGCGTGGATATTGTCGGGCTTGATGTTGTTCCTGGCATGATCGATCTGGCGCGCAAGAAGTCAGGCGAACTGCCAATTGAATGGATCGTGGCAGACGTGCGCACCTTTCAACTCGGACAAAAATTTCGGCTGATCTTTGAATCAGGCAGTGTCTTCCACCACATGCTGACCCTTCAGGACCAGGAGGCTTATCTTGCGCGGGTTCGGGAGCATCTCGAAGATGATGGGCAATGGGTACTTAGCCTGTTCTTCCCCAAATTGCATCACCTGGTAAGTACCGATGAAGAGGAAGAATGGTTCACAACACAACACCCCGACGGCTATGAGATCAAAGTCTCTGGGATCGACAAGTACGATGCCTTACGACAAACAAAAACGGAAACTGCCTATCGCCGCTGGACGGAACCAGGCGGGAAGGCAATGACACACTTTGCCCCCTTATCTCTGCGCTACATTTTCCCACAGGAGATGGAAGCCCTTCTGCACTATAACGGCTTTGAAGTCCTGGAGCGATATGGTGACTCTGACCTAAGCCCTTTGACAAATGAAAGCAGATTTCTCATTTATATTTGTCAGAAACGAAAAATTAATGAAACAGAAAATAAATAGTGTATGTGGTCTCGACACCTGCACTGCAACAAACGCAGTGCGGCGCAAGTGTACGCCTTCGGCTACTCGACCACCACAATTAATGGAGATTTGTCATGTCTGACGAACTTATCGAACTCGAAGAAGAAGAATTTACTTCACAACTAACGACCCCCGTGCTGAAACGCATCGGCGGGCTGCTCAAGCCGCATTGGAAATGGGTTGTGGGATTTTTGCTGACCATTGCCCTGGTCTCCGGCCTGGATGCGTATTTCACATACCTGAACAAGCAAATTATTGATCAGGGCATTATGTTGAAAGATACTGCGCGCGTGATGCACATTGCCACGATCTATGGCTCGTTCATCCTCTTGCAGGCGGCGGCCGTCTTCACGTTCATTTACCTCGCGGGCGTGTTGGGCGAACGCATTCAATATGACCTGCGCAAGATGCTCTTCAATCACCTGCAAGACCTCTCGCTTTCGTATTATTCACAGAACGCGGTCGGACGGCTGATTGCGCGTGTCACATCGGATACGGGACGCGTCTCAGACCTGCTGACCTGGGGCGTGGTGGATAGCACTTGGGCGGTGATGAACATTACCTCATCCACGGTCTTCATGCTCATCATCAACTGGCGGCTGGCATTGCTCGTGTTGACTATCATCCCCGTCATGATGATCATAGCAGTGGAATTCCGTAAGAGAATTTTGGAGCAATTCCGTATTTCGCGCCGCGCCAACAGCAAGATCACTGGCGCGTACAACGAAAACTTTCAAGGCACTCGCGTTGTAAAAGCACTCGGCCGTGAAGATGAAAATACGCGCGAGTTTCAAGGGCTTACCAGCACCATGTATCACGCATCCTACCGCGCTGCATGGCTCTCGGCACTCTTCCTGCCCACCGTGCAGATGATCGCCGCGCTCGCGCTGGGATTCATCGTCGGCTATGGCGGTCTGCAAATTCAGTCGGGCATCATGACCATCGGAGGTATTCAAGCCTTCGTTGCGTATCTAACTTTCATGATGTGGCCGATACAAGACCTGGCGCGCGTATATTCGGAAATGCAGCACAGCATCGCCTCAGCGGAGAGGATCTTCAAGTTGGTGGACACCCCGTCCGAGGTCCATGATAGAAGCGATGCCATCGAGGCGAAGACTCTACTCGGCGAGATCGAATTCGATGGCGTGGATTTTTTCTACGAGGACAGGAAATCCGTCCTTTCAGATTTCACGCTGAAAGTGAATCCTGGCGAGATGATCGCTCTGGTCGGGCCGACAGGTGGCGGCAAAAGCACGATAGTGAATCTACTCTGCCGCTTTTACGAGCCGAGCAAAGGTGTGATCCGAATCAACGGCCACGATTACATGGACTATAAACTCGAGTCCATTCATAACAAGATCGGCATCGTACTGCAAACCCCGCACCTATTCTCTGGGACGGTGCGCGAGAATATTCGCTACGGCAATTTGTCCGCGGACGACGCACAGGTAGAGGAAGCCGCCAAGATCGCAGGCGCACATGATTTCATTGTGACACTGGAAAAGGGTTATGAGCAGAACGTAGGCGAAAGCGGAAATCTTTTATCGGTTGGGCAGAAGCAATTGATCAGCCTTGCGCGCGCCGTGCTTGCGAGACCTGAATTGTTCATCATGGACGAAGCGACATCGTCGGTGGATACATTGACCGAAGCGCTGATCCAAAAAGGCATGGACGCCCTGATGAAGGGGCGCACATCCTTTGTGATCGCTCATCGCCTAAGCACCATCCGCCGCGCGGACCGGATCCTCGTGATCGAAAATGGTCACATCGCCGAGCAAGGCAGTCACGCCGAGTTGTTGAAACAACGCGGACATTACTACCGCCTCTACACCCAGCAATTCCGCCATCAATTGGAAGTGGCGTATGGTGTGGCTGAGGAAGATGAAAAGGAAAATATAGAAAGCGAGGCAGTGGCGGCGGATTAAACCCCTCCACCCTCACTTCGGAAAATAATTAGTTTTTATAAATGCTCTCTGTGCCTTATTCTCCCCCAAAATCAAAAACCGATTTTGGGGGAGATGTCCAACGGGCAGAGGGGGCTGAATATTTTAATAAGGCAAAACACATGAACAAATCCGAACTTCTAAAACTATACGACCAAGACCTGCGAGAGCAAGTGGAATATCCCGAAGCCCGCAAAGAAATCACTGCGGATGTAGTGCGATTTGTCCGCGAAGCGCCAGCCATGAATTTTGTCTCGATGACATACGCGGACGAATCGAACCTTGAGAGGGTGATCAAAAACGAGGTGGAATACTTTGCCCCGATGAATCAGCCGTTCACATGGAAGGTCTATGACCATGATCCGCTTCCAGGTGTGGGTGAGAAATTAAAGTCGCATGGATTTATTCGCGACGATGACGCAGGTGACATAATGGTCCTTGATGTGAAGAATTCGCCAGCGCAATTACTTACACCTGTCACAGCGGACATTCGGCGCATTACAAATGTCGAAGGGCTCAAAGATATTATATTTGTGCTGGATAAGGTCTGGGGTGGAAGTAATACCTGGGTAAACGGCAGACTGGGCGGACATCTCAATGTTCCTGGGTATTTAAGCGCCTATGTCGCCTACGTAGATGATTCCCCCGCTTCTATAGGCTGGACGTATTTCCCCAAGGGGCATTTCGCAACTTTGTTCGCAGGTTCCACTTTGGAAGAATATCGAAAGCACGGCTTATATACTGGCATCCTTGCCACACGTGTGCAAGAGATCCGCGAGCGTGGATATCAATATGCAGTTGTTGAAACCGGGGATATGAGCAAACCTATTACACAAAAACATGGATTCGAATATCTGACTACGGTCTGGGACTACGAATTGAAAAACGATAAATAAAAGGATTACAAAAATTCCTCCGAGTCTCCCTAAATCAGGACTCGGAGGAATTATCTTTTCTCTTTCTTCTTTTGCCCTCCCTAAATCAGCGGCAAAAGATACTCATACGCACTCAAAGCCGCCTTCGCTCCCTCGCCAACGGCAACCAAAACTTGTTCAGCGTAAATATTGGTCACATCCCCTGCTGCGAATAGACCGGGGACGCTGGTGCGACAGGCGCTGTCTATTACAATGCGTCCCAGTTTATCCATTTCAACCAGTCCCTTAACCATACTGGTATTCGGCGTGAGCGCTTTTTCCACGAATATGCCATCGGCTGAATATTCACTGACCTTGCCAGACTTATCTTTCAAAACCAACGTACGGGCGTATTCATCCCCCTTTACTTCAACAACTTCACAGCCTTGAACGATGCGGACATTTTTCGATTGTTGAAGTTTGTGCCCAAGCGGGGAATCCAACAGCTTATCGTCGGTGCAGACCATCGTCACTTCTTTGGCAACAGTGGACAGTTCGCCTACAGACCGCAGCGCAAGGTCGGCGTCACCGATCACCATGACGGTCTTGTCTATGAACAGGGGCGCATAAGAAAGCGCGGAATAGCAAAGCCCTTTCATGGTGTATTCTTTTTCGCCGGGTACATTCATGCGGACTTGGAGAGTCCCGGTGGCAAGGATGACCGCCTTGGATTCCAATACTGCACCGCCTTTGGTGGTGATCACAAAGTGGTCGCTTTTCTTTTCAACTTTGTCCACCGGCTCAATGTGACGGGCGAAGTCAAGATATTCCAATTCGGTGCGGAATTTATTGACGATCTCCAAGCCTTTGATAACCTGATAATCTTCGATCCATGGCAGGGAGAGATGGTAATTCGTTTTGCCTCCCAAATCTTTGGAGAGGAGCAATATGTTCAGTCGTTTGCGGATGGCGTAGACAGCCGCCGTCATTCCGGCAGGTCCGCCACCAATAATGATCAAATCGTACATGAGAGTCTCCTTTCCTGATTAATGGGCAGGCACAGACAACGCAGAATCAACAAGATCTTCTTTATCCACCGGCGGGTCGGCGATGAAATGTTCTTCCATCATCATATTCGTCAGATCGCGCGAGCGTTTGATGATGCGCTTGGCATTTTCAAATTCTTCTTCATAGGTCATTGTGATGCGCGCCAAACCCTGCTCCTGTGCCTTCATGGCCACCGCCGCAGCTTCACGCGGGAAGACCTCCCAATCATCCATGTTGGGCAGGAGATGATCGGCGGCCAGTTTATCTCCAACATGGTTCGCCAAGGCCTCTGCTGCGGCAAAGCACATCTCATCCGTGATAGTGCGCGCGCGCACATCCAACGTCCCACGAAAGATGCCGGGGAAGCCAAGTGAATTATTAACTTGATTCGGGAAATCAGAACGACCGGTTGCGATGACTGCCGCTCCCGCTTCCTTTGCCTCCCAGGGCCATATTTCGGGAACGGGATTCGCGCAGGCAAAGATGATCGGGTCTTTCGCCATGGTCTTAACCCACTCGGGCAGGACTACGCCGGGACCTGATTGCGAAAAACAAATAGCCACATCTGCACCTTTGAGAGCTTCCGGAATTCCGCCTTCACGCCCGTCTTCATTCGTGATGTTGCAATACTTCCACGCATCTTTGAACTCAGCTTTACGCATTTCATAATCTTTGCGATTCTTTCCGAGGATGCCGTTGATATCCACCATGTAACATTTGGCAGGGTCAACTCCCCATTTAAAGATGAGGCGTGACACAGCAATGTTGGATGCGCCCGCACCGATGAACGCGATCTTTACATCGCCTTTGTTTTTCCCAACCACCTTCAAAGCATTCATCAACCCTGATAATGTTACGGTGGCCGTCCCCTGCTGGTCATCATGCCACATGGGAATCTCGGACTTTTCGCGCAAAGTATCAAGGATGTAGAAACATTTCGGCGATGAAATATCTTCAAGATTTACACCACCCAAACCCGGCTGTAACATGAGTGCCGTATTGATGATCGCATCTGGGTCCTTGGTATTGAGCATGATCGGAAAGCCATCCACCCCGCCCAAATATTTATACAGCAGTGACTTCCCTTCCATTACCGGCAGCCCGGCTTTCGGACCAATATCGCCAAGCCCAAGCACACGCGTCCCATCACTGATGACGGCCACGGTGTTCCATTTATTGGTGTATTCATAGACCAATTCCGGGTTGGCTTGAATGGCCTTGCAGGGCGCTGCTACACCGGGCGTATACCAAACGGAAAAATCATTGAAACTGTGGACAGTACACTTAACCGCGGTTTCGATCTTTCCCCGATAGAACGGATGCAGCCTCATGGCATCCGCTGAAGGCTTCTTGGCCTTCGCAAGTAACTCGTCAACATTCATGGCATCAATCTCCTTAGCGGCATGCTTTATCGCCTTGTCGCTATTATTAAAATGCAGCACAAAATATTGCGCACTTTCTTATAATCATTCTAGCACTGACAATGTAGTCTGACACATAATTGTGATATTTGTCACATGACAAAGGGACAAATGTATCATCGCACTGGATGGGCTATAATCCGCACATGAAAATTACATCCGTGAGAACAAAAAGAACATATTTTGGAACTGCTGCGTTTGTGATGGGTGTTCTGACAGTTATATCTCTTGGAGCAAACTTTACCGCTTCACAATTGAATATCTCCGCTGAATTATTTAATCAGTTAAATTACATCACAGCGCTCTCGTACTGTATCTTCACCCCACTCACCATCCTATTGGGGATTATGGGGCATATCCTTAAAAACGACTCAAAGATTCGATCCCAAATTGGCATTTTTCTGGCAATCGTTCCGTTCCTGATCAAATTTGCGCAACTGATCCTTGCGATGAAAAAATAGGCTCTCTGAGAGTTGCAGTGAAGCGTCGCTACTTGTAGGTCGGATTGCCAATCCGACCTACAAGTAGCGCCAGATGTGCTGATCTATCACGGCAATTCCTAATGAGCCCAAAAATAATCCCCTGGAGTCCCATAAATGACAAAGAAAAAATATTCGATCAACTGGGAAAACGACGAACCAGCCTATTTTGAAGTGGACGGCGTAATCTATAACTCGCTTGACGAAGTCTCAAACGAAAAAGATAGGAATAAACTTGCGGCGATGGTGCAGGCATCTTGTGACGACGATTTTGAAGAAGTCAAGTTTGATGAGAAGGAATTTGAAGAACTGCGGAAAGCCGCTGAAAACCCAACCATGGAAAGGTGGGTGCTGGGAGCCTTTACCGGAATTGCCGTAGTGGCTCTTCTCGTCACCACAATTTCAACCTTCCTTAATATTCAAAAGATCAGCAAGGAGGAAAGCATCCCCGGCCGTGTGGTGGATGTAGTTGTGCGCCGTGAACTGGTCAACGAGCAGAATAATATTGTTCGAGACTTCTACTACCCTATCATTGAATTTGTTCCTAACGATGGGCACAAGCGGACTGTTCAGGTCAGCGAAGGCAGCGATTCGGCATACTATGAAAAGGGTGACGAGGTCACAGTCGCTTACGACCCCGACCACCCACTGGATGCGCGCATCAAATCTGCCAGTAGCAGCGCCCTGATGTGGATACTACCTTCCATCACTGGCGTTCTGGGAATTGCCTTCGCGGGCGGGGTCTTTGTTGTCAGAAAAGTCATGTCTACTTAATCAGTTTGCTGTTAAATAAATCAAACAGTTATAATCCTGTTATGAAGTGACTAGGCTGAATTTTCGAAACCGGATATTTTTACATCACAAGAAGATGAACTCATGACAACCCTAAATGCCAGGATCTATATTCCGGAAGAAACTCTTTTCAACGAGGTGGGGGAGGAAACAATCCTAGTAAATCTTACCAACGGAAACTACTTCACATTGGATGAGGTTGGGACACACATGTGGCAATTAATGAGTCAACATAACCAATTAATGGCTGTGCATCAGTCCTTGTTGGAGGAATATTCCGTTGACTCAAATCAGCTTGAACAGGACTTGCTTGTATTTGTCGATAAATTAGCCGCAAGTAAGTTATTGCAGATCGTTGAACCATAGGGAAGTGTTGAAAAACCAAAAGGACGGGCGATGAGCGGTATCTGCGCAATTGTTAATTTTGATGGCGAGCCTGTGGACCCGCAAGTGCTGCGCGCAATGGCGGAACAATGTGCCTATCGCGGACCAGATGGAATCCATTATTGGATCAATGGAAATGTTGGTCTTGCCCATCTATCCCTGCACGCCACTCCTGAATCTATGTGGGAATATCAGCCAAAAATCAGCAAAGACGGGATGCTCTGCTTGAGCGCCGATGTTCGTGTGGATAATCGTCCGGAGTTGATCGGCCTGCTGGCAGAGAATGGAGAAGTCGTTTCACCTAACACCCCGGATGCTGATCTGATTCTGGCGGCTTATCGCATTTGGGGTGAAACCTGCCCAGTCCAAATCATTGGTGATTTTGCATTTGCCATCTGGGATGGGAGGGAGCAAAAACTTTTTTGCGCCAGGGATGCCTTTGGGATTAAACCCCTGCATTACTCTAAAATCAATTCAACATTGTGCATAGCGTCCGAGGCACAGCAAATCGTCCAGCATCCGCAAACCCCATTCCGGTTGGATGAAGTGACCATTGCTGATTATCTCGCCAATAATGTAAGCGATGAGACCCGCACAATGTTTCAGGATGTGCATAAATTGCCGCCGGCGCATTCCCTGAGTGCAGATCGAACCGGCTTGCAGATCAAGCGGTACTGGGATATTGACCCGCAATATAGAACCGTTCATTCGAATGACGATGAATATGCTGCCCATTTTTTGGCACTCTTTCGCCGTGCGGTAGCAGACCGTCTCCGCACTCCGCTTGGGACATCTGTCGGCGTTACCATGAGCGGCGGCATGGACTCAACTTCTGTAGCGGCAGTTGCCCGGCAAATCATCAAAGCTCAAGCGGATCAACCTCACTTATTAGCCTGCTCATATGTTTTTGAGAAAATGAAGGAATGCGATGAAAGTGTCTTCAGCCAGCCTGTAGCGGATAAGCTGGGAATCGAATTGATCAATATCCCCGCAGAAAAGTTTCGATTATTGGATAATGAAGAGATATTTTCGCCCAGCCTAGAAACGCCTTTCATGTCCGAAGAGTCCCTTACCCGTCATATTCTTGGGAGTTTTGCGCAGAGGCGCGCGCGCGTCTGGTTCAGTGGACATGGGGGCGATAGTATTGTAGGCGGCAGTACATTTATTTATGCAGACCGAGTCTTACAGGGTGATTTGAGCGTTTTCCAGGAGATCGCAAGGCTTTATCGTGAGTACAATCTGCCAGTTACCTCGCTCTTTGCTGCTTATCTGGATTGGGTTTTCAGACCCTTGATTCCCGAAGCACTGAAGAAAATTTACCGGGCAATGAAAAGGCCGGTTTTGCCCAAATGGCTCAATGCAGATTTCAAATGCCGCACCCGGACTGCAGACCGCATGAGGGATACAACAATTCCAAAACGATTTTCTGAATTCGCCCGGCAGGATAATTATCAAAAAATTATTTCTTTAGGCGGAGTTGGGCGGGCGATAAGTTATCAAGATCGACTCGCAGCTCAATATCAAATGGAGGCGCGCTACCCATTTTTAGACAGAAGATTGGTTGAATATGTGTTGTCCATCCCGCCCGAGCAGATACTGCGTGGCTGGCAACGGAAATATATTTTGCGATTGGCCATGCGCGGCATTCTCCCCGAATCCACGCGAACGCGATTATGGAAAACCAACTTGGAGAATTATTTCAAATCAGGGTTGGTTGGCAGGAATACGGAAATGATCGGATCTTTACTTGATTCCTCCCTACTCGAACAATATAAAATTATAGATTTTGCAAAGCTGAAGAAATCATTCCAGGGTCGAAGCGACAGCTTTGATTTCTTTGGGCTTTGGCGTCTTGTAACAATGGAATTATGGTTGAAAAAATATTACCCATAATTTTGCAGCGTTTGTATATCCACCAGTCCGGCTTGAATTTTTATACGAGCGAGGGTAAGTTATCCATATCCCTCAAAATTGCACTGGTCACTTGAGGCAAATACTCAAACCCGACTGGATAGCGCAAACGGCGAATATGAACCCGCCTTGTCATCTGAGAAAAAAAAGACAAACGCCCGGCCTGCCACCCCAATCTTTCAAAAATGCAGGAACCGATAAAGGAATGGCGGACCAATTCGATCACTGATTCAGCGGGCGGAATTGGGGTAATCTCAACCGCAGATTTATCAGGCTGGGTATCATATTTGTCAGGTATGTAAATACAGGTCAATGGCTGCTTGCTCTTGCAAAAAACGCCATGCCCAACTGCGTTGATAGGGACAAGTCGTTTGGGAATGCCTGGAAAAACCGATTCAAAATCTTCATCAGGCGCTGTGAAGTGTGCGATTTGATCTGGCCACATGTTGATCTGCGGCAGGCCGGAAAGTCCCCAATATTTATTTTTTATATGTTCAACTGGGAGAATATCATCTGTCAGCAGGGTTGCACCGGTTTGCAAAAAGGCCGATGCCAGTGTGCTTTTACCGTTTCCGCTGTGGGACGGGAATGCGGCGATTCGCCCATCTGTTGATATGGCGGATGCATGTAAAACTGGAAGTCCGTTTTGCTCCAACCAGAGGGCAAAAATTACAGATATCAAATGCCGCTCCACTAATATTTGGTTGGCAGGATTTCGCAAATGGCAATCAATCCTCTCGTTGTGGATATAAAAATCAGCGCCCCATGCGAACCGCCAGATAAAAAAATCCCCAAAATCGTAAAGCTTATCCCACAATACGCCGACTGAAGTGGGATGGGGATAGTAGTAGATCAATTTCCCGGTTCCCCAATCTACAGAATACGGCGGAAACCGATTGCAAAAGAACTGGAGGCTTGAGATACAAGCTTCCTCGTTTGTTTCATTCCTCCCAATACACAACTCGCCGGTAAAAGTGAAGTCGCTAATCAGGTTGACCCCAAAAAGTTGATAAATCATTTGAAGTAACCAATATATAAATTCATTGGATGATGCAGGTAACAATCAAGCGCATGGTTGTTACCTGCATTTGCATGTGATGAGAACTAAGGTAGAGGAGTCTTCCAAGGTTCAGGTGGATTCATTAGGTCGCTGGGGTTTTCAGGCGGAGGCTTGCCCCAGGGGTCGTTTGCATTCGGTGGCAGTCTTACCCCGGTCCCAGACGAACCGGTAAAGGCATCATCTCCAGGGGCCGACTTTGTGCCTTTGGTTAGGTCTTGCAAATCCCCCCATTCGATCAACTTTGGCGCGTGGTAGTTTTTTTTAACCAAGGAGCATGCCAACTCATTAGTTTCAACATTGTAGGGACGAATTCTGCTTCTGCTCATTTTAGGCTCCCTGATCTCATCGTTTGCTACGATTCAGTATGGAATTATTTTGGCGCTCGAACTTTACAAACACAGGAGGACTTTCCCTCTCCATTGCCTCCAAGGTAAAGAACATAAGCCTTCTCTGAAGATGAGTACTTCTTTCGATCCAGATAAGCCTGATGTAACATCTGATTCACTGTCGAATTCGTACCCTGATATATTCCCACACCCAACTGTCCGCCGAGATCTGCAGCGTTATCTTGTCCATTCCAAACTGCATTGATCTCAGCAGTCAGCAGGAACTTAAGATAGGTCGCATTCACACCATCCAAGGCTGGAATTCCCATATTGGTGGTGCCGTTGTTTTTGCTTAGGATCGTAACCGCCTGAGCGACGGTCAAATAATTGAAGTCTTGAGTGTGCGATATTAGGTTCAGGAAGGTTGCGCTGGACATATGGTTTGCATAGTTTTTCCAGAATCCGGGTGTGCGAATAAAGCTGCAATAGTTGCTTGGAATAACCACTTTCATACCAGCATCAATCGTATCGTCCACCTGTCCGGCAATCAGCATGATTGCGTCTGTCACGCCTGTGGCAGCATTAACATTGCTGTCATTTGCTATATTTGACTCGGCTGCATTTTTACTTGTGAATGTGTATCCGAGAGGAGGCAAAACCTGTACATAGTAAGTACCAGGAGCGATATCGGCGAAGTTGTAATTCCCATTGGATGCTGTTGTGACGGCAATTATAGTGACGCCATCACTGTCAAGCAGTTTGACCGTAACCCCGGCCAGTCCAACCTCAGCGAAATCCTGTATCCCGTTTCCGTTTGCATCCTTCCAAATAAAATCGCCGATGGTGGCGGATCCGTGATAACCGAAATCAAAACTGAGCACGTTATCGGTGGCTACTGTATTGATTTGCATATCCCCGCCTGTTGTAGAAACATAACCTGCCAGTGCCCCACTTGTATCGAAGTTGCTGGCATCCACCCGCACCATATAAGAGCCGGCAATCACGCTGAAGGTATATTGCCCATTTGCGTCTGTGATTGTAGTTCCATTTGGAATAGGAAGACCATTTGCATCCAGAAGGGAAACGGTTACACCTTGGATTCCAATTTCATTATTATTTTGGATACCATCTGAATTCGTGTCATTCCAGATCGTATCCCCGATGAGGTAGGGATGCAATACCGGTGTCGTAGGCGTGTCGTCTTCATGAGTGCTTACCAGTTCGTAAACCGGATGCCAGGCGTTCAGGTTGCGCAAGTCCAACCCGGTTATTCGGACATGATAAATACCAGCTGGCAACATCCCATTCACTGTGTAATCTGCAACGCTGTTCGGATCCGAGTCGATTCGGAATTGCTCCCACTCCTGATTGCCGGAGGGATTCGCGTTATGGTATATGTTCCCGTTCGGGTCAATGACATCATAAGTAACAGCAGGCGAACGTTGAAATATGGGGTTTGCCGAATCTTCGTTCGGATTACCAGTTGTATACATCTGTCCATCGGGACCTGTGATAGCCATGCCGGCAGAATTGATGCACTTCAAAGAGGAAGTGGCTATCCCTTCAGGTAAAACAGATATGTTCGACGTCCATGATGGAGTTCCTTCCGGTGTATCCATATCATGTGTGTCATTTGCACTGCAATCGTATGTTCCGAAATCCATATCCCCATCCCAGATGACAAATGACGGTGTAGGCGCGGGCACATTGAAATACAGGTCCCAGGTGCCATCGAAGGTTGTGGCAACATTGTTTGGGAAGGCAGTTGGATATCCATTTGGATAAATGATGTTGGATTCGGCTATCGTCCAAAGAGGAATCATGTAGGCGAAAGACCTATTTGCTGACATTTCCACCGGCGCATCTGACCGGATCTTGAAGCTGCTCACAGTGTCTACAGTGGACGCGTCTGGAAGGTCCACTTGAAGGTGGTAGAAGTAATCCCCGCTCGGTGCCATTGCCCGGGTGTCTTGACTAATGGTGAAGGCTGTCCAGTCATTATCGGCCATGCTTGTTCCCGTCCATTGCGCCACTTGGATCGAAGTATCGCCTGTGATGGCAGGGTCAGCAAACAAGGTATAAGTCAATGGCATATGACTTGTCCCGGCATCCCAAAGCCCACTGCTATCCCCGTCAAATATATCAATCTCGAAGGCAGCCATGGATTTTGGAGCGGAAACTTGAATTGAGATTGTGTTGCCCGCAAGAGTAAAGTATCCAACACTTGCAATGGTTAACATACGCCCGTCAACCGTACTGCAAGTGGGAAGGCAAACGAACGGTTCTGCAGCGTCCGCGGGATGAACCGTAATGCCAAGGGAGACAACCAAAAGGGCGAATGATACAAACAGAATAAAAATGCGATTCAGGGGTTTCATGGAATTGCTCCTTTTCGAACTGTTCGACAAATTAATTAAGATCCTAGATGGATCCTATAGAAATCGATTGTGGCGAATTTTTATTCCGAACTCGGACATGCCCAAACGGGTTTTCCTCGACCACTGGAGGGCACCGTCAACTGCAATTAGTGGAGCCTTGCTTTTTCCCAACGGACCAGTGGAGGAATAGCGAAAGAGAACAAACAATTCCCCGCCAGGCTGGGTATCAGTCTTAAATAACACGCACAAACCACTCGCGCTAATGTTGATTAGAGTGGCATTTGTGCGAAACTTTTTATCGTTAATATCTTTTCCTTGCACAATTGCAGGATAGAAACACTCAACCCTCTGCTTCGCCCTACGCTCCACTGTTTGCAAATGTGTTGCTGTTTGTTCCATTGTCATAGTCTGCACTGAAATAGTTCAAGGTTGAAAATATCTAAATTGCTTGATGTCAATGAAATTTTAACAAAAAGTCTTCTCGAATAACGATAGATTGAATAGGATGCCACGCCTATTTCTATGTAAGAAAAAACGGCATTATGAATCAGCTAAACCGGCACATTTGTGCTATTTGGCGCAATGTCATAATGCAAAAAAAGTCCCCTGCATCTAGTACTACAGTTGCAAGGGACTTTTTTTGCAAAAACAGGATGATGTTAATCTGGCAATTGGGCCAAATCGTTTTGGTAGGCGTAAATCACCAACTCCAGGCGATCCGCAACCGCTAATTTCTTGTAAATTGAAGTCAAATGATGACGGACAGTCACTTCACTTAGGAACAACTGGTCGGCAATTTGCTGGTTTTTAAGTCCCTGTCCGACCAAAGAAATGACTTCCCGTTCACGTCCGCTGAGCATGGCGATTCTGGAGAACTGGGGATCGTTCCTGCCATTTTTTAACCCGGCAAAATTATGGCGAAGAAAACCGGCGACCAGACACCCATCCAGCCAAACCTCCCCATCATGGACCTTCTCGATTGCCTTGAATAATACGTTTGGATTTTGCTGCGACATTACAATTCCAGCCACCCCTTTCTGCACAGCCTTGGACTGATACTGTTGATTCCCCTGAGAGGTGATCAGAATAAAACGAGGTCTACCCGTATCGGTTATCAAATCGGGGATAATGTCTGGTCCCATGCAGCCGTTTAAATTTTCATGGATCAGAACAATATCAGGACGTTCCTGTTCAACCAGCCGCAAGGCCTCCCCTTCATCACCTGTTTGCGCAACAACTGCAAACCTGGGCTGCCCTTCCAATAGCAATTGCAAACCAGCCCGTAAAAGTGATTCATTATCCAGAAGTACAATACGGATTAAATCTGAAGATGAAATATACATTGTACTAGTCTTCCATTTTCACATTGGGACTGCAAATATTGTTTCCTTTCCTCATTATAGCGTATTGTGCAGTTTTTTATTAATGTGGTGACTTAATTCACAATGTGAATTAGGGGGCAAACACCGGCATCCTAGGGGTTGCCTTGGCAGGCGGGGTCTAGGTTATGGAAATCTATTTTGGGCTTAAACTACAAACATCCGAGATCAACGATCCCGGATGTTTTACTTAACAGCGGTGAATTATTTGGCTTTGATGCTGATACTCTTCGGCTTGACCTCGTCCGACTTTGGCAGTTGGATGGTAAGGATGCCGTTCTCAAATTCCGCTTTGGCCTTATCGGTCTGGACACTGGTGGGCAAGGTCAGTGAACGTTCGAATGAAGAGTGTCGCCGCTCACGGAGATGGTAGACCGCTTCGTTCTGTTCGCTTTCCTGCTTGTATTCACCGCGCAGGGTGAGCACATCATTGGTGACGGAAATTTGCACATCATCAGGTTTGAACCCCGGCAGGGCGGCTTTTACCACCACTGCATCATCCGTCTGGTAAAGGTCAAGGGCGGGTATAGAAGACCCAGCCATGCCCATCGGACGAGTAAAGGCATCGTCGAAAAGATGATCCATCGCCTCGCGCAATGTCATTACTTCGCGCATCGGCTCCCATCGAATTAGATTTGTCATAGCAGAACCTCCTTTTTATTGGGTGAAATTGGTTGTTACGCTCTTAATTTAATTCGCTTCTGTATGAAAATCATCAGCAAAAAATAGGAGTTATGTTTAATTCTGTACTCCCTGAAAACATTGATTTTTTAAACGACGTTCCTGCTCTCTCGCCCCTGGTATGTTTGGCTCAGTGTATATAATGGCTTTGGGATTGATGAATTGTTTGATCTCAGCCCAACAAAAAACTTCCGAAATAGAATCGGAAGTTTTTTGTTGGGCTGAGACCTTATTCACATTTCAATATAAATCTTTAAAACGCCCGGCTGGCTGGCATGCTTGAAAGCCTCTATAACCTCTCCCAGACTATATTTTGCGGTCATCAATACAGATGGATCTACAGCGCCGCTTTCCAGTAACTGCAAAGCGGATTCGAATGGGCCACAGCGCGAGCCAAGTACTGTGATTTCATCCACAACAATGGATGAAATGTTTACGCTCATTTCCCCTTCATACGTAGATTTCAACACCATCGTTCCACGCGGGCGGACTGCCTTCCGTGCGAGATTGAATCCATCCGGCGAGCCGGTCGCTTCGATCACAATATCCCATTTGCCAGAATTGATTTCTGCCTCAGAGATCAAATTAATCCCGCGTGCGGTTAATAGATTTTGTTGAAATGGATGACGCGCCAATACGTGCAAATTACAACCTGCAAGAGCAAGAGTCTGGGCGATCAATTGTCCCAGCCTGCCTGCGCCCACCAGAAGCACGCGGTCGGCCTGTTCGATCTGAATCTGTTGTTGAATTTCCAATGCGGCGGCGAGCGGCTCGGTAAATATCGCCATTTCATCTGAAACAGAATCGGGCACGCGGTATAAATTTTCCAAAGGCAGGGTTGTGTATTCAGCGAAGACCCCATTTCGGTTGGAGATCCCAAGCACAGTACGGTTCTCACAATGGGTTGGGCGTTCGTTCAGACAGGACTCGCACGTACCGCAAACAACATTGATCTCCCCCACCACCCGCTGACCGATCCATGATCTATCTGGTGCATCCACCACTTCGCCAACAAACTCATGACCGGGAATACCCGTGAAAGGATAATATCCCTTTACCATTTCAAGGTCGGTGCTGCAAATGCCAGCCTTTCGAATCCGTATCAATGCTTCATTTGGGCGGTCTGGTTTTGGAACTTCTCTTAATTCCAGTTTCTGGTTTTCAAGCCACAATGCTTTCATTTTATTTTCTCTGCCTCACAGCTTCATAGGTAATCAGCGCTGTTGCAATGGATACGTTCAGCGAATTGACTTTTCCCAGCATGGGAATTTTTACTTTGATATCCGCATTCTGCATCCAGAAATCCGTCAGCCCTTCATCTTCGGTGCCGACTGCTATCGCGATGGATTCTTTCATGTCCACATCAGTATAAGACACTTCAGCAGACGGCGTGGCTGCAAGCACACGCATCTTTCCTGACCTGAGGAATGCCAGCGCATTTTGCGAATCAACCTCGACGGTGGGTACGGTGAAGATCGTCCCGCGTGATGCACGGACTACGTTTGGATTCCACAAGTCCACGCGCGGGTCACAGACGAGAAGGGCATCTACATGAGCCGCATCCGCTGTGCGCAGGATCGCACCCAAATTGCCCGGCTTCTCCACGGACTCGGCGACAATAATCAAAGGCGATGCGCTCAGTTTCAACTCGTCGAGCGACGATTTTGGGATGGGAAAAATTCCCAGCCAGCCATCGGGGTTATCGCGATACGAAATTTTCTCGAACACGGCGCGGGTAACAGTGGTCACTTCAAAGGAGGAAACGTCCATCGAAGCCGGATCAAGCTCGGGCGCGGTCAGAAGCGACTGCGGCTTGAGTCCGGCGCTGAGGGCCAGAGTCAACTCATCACGGCCTTCTACAAGCATCAGCCCATCGAGTTTACGTTGACGTTTGTCCTCGCGGAGTTTGACTATGTATTTAACTCTTGGGTTTTGTAAACTTGTAATATCCATGTCGCGCTACTTTACCAAAAGCAAACAAGCTGCCTGATGGGTTTTACTTAGAGTTGTGAATGGCGGGTCACTGGCTTTGCAAGTCCACATCGCAACCGGGCAGCGCGGATGAAAACGACAGCCCGTTGGAACATCAATAGGGTTGGGAGTTTCACCCTGCAGAATGATACGTTCACGCCGCAAGCGCGGATTCGGAACGGGGATGACGGAGAGCAACGCCTTTGTGTATGGATGCTGGGGCTTTTCCAAAACTTCAAGCATGGTGCCAATTTCAACGATACGCCCAAGGTACATGACCGCCACGCGGTCTGCAAAGAAACCCACCGAGCCAAGATCGTGTGTGATGAAAATGACGGCGATCTTGCGCGTGATGCGTAGTTCGGCCAGCAAGTTGATGATCTCAGCGCGGATGGAAACATCTAACATGGAGACGGGTTCATCAGCGAGGAGGATCTCAGGTTCCAACACCAGTGCCGCCGCGATGACGACGCGCTGACGTTGTCCGCCGGAGAGTTCATGTGGAAAACGTTGAAGATAAACATCGGCGGGTTTCAAGCCCGAATCTTCAAGCGCTTTTTTGACACGCTGGTCGCGATCCTGTTTGTTTTTGCCGATGCCATGTACCAGCAAAGGTTCGTTGATGATCTCTTCGATATTCTGCGTGGGATTCAATGATTCGTACGGGTCTTGAAACACCATTTGAATTTTGCGCCGCAGGCCTTTACGTTCATGCTCTTTCAAATGAGTGATGTCGCGGCCTTCAAATGAGATCGTCCCTGCGGTGGATTCTTCCAAACCCATCAGCAAAAGCGCGAGCGTTGATTTTCCGCAGCCACTCTCACCAACCAATGCGATCACTTCGCTGTGTTGAAGGCTAAGGTCAACGCCATCCACCGCATGGACGTGGCGCATTTCACGCGACGCGAAGCGCAAAGATGGGCGGTCGGCGTCGAAGTATTTTTTTAATCCGCGAATTTCCAGAAAGTGATCCTTGCTCATTTTGAAGCCTCAAGAAGATGACAGCTTGCGATGTGGTTGTCACTTAATTTATAAAGGATGGGTTGTTCCGTATGGCAGCGCGCGTATACGCGTGGACAGCGCGGCGCAAAGCGGCAGCCTGCGGGAAGGGCATCGAGCCTGGGCGGATAACCAGGAATGGAGGATAGTTTTTTCTTGGGCTTGGTCAGGTCGGGAAACGCTTTGAGCAATTCCTGTGTGTAGGGATGACGCGCTTCGTTATAAATGGTGTCCACATCCGCATACTCAGCGGTCACACCGCCGTACATGACCAAGACGTGGTCGCACATTTCAGCAACCACGCCAAGATCATGTGTCACAAAAATAATGGCAAGGCCAAGTTTTTTGCGCAGGCTGTCGAGCAGTTCCAAGATCTGCGCCTGGATCATTACATCCAAAGCAGTCGTTGGCTCATCAGCAATAATGACCTGCGGATTGCAAGCCAATGCCATCGCGATCATGGCGCGCTGGCGCATTCCACCTGAATATTGATGCGGGTAATGGTCTTTATGGTCGGCAGCAATGCCCACCAATTCAAGCAGTTCAACCACGCGTTCCTGCAAACGCAGGTCATGCGGAAAGCCGGGCATGTGTTTGATGATCGCTTCGGCGATCTGATCCCCCACCGTCCGCACAGGGTTGAGCGCATTCATCGCGCCTTGGAACACAATCGAAATTTCCTTCCAGCGCACGGCATTGATCTCGTCTTCATTGAGCGCGGTCAGGTCTTTGCCGTTGAAGAAAACTTTCCCGTTGACAATTTGTCCGGCAGCAGGAAGCAGCCGCAGAAGAGCCAACATCAGCGTTGTCTTTCCGCATCCGCTTTCACCGACCAGCCCGATCAATTCACCTTCCTTCAAAGTGAAGCTTACATTTTCCACGGCGCGTGCCGGGGCTTTGTCATCGTTTATATAATTGATGGATAGATTTCTGACATCCAAAAGAATTTTTTCGGATGATGGAAGCTGCGCCGTTTCACTCTGGACGACAGGCCTGCCCGGCATTAAGTGGTGTGTATCCAGCCTTGGGTTTAGTACCTGCTCAAGTCCCTGCCCGAAGAGAGTCAGCCCCAACACCACCCAGACAATGCCAAAGCCCGGGACTACCAATGCCCACCAAGCTCCAGTGGACATGGCTCCGCGGCTGAATGCGAAGTTAAGCATCTGCCCCCATGAAGGCGCAGTTGGGTCACCGAGTCCGAGAAAACTTAAAGTAGATTCGTTGAGGATCGCGGAGGAAACTGTCAACACGGCCTGCACGACAAGGATGGGAAGCACAAGCGGAAGGATGTGATGACGAATTATGTGCATATTGCCTGCGCCAATAGCCCTTGCGCGCAAGACGAACTTGCGGGATTTAACTGCCAAAGTTTGCGAACGGACAACGCGGGCGGTGGTCGTCCAGCCGAAAATGCCGATCACGAAAATAATGTTGAACAGGGAAGGTTTGGTCAACGCGATGATCACGACCATCAATGGCAGGTCTGGGATGACCAGCATAATGTCGGTGATACGCATGAGGGTGTTTTCCACGCGCCCACCGTAAAAGCCTGCGATGATGCCGATCAGGCCGCCGATAACTATCGAAATGAAAGCTGCAAAAAAACCGACGATCAATGAGACGCGCGAGCCGAGGATAAAATTGGCAAGCACATCGTTGCCTGCATCGTCCGTGCCTAACCAGTGTGTACTGTTTGGGGCATTGTAAATATCCTTGCTGGTGATCTCAGCCGTATGAACGGGCGCAATTAATGGGGCAAAGACTGCCACAGCGAGGATCGCTATCAGCATCGCAAGACCAACCAACCCCATGGGATTGCGGCGCAGGGATTTCCAAAAAACGCTTACTTGAGAATTTGTCTTGTTGACAATGGGAGTCAGGTTCATGGTCAGTCCGCCTGCACTCTGGGGTCAAGGTATGAATAGGTCAAGTCAGCGATGAAGTTCGCCAGGATGACGCTGATTGCGATCAATAAAAATCCGCCTTGCAGGAGAGGGTAATCCTTCCTGCCTACAGCTTCAAAGATGGCACCGCCCAAGCCGGGCCACGAGAAGACTGTCTCAATTTGGACCGCGCCTCCCACAGTAAAACCAAGATTGATGGCTATAAGAGTCACGAGCGGAAGCATGGAATTTTTCAACGCGTGGTCTTTCAGGATCTGGAAGGCCGATAGTCCCTTGGCTTTTGCGGCAAGAATATAATCTTCTGCAAGAACATCCAGCAGACTGGAACGCATAATGAGCATATACTCGCCCATATAAATTATGGTGTATGCCAGAGTTGGAAGAAATAAGTGCTGTAAGAGGTCGCCCATTTGCTGCATGAATGGATAGGAACTCATGCCGGGCGTTGCCTTTCCGCCAATCGGTAACCCATGATTGGTGCCCCAGAATAATAAAATGATGGCAAGCCAAAAAGTCGGCAGACTCCACGCCACCAGCCCTGAGATCAAAGCCGCATAATCAATGGCAGTCCGTGCCTTCCATGCGGCGAAGAGCCCAAATACTACACCGATCAATATTGCCAGAATTTGTCCCGCACCAATAAGCAGGATCGTATTCCACAAGCGTTCGCCTAAAATATCTTTTACGGGACGGTTGTAATAAAACGATTGCCCCAGATCGCCTTTAAGCAAATTCTTTACGTAAATGAAGAATTGCGTATCCAGCGGGTTGACCCCACATGACCCGACTTTAACCGGGTTTAGCGATTCAAAACAATTGATGATGGGCTTATCCAACCCGAACCTGACTCGAATAGCCTGTATTGTCTCGGGTGTTAGGCGGGGGTCGCGAATGCCCTGCCGGGCGGGGTCGCCTGGCAGAACTCGGAATAGAAAAAAATTTAATACCACTACGAAGAGAATAGTGAAAAGCGCCCAGCCAAATCGTTTGAGTAACATGCGCCAGCGTTGCAAGGGAAATGTTCCGTGTTGTAGAGGCGGGGTCACCCCGCCTCTACAACAAAAAATTTATTTTACAGGTTCGATCACCATGATGGAAGTTGGGTCTTCCAAAGCAAGCTTGATCTCACTATCGAGCCAGCCCTTGAACCTGTCTGTGCGATAGGCTTGTACCTGCTGATAGTAGAACGGGATGATATATACCACTTCATCATGCACGATTTGCTGCATTTCCCAAACCATTTGGACGCGCTTGGCATGGTCGAGTTCCGTGCCCTGTTGAACATAGAGCTCATCGTAGCGCGGACTGGAGAAACCGGTCTCGTTGTAGCCGGTAACGATCTGGTCGGTTGCAGGGATGATCAGCAAAGTGGCCGGGTCAGGGTCAGCGACCCAACCCCAGATTATAATGTCATAATCGAGGGCGGGGCAGCACTTGGCGGTCAATGCATCGTCTTCCACAGCTTGAGGCTCAAGGGTGATGCCGATCTGTTTCCACATGTCGCCGAGCAATTCAGCCATGCGAGGTCCGACAATGCTGCTGGTAGGCCAATTCATGCGGAAGGTCAGCGGCTTCGAGCCATCGGGCATGTCACGAATGCCATCCCCATTTGCATCTTTATAGCCGGCGTCGTCCAAAACCTTATTGGCTTTTGCCACATCAAATTCAAAATCCTTGATGGAACTGTTGAACCACTCGCCCATGCCATCAGGGATCAGGGCAATGCCGGGCGTGCCATATCCAACGAGAACCACGTCGATCAATTTCTTCTTGTCGGTGGCATAAGCCAGAGCAAGGCGAACCTGCTTGTCCATTAGAGCGGGATGTCCACTACAAACACCTCCATCCGCTTCGGAGGGACAATTTTCAGGCGCGACCTGATTGATAATAATGTCGGCCAGGTTTGGAGCGAAGGGCGCACCCACCGCGACCTTTACATTCTCCGCCGTCTTGAGAGATTCCACGCTGGTGTTTGGAAGCTCCGTGATCATATCCACTTGCCCGGTCTTGATGGCTTGCACCAAAACATCTGGACTGCTGAACACCTGAAAGATCACTTCATCCACTTTTGCGCGGCCGCCATAATATTCTGTGTTCACCGCCAGATCAATGAACTCATTGGGTTGGTATTCTTTCATTTTGAACGGGCCGGTGCCGATCATTTCGATATTTTCAAATTCTGCAGACTGATTCGGTTCAGGAGTGGGGGTTGGCAATGAAGAATCTTCCGAAGCCTCAGATGGTTTACCCGTATGGTCTTTCCAGATGTGTTCCGGCAAAATGTAAAGGAAGATCAAGCGGCTCTCAATGTTTGGAATGGACTGGTCAAGGGTCAGCACAAGGGTTGTATCATCTGGTGCTTCACTCGATACAAAATGTTCCGTATAGGAGTTGAGGGTTGGGAAATCAGTGTGATCTTTATAAAGAGTGTAACTGAAGGCAATGTCTTTTGCAGTGAAGGGCTGACCATCATGCCACTTAATTCCCTTCTTGATCTTGTATGTATAGACTGTGCCATCAGCAGAAGCGCTGACACTATCAGCCAGGCTTAATTTGAAAGTACCATCCAAATTCAAGTCATACATGGAGTCATAGACCAATTCATAGATCGTATAAGCCTCTTCCAGCCAGGCAATGCCCGGGTTCAATGAATCAGGTCCATTCGACCAGCCGATGCGGACAATGGCCGGTTGTTTGGCCCCGCCTCCACCGCAGGCAGAAAGAACCAGGGCTGCAATGATCACAACATACAAAAGTTTCTGTTTCATACTTCCTCCTCTGTCGAATATGAATTGTCGGATTCCCAAAACAAGTGCGCCATGACAGGACTCAACTGGCATGGCGCATATTGTCAATCGTTACGAATAACGTGAGTGCGTTTTGAACGCAAAGAGGGAATATTCACTGGCTGGGATTTTACTGTAATTTCAAGTTTCGGGAAAGTAAATTCAGCCGTTCACCAAATGACAAGCCACCCAATGCTGAGAGACCGCCTCGCGCCACTCTGGGACCTGGGTTTTGCATTTTTCAATAGCCACCGGACAGCGCGGATGAAAGCGGCAACCCGAAGGAGGGTTGATCGGGCTGGGCACATCCCCCACCAGAATAGTCCGCTTCCGCACCCGCTCTTTGCGTGGATCGGGCACGGGCACAGCAGAGAGCAATGCTTGTGTGTATGGATGAAGCGGTTTCTCGTAAAGTTCGTTGCGTTCGGCGATTTCAACGATCACGCCCAAATACATGACCGCCACCCGGTCGCAAATGTGGCGCACCATGCTAAGGTCATGCGCGACGAATAGATAGGTGAGGCCAAGTTGATCCTGCAGTTTCTCGAGCAGGTTTACCACCTGCGCCTGAATGGAGACATCCAGGGCGGAGATGGGCTCATCGCAGACGATGAATTTTGGGTCGGACGACAGCGCGCGCGCAATGCCAATGCGTTGACGTTGTCCGCCGGAGAATTCGTGCGGGAAACGGTTGATATGACGCGCATTCAGCCCGACCAATTCCAATAATTCCTTCACGCGTGCATCACGCTGCTGTTGATTGGTGATGAGTTTATGCACGCGCAAAGGTTCGCTGACGATGGCGTTCACCGTCCAACGCGGATTGAGCGAAGCATATGGGTCTTGGAAGATCATCTGCGCTTTGCGGCGGATGTGCATCAATTCACTGCCCTTGGCGTTATGGACACTGTGGCTGTCAATGATCGTTTTGCCGGACGTAGCTTTATACAACCCCAACAAGGTTCGGCCGGCAGTTGTCTTGCCGCAGCCGCTTTCGCCAACCAACCCCAGCGTTTCACCTTTTTGAATATCGAAGGAGATCCCATCCACGGCGCGCACCGCACCCACCACGCGCTCGATGACAATTCCACGCGTAATGGGAAAATGTTTTGTCAGGTTTTCTACATGCACCAATGGTTCGGTCATCGCAAGGCTCCTGTCTTCACGTTAACCCAGCAGGCAACTTTATGTCTATTTTCGGTTTCGATCAATAAAGGATTTTCGTTTACGCAGCGTTCTTTCACGAATTCACAGCGCGGAGCGAATGGACACCCGCGCGGTTCAGCCAACAAATTCGGCGGCACGCCCTGAATTGATTTTAAATTCTTATCACGGCGGCGGTCCGCACGCGGTAAGGCTTGAAGCAGAGCAGTTGTGTAAGGATGAAGGGGACTGTCATATAGATCATCGACCTCGGCTTCTTCAACAATAAATCCGGCGTACATCACGATGACTCGATCTGCAATTCCGGCCACCACGCCAAGATCATGTGTGATCCAGATCATCGCCATGCCTACATCTTGTTTTAATTTTTTCACCAACTCGATGATCTGCGCTTGAATGGTGACGTCCAAAGCAGTAGTGGGTTCGTCTGCGATGAGCAGGCTGGGAGTGCAAGCCAAAGCCATCGCGATCATCACGCGCTGACGCATACCGCCGGAAAATTGATGTGGATAATCGGTGAGCCGTTTGCCCGCATCTGGAATCCCAACCCACTCCAACAACGTGACAGCACGCTGACGGGACTGCTCTTCATCCATATTGGTATGAGTGCGTAAAGTTTCGGTAAGCTGGCGGCCCACGGTTAAAACAGGATTGAGACTGGTCATCGGGTCCTGAAAAATCATGGCGACTTCCTTGCCACGCACATGTTCCATCTCGCTCTCACTTAACTTGAGCAGGTTTCTGTCACGATAGGTCACTTCCCCGCTGACAATTTCTCCCGGAGGAATGGAGATGAGCCGCAGAATCGACATCATCGTCACCGATTTACCGCATCCACTTTCGCCGACCACGGCCAGGGTTTCACCCTCTTTCAGCGTAAACGAAACCCCATTGACTGCGTACACAGTTCCCTCGGGCGTATGGAAGCGGGTCTTTAGATCCTTTACTTCAAGAAAAGTATGAATCGCATCCATGATTACACCGTCCGGCTGCGTGGATCAAGCGCGTCGCGTAATCCATCCCCGAGGAAGTTAATGCTTAATGTGATCAGTACAATTAACAGACCGGGGAAAAGCCAAAGCCAGTAAGCGGTCTCGATATAACGATACGCGTTTTCGAGCATGTTGCCCCATGTGGCCGTAGGCGCACGGACGCCCATGCCCAAAAAGCTGACATAAGCTTCAAGCGAGATCGCACCGGCCACACCTAATGTTGCAGAGACGACGATGGGCGCAATGCTGTTTGGCAAAATATGCTTGAAGATGATCTCCCAACTTGATGTGCCTGTAGCACGCGCCGCGAGAATGAATTCGCGTTCCTTGATGGACAAGAATTCAGCACGCACAATGCGCGCCAAATAGGGCCAGCTTGTTACGCCAATGATGAGGATGATGACGATCACGCTTCCGCTCAGTTCACGCCCGAGGATGTTTATATTCGGCACATTCCCTGAGAAGAACTTGGACATGACGATCAACAATAGCAATTGAGGTATGTTGAGCATGGCTTCTGTAAAGCGCATCAGGACTGCATCAATATTTCCGCCGAAATAACCAGCGATGGCGCCGATCAAAATGCCGATCATGACTTCCACAAAAGCCGCTGTGATGCCGATCAAAATGGAAATTTGTCCGCCATAAATTGTGCGGGCAAGAATATCGCGCCCGACCGTATCCGTGCCAAATGGATGCTTGGCGTTGGGGGACTGCAAGCGCTCCTTGGTGTTTGTATAGTTGGAATACTTTTCAGTAAAGAAGAGCGCGCCGCCGAAGGAGTAAAAGGTCAGCAGGATAAGGACGACAGCGCCGAAGATGGCCATTTTATGGCGGCGAAATCGCCGCCAAGTGAGGTTGCCAAGCGAGAGGGGCGGCGCTTCGACTTCCGCAACAGTTATTGGGGTATTCACCTGAGTTGTCATAGTAGACTCCAATCTCCTGTTAATCGAATCGAATTCGCGGATCAAGCCACGCATACACAATATCGGTGATGATCTGGAAGATCACCACTGCAACAGCGATCAGCATAAATATGCCCATTACTACCGGTGTATCGCCGCGGTCAATTCCGTCAATAAAAAGCCGGCCCATTCCGGGCCATGCAAAGATGCGTTCTGTAACGACTGCGCCTCCAAGCAATAAGGGCAGGTCCAGACCGACGATGGTCACAATCGGCAGGGATGCATTTTTCAATGCGTGAATGTATGTGACCTCCCGTTTGGGCAATCCCTTGGAGCGTGCCGTGCGGATGTAATCCTGTCCGAGCACTTCCAGCATGGTACTGCGAATATAACGGCTGTATGCCGCAAAACTGATGAAGGCAATGCTGAACACAGGCAGGATCATGTGCACAAGAATCTGTCCTGTGGTTTTTCCCACCTTTGGGTCGAACATTCCCACAGTTGGAAGATGCGGCAATCCCCAGCGTTGAAAATTGATCGAAAAAATATACATGGAGGAAAGTGCAACAAAAAAGATGGGCATTGAATACCCAATAAATAAAATTGCTGTCAGAATATTATCGAATAATGAATACTGTCGAAGTGCCGAATAGATTCCCACAAATAAAGCGCCAAGAACGATCACGAATTCAGAAGTGAGCATGAGGATCAAGGTGTTCGGCAGACGTTCAAAAATGACCGTTGTGACGGGTCTGCCGGTTTGAACAATGGACGTCCCGAAGTCGCCGCGCAGGACGCCGTGACGTGTGCCGGGAGTCTCGGCAGTGCCATCGCCATCCAGGTCAACTTTCGTCCAATCGTTGCCCACTAGCCAATAGAAATATTGAACATAGACCGGTTTATCCAGCCCCAATTGTCGCGTGAGACGTTGGCGATCTTCAGGTTTGGTAGGGGTACGTCCGCCCATGGTTGCCAAGGGGTCCGTGGCATTTTGCATCAAGACGAACAGGATCAAACTGACGATCAATAATAATGGGATGGCTTGTAACAAGCGACGGATAATATATCTTGTCATGGAGGTCTCCTTCAAGAAAAGAAGGGGTTCTGTAAAAGGAATTTACAGAACCCCTTTGCGATTTTACTTGATTAACTTATTACTTGAGGTCCCATTCCATGATGTTGTAGAAAGCGGTTGCGCCCGAAAGTTTGACATTGATCAGGCGTGAATTGACGGCCCAAATATCGGGATCCCAGTAGATGCCGATCCAATAGCCTTGATCAAAGATCATCTTGGAGATCTGGTTGAAGGTTGCCTGGCGGGCAGCGGCATCCACCTGAGTGCTTTCCTGATCAAAGAGGGCTTCGAGATTCGTGTCGCAGACGGCCTGCCAGTTGGTGCCATCCGGGGCTTCATCCGTTGGGATGTTGCTGCAATACCACTCGGAAGTATGCGGATCGGGGAAGTTGGCGCTGGTGGAGTATTCGTAAATATCCAAAGCGCCGGTCGCGGCGGGACCACCTTCGGCATAACCATCGAAGAAGTTTTCAGCATTGATCAATTCAGTGCCAATGCCCACTTCAAGAAGCTGCTGTTGGAAGACTGCTTGAATTTCCTTGCGGATCTCGCGGGTGGTTGTTCCGTACTTCAGCACGAGTTCAACACCATCCTTATCGCGGGTGCCATCGCCATTGCTGTCCATCCATCCGGCGGCATCGAGTAATTCGTTCGCTTTGGCTGCATCATAAGGATAGGGCTTAATGGACGGGTCCACGAAGGGCGTGTTGTCCCAATAAGTGGCGGCAACGCCGGTACGCCCAAGCAAGAGGTCTTTGACGAGCGACTCGCGGTCAGTGGCATAAGCCAGAGCCTGGCGGACGCCCTGATCCTTTAAGGCAGGATGTCCCTTTTCACCGAGATTTAAATAGAGACCTTCGTTGTACCCGGAAAAAGCTGTGAACATTTGAATACCGGCTTCTTCAAGAGCGGGGATATCAGAATAGGCGATGAATGTACCGAGGTCGCCTTCGCCTGATTTAAGCGCCGCGATCTGCGAAGCATCGTCAGGGACGAAGCGGATGGTGATCTCATCCAGCTTGGGACGACCCAGCCAATATTTGTCATTCGCCACAAAGCGCGCAAATGAACCGGCTTCCCATTCCGCAAAATTGAAGGGACCGCAGCCTACCATCGGCTTGCGATTATATTCGGCAGAGTTCAGGTTGCCGTCTTTTTCAAAGACAGGCTGGAGTACATGCTGGGGCAGGAGACCCTTCCACATGGTAGCCGCCCATGGAGCATAGACTTCGCTGAAGGTAACAACAACGGTCTGTGGATCAGCGGCTTCGATGCTTGCGATCTGATCATAGGGGCTTTGAGTGGAGACCGTGTTGTTCGGGTCCATCGTCATGTTATAGGTGAAGACAAAGTCATCCGCTGTGATCGGCTTGCCGTCAGACCAGACGATATCATCACGTAGTTTGAATGTGATTGTCTTGCCATCGGCTGAAATGCCGCCGTTTTCGGTGGTGGGCATTTCCTTCACCAACACAGGCACAGGCTCATTCTTGTCATCATAGTTCCAGGCATAGCAATTCCACATTTGGTAGGTGATCGCCGTGAACCACTGGTTTGTATACAGCGGGTTCAAATTGTCGAACTCCTGGGTAAAAATGAAAGTTGCCACTTTCTTATCGGTAGCGTTTCCGCCGCCGCATGCCGAAAGTATCAGCATGGCAATTACCATCACGAACACAACAAACTTCAGATGTTTCATTTTCTCTTCTCCTTTTTTGATTTGGTTAACATGTGAACACTGCGCGCCACACGCTACTCACTCTGTAATTCGGGCATGGGTATTTTTGCCCTGCGGGTTTTTATATTGTACGAACATCCGCTGGTCAATACATTAATGCGGACATTGCCCACCGCGACCGGTCCGCCATGCTCCACCTCGGCAACATTCGAGGCTGTGATCCCGCTTCCGTCTACAACGGTCACTGCTCCTGTTCCAATGACAGTGATCTTCGCCTCATCATCAACAATAGCGGCCGTATTCTCATCGATACCAACCCCTAATAAGCCGGGATGGGCTGCGATCACATATAACAATCTCCCCAGCCTGTCACGCTGACGGAAGTGTTGGTCAAAAACGATCTTATCTGTCAGCCCCAAACCGGGAGCAAATTGAGCGATCCGTTCGCGCGGAGTTGCGCCGCCTTTTCCATTAGCGATCATTACATTAGACATGACGGCCGCGCCTGCGCTCGTTCCGCCAATGACCACTCCGCGTTGATAGGCATTCAACACTGCCGCTTCAAGTTTCGTCCCGCCAATGACTGCGGGCAGGCGCATTTGTGTTCCGCCGGAAATAAAAATTCCACTGGCCGATCTAACAGCTTTGATGGACTCTTTCAAGTCCGCATTCTCACGGGTACGAAAATTCAAACTTTTTGCCGAGCCAGCTCCGAGGTCCAGAAAGAGGCGAGCGTAATCCCGACCCGTTGTTTTTAAAATGGATGGTTGTGTGAAGATAACAATGTCCGCTTTTTTACCGCCTGCACGGTTCACGAACTCGCGCAAGACAACGGGGTCATCCCAATTCTCATTCCCGCCAATGGGCATGAGGGTCTTCGTTTGATGCGGTACGTTATCCATGTTCGATGATGTCCATGCTCATTCGATATAATAGAGAGGATAGCATAGCTAAAAAATGGCGTCAATGGACACTTTTTCTTTTAAGGTATAGGATACGAAGACATGGACAACTCGATCAAACTCACTGAAAAATACGAACGGAATGGCTGGCCTTCCCTAAAGCGACCCGACATCAAAGCTCCTGAAGGATGGAACCTCTCGCTTCTCACTTCCCTTGAGCGGATTCGGTCTCATGCGCTTTCTTCTCAGGGACAGATCGCCTGCATCAAAGACGGCGAGACACTCTCCGATGTTTTCACCATGCCTGCAAATGGCGGCTGGCTCGCGCGCATCACAACTGATCGTCCATTGGCGGCATATTGGGACGATGAGATTCCGGCATGGTCTCCAAATGGCGAATGGCTGGCATTTGGAATTAATGGACATGTTCATATTGTCCCGCGCACAGGCGGACTGCCCAAAAAGATCACAGACTTTGCCGCCACCGCAAGCGGTCCGCGCTGGATGCCAGACTCTAGCGGACTGATCGTAACCGTTGAAAGAAACGAGGCAGATCAATTACTACTTACCAATTACGAAGGCGACTGGCCGCGCGCATTGACCACAGACGCCATCGGCGACCATTGGGATGCACGCCCATCACCAGATGGAAAATTAATTGTTTTCAACCTGCGCCGCTTCGATGATTTGAATCGACTCGATATTGTATTGCTTGAAATTGCAACGGGGAAACAAACTACTTTATATGGAAAACCGTCCACGCGCGCGCTTTCGCCGAAGTGGTCACCAGATGGAAAATGGATCTCCTTCGTCTCGCAGGAAAGCGGACGAGAAGAACTTTACCTCATCAAGCCGGATGGCGAAGGCTTGCATCAACTCACCAAGACGGGACACGATGTTTTTCAATATGAATGGTCGCCTTCGGGGAATCAATTGTTGGTGGTGTTGAACAGGAGCGGCTCGTTTGAGTTAATGCTCATAGAAACAGAATCAGGCCAAATGTCAGAATTAAGAAGCGAGCCGGGACTTCACTCGAATCCGAATTGGGCGCAGGACGAATCCTATATCACATTCGAGTTCGAGAGTCCCATACTTCCACCTGACCTTTATCGCATGGAATTGCCGGGCAAAAAAGTGACCCAACTCACTTTTTCAAATCCGCCGGCGCTGGCCGCTACGCTAAATAAAATGGCGATGCCGGAAACGGTCTCCTATAAAAGTTTTGACGGACTTGAAATTCCCGCCTTTTTATTCCGCCCCGAAAAATCAAATGGATCGGCGATCTTATATCCGCACGGCGGACCGAAGGATCAATACGTTTATGGCTGGGACGAACTCGCGCAATATTTTACGGCGAAGGGATACACCTACCTCGCGCCAAATTATCGCGGCTCGACAGGCTATGGGCAGGAATTCGAGCGCGCTAATTACAACGACTGGGGCGTCGGCGATACGCAGGATTGTCTGCATGGCGCAAAATTTTTGCAGACATTCAAAGATGTGAAGCCAGACCGCATTGGCATTGCCGGTGGAAGTTATGGCGGCTACATGACAGCCTGCTCCCTGGCGCGCGACCCGGAATATCTTTTTGCGTGCGGCGTGATGAAGTATGGCGATTCAAATCTGGTCAGTTCGTGGGCGCAATGTGAAAAACGTCTGCGGCTTTATACAGAAATCTTTTTAGGTCATCCGGCTGAGAATCTCGGCATCTATCTTAAAGGCTCCCCCATCGCCGAGGCGAAGAATGTTCAAAAGCCAATGTTGATCCTGCATGGCTTACTCGATACGATTGTCCCGCCCGAAGCCAGTGAAGAATGGGTTGAAGCCTTGCGCCGTGAAGGCAAGAACTTCGAATATAAAACCTATGACGATGAGCTGCACGGATTTTTACGCCGCGAAAATTTATTGGATGTGTATGAAAGAATGGAGAGATTCCTCGATTGGTATTTACTGCCGAAGTGAAAGCGCCAAGCATCATAACGCCAGGATTGGAAAGAGTATACTTGGACAATACAAGTTGCACCAATGAGCCATGTAAGTGGATCTGTTTATTACGGTGAGGATTTATGGCGCAAAAAGAAGCCAAAGCTAGAATCAAAATCAATGAGTTGCTAAAGGAAGCAGGCTGGAAGTTTTTTGACAATGCCGAGGGCAAGGCAAATATTGTCCTTGAGAATAATGTCAAAATCACCGAGAGCCATATTGGTACGCTTGGCGAAAACTTTGAGACAACCAAAGACGGCTTTATTGATTTCCTTTTGCTGGATAAAAAGGGATTTCCCTTCATCGTCCTTGAAGCAAAATCAGAAGATAAACATGCACTGGCGGGGAAAGAACAGGCGCGCAAGTATGCCCAGTCCCAGCATTGCCGTTTTATTATTCTCTCCAATGGCAATTCTCATTATTTCTGGGATTTGCAACGCGGCAACCCACAACCGATAACAAAATTTCCTTCTCCTGATTCCTTTGAGAGTTATTCCAAATTCGCTCCCAACCCACGAAACCTGATGCGCGAAGTCGTAGACAGGGACTATATCGTTTCAACTCAAAAGCCCGATTACAAATCTGACCCTTCATGGATTTCTGAAAGCACGCGCGGACAATTCGTTCAGAATAACGGACTTCGTTTTCTGCGTGAATATCAACTCAAAGCAGTTAGATCCATTCAGGATAATGTAAAGAAAGGCAAAGATCGCTTTCTGTTTGAAATGGCAACAGGGACAGGGAAAACGCTCGTATCTGCCGCCGTAATCAAGTTGTTTCTGCGGACCGGCAACGCACGGCGCGTTTTGTTTTTGGTAGACAGGCTCGAACTGGAAAATCAAGCCAAAAAAGCTTTCAACATCCTGCTTAAAAACGATTATCAAACCGCAGTTTATAAAGAAAACCGTGATGATTGGCGCAAAGCCGAAATAGTCGTTTCAACCATTCAGTCTTTCATGTCCAAGAATAAATACAAGCGTGTTTTCTCACCTGATGATTTTGATCTGGTGATTTCAGATGAAGCGCATCGTAGTATTGGCGGAAACAGCCGCGCCGTGTTCGAGTATTTCATCGGTTACAAACTCGGCTTGACCGCCACGCCGAAAGATTACCTAAAGAACTTTGACCCTGAAAATCAGAACACCCCGCGTGAATGGGAACGGCGTGTTTTGATGGATACGTATAAAACCTTTGGCTGTGAAAACGGCGTACCCACTTATCGCTATTCACTATTGGATGGAGTCAAGGAAGGCTTTCTCATCAATCCGGTTGTCGTGGATGCACGCACGGACATTACCGCACAGATGCTTTCCGATGAAGGCTATGCCGTGCTCATGCCCACGGAAGAAGACGAAAGCGAAGAAGTGGAGGAAACCTTCATCAAGAAGGATTTTGAAAAGTCCTTCTTCTCAGATGATACGAATCGGGTCTTTTGTGAGACCTTCCTGAAAAATGCCTTGCGCGACCCAATCAGCGATGAAATCGGCAAGGGGATTGTGTTTTGCGTAAGCCAGAACCACGCCACCAAAATCACGCAACTGTTGAATGAGATCGCGGACAAGATGTTCCAAGGCAAATATCAATCTGATTTTGCCGTTCAGGTGACATCATGGATACAGGACGCCCAGCAATTTGCCATGAACTTCTCAAATAACAACCTATCTGGTTCAGCGAATTTCATTGAGAGCTATAAAACAGGGAAGACCCGCATCTGCGTGACTGTGGGCATGATGACCACTGGCTATGACTGCCCCGATATTCTCAACTTGGCATTGATGCGCCCTGTATTCTCACCGACTGACTTTATCCAGATCAAGGGACGCGGCACGCGCAAGCATGATTTCAGTGACCAAATCTCTGATATGGCATGGAAGAAGAATGTAGGCTCAAAGCAAAAAGAGCAATTCAAGTTGTTCGATTTCTTCGCCAACTGTGAATACTTTGAAGAGGATTTCAATTACAACGAAGTTTTACACCTACCCAAGATCAAAAGCGGCAGCGGGGCTGGCGCCGTTGGCACAGACACAGGCGGTGGAGCAGGCATCACTTACGATGCCTACGAGAGCAAGCGTGCTGACGCGCTCAATGCCATTCGAGAAACGCACATCGGTCCCGAAGGCATGCGCGTGGATAGGATGTACTTCCAGAAGTTCGAGGAACAGATTAAGAAGGATGGATTTGCTGTCGAAAAAGCCGAAGCTGGCGATATGGAAGCCATCATCAAGCATATTGAGGATAATATCTTCGACAAGCCCGAGGAGTTCTTCAATCTTGAGAAGTTACGCAAATCCTTGAGCATTGACCGCCGCGTGACCTTGCGTGAGATTGTGGAAGTGATCTTTGGGTTGAAGGGCTATTTCAAATCCAAGGATGAAATGCTGGATGAGGAATTCGATAAGTTCGACAGTCGTTACATGCCCGACGAGAAGCAATTCACACCTGCAAAGAATTTCTTCATGACTTATGTGCTTGACCATGATTTTAGAATGCAAGTGGATGATGGCAACTTTGCCTATATCATGGGCAGCCACGCTGGCGGTGAGTTCTTGCGCAGTTTAACAATAGAATTGCGGAATAAGATTATTGAGTACATCAAAGATTACGTGTCGTTTAATCAGTTTACCTAACTTGATAACGAACCCCTAAGGGTCTTAAAGACCCTTAGGGGTTATAACTTGAAATAATATGACCAGTCCATCACCTTTACTCTACGACACCTATTATCATATCTACAATCGCGGCGTGAATGGCGAGAATATTTTCGTTGAAGAGCGGAATTACGATCTCTTCATGAAATTGTATGAAAAACATATCTCGTCCGTCGCAGATACGTTTGCATATTGCATGTTGCGGAATCACTTCCATGTGGATTTGAGGGTGAAATCGGAAGAGGAGATTCTTGAATATAAAAAGACCCTCGATAAAGAGACCCTAAGGGTTTCTTCCGTGAACAATCGTGATGTGGGGCAAGGGAGTCTTGCAAACGAGGAAATGAGTCGGACAAGAAAACCCTTAGGGTCTAAATACGTTAGCGACCAATTCTCAAATTTCTTCAACGCTTATGCCAAAACCATCAATAAGGCTTATGGAAGAACAGGCAGTTTATTTCAACATCCATTCGGGCGCGTGCCAATTACCTCTGATCGTCAGTTTTGGAATGTGATTGCCTATATTCATCAAAACCCACAGAAGCATGGATTTGTGAAAGACTTCCGTGACTGGAAATATTCATCCTATGGGATAATTCTGAACGAAAAATCCACTGTGATCAATCGCGGTGAAGTGATGAAGTGGTTTGGGACGAAGGAAGAGTATTTGTCACTTCATAGTGAATGGGTGACAGACGGGCAAGCCAAATGGTTTGCGGAAGATGATTACGATTAAAATATAAATAACAATAAAGACCCTAAGGGTTTTAAAAACCCTTAGGGTCTAATAACCAGATAACCAGGAGCATAATGTTAGATTCCGAAACGAAACGCCGTATTGACTCTGCCCGCGACATTCTGGTGGGCAAGGTGCCCGACCCGAAGAGCCAGGTGGAGCAGATTACGATTGCGTTGATCTATAAGTTCATGGATGACATGGACAGGCAATCCATCGAGATGGGCGGGAAGGCGAGTTTCTTCAAGGGTGAGTTCAAGAAGTACGGCTGGGGCGAGATATTCAACCCGCGCATGGGCGGCGTGGAGATGTTGAATCTGTACGGCGAAGCCATCACGCGCATGAGCCAGAACGCGAACCTGCCCGAACTCTTTCGGAATATCTTCAAGAATGCCTATCTGCCGTACCGTGACCCCGAAACGCTGAAACTCTTTCTCAAGACCATCAACGACTTCACGTACGACCACTCTGAAAAGTTGGGAGATGCTTTCGAATATCTGCTATCAGTTCTCGGGTCGCAGGGAGACGCGGGACAATTCCGCACGCCGCATCACATCATCGATTTCATGGTGCAGGTGGTCGATCCAAAAAAGAACGAGACGGTGCTTGATCCCGCATGTGGCACGGCTGGCTTTCTGATTTCGGCGTACAAGCACATCCTCAATAACAATAATCAAGACCCTAAGGGTTTCTTAAAACCCTTAGGGTCTAAACCTCTAACTACACAAGAAAAACAAAAGATATACGAGAACTTCACGGGCTATGATATCTCGCCCGATATGGTGCGGCTCTCGCTCGTCAACCTGTATTTGCATGGCTTCGTCAAACCGCAGATCCACGAATACGATTCGCTCGCCAGCGAGGAACGCTGGAACGAGTACGCCGATGTGATCCTTGCCAACCCGCCGTTCATGTCGCCAAAGGGCGGCATCATGCCGCACAAAAAGTTTTCGGTGCAGTCGAACCGCAGTGAAGTGCTGTTCGTGGATTACATGGCGGAGCATCTCACGCCTAACGGACGCGCCGCCATCATCGTGCCTGAGGGCATTATCTTTCAATCGGCGGGGGCGTACAAGCAATTACGCAAATATCTGATCGAGAATAATTTCCTATGGGCGGTGGTCTCTCTGCCTGCGGGCACGTTCAATCCATACTCAGGTGTCAAGACTTCCATTCTGTTTTTGGATAAGAGCCTCGCCAAAAAGACCGATAAGGTTCTGTTCGTCAAAGTCGAAAACGACGGATTTGATCTGGGCGCGCAACGCCGCCCGATTGACAAGAATGATTTACCAGAAACCCTAAAGGTCTTAGAGACCTTTAGGGTTTGTATACAGGATGGAAAAACCGCTTCTTTCGCCCCCAAAACTGATTCGGCTTTACTGGTTTCAATTTCTAAACTGGAAGAGAGTGACTACAACCTCAGCGCTGACCGTTACCGCGAAGTAATTCGAATCGGAAAGCAAACACACCCAATGGTGAAATTAGGTGATATTTGCGAAACATCATCTGGCGGCACACCATTACGAAGCAAAAACGAATATTATGAAAATGGCACAATACCGTGGCTAAAAAGTGGAGAAGTTGCCCAAGGATTTGTTTATAACGCCGAAGAAAAAATTACTGAACTCGGCTTGAAGAATTCATCAGCAAAGATATTTCCAGTTAACACTGTTTTGGTTGCAATGTATGGAGCAACTGCTGGACAAGTTGGCATATTGAAAATTGAAGCCACTACCAATCAAGCAATTTGTGGCGTCTTCCCTAACGATAAATTTATTCCAGAATTTCTTTATCTTTTACTGAAAAGCCAAACTGATTACTTGGTGTCTATTAGCAGCGGTGGAGCACAGCCAAATATTTCGCAATCGGTTATCAGAAATCTCCAAATCCCCCTGCCACCGCTCGAAATCCAGCGTCAACTCGTGGACGAAATCGCCGCCTACCAGCGCATCATAGACGGTGCACGTCAGGTCGTCGAAGGCTGGAAACCAGACATTGAACTTGAACTTGATGAGCTTTTACCTGAAGGTGTAGATGAATGGGAAAAAGTAAAGTTAGAAAATGTATTCAAACTATCAAGTGGAAAATCCCTTTCAGAAAAAGACCGCGAGGAAGGCGAGTATCCTGTTTATGGTGGCAATGGTATTACAGGCTACCACAACGAATTTTTTACAGAAAAGGAAACTCTTATTATTGGGCGAGTAGGTGCATATTGTGGTGTAGTCCATTTGACGATGCCACAATCCTGGATTACAGATAATGCATTATTCGTAACTGAATATTTACTTAAAATCGACCAAACATATTTATATCATCTTTTGACTTCATTAAATCTAAATCAATATGCAAAACAAGGTGGACAGCCCTCAATATCTCAGGGCACGGTGTATGAGCGGGAAATTCCCCTACCACCGCTGAAAATCCAGCGCGAAATCGTCGCCCGCATCGAGACCGAGCGCGCCATTGTCCGCGGCAATCGGGAGTTGATTCGGATTTATGAAGAGAAGGTCAAGAAGGTGATTGAAAGGGTGTGGGAAGGGTAAAAACAGACCCTAAGGGTTTCTTTCGTTAATCTTCGTCACGTCTGGCAGGACGGTTTGGCATATCAAGGCGATTGATAGCCAAGAAAACCCTTAGGGTCTAAAACTTGGAAGGAGAATCAAAATGTCTGAAATAAAATTTGAAATCACAAAAAAGATCGGCACACTGTCCACCTCTTCATCCGGCTGGGCGAAGGAACTCAACCTCATCAGTTGGAACGACCGCGAACCCAAATACGATCTGCGCGATTGGTCGGCTGACCATGAAAAGATGGGCAAAGGCGTTACCCTCTCGAAAGAAGAGTTGTCCGCCTTGCGCGCGTTGTTGAATGATATTGAAGCTTAGGTTTCTTTTCGGTGTTTTATAAGAAAAAAAAGGTTAGTCCTATTATGCCTACACGAAGTATATTTAATTATGATGAATTGACTTGGCCGGAGGTTGCCGAACTTCCGCGCGACACGCCGCTTGTCCTCCCGCTCGGTTCAGGCTATGACCTGGAACTGCTTGCTGACCAATTGAGCAATCCGCCCCGCATCGGACTCCTGCCAGCCGTCCCGTTCGGTTGGCGTGGCAGTGGACTCGCCTTGCCGGAGCCGATTTTCTTTCAGGTTGTGGCAAACCTGCTAGACAGTCTGCGCGACGACGGTTTCACACGGGTATATTGCCTCGCGCCTCAGGGACTCGACCCTCAATCCGCTTTTCATCTTTCTTCTTTCATCTTTCAACCTCACATTCCCGCAACGACAACTTTTCTGCCACCTGATTCCGAGCGCGGCAAAGTGATTCTAATTCCCATTGGTCACACAGAGCAACATGGATTCCACCTCCCCCTCTCAGTAGACACCCTCATTATTGACTCAATCGCTCAAGGCACATCTGCCAAAACGCCTACACGCTGTTGGTCTTTTCCGGTCATGCCGTACGGTGTCAGCACACATCGCTCATCCTTTGCCGCGACTCTCAATGCCGGCGGGCGCGCCTTCGAGGATTTCTGGCTGGCGGTCATAGACATTCTCGCCGCACGCGGGTTTGACCGCTTCTACTTCATGAGCGGACATGGCGGCAACACATCATTTTTAGTGAACATCGTAAAATACGCAGGCGAACGTCATCGCAGAATTTTTTGTGCCACGGCTTTCCTGCATACATCCGGCTCCATTGGCGCGGCAGCCTTGGAAAAATATCGAACATCACCGATAGGCGGCATGGGTCATGCCTGCGAACTCGAAACGTCCTATTTGCTTCACCTGCGCCCGGACCTATGTCACATGGAAAGAGTTGTAGACGAAACTGATTTTGTCGCCACGCCTGACTACTACATGGACTGGATCGAAGGCGGCTCTCTCGTGGCGAATCCACCATGGGATGACGACTCGAAAACCGGTGCGTATGGCGCGGGAAGTCATGCCACGGCAGAAAAGGGACGCCTATGGCTTGAAGCCGCAATTGAAGAAAAAATGGATCACGTGGAGCAAATCCACGAACAGCATGAACGGCGCGAGAAGAGAAGAAATGAAGGCTATGGTTTATGGGGAAAGTTGAAATAATTCATCGCGCACATTGAAAGAAAATAGAGGTCTTCCGCGCATGGCGCGACAGGTATAATCATCAGAATTCTTTATGAACGAATCTGGAATACCTTCCCTCGCACTTGTTACCGGGTCTGCGCACAGACTTGGCAGAGCGTTTGCACTGTCACTTGCCCGCATGGGTTATGACCTTCTTCTTCATTATCACACCGCCGAAGAACAAGCCGCCCAAACCAAAAGCGAAGTTGAATCGCTTGGCGTCAAAGCGCACCTTATCCAAGCCGACTTAACCCAGCCGGAACAAATCAAATCCCTATTTTTTGTTCTCGATTCTTTCAACTTTCAATTTTCAACTTTCAACTTGCTTATCAACTCCGCCGCCATCATGCCCGTTGGAAACCCACAAGACCTTGAACTAAAAGATTGGGACTCCGCTCTCGACCTTAACCTGCGTGCGCCATTTCTTCTCGCACAAGAATCCGCCAAACGAATGACAGCGGGCGGACTCATTGTCAACGTTTCAGATATCGCCGCGCAAAAATCATGGAGCCGCTATCCTTCCTACACGGTTAGCAAAGCCGCGTTAGAGTCATTGACCAAGTTGCTGGCGCGATCCCTTGCCCCAAACATTCGCGTCAACGCCATCGCCCCCGGCTTGATCCTGCCTTCGGATGTGGTCACACCCGAAGAGTGGGATAAACTTGTCAACCGCCTTCCGCTCAAACGTGCCGCCACGCTCGATGAAATCACATCCACTCTCGAATTTCTGATCAGGAACGAGTATATTACCGGGCAGACCATCATCGTTGACGGCGGATATTCACTTATATAAATACCTTGGTGGTCGAGTAGCCTCGAGTGGCCTTCGAAAGGCGTATCGAGACCACAACTTTAAAGGAGAGCTTATGTCCGAGATCGCTGAACTTGCAGAAAAACTAAAATCCGAAGGAGATAAATTCATCGCCAACTTTTCCAACCTGAAAGAGGATCAGTGGCAAGCCGAAGTCTACACCGAAGGCACAACATGGACAGTCCGCAGCGTGCTTTCACACTTCGTCACCTCCGAGCGTGGACTTATCAAATTATTCGAGTCCATCCGTCAGGGCGGAGCCGGTTCGCCGGACGATTTTTCCGTTGACCGCTACAACGAGTCCCAGCAGCAAAAGACAAAGGAATTCTCACCCGCCGAATTGCTGGAGCAATATAAATCCATACGCGCCAATTCAATTGCATGGGTTTCCGGCTTGCAGGAATCTGAACTTGAAATTAAAGGCCGCCATCCATTTCTTGAATTAACTACGATCCGCGAAATGATTAAGATGTTGTACCTGCACAATCAACTCCATTATCGCGATCTGAAAAAAGTTATTTCTTAACCACAAAGGTACACGAAGGTTTTCCTTTGTGTATCTTTGTGACCTTCGTGGTAAAAAAAGGTTTTATATGCATCTGCCTCCCTTCAAACTTGAACGCTACTTCGCCAAATACGAATTCAACACCGAATTCCTGCTCTGCTCCTCAGACTGTGAAGCCATGCCCATCGCGGACTTACTTGCCTTTGAAGAAGGCGCGGCGGATAAATTTCAAAATGTGTGGCTTGGCTATACTGAATCGCAGGGTAATCCTGCCTTGCGTAAAGAGATTTGCAATCTTTACACCAGCGTCCAGCCTGAACATATCCTTGTCCATACCGGTGCAGGAGCAGCCATCTATCTTTTCATGCACGCAATGTTGACAGCGGACGATCATGTCATTGTGCACACACCCGGCTATCAATCTCTCGCCGAAGTGGCACGCGGTATCGGCTGTGACGTGACTCCCTGGCAGGCACGCGAGGAAAACAATTGGGCGCTTGACCTTGAGGAGTTGAAAAAATTAGTCAGACCAAACACGAAGGTCATTGTCGTCAATACGCCGCACAACCCCACTGGCTACCTCATGTCCCGCGCGGACTTTGATGCACTGAACAAATTCGCGCAGGAAAATGGTCTGCTGCTCTTCTCTGATGAGGTTTACCGCGAATCAGAATACAACCCCGCAGATAAACTCCCCGCCGCTTGTGATTTGGGCGACCATGCTGTTTCGCTCGGTGTCACCTCCAAAACTTATGGGCTTGCCGGTCTGCGGATCGGCTGGGTTGCCACTAAGAATAAAAAAGTCTACGAAAGCATGGCTGCGCTCAAAGATTACACCACCATCTGCAACTCTGCACCGAGTGAATTTCTTGCCGAAGTTGCCATGCGTCATCGCACACAACTGGCTGAGCGAAACCTTAAGATCATCAAACATAATCTCACCATCATTGATTCTCTTTTTACTTCTTACTCCTCCCTTTTCACTTGGACTCGTCCGCAAGCTGGCTCAATGGGATTTCCGCGTCTCCTCAAAGGCGATGTTGAAGACTTCTGCGATAAACTTGTCAAACAGGCTGGCGTTCTGCTTCTCCCCGGCACGATGTACGACGAATCCAATAATCATTTTAGATTAGGGCTTGGAAGAAAGAATCTTCCGCAAGCCGTTGAACGACTGGAAGAGTATCTCTCGAAATGTATCTAACCTCCGGTGGTTTCGATACACCCTTCGCAAAGAACGCTCAGGGCTACTCAACCAGCGGAGTTGACCACAAACTTTTTACTTTTCCCTTTTTACTGTTCATCCACTGACGACTGATTACTGATAGCTGACGACTGATAACCGCCTTGATAAAACTCACCCATCCCCTCCACCTCCTCCTCGCCGCGCTGACCTATACTCTCGGCGCCAGCATCCCTGCCTATCTTGGCAAGCCACTTAACGTTGCCGCATTTTGGCTAGGGCTGACAGGCGTTATTCTCGCACAATTAAGCATGTTCCTGCTTGCTGAAGTTTTTCGGCCGCACAATGAACCACTCCTTGAAAACGAGACTCCCAAACAAAAAGAGACGATCCGCAACAATGCACTCTACATCTCAATTGCTACGCTGACAGTCGCCGCCTTTATTATCTATCTTCTCTACATTAATCAGTCACTCGCTCTTTCTGCTTTCATCCTTCTGCTTTCATCCTTCATCCTTATCATTCTTTATGCCATCCCCCCCGTCCGACTGCTTGAGCGCGGCTTCGGCGAACTAACCCTTGCCACGCATATCGCTTATGTCATCCCATCCATTGGTTTTCTTCTACAAGCCAAAGAAAATCATCGCTTGCTCGTCTTTATCATCATTCCGCTCACCGCGCTTGCCCTCGCATATTTCCTTATCCTTAACTTTATTTCCTTTCCATCAGACGAGAAATATCAACGCGCCACCCTTCTACGCCTTCTCACTTGGGAACGCGCCGTCCCGCTACATCACAGCCTCATTGCGCTGGCATACGTGATCTTCGCCCTTGCGCCGATCCTCGGTTATTCCATTCTCTGGCCCGCATTTCTAACCCTTCCCTTTGCCATCTTACAAATCCTGCTTCTGCGTCACATCTCACTCGGCGGCAAACCGAACTGGGTACTTCTTAATGTCACCGCCCTCGCCGTGTTTGGCTTAACAACTTATTTTTTGACCCTAACCTTCTGGCTTCGCTAACTTTCAACCTTTGACCTTCAACCTTTGACCGACTCTCATGCCTGAATTCCTGACCCTCCTCCCCCCCGACGAAGCGCGGACTCTCCTGCTCTCGCATCTCTCCCAGCCGGTCATTGCCTCTGAATCAATAGACATGGTCCACGCTCTCGGGCGCTTTACCGCGGCGGACATATTTGCCCCCCACCCACTACCAGACTTCCCCCGCACCACCGTGGACGGTTACGCCCTCCACGCAAAAGATACTTTTGGAGCGACAGACTCTTTGCCCGCATATCTGACATTGATCGGTGAAGTGCCAATGGGAGATACTCCATCCTTTGTAATCGGCGCAGGTCAATGCGCATTGATCCACACCGGCGGGATGCTGCCGGATGGTGCAAATGCGGTCGTGATGATCGAATATACACAACATATCGTAGGGGTGGGGTCTCCCCGCCCAGGTTTGATGAACGAAAAGGGGCGAGGTGACCTCGTCCCTACACAAACCGAAATCGAAATCTTCAAATCTGTAGCCGAAGGCGAGAATGTCATCCGCGTTGGCGAGGATGTAGCTCAAGATCAATTGGTCATTCCAAAAGGGACTCTCATCCGCCCCGCAGAAATTGGCGGGTTGATGGCGTTGGGATTCACATCTATTCAAGTTGCCAGAAAACCGCGTGTTGGCTTGATCTCCACCGGCGATGAAGTGATTGACCCAAGCCAAACGCCGCGTCCCGGACAAGTGCGAGATATTAATTCATATACACTCGGGGCGCTGGTCGAAAAAGCTGGCGGGGAAGCAGTCCGCTATGGGATTTTTAGTGACAGCTTTCAGGTCCTGAGAGAAGCGGCGGCGAAGGCGCTCTCCGCATGTGACATGGTCATCATCACCGCAGGCTCATCCGCATCCACCAGAGACATGACCGCCGAAGTCATCCGCACACTGGGCGAACCCGGTGTGCTCGTGCATGGCATCAACACGCGCCCGGGCAAGCCGACTATTTTGGGTGTGTGTAATCACAAAGCAGTGATCGGGCTTCCGGGCAATCCCGTCAGCGCATTGGTGAATGGATATTTATTCGTCGTGCCCGTCATCGAAAAATTATTAGGCGCGCTGCCAAAACCCAAAGCTACCGTGCAGGCAAAATTAACCGTGAACCTTCCATCGCAAGCGGGGCGTGAAGATTGGTGGCCGGTGAAGTTAGTAAACGTTGGTCAGTCGTCAGTGACCAGTTACATGGCTGAACCGATCTTTGGAAAAAGCAATTTGATATTTACGCTTGCTTCCGCCAACGGACTCTTGCGCATCCACCCCGACGCAAACGGATTGAGCGCAGGTGAAATTGTGGACGTTGTGTTGCTATAATCAATTTGTAGCTTGGCCTATAAGCAAAAGGAGCATACGATGACTCACGCCAGAAAAGAATCACGCAAAAAGTTAATGGCTTTCACGCCGGTATTTGAAGCCCAGCAAAAGAGACTTCTTGGCTACATTGTTGACCTCACCTTGAAGGGCGCAATGGTCACTGGTGAAAAAGCGCTGGATGTCAATCTCCAGTTTTCCATCCAAATTGCATTCCCCGAGGATACGCCAGATTTAACGACCACACACATCCTCATCCCTGCTCGAGTGGCCTGGTGCCGGCAGGATGAAAGCCCGAAATATTTCGATATCGGTTTTGAATTTACCGAGGTTTCGCCCGAGAACACAAGGATCATCGAAGCGGTCCTGGAAAGATATCAATTCAGCGGCGCGGTGGACGGCTCAGATTCGATCTTCCTATAGATGAATACAACATCCTTTCTTTCAGCGCTTCAGTCTCATCAACTCATTCTCGATGGCGCAACCGGCACCGAACTCAACCGCCGCGGCGTGGATACAGGACTGCCGCTCTGGTCTGCCAACGCGCTAATGAATGATCGTGATGCAAAAATCCTGCAACAGATCCATGAAGACTATCTTCGCGCAGGCGCAGATATTATCACCACGAATACTTTCCGCACGCATCGCCGCGCGCTGGCTCTCAGTGGCAACGCTGACCGTGCCTTGGAACTTACACGCCGCGCAGTGAATATTGCCCGCGCTGCAATTGCCAATGTTCCATCAGACAAGCCGCATTTCGTAGCAGGCTCCATTTCCACTCTCGAAGATTGTTATCGTCCAGATCTTGTCCCACCAGATGATGAACTTCGCGCTGAGCACTCCGAGCGCGTTCATCACCTCGTCGAATGCGGAGTGGACTTGATCCTGATCGAAACCATCAACACGATCCGTGAAGCCGTTATCATGGCGAGACTTGCCACGATCACAGGCACTCCCGTGGTTGTCAGTTTTGTCTATGACTGTGATGGCAGAATCCTTTCGAGCGAAACGCTCACCGAGGCGGCAAGTCAATTACTTCCGCTTGGCATTTGCGCCATCGGGGTCAACTGCGGACCAACCCCCACCCTCGCCAAGCCGCTCGCTGAATTACAAACAGCATGTGGCAGGGATTTTCCCCTGATCGCTTATGGCAATATTGGTTATGCCGATGAAAAGGTAGGCTGGGTCAATACTGATTCTGAAAACCCGAATGCCTATTGCGAACATGCCTCGCAATGGCCCGTCAAAATAGTGGGCGGATGCTGTGGCACGACCCCTGACCACATTGCTCAGTTAAAATCCAGCCTCAAATAAAAGGGTGCGCAATGGTTTTACATTCCTCTCTTCCCTAATAATTCATCCTTCAAAAGGTCTCCTTCATGCTTCTTGAACTCTTAAACAAACCGGTCGGTTTCTTCCTGCTTGCAATGACCATCATCCTCATCACGCCGCTCCTTTCTGAGAGGCTGAAACTGCCCGGCATTATCGGCATCATCATCGGCGGTATGTTGATCGGGCCGCACGGATTTGGGCTCATGCAGGATAGTGACCGCATTCAATTCCTTGCCACCATCGGGCTTGTCTATCTCATGTTTAGCGCAGGGCTTGAAGTTGATATTAACCAATTTATGCGCGTCCGTACACGCGCCCTAGTCTTCGGGCTGATCACATTTATATGTCCGCAACTGATGGGCATGGCGCTTGGATACATCCTCGGACTCGACTGGCTGGGAATGATCCTACTTGGCTCCGCCTTTGCCTCACACACTTTGATCGCATTTCCCATCCTGACAAAATTCGGCGTGACCCGCAATGAGGCAATTGCCGTCACAACCGGCGCAACGGTCCTCACAGACATTGGCGCATTCATTGTTCTCGCAGTTGTGCTGGGTGCAAAATCAGGCGGAGGGATCACAGTCAGCTATTTTATTCAGTTGCTCGTGATGCTTCTGATCTTCACCGCTGTTATCATCTTTGGGCTGCCCCGCGTCGGCAAATTTATCTTTCAAAAACTTACGGGCCGCGCGGTTGAATTTCAATTCGTCATCGTCGTGCTTTTTATTTCCGCCTTCCTTGCGGAACTCATCGGTGTGCATGAAGTTGTGGGCGCATTCCTTGCGGGGCTGGCGGTCAACTCCATGCTGCCGCGTCACAGCCCCGTTAACAGCCACGTTCTTTTCATCGGCGAATCATTTTTCATACCTGTCTTTCTTCTTTATAGCGGTCTCATCACCGATCCGCTCACCTTTCTCAAGAGTCCAAAAACGATTGCCATTGCCGTCGGCGTTTCCATTGTCGCCTATGCTTCCAAATTTATCGCCGCATGGATCACCGCAAAAATCTATAAATACACCAAATCAGAATTCTGGACCGTTTACGGCCTTTCCCACGCACAAGCCGCCGTGACCATCCCAACTTTGGTGATTGGCCTGGAAACCGGACTTTTTGACTCCACCCTCTTCAATGCCGCTATCTTGATGATCCTCCTTACTTCAATTACTTCCCCATTAATTGTCCAGCGCTTCGCCCCTGACCTGAAAACTGTTGAAGCAGACGAGGAAGTTTTGCCTCTCTTCGGGCGCATCCTCGTTCCTATCGCTGACTCGAAACAATCCATGGGACTCATCTCCCTTGCGAGTTTGCTGGCGAACTCAACCAAAGGAAAGGTGCTTGCCGTCAGCGTGGCGCGTGATGCGGTCATGGACAAGGACAGGGACGGCAGTTTTACGCTTCACAAGGATTTGCTTGGGCGCGTCTCTGACCTGATGAATGACCCGGAAACTGAGATCGAAATGATCCCGCGCTTGGCCTCATCACATGCGCAAGGCATCCTGCAAACCGCCCATGAAAAGAACGCCTCGCTCATTCTCATGGGCTGGCGCGGAAAACGGACATTGCGCGAAAACGTGCTCGGCTCTGTTTTGGATGAAGTCATCTGGGGTTCGGATACGCCTGTCATGATCGGCAAACTTGAATTGCCATTGAACAGCATGCAGCGAGTTTTATTTTTAGTCCCTGCCAAAACTGTCCCGCCAATCATTTTGCGCCGTATGTTGGAGGCAAATATTATCCTCGCAAAAGCCTTGAATGTGCCGTTGTTAGTCCGCACGGATTCGAGTTATATGCAGACATTCGAAGCCTTGATCGCAGTTGCAAATGCTGACCATTTTATTGAACTTGAAGCGCTCAAAGGACATCTCAAACCCGAGAAACTCGAACACGAAGCAATCAGCAGCTTTATCGTATTGCCAGGCTTTGGCTCCCGCAAACGCGTGGCAGACACATTGGGACAAATGCCCGAACATCTCGCAAAATCATTCGATGGCAATCTAGCGATCCTGCATTTTGATGAATAATGTTAATAATGGATAATGTTTCTGTGTCTTGCTGAGCGCCGTTCCTCAGGCGCGAAGCATCTCGTATCTCGCTCGGAGACCCTTCGGTCGCGAACAGCACGCTCCCTCAGGGCGACACATTTATGTTTTTTGCTTATCCATTATTGACGTTAATTAACCTACTGATTATTTCAAAACCAAATCAAAGAAGGCAATGGTCCGCTGCATGGCGGTTGAGAAGTTTTTAGAAATATTATGGTTATCGCCTTCGTAAGTATACAAGTCGGCGATTTGACCTGCATTGCGCGCCTGCTCAGCAAGGCGGATGGAAAACTCCAAAGGGACATCTTCATCTTCGGTTCCGTGGTGCAGTTCCAACGGTCCAGAAAGATCGGCGAGATAGGATGTGGCCGAAACAGAATCCCAAAATACAGGGTTATCTTCGGGTGTGCCGAATTCTTCGATCCATGCTATACGCCAGCCAACCCCGCGCGAACTGGGCGATGGCGTGAATGAGCCAGTGCGCCGCCAGTTATAAAGCAGGTCAGTATAGGAAGCGACAACACCTGCCCAAATCACCCCAACTTTTATATCGTTTGAAATAACCATCACGCGCAGTGTGAGATAGCCGCCCATGGAATGTCCCCACATGCCAATCTTATCGGGATTCACTTCGGGCAATTGCTTAATGGATGCAACTGCATTCAAAACATCAATTTGATAACCGGGGCTGCCATACGCGCCTGTCGCTTCGCCTTCGGATGCGTCGTGCCCGCGATAATCAATTCGAAAGACAACGTAGCCCGCTTTTGCGATTTCATCCACATACGCAATATATCTTTCTGTTGTGCGGTATACATTGGGTGGAATATATCCGTGATTGAACACAATGGCGGGCCAGCCGCCTTCGGGCGTGTCACCCTCCGGGATGGTCAATAACGCGTAGATTTTCAATCCCTCTGAAAGATAATAAGCATAATAACGACGGTAGTTTGATCCTTTGTTTAATTCCTTTACGATGGTGATCTCACTGCCCGGATAATTACCCGCTCGCATGGCAAGAATGCTCATCGGGTGAGGGATGGGTGTTGCAGTCGGGAGTGGCGGGACAAGTGTGGCTGTAAGGACCGATGTGGGAATAAATGTATTTGTAGCCGTCGCAGTTTCGGTAAGTGGAACGGATGTATTAGCGGGTATGGCAGTTTGTGTTGCGCAGGCAGTTATAAAGAGGATAATATTTACCAAAACCAATAAAGTTTTTTTCATCACAGGACTCCTTCCTATTAAGAAAACAACAGGAGGCGGTTTATTACTGCTTCCTGTTCACATAATTCCAATTACCGCATACCTTTTCAATGTCAATCTGTATATGGTGATTTACTTTACATCCAGAACGACCAAAGTGAGTTTTCCGGCCTCGATCCTTATGACCTGATTGTGCAGCCCGATGGAATCGGAATATTCGATCTGGTATTGACCGGGAGCAAGCCCGCTCATTGCCACATCCTCCTGGTTGTTATCAAACCCTTTTGCGTAACTGGTCAGGTAATAAATTTTAGGAATACCGCCAGTTCCTTCGATTAACTCCGTCAACTGAAATGGACGCGGAAATTTACCTTTATAACTGGTGTTTAATGTAATTGATACTGTCCCCTTGCCGTCTTCAGGAACAAGCCATAGTTCAGGGTTACAAGTGGACAATTGGTCGGTAAAGTCACTGCCTTTGCGGACCTCGAAGTGTAAATGACTGCCCGTGGCCACGCCTGTATGCCCAACGGCGCCGATCAGGTCACCCTCTTCAACATGAGCGCCGGAAGACACGAGAATTTTAGAAAGGTGTCCATAAAGCGTATACAAACCTTCAGCGTGTTGGATCACTACTACATTGCCGTAGTAATATTTCCAGGCGGCGAATTTGGTTTTATCATCTGCCCCAGCAAAGACCACCTCACCTGCTCCAGCGGCATAGACAGGCGTACTTTCGGTGCTGGCAATGTCTACCCCGCGATGCGGGTCTCGCCTGCCTTCATCTGTTGAGCCGTAAGAATAGCTGCGGGCAATTCTCAATTCGCTCCCCTGCCCCAGTGGATTTTGAAAGATAAATTTCCCGTCAACGATGCAATAGTCCGACAGTGCCGGGTCACATGGGATAGGCGTCCCCGTCGGCGCGAGAGTTGGGGTAAATACAAGTTCAGGTGTGGGAGAAAAAGTACCAGTGACTGAAGGGTTCGGCGGAATCGTCACTTCCAATTCTGGGACAGAGGTCAAATCAACTGGGGCGCAGGAAGTAAGCAGAAAAAGCCATGCAACTACAATAGCTACATTATTTTTCATTAGACATTCAACTCTGATATCAAAGTAGTACTCATTAACTCAACTTACGCACATTATCGTGACTCCCTGAGCGATAGTGACACTCCCTGGCACTGCCCGCCAGGGCAAGTGTGCGCCGCACGCTTGTGCGGTGAGGGTCTCTGAGATAAGCGTAGAGGTTCTTCGCTCCGCTCAGAACGACACTGCGTAATGTGAATTATTGACATCAGAGTTGACTCAGGAGTTTATATTCCGCCGCGATCCTTCATGACCTTGCGAATTTCTTTTTCAAGCTTATCCGCTTCTTTTTCCAGATCGGCCAATTCCTTGAGCATCTTATCGCCAGCGGACTTGTCTTCGAGGGAGTGGACATTGATGCGGACGTTATAGCCTGCGGCAGTGAGTGCCGCGCGCGCCATGGCAAAGCCAGACATCGAGTCACTGATGGCGTTCACGTTGCCGTGTTTGGCACATTTAAGAGCGAGTCCCATTACTTTGACTGCATCCTCTGAGACATTCAAGGGGATGTGAGCGGCGTTAAGTGTCGCCTGAATAATAGCGGCATTGCGCGTGGACTTTTGTTCTTCAGTATCCTTGGGTAATTTGAAAGTCGCCATCACCACTTCAAAGGACGCGGCATCATCATCCACGGCTTGGGTGAGTTCTGCACGCAGGTTCTCCGCCACCACGCGGATGGCTTGCATCTCGGCTTCCACTTCGGCATATTTCTTTTTGCCGATGGTTAACCCCGCAACCATCGAGACAAGTCCTGCTGCCATTGCACCTGCAAAGGCTCCGGCAGAACCGCCGCCGGGAGTGGGAGTCGGGGCGGCTAATTCGTCTATGAAAGAAGCAGGTTTCGGCGCGGATTGACCGTCTGCGGTCTGCGGTCCACTGTCGAAGAGGCGCGTCTCCAAAATCTGTTCCTTATCAAATTGATCCAGTTGGGTGTACCAGACAGCCGCATCCACCAAAGCCTCTTGGGGAATCAATCCAACGAGTTCACTGTGATGAATGCCAACGCCGTAGCGCTTGGCTTCGCGCCGAATGGTCTCCACCACGCGCGCAACGGGCGTCTCGCGGAAATTGGTGAGGTTCATCGAGACCTGCGCGCGCCCATCCACGAGCAAGCCAAGTCCCTTCACATAACGAAGCCCGCCGGTTGAGTGACGAATGGACTTGGCGATCTTCTTCGCAATGGTCACATCGTCGGTGGTGAGATACACATTGAAGGCAACCAGCGGATTGCGCGCACCGATGACGGTGGCCCCGGCTGTGCCAAGTTTGCTGGGACCAAAATCCGGTTTGCGGTTTGGGTCAGATTCGATCTCAAGTTTGAGTCCTTCATACTGACCTTTGCGAATATTTTCAAGGTTAGTATTTTCCGCGCGAGTGGCAGCCGCCTCATACAAATAGACCGGGATGCTGAGTTCGCTTCCAACGCGCTTACCCAACCTTTGGGCAATGGCAATACAGTCAGCCATCGTGGCATCGGAGAGCGGCACGAAGGGACAGACATCCGTCGCCCCAATGCGCGGATGCGCGCCTGTATGCTGATCGAGGTTTATCAATTCAGCTGCAATCTTGATGGCGCGGAAGGCGGCCTCCTCCACTCCGGCAGGGGAACCGGCAAAGGTCAACACCGTGCGATTGTGGTCGAAGTCGGAGGAACGGTCCAGCAGTTTCACTTCGCTGACCGATTGAATGGCGGCGACGATCTGGTCAATAATTTCAGGTCGGCGTGCTTCGGAGAAATTCGGGATACATTCGATGAGGGTTGTCATAGCGGCTCTTGGGGGAAATTTCGATTTTGGATTTACTATTTTTGATTGGCGAGGTCAATTATAAGGGATGAAAGAGCTTTTTAAAAAAAGGAACAGGTATAATAAATTAATTCTTTAATTTTGGAGGCAATGATGTCAAGAATTCAAGTAAACCACATAAAACAAGCTCTGGATAATTTGTTTACAGACAAGATTGACCTTACTGACATAAAAGCAATTAACCCTGAAGAAATCAAGAAACAATTTTATTCAAGGGCATTAGCTGCTTATGCTTTGCACATCATAGCCTCATCCTCAATTGAAGACTCAGCAAATTCAATTACCGACGATTATAACGATAACGGAATTGACGCTATTTATTACGATGAGCAACAAAATATCTTGTATCTTGTGCAATCTAAAAAGATTGACGATGGTACTGGCGAACCAGACACTGGTGAAATGAGAAAATTTACTAGCGGGATTACTGAATTGATTGAAGAAAAGTATGAAAGATTCAATAAAAAGGTTCAGAATAAACTAGCCATCATAAAAGAGGCATTTGGTGAAAGTCAAATAAAGCTCAATATCATACTTTCATACACGGGCAAAGGCTTTGCAATTCACAACCAAAGAATTATTAATGACTTAGTCGCTTTCTTGAATGAATCAACCGAATGGGCTTTTTTCTCGGATTTCAATCTGAAATCTATGCACGATTCATTAAATACGATACTTGCTGGCAAGCCAATAGAAAGCGAAATCTCTCTCTCGAATTGGGGAACTATTGATGAACCATACAATGCCTATTACGGACAAATTTCCGCATATGATCTGGCTGTCTTATGGAAAAATAACCGAAAAAAGTTGTTTGCAGAAAACATTAGAAACTTCATAGGTTTATCAGATATAAATTCGGGAATACTACGAACTATAGAAAACGAACCAGAAAATTTTATTTACTTTAACAACGGCGTCACAATTTTATGTAAGAGTATCAAACCACTGCCTGCAAGAACAGTTGGCAAAACAACAGGGCTTTTTGACTGTAAGAGCTTATCAATCATCAATGGCGCTCAAACTGTGGGTAGTTTGGGCATAGCACTTGATAAATTTCCTGACAAACTTCAAAGTGCAAAGGTTTTTGTTCGTTTAATTCCTCTTGAGAATTCTCCTGAAAATTTTGGTAACAGAATCACAATATCTTCCAACACCCAAAACAAGATTGAAAAAAGAGACTTCGTAACGCTTGACCAAGAACAACAAAGATTGAAAACTGAACTATTGCTTTCAGGAATAAATTATCATTATAAAAGAACAGATGAAGTCATTCCCTTTGATGAGAACAACTGTAGCTTAGAAGAGGCAACGGTTGCTCTAGCCTGCGCTAGCAAGGAAACCGCGCACTCAGTAACTGCCAAACGTGAAATAGGAAGACTCTGGGATGATATATCAAAAGTGCCTTACAAAGATTTGTTTAATGAGCAACTTAAAGTTCACAAACTTTGGAGATGTATTAAGATATATAGAGCGGTTTCGAAATTTTTAAGCGAGCTAAGGTCAAATAAAACAAGTAGAGAACGAGCTGTATACACTTACGGAAATTACTTCATTCTTCATGTAGTGATTAATAAAGTGCCAGCTGAAATATTAATGAATCCGGTAGCTGACTTTGATTCTTTTTTCAATAACAACCTTTCAAATATTATAGAATCGGCTACACAAAAAACTTACGAACTTGCGGAGTCAGCTTACCCAACTGCGTTAATTCATCAATTGTTCAGAAATTACACAAAATGCAAAGACTTACGAGAAAAAATTGATGAATTAATATAATCACCAAATCACTAAGACATCTCCTGCTCTCAACAGGAGATCTTTGTTTATGGGGAAACAGGGTGCCCTGGTGAATGGACTTTATAATGGGGTGTAAATAATTTGACATTTGGAGGAACATCATGGATATGAAAAACATCCCTTTCGGAATCACGAACTGGGCGGAGATCGTCCCCACTGAACATAAAGGTGAAACAGGCATGGCGCTCTGGCGGACTCAGCAATTTGATACGCTCCGCGTGCGTATGGTGGAATATAGTGCAGGCTATCTGGCGGACCACTGGTGTGAGAAAGGACATATCCTATTCTGTCTTGAAGGTGAATTGCACACCGAGCTTAAGGATGGTAGGAAGTTTGTCCTAACTCCGGGAACCAGTTATCAAGTCGCTGACAATGCCGAGCCGCATCGTTCGCACACAACCACCGGCGCAAAACTTTTTATCGTGGATTAATTCTGGATTGCTTCAGGCTGGGTTTCGATACGCCGCGAAAAACAAGAGCGCGGCTACTCAACCACCAGCCTTTGCAATGACATCATGAGTGGGGTTTCATGTATAATCCCCGCTCCTATGAAAACAACACCCTTCGACCTTGTCATCTTCGATTGTGACGGCGTACTGGTAGACAGCGAACCGCTTGCCAACCGGGTCTTTGTGGAAATGCTCCGCGAGTATGGGCATCCCGTCAACCTCGAAGAACATCAGCGGGAATTTTCCGGCGTAGCCATTTATCACAGGCTGGAAGTCACTTCTCAAAAATTGAATTGGACTCCGCCCGCAGATTTTCTGCCGGCCTTCAACGAACGTCTCATAGCTTTGACCGAGCGTGAACTCAGCCCTGTTGCAGGGGTACGGGAATTGATCGAGAGTTTATCCGTGCCGATATGCCTCGCATCCAATGGAAGCCGCGAAGAGATCATGCTTCGTTTGAAAATCTCAAATCTCACAAAATACTTTGTCAACGCCGTCTTCAGCGGATTGGAAGTCCCGCACCCCAAACCCGCGCCGGATGTTTACCTCGCCGCGGCAAAAGCCTTCAATGTACCGCCCGCCCGCTGCATCGTAATTGAAGACAGCGTACCCGGCGTCACCGCAGGAGTCCGTGCGGGGATGAAAGTATATGGTCACGCCGCATTCACACCGAAGGAGTCCCTGCGCAAGGCGGGCGCGGTCCCATTTGAGAATATGAGCGAACTGCAAAGCGTCTTGAGTGAGCAAAATAAAGTTGCTGTATGGCAATCAATTGTAGGGGCGGGATGACCCCGCCCCTACAATATCATATTCATGCTCAAAGAGCCTGAAAATTTTCACACAGCAGAAAAGAAATTTATAGTAGAATAGCAGTCGCTTGGGGCGATGGCGGAATAGGCAGACGCAACGGACTTAAAATCCGTCGGTAGCGATACTGTGAGGGTTCGACCCCCTCTCGCCCCACAAAATGTCATTGCGTAGAACCTGAGAAAATTCAAAGGGCGCAATGACAGTTTCGTCTACCGCTGGTTGCATCATTTTCCAAAATCACCGACAGAAACATAGCATAAAATCATAGTTCTGGTTTTGTCATAAATGCATTCCCAGTAAAAGGCAGCCATGTTCTTTAATCGTCAAAAACTTGAAGAGATCGAAGATAAAAGCCTTGCCTCCTATGCAATGCGGAGCAGGGACTCGAAAGGCCGCGCCTATCTGGATGGCGAACCCGATTACCGCACCTCCTTCCAGCGTGACCGTGACCGCATCCTGCATACCACCGCATTCCGCAGATTGGAATACAAGACTCAGGTCTTCATCAATTTTGAAGGGGACTACTTCCGGACGCGCCTCACTCACACACTGGAAGTTGCTCAGATCGGCCGGACATTGGCCCGCGCCTTGGGTGCGAACGAAGACCTCGTCGAGACGATCTGCCTGGCACATGATCTCGGTCACTCCCCTTTCGGACATTCAGGCGAGATCGCCCTTGCGCGGCTGATGAAAGATTATGGCGGCTTCGACCATAACAAACAGTCGTTACGTATCGTCACTGAACTGGAACAGCGCTACCCTGAATTCCCCGGTTTGAACCTCACCTGGGAAGTGCGCGAAGGAATGGTCAAGCATGAATCGGAATATGATATTTCCGATGCCCGCGAATTCAGTCCCGAACTGCGCGGCAATTTGGAAACACAGATCGCCAATGTTGCAGATGAGCTTGCCTACACGACCCACGATCTTGACGATGGCTTGAGGTCCGGCATGATCAGTCCGCAATTGCTGGAAGGCATTGCCCTCTGGGAGATCCTGTGCGAAACCTATAACTGGCGCGGACCAATTCTCAATGACATGGAACGCCACCGCATGATCCGTCAACTGGTTGGGCTGATGGTCTCGGATATGCTGCAAGCCACAGAAGAACGCATCAAAGACAGCAAGGTGAAGTCTGCGCTGGATGTTCAAAAACTAAAACACAACATCATCGGTTATAGTGAAGAGATGCAGCGCCGCAACCGCGAGCTGAAAGACCTGCTCTATAAGAAGCTGTACCGCCACTTTCGCGTGGTCAGGATGCAGGTCAAGGCTGAGCGGAATATTTCGGAATTGTTCCATGCTTATCGCGCCGAGCCGGCCATGCTTCCAGACCATGTCCAATTCTTCATCGAGAAACGCGGACTGGAAAGAACGATCTGCGATTACATTGCCGGCATGACAGACCGCTATGCCATTGAGGAACATCAAAAGTTATTCAATCCCTTTGAAAAGCCGTAACTTGTTTTTCAAAAAAAGGGGAAACGGAAAATATCCGCCCCCTTTCGTCAATCAAAAAACCATCTCTTAAGAGGAACGCACAATATGAATCAAGCTAATTACCTTACATTCGAAGGGGAGGCAAAACTTCAAGCTGAATTACAGGAATTGAAGGGTCCAAAACGCGAGGAGCTTTCACAACGCCTGCGTTCTGCCATTCAAATGGGCGACCTCTCAGAGAATGCAGATTATCACAAGGCCAAGGAAGACCAGGGCTTTCTAGAAGGACGCATTCAGGAACTTGAAGCGATCCTGCGCAACGCCACCATCATTCAAGAGAATTCAAACAAGGACACCGTCTTTGTCGGTTCACACGTCACCATCCAGGAAGGGCAGGAAGATATCGAGACTTATCATCTTGTCGGTCCGACGGAAGCGGACCCACGAAAAGGCAGGATCTCCTACGAATCCCCCATCGGGCGCGCCCTGATGGATAAAAAAGTCGGCGACATTGCCGAAGCTGAAACCCCCGGCGGAACGATCAAATTCAAGGTTTTGAAAATCGAATAAGACCGGTTATAAAAAAGTTAATAAAAAGAGACCGCCTCGTTTAATTTCGAGGCGGTCTCTTTTTATACTACGAAGCTTGTTGCCTTGGCCACACAGCGAACTCAATTGTGATGCGTTCAAAATAACTATCTGTCGGCTGCGGACCTTTGCCATACTCAAGGTCAATGACAGTTCCGAGCAGTTGCAAGGTGTCTGTTTCCAAAAGGATCTTCGCCTGAGGTTCAATGAGTATCAACTCGCCTTTGGGTTCAAGTTGCCCACGGATCTCAGGGTCGTTATAAGCATGTCTCGACATCAAAACCTTTGTGGCGGTTTTAAGATCATTGTGATCAAATAACCAGACCTCAAAAGCAGTGACCTTCTTCGGTGGGCCGCCAACTCCGATATCCTTCGAGATTCCCACCCCATACTGTCCCAAAGACTTGCCGCCGGACGGCGGGTTAATTTCAAACAATTCATCATACAAATCATCACCGATCAGGTAAGTGCTCATGGTCTGCATGATCGGCTTGACCAATCCCATCACTTCAAAATCAGTCTTCTCGGCATGGCGGTTGATCTCAACGGCCTGCATGGTGGTTGTCACTTCACCACTGCCGCGTTTTCCTAATAGTCTGTAAAGGTAAAAAGCGCTTGCTGCCGCCACGCCCAGCACCAAAACTGATGCAAAAATGATCAGTGCGGTCTTGGTCATTGACGAACCGCTCGCAGTTCCAGTGGGCGACTGTCCGTTTGCAATTGTCGCATTTCGAACCAATTCGGCATACGAATTGAGAGCCGCTTGGTTAATCGTCCCAGGATTAGACTGGATTTTCTGCAAAGCTTCATTCGCCCCCGCCCCAAGATCATTCCAGCGCTGAACGGCCAAATTTGGATTGGGATTAATGCTGTAGGAGTCAATCGCCATACGCAGATAATCTTCCTGCAAATCCGCACGTAAATAGGAAGGTGTGGCATCCACGAACTTTACAGGCGCGACCACCCACCCAACCAATAACCCCAGGATAATTCCTACAATGAACAAGGCAATTGGGACTAGGGGTAATTTTTTAATTAAGGCTACTATAAAATCCATAAGAGACTCCTTTGTCCAGTTTCGTTTTCCTGATTATACATCCTAATGCAACTGCCTTATATGGTAATTTATGACCGTACTTCCATTAAATACAAGGTTCGCTCCGAATCACGTACCGCCTCCGCCTTGTGTATTTTAAAACGAGAGCCGAACGCCGCCTCAAATCCCTCGCGGGTGTAATTCGGGAAAATATCCTCGCGTGAAGCCAGCAGCTTCTTCACCTGTGAATCCGACTTGGGCACAAACTCGATCACCAGCCATGTACAGCGCGCTGCAAAAAAGTCTGCCAACTGCGGTAATGGAACATTGTTTGAAATGGCAAGGTGATGAATGATGGCCAGCGCCAGTGCCATGTCTACGGGACCGCGTGCACCGAAGGAATCACGCTCACGGTTATCCCAGCCGAGCGATGGGCTTGGGTTGGTCAGGTCTAAAATCAAAGGCAGTACATTCTGCTCTTTATTTGATCTTACAGTTCGATAATTCTGTTCCACCGCAGCCGGGTCAATATCAAAGGAAACAGTGAATGCACCCGACGAAGCAGCTTCGCGGCTGAACACTCCGGTATTCCCACCGAGGTCCCAGACCAAGGCGGGGTTCTTCTCAACCGACCATTCGCGCACAAGCACTTTCTTATGTTCAAAAGCCGAATCGGTGTAATTCGTATTTTCGTAGTAATCACCCCATTCGGTACCGGCAGGTTTCCAGGTTAATTTGTTAATTGTATTTTCAAGACTTTCTATCAACCCTGTCAATGCCTGTTTGTTCATGCCCATTGCACGCGGCGCTACCGCTTTGTCGGAATATCTTTTTTGTGCGCTGGCATGGATGTGGATATGTGTGAGCAGTCCAAAATTGAATTTAGTCTTTGCAGGCAATAATTCACTTGCAAGGTCAAGCGGTACGCCGTCAATATACACACGCATTAATTGACTCAAACGCACATCGCGATAACTCATCAACGCTAACGGCGCGAGGAAGTGCTGGCAAAATTGTTTATAGGCCACCCACGGTTGCCCTTCTTTGTATGCCTCAAAAGAAAGCGTATCGATCAAGGTCGCCTTGCCGCGCACAAATTGGATGTTATAGGCGCTGGCATCCTTCAATGACATGTCCAATTTCAACGCACGTTTTTGGATTGACAAAGTCGCCAAAGCTGCGTCTTTCAACTGACTGAATGACCATTCATAAGGATAAGAGATGAAAGGGACTCGTTCAGGCTGGATAACTTTAAATGCCGCTTCTGACTTAGCCGGCAACTGGTCCGACTCAACATGCGGGATCAGCAAGTTGGCCTTGACCAATCTCCCATACAACCCAGAATCTATCAACCGCGCGTAATCGTTGGAATAGGCGCGGTTGATCTGTCGGTACAGGATTCCTTTGTCAGTAAACAGGAACCCGCTCGGGTCACGAAAAGAAGCGGAGAGCTGTTCAGCTTTGGACATTTTCCGAATCGTCGTCTTCTTCCTGCTTGGGTTTAACACCAAAAAGTTTTTTGATCGAACCCCACGAAGCGCGCAGGGCAACGCCTAACCCCAAAAGGACAGCGATTGCGATTTGGATCAGGATACTCCCAGAACCAGGGTCAAGATAAAGATTGGGTATAAAGTGCATTTTTTTCTCCGTTATAGTGCCGCGACGTTTATGTCGCTTTTTTTGAAGCTCTGCGAGTGAAATCTCGCATTACTTTTTATTCAACGCTTTCGGGCATGATCTCTTCCAGCAGGAAGGATTCAGAACACTTGATACATTGCGCTTCACGTTTGTTGGCAACCACCAACATGCCGCCGCATTTGGGGCAGGGCTTGGCGAGCGGCTTCTTCCATGAAGTGAAATCGCAATTCGGGTAATTAACACAGCCAAAGAAAGTGCGTCCCTTGCGGGTCTTGCGTTCAACTAATTCGCCGCCATCGGTGGGACAGTTCACGCCGATCTTCAACAGCCACGGCTCGGTGTAACGACAATCAGGGAAGCCGCTGCATGAAATGAATTTTCCAAAACGCCCATAACGAATGACGAGTTCCTTTCCGCATGTTGGGCATGAGCGACCAATCGGTTCAGGTCCGCTCTTGGTGACAGGCATTTCTGCCTGCGCCTTTTTGATATCTTCCGCAAAGGGTGTATAGAATTCGCGTATCGCATCGGTCCATATCATTTCGCCATCTGCGATCTTATCGAGGTCTTCTTCCATGTGGGCGGTGAAATTAAAATCCACCACTTCTGGAAAATATTCCACCATCAGATCATTGACCTGCAACCCAGTATCCGTTGGGATCAGGCGCTTGTCCACGCGCTCCACATAACCGCGCTGGTGGATCGTTGAGATCGTCGGCGCATACGTGGAGGGCCGTCCGATGCCGTTTTCTTCCAATGCCTGCACCAATGAGGCCTCTGAGAAACGCGGCGGCGGCTGCGTAAAATGTTGTTCGGGAATGAGGCGCACCAATTCCTGGCTTTGTCCTTCCGCAATACCTACAGGGATCTTTACATTCTCTTCGTCTTCTTCTGTCTTAATATCTTCATTCTTGGCTTCTTCATAGACAACCAAAAAGCCGGGGAATTTCACCGCCGAGCCAGAAGCGCGCAAGAGATATTCATGGTCTTTCGTCTTGCCCGTGACTTCCACCTGCAATGTATCGAAAACAGCCTGTTCCATTTGCGAAGCGACAAATCTCTGCCAGATCAAACGATACAGTTTGAACATGGCAGGGTCGAGATAATCTTTTACTTTTTCCGGGTCGCGCATCGCCGAAGTTGGGCGAATAGCTTCATGCGCTTCCTGCGCGTTCGCGGATTTGGTCTTATAGATTGGAGACTCAGATGGCAAATAATCATTGCCATATTTTCCAATCACATATTCACGCGCTTCTTGTTGCGCGATGGTGGAAACGTTCATCGAGTCAGTACGCATATAGGTGATAAGACCTGTCGTGCCGCCCTCCCCCACATCCTGACCTTCATATAATCCCTGCGCCAATCCCATGGTGCGTTTGGCAGTAAACCCGAGTTTGCGCGATGCTTCCTGTTGTAAAGTAGATGTCGTAAAAGGCGCTGACGGTTTGCGTCTGCGTTCGCCGCGTTTGACTTTCGTCACCGAGTATTTAGCGGTTTCCATGTCAATCAAAATCGGCTTGACTATACTTTCGTTGGCGAGTTCGGGGTCTTTATCGTCAATGCGCGCCAACTTGGCAAGGAAGGAGGATTTCAGACTCCCATGCTTGAACTCGCCATGAATGGACCAATACTCGACAGGTTTGAACTCGTCAATTTCACGTTCACGCTCGACAATCAGCCTGAGTGCCACCGATTGCACCCGTCCCGCTGACAGACGTCCGCGCACCTTCTCCCACAAAATGGGACTGATGCTATAACCCACCAAACGATCCAGCACGCGGCGCGCCTGCTGCGCATTGACCAGGTCCATGTTGATCTCACGTGGATGCGCAAACGCTTCCGCTACCGCCGGCGCAGTAATTTCGTGGAAAACCACGCGCTTGGTGCGCTCCATATCTATCTGCGCGGCTTCAGCCAAATGCCACGAAATGGATTCACCTTCGCGGTCGGGATCGGTCGCGAGGAAGATCTCACTCGCAGTTGAGGCAAGTTTCTTGATCTCTTTAACGACATCTTTCTTTTCGTTTGGTACGCGGTACTTCGGCTCGAAGTTATTATCCACATCCACAGAAAGTTGTGACTTGAGCAGGTCGCGCACATGCCCCACCGATGCGCGGACTGTATAACCTTTGCCAAGAAAACGCCCGACAGTTTTTGCTTTGGCGGGAGATTCCACGATAACCAATTTACCTTCACGAACGATCACTTTTTCGGGTTTGGGAGGCGCGACCATATCCACATGCGCATCTGTCCTGCCCATGCGGTAGAGTTTCGTGCCACAGACTGGGCAGACTGCTATGGTAACGGGAGACGACTTCGCATTAAACCCTGCGACCGGGTCTTTCATCTCGCGTTTTGTCTTGCACTTCATACAATAAGCTTCCATCAATTTTCCTTTTTAGCCATGTCATTGCGAGCGTACTTTGCGAAGCAATCTTCCCTTCTAACTTGAGGTTGCTCACCGCACTGGCGTACGGCGCAAGTGTCGTCGGGAAGAGCACCTCCTCGCAACGACATAAGTTATAAATATTTTTCCTGATTATGTTTCTTCAAATGTCCAACTACATCTTTTACTTTTTGCGACTGGTCAGTCTTGCAGATCATCAATACGTCGCCTGTATCAACGATAACCATATCATCCACGCCAATGGTCACGATCAAGCGTTCACTGCTGCCACCATAAATAAGCGAGTTGTGAGTTTCATACGCAAGGTGCAAGCTGCTGTTCGTTGCAATATTACCATCCATGTCGGGCAAAAGCACTTCAAATAAGGATGACCACATCCCAACATCGCTCCAACCCAAACCGCCTGCAGGCAGAACAGCAACCCGCTCCGCTTTTTCCATGATGCCATAGTCCACGGTCTCAACTTTCAAGTCGGACCAGTTTTCATTCAACACTTTATCCTGCGACTCCGTTCCCCATACAGAGGCGATATTCTTCAAGGCTGTACCAAGCTCAGGCATCTGCTTGTCAATTTCACTCAAGATCGTGTCTGCGCGCCAGATGAACATGCCGCTATTCCATGAGTGATCGCCTGTGCGAAGTAATTGCTGCGCAGTTTTTTCGTCGGGTTTTTCGATAAAGCGCTTCACACTATACGTGGGATATTTATATTGACCATTCAACGGCTCGCTCTGTTGGATATAGCCATAAGCTGTTGAGGGCTGGGTAGGTGTGATGCCCAGCGTTACCAAAAATCCATTGTCGGCCACATCGAATGCAGCCTTGAGAAGATAATGGAACAGGTCACGGTTGCGAATGAAATGGTCCGAAGGCAGGATTGCCATCTTTGCGTTCGGGTCGCGCTTAAAAAGCACAGCGGCAGCCAACCCCACTACAGAAGCCGTTCCGCGCGGCGCTGTTTCGATCAGATAATTTTCTTCGGGAATCTCCGGCACTTGCAAACGCATCTCGCGTGCCTGCTCCTCCACAGTTACGACCAGGATACGCTCAAAAGGAAATAAATTCTCCAAGCGTCTCACCGTGCTTTGAAAGAGCGTCTCCTGCCCGATCAAAGGAAGCAATTGCTTCGGGCGTTCTTTTCTCGAAACCGGCCACAGACGAGTCCCGCCTCCACCCGCCATGATGACTGCATAATTATGTTCCATCAAATTTATAAGTTTCGCGAATTATCAACTCGCAAACTACTCCTTAAGTTTTGTAATCACCTTGCTCTTCGCGCACCGCAACATAATTCATGCCGCCCACCTGACGCACCATGCCTTTCAACTCCATCAACGCGAGTGTAGCAGAAACTCTTTCAATCGGCAAATCGGCTTGACTGCGAATTTCATCCACATGCAAAGGTTCGCCTCCAAGCACATTCAATACACGCGCTTCGGTTTCATCGGCTGGAATCAGCTTGCGCGCGGCCTTATGCTCACCGATACGGGTAAAGTCCAAAGCCTGCATCAGATCGTTGATACTCAATAATGACTGAGCGCCGTTCTGTATCAACTTATTCGTGCCTTTACTTTGAGGCGCAAGTATACTCCCTGGCACGGCAAATACTTCACGTCCCTGTTCCGCGGCAAACTCGGCCGTGATCAACGCGCCGCTGGTCTCACCGGCTTCTACGACAACGACCGCCAATGATAAACCAGAAATGATGCGATTGCGCGGCGGAAAATTTGAAGCATCCGGCGGCGTTCCCGGCGCATAATCGCTAACGATTGCCCCGCGCTCCATCATTTGCTCGGCCATCTTCAAATGTTCAGGCGGATAAATTTTATCCACACCAGAACCCAGCACGCCAATCGTGCGTCCGCCGGACTTCAACGCAGTTTGATGTGCAATGGCATCCACGCCGCGCGCGAGACCGCTAATGACCGTGATACCGTTCGATGCAAGGAACGATGAAATCTCTTCAGCGATCTGCCTGCCATACGGCGTCACCCGGCGCGTGCCAACGATAGCCACCGCGAACAGGTCATCGGGCAAATATTCGCCGCGAATATACATCACTGGCGGCGGTTGGTCAATCTCTTTTAATCTTGATGGGTATGCTTCATCCTGCCATGTCAGGATTTTTATCCCCTGTGATTCGATCTTCGCCCAGACTTGGTCAAGGTTAACATTTTGACGCGCCGCGAGCACACGTTCGATCACTTTCGCGCCGAGACCTGCTTCTGCCAAACTGACAGAGTCAGCACCCCAGGCAGTTTGCAGGTCGCCGAAGTATGCGATCAACCCTTGCATTCGTACTGCGCCAATGCCTTTGATGAGATTAAACCCAACCCAATATTTTTTATCGTCCATAAGCCAGTTTTACCACGAACACTATAACCCCGAGGGATGAATTGCAGTTATGATGTTCTCAAAACCCCGAAGGGGTGAAAAAGCTATGTCATCCCTTCGGGATTTTCGAATCTAGCATGACTGATTGTTATAATCATTACATCCCTACGGGATTAAGGGAGTTTAAACCAGGCCGTCGAGCAGATGAACTTTCAGGATACGAGAATCCATATTCAGGTCCAGAATGACCGAAGGAATGGCGGGGAGAAGAATCTCCTTGCCAGAGTCATCTCGAACAACGTAAACATCATTGGCGCCAGTTTCCAAAATTTCAACCAACTTGCCAAGTGGAGTCCCGTCTTCATCCACGACATCCAAGTCAATTAATTCATATTGGTAATGCTGACCTTCTGGCAACGGAGGGACTTCGGCTGCTATGACATACACCCACTGATTGCGGAGTTTGCTTGCATCTTCCGATGTGTCAATGCCGCGAAAACTAACGAGCAAGCCGTCATTATGCGAACGGACAGTATCGAAGGTAAGCGGCTGATGTTTCTCACCAATCAAAACTTTTCTTCCTGATTTAATACGTTGGGGGAAATCGGTGTGCAAGTCCATGATGATCTCGCCGCGAACACCGTGCGACCGGCGCAGATAACCAATTACTAAATAGACAGACTCGCCTGCCGGCGAGCCTGATTCTTTCTGTTTTGCTGGCATTAGGGTTCCATCACGTCGAGCGTGGCTTGTTTGCCTTCGCGCTCGGCTGCCACTCGGAGCAGGGTGCGAATGGAATTCGCCACCTTCCCGCCTTTACCGATCACACGCCCCATGTCGTCTTTTGAAACGTTGAGTTCGATGCGTACACGTGAGCCACCCCCGTTCTGGCGCACTTGCACTTCTTCGGGATGTTCTACGAGGGATTTGGCGATAAATTCAATGAGGTCTTTCATAACTGCCTTGCCTTGTGTGGAAGAACTATTTCACCACAGAGATCACGAAGATCACGGAGAAAATCTTTTATAAACCTCTGTGGACTCTGTGCTCTCTGTGGTGAATACTTTTAGTATTTCTATTTATTTGTGCGGGCCGGGGCGGCACGTTTGACTTCTGCTTCTGCGGCTTCAGCAACGAGGACTTCGAGAGCTTCGCCTTTCTTGAGGCGGTCAAAACGAGCCTGTGTGCCGGAGGACTTGAAGATCTGCGCTACAGATTCGGTCGGCAATGCGCCGTTCTTCATCCAATGGAAAACGCGGTCTTCCTTGATGTGAATGGTGGCGGGATTGGTGCGCGGGTTGTACACGCCCAAAATTTCCAAAAAGCGACCATCGCGTGGAGCTTCCTTATCCGCGGCGATGATGCGGTACGTGGGTTGGCCTTTGAGACCAATACGACGTAAACGAATTCTTACCATGTTGACTTACTCCTTAAGTTTATTTTATGTCTCAGGCAGGCAAGAGAGGATGTGTGAAAGGGACACACGCCTTGCGGGCTGAAATCACAGGGGCATATTTTACCAGAGAAAAAGAGGAAATCTATGATTTTTGATTGGGCAGACAATTCAGGCTCATTTAACGGATGAAATTTCGCGCTCAATGAATTCTTCGCCCTGCCCCATCAGATCATCATGGTCGGCGGGGACGGGTAAACTGGCGAGCAAGTCCTGGGTCTTTTCACGCAAGACCTGACGGGCTGGGGGTTCACCGGCTGATTGCCATTTCTCCATGCTGTAGCGTGGATAGACATTACTGACGTAATATCCCTTTTTGTAATTCTTCAACGTCGAGGGCTGACTTAAGAAACTGCGCCCGGGTCCAACATTGTGAATTTCGCTTATCGCAGAGTTAACATCATCGAGTTGGAAGCCGTTCGCGAACCTCAAGGCCTGGTCAATGATCTCGTGGACGTGGACGATGGTGGTTGGCGAGATGGACTTCGAGCCAAGGGTGTTCATCCAATATGTGTCAGCCGCGATCAAGTCCATGCCCGAGCCTGTTCCACTTCCTGAGGTTGAGCAATGCGGGATGCCATAATGCTTCATCATTTCGGAACAGGCCACGCTGATAAGCACGCTTTGCGGATCATAAAAATTGAGCATGGTGCGCATGTCAAAATAAACAGGCAACATACCAAGCAGGATCGGCGCGCCTTTCTTGATGGTCTGGCTGATGACAAGCCCCGCAAGAAGTTCTGCCATGAGGAGGGTCAACGTGCCGGCGGGCGTAAGCGGAGTGGACGCGCCCGCCATGCTGTAATTCGAAAAGATGATCGGCAGTCCGCGCTCAATGGAAATTTTCATTTTATCCACGGTGCCAGCATTCATCACCAATGGACTGACGGGGTTGAAATAAGGAATGATGAAAGGCTTCGTGCCAAGGTCGCCGTGAAGTTTTTCGTACATGTTCAATACTGCGGGAAATTTATTTTCATCGGAGACCAGCAAAACCAACGGTTTGGTGGTGTTTGCAATATGTTCGAGTGAACCGATCAGGTCACTTAATTCTTCCGGCACATCGCGGATAATTCCGACAGTGGAAATCACGTCATATAAAGGCAATGATGAGCCAAGCCGTACAAGGTCTTGAAAGTTTTTTCGTTTGAACAGGTCCAGTTTTTCATCAATCGGATTTTGGTAAAACAAAGCCGTCACGCCCACACCAAAACTTAAACGGTCCTCCCCAAGTTTCAACTTATGTTCACCACGGCGGTCATAAATATCAATGGTTTTTGGTGCAGACTTGATTGCATCTTCCACGACTTCAGGCGGGAATTTGATGATGCGGTCTTGTGATTTAAGATTAAGTTTGCGCTCCAACAATTTAAGGATCTCAGGCGAATCGACGCGGACGCCTGTTTCACTTAACACCCTCAAAACATTCCCACTCGCTTCCTGTATCTGTTCCTCTGTCATCATTGACAAGTGCGGGCGGACGTTGTTCATAAGTGCGGTCTCCTGAGTCCAATTTTACAGCAACAGTCCTAAAGAGAGTCCGAAGTCAGGGGGCTTCGGACTCTCTTATCTTATTTCTGTTTTTCCCAAACTTGTCGGTCTTCGGGCAATTCCGCATCAAGATATTTTGGGTCTAGCTCTTTCACGATCTTATGTCCATGCGAGGTCCACAAGTCGGCGGCGAGTTTACGCCCATCGCAATTCACCCCTTGCACAGAAAAATACTGACAGGTGCGGGTCACATCGCGCAGGAAGATATTCCATGAGGATGGGTTGGATTCAGGCAGAACGACTTGCGGAAAATCTATCAGGGTAATATCGCCATTCCAATACAAGATGTTATAAGCTGAAAGATCGCCGTGAATGCAGTTATGTTTCAACATCAAGTCAATGTTGTAGACGACGCGCTCATACAAACGCTGCGCTTCATCCGGGTTAAGAGAGATCGAAACAAGGGCTGGAGCAGCAGACTCCAAGTCGCCGACATAGCCCATTAGAATGGAGTTCTTTTCCATGGCATAAGGCTTCGGCACATCCACACCCACATCATAAAGGGTTTCGAGAGTCCTGAATTCATAAGCTATCCAGGATTGATGGCGGAGCCCTTCGCCGTAGTTTGTGCGTTTCTGAATGGCGTGGACATCTCCACTTTTGACAAGAGCGTTTCCATCCGCATCCAGGTCCACACGACCGACTCGGTATTGCTGATCATTCTTCAGGTTGCGAAGGGAACGTGGACGATAGACTTTAACGGCAACCAATGATGCATCCACCGCAGTACCGGACTTGCAAAGATAAACCGAGGCTTCCTTACCACCTTTCACCTTGCGAAGCACATCCGAGATCCACTGGTGTTGGGCGATCTCCACCAGCGAATCCAGTAACCATGCTTCTTCGAATCGGGCCGCTTTGTAAGTAAATTTAAATTCGCGTGAGATCTCCTGGGCACGGACAAATAGCCTTGCATCCGCCACCTGCTTTTTGGACTCGCGCTTTTGGGAAAGCCGCTTTGGCAGGGACTCGGTCTCGTCATTGCTAGATTCATCAAGTTCTTCGTAAAACTCAAGTAATTTATTCTTGCTCATTTTATAGAAACCTTATTTTGAATGGTCATAAAACAATCTCCCCGCAAGATAAAAACCGCGGGATTCGATCCTGCGGTATAAGAATCAAAAACCGCAGGGCGAGGCGCGCCTGCGGTTGCTTTGCAAATAGATACGACCTAAATCGTTACTACAACAACCCTTCAGAAGGCGCGTTGAAAACAAGTGTGACAGATAATATGCTGACTTTCATGTTTACGGGCCTCCTTTCAAAATGAGATGTATTGGTCGGATTTTATTGCAGGCTGAAAGGAAAGTCAAGTCTTTGGCGGGGATTTTCCATGATTTTCTTAAAAATGTTATTGGTAAACGAAAAAGAAAGGTAAGATATAGCGAGTAATTTTCAAGCCATAGAGAATTGGCCAGCACAAGAGACAAAATTTAAACCCAAAGGGATCGCAGTAAAAATGGTAACAAAGACTGTACAATTTTTTTCCACCCCACAAGTTTATTGGGTCCGTTTTGCAGTTATATTAATACTTAGCGGGGTCGCAACATTCTTCGGGGTGGGTTTTCTGGGAAATTTCTATCCTGAACTATGGCAGTTTGTTATTGTGACAATTACATTAAACGCATTCATTATTTTGGTTTTGGATTTTATTTTCACAAAATTAACCATCAAATTAATAGACTCGCCATCAACATACTTTATATCCTTTTTAGTTTTAGCGCTCAGCATCGTTCTGGTCATTTTAACTGCGGGAATCCTTCTTCAATACCCATCGATTTTTCCTACCGACCTCTTTCTACCGAACCGCAAGTTGTTCCTGACTTTTTCCATCACCATCACAATATCTTCAGGACTGACTCTATTTGCCGCCCAAAGTGCAAAGTGGATCGAGTGGCAGACATCGGAAACTGCGGGCGGAATAAGAAAGAATCTTCCCGGGCTATTGCTTGCTTCTGCCATAACAGTCTCGACCTTCCTCCTGTCAACAGCCTTCAGGTCCACGAGCATCCAGCAAATGGATAACTACTTCGACACTGATAGTCTAACGTGGATAAATCTTATAACGGCCCGGGTCGATAACCTGATCCCATTAAGAGCCGTTCATCCGCTGGCATTTTTTATATTTCGGCCGCTTGCATGGCTGATTTCATTTGCGCTGAATGGAAATGAGGTTTATTCAGCGCATTTGCTAACTTCGATCTTTGGCGGCGTATGCGTCTATTTCACCTGGCTATTTTTCAAGAAAAGAACTGACAACACGACATACTCACTGCTCATTGCCTCCCTCCTTGGAATATCCAGCTCCCATTTAATACTGAGTGTATTCCTTGAATCATATATCTTTTCCGCGGCAGCCCTTATTGGCTTTTTATTATTACTTATTTCAGAGAAGCAGTCTCTTAAAGGACAAGTATTAGCAGGAATATTATCCTTTGGGATCACCATTACAAATTTTGCCCAAATTTGCATCGGGTATTTTTTTCTAAACCCTGATATAAAAAAAGTTGTTAAATATGTCACGCTGGTTTTAGGTATTGCAACCATCCTGGTGTTTGCACAGCACATCTTCTACCCCACCAGCGAACCCTTTTATATTCCGTCCAATTTGGTCGGCGAACAAGAATATAGCTTTAGCATCTTCACTGAGGAAACTCCCATGATCGTCAGCCGCGCAAATGTACTCACGCGAAATATCTTCCTCATGAATGTTGTCGCACCTCACCCTTTGATTCTTCTAAAAAAGGCAAAATGTACATTTCCTTGTTTTTACACTATATTCAAAACTCATGGGCATTACGATCATGCAGCCTACAGCGATTTCGGAAAGATATGGGCGCGGTTATGGTTCGCTTCTTTGGTCCTGGCATTTTTCTTTTTCACGCGGACCCTATTAAAAACCCCAAAACAGGCCGCACTCCAAATGGCGCTTTTGGCAAATATCCTGTTCAATTTCATACTTCACATGAACTACGGTGACGATCCAATTCTTTATTCCCCCGACTGGACTTATGCTTTGATATTTTTCTTTGGTATTTCTTACGAAGGCCTCGCCAACAAAAAATGGTTCCAGGCGATAATACTTATCTTTTTGACAGGCTTGTTAATCAACAATCTGGACCTGTTCCATAAAATGCTCGAAGCGATCCTGCCGTTTAGTTTGTAAAGCGCCATAAATACTATTTTCTTCGCGCGCGCAGAAGAACTGTCAGATATAAGACAATCCCGAAATTGAAAAAAGAAGCGCCTCGAATATCCGGCACAGAGCCTATGAAAGCGCCCTTCGGCCATATTAATGCGAGCCAGTCTGCAAGCTGGGGGATAATGGATTTATCGTAGAGGATGATCGCCAGCGCACCAACAAACGCACCGCTTACGTTGCCCGCCCCGCCAAGAATGACCATCGTTAGGATCATACTTGAAACATGGAAGGCCATCAGGTCAGGTTCAACATAAGAAAGAGTGCTTGCATATAATGCGCCGGCTATTCCCGCCATTGCAGAACTCAAGGTCAGAGCAAGCACACGGGAGCGGGAAACATTAACACCCACAGACGATGCCGCGGTCTCGTCTTCGCTCAAGGCGATCCATGCGCGGCCGGTGCGGGATGTAATCAGCCGATAACTCATCCACGCGGCGAGAAGAACCAGCCCAAAGACAAGATAATATTTTTGAGTTGGGCTGACCAGCTCGAGGTTAAGAAAATGAGGCGGGCTGATCGCGCCGATCCCGCCCATGCCGCCGGTAAAATCCAGATTGATGATGATCTGCCGAACGAGTAATCCAAGCGCAAGGGTTGCGACTGCAAAAAAGTCACTCCGCAAGCGTTGTGCAAAAAATCCTTTTAGCAAACCCAGAAAAGCTCCCATGCCTGCGCCAATCAACAACATCAGTAGAACATCAAATTTTGAAGTGACCAGCGCCGTGACATAAGCGGCAAGCCCAAAACTTGCGGCAAAGCCCAAGTCAAGAGTGCCGGCAATGCCGAGTGAAAGATTCAACCCCAGCGTCAGTAAAATAAAAATCAAGGCAAGGCGCAGGATGATCTGCCCGCTGTGGAATACGAGGGGAATGACCGCAAGCGATATTATCAGGATGACAAACCAACGCTTCGCACCTGACCTTTGAGCGGGTGCCGTCAAAATAATTGAATCGCGCACTGTAACTGATTCTGATTCGCCTTCGCCGCCAAAACCGGTTGGCTTCCATGCAAAAAGGACCACAAGTAAAGTCAGTAATAAAGCGGGAGTCCACTGTGCGGTGAGATAGTAATCACTCAACGAGGACACTACTCCGATCAATAATCCACTTACCAACGCACCGACCGGATTCCCGATCCCTCCAAGCAACGCCGCCATGAATGCGAAAAGTCCGCTTTGTGCGCCATGACTTCCAAACGGACGAGAATAATACAAGGCAAAAATAAAACCAGCCGCGCCTGCAAACGCCCCACCCAAGGCAAAGGCTCGCCGAATGGTTTGATTGATATTGACACCGATCAGCTCTGCCAGTTGGGAGTTCTGCGATAAAGCGCGGATGGATTTTCCAGTGTGGGTTTTGAAAATAAACCATGTCGCGAAGGCTACCATACCCAATGCCATCAAAATAACAAAGACATCGCTAAAACGGATGATGATATTGAAAGGCAATCCAAAAGTTTTTACGAGATTGATCTCGGGTAATAAAGATGGGATTCCATCCGTTGGAACCTCGGGCAAACCCGGCACACTGCGATGCTCGCCCACGATCCACGAACCTTGAAAGGTACGCCAAACCAGCGCGCCTTGAAAGAGAATAAATGAAAGCCCGAGCGTCGCGATCAACGGCGCCAGGCGTGAATGACCGCGGAAAGGAGAAAAGGCAAGGCGCTCCACGCCCACGCTTAACAATGCGCCGAGTCCCATGGCCGCGCATAACACAAAGACAAGTGCGATGGCGATCTGGGCCGGCGGCCAATCCTGCTTTATACCGATGATATTAATAATGGATGTAACCAGCGCAGTACACAAAGCAAAGACATCACCATGAGCAAGGTTCAATGTGCGGACGGCGCTGTAGATCAAAGTCACACCAATGGCGTTAAGTGCCAGTACTGCGCCGTTTGATAACCCAAAAACAAGGATCTGAATGAGGGTTTCCAATGGATTCGGCGCATCTGGATTTGGCTTGTTCGTTGACTGTGGAATTGGCGGGGCTTGTTTCGTTGCGGACCAAGTCACATCATAATCACCATTACAACTGGCTTGATGACCCACCCAATGAATTATGAGGTTCCCTGATAAATTCAAATCGGAATCGAAGGATGCTGAAAAAGTTAGATCATCCCCCAGTTTGGATCGGATCGCATTGTTTATTATCTCCGGCTGACTGGCGGCGGGGATCTGCCCATAAGCAATAGCGGTACAGGGAATGCCATTCGATCCATCAAAGTTATAGATCAACCCTGTCAGTGCTGAGTTTTGGACCGAGAGGAATAATTTAAATATCTTGCCATCAGGAGTAGAACCTGTCCCCCGCCATTGACCGTCAAACGGAGAGTCCACAGAAACTTGTGTCGGCGACACCGGCATCTGAGTCGGTGCACAGGCGGTTAAAAATATGAAGAGAAAGAGAATAATGCGTCGTTTCATTTTTTATCTACAAGCTCGGTATAATCATATTCCCCGTGAGTGATACCTTCCTCCACAATTTCTTCAACAAGGCCCAGTAGATGGATGTTGATATCTTCCTCGAGATACGCTTCGCCGCAATTACGGCAGATCTGAGTCGGTACGGAATTTATGACAAGTGTCACCTCATCGCGCTCAAAAGCGATGGATGTAAAACCTGCTGCGATTTCGGGCCGCCTGCAAATTACACAATTCATAAATACGCTTACCTTCGACTCCGATAATCCTTTTTCCATTTATTGGGATCGGGAATATAAACTGTAACAACGGTAACTATTTTTTCTTCCGGATTTTCTGAAGTTACCACATGGAATGGACGCTTGCCCTGAAACCCCAGGAGCAAGCGACTTGGCTCCGGCATTTCCTCGGAATAATCTTCGACCACATCCTCATTCTCCAAAGCTTGACGAACCTTCTTTGCAGAAATTTCCCTCTCAAACAACCGTTGAACTGCATGAACGCGAAATAATACTTTTATGTCATCCATGAAAAGATTATACATTCGAATTTTTATTTGACTCGATGGCTAATCCAATCAGAATTTTCCAATTGCAAATGCTTTCTTGACAATACATATAAGTGCGTGTAAAATCACGCACGCTTAACAAAAAGACATACCTCGCCGAGATAGCTCAGTTGGTAGAGCACGCGACTGAAAATCGCGGTGTCCCCAGTCCGATCCTGGGTCTCGGCACTCTCGGTCAGATAAAAAGGCCGTAATCTGCGGGCGTAGTACAGTGGTAGTACGTCTCCTTGCCAAGGAGAAGGTCGTGGGTTCGAATCCCATCGCCCGCTCAACAAAAAGATTGCGGATTGGAATCAATTTCAATCTTCAATCTTTTTTATTTTTTAGTAAGGCGTCGTGGCCAAGTGGTAAGGCAAGGGTCTGCAAAATCCTCATCGCGGGTTCGAATCTCGCCGACGCCTCTAAATAAAAACGAACCATAAAGGTTCGTTTTTATTTTTCATTGAACGACTTGGCCGCTGGCTACTACTGGCAATGCAACTTTTGGCGGAATGCCCTATAATTAGAATACTCAAGCTATGAAAATCCTCTATATAGAAGACGATTCAGCCCATATTGAATTAACACGGCGTTCGCTTGACAACGAACCTGAGCTTGATTTGCATACAGCCGAAAATATTCAAGAAGCTTTTTCCCTCCTCAAATCCAACGAGTATGATGTTATTTTAAGTGATCACCGTCTGCCCGACGGGACAGGACTGGATGTAATCACAAAAGTGCGTGAACAGGGGATAACGACCGCGATCGTTCTCATTACAAACCAGGAAGATATTAAAACTGCCATTGCCGCATTAAAAGCTGGCGCCTCTGACTACGTAGTCAAACAAAGCGATTATCTGCTGAGATTGCCGATTGTCCTGCAAAATGCCCGCGCACAAACCCAAATTGAAAAACAAAAACTCGCCCTGCGTGAAAGCAACAACAGATATCGCAATATTTTCGAAAATGCAATTGAGGGAATATTCCAGTCGTCAATTGACGGGTTTTTTATTAGCGTCAACCCTGCCATGGCAAAAATTTTTGGTTACGAGTCTCCTGACGACATGCTCCATTCCGTGACAAATGTCAGCGGGCAGATCCACATCAACCACGAATCTCGCAGAGCTTTCGTCGAGGAATTATTACTCAAGGGGTCAGTTGTCAAATTTGAAGCCCAGAACCTTAGAAAAGACGGTTCTGGCATATGGACATCCACCAATGCCCGTGCGGTAAAAAATGAAAACGGCGAAGTCCTGTATTTTGAAGGCTTCCTCACCGATATCACAGAACAAAAGCAGGCCGAACTGGCAATTGAAGCCAGTGAGAGGAAATACAAGGAGCTTTTGGAAAGTCTGCCCGGCATCGTATTTCTGGATGACTACTTTAATGAAGAAAAAAGTCTTTACATGAGCCCGCGTATCAAAGATGTGCTCGGATATACACCTGAGGAATGGAATGCCTTAAATAATATTTGGGAGACCAGCCTGCATCCTGATGACCGCGAGATGATCCTCGCGGAAGATCAACGCACCAACAAAACGGGCGCACCCTTTCAAGTTGAATATCGGCTGAAAAGAAAAGACGGCCGCTACGTGTGGATCAAGGAGGATGCGCATCTTGTCCACGACCAAAATGGCAACCCGCACTATTGGCATGGGATCATGCTTGACATTACCGCTCAAAAAGAGGCCCAGGAAACTTTAAAGTCAAATGAAAACAGTTATCAGGAATTGTTCAACAGTGTCACCCAGGCAATCTATATCCAGGACAAAGCAGGGCGGTTCCTTGATGTTAACAATGGTGCAGTTAAGATGTACGGATATCCGCGGGAATTTTTTATTGGGAAAACACCAGAATCCATTAGCGCACCGGGGAAAAACGATCTAATTAGATTGATCAAAATGACCGAGCGTGCTTTCAAAGGGGAACCTCAGGAATTTGAATTTTGGGGAATTCGAAGCAACGGTCAGATATTTCCAAAAACGGTTTCCCTTTCAAAAGGCACCTATTTTGGACAGGATGTCATTATTGCCGTTGCACAGGATATTACCGAGCGCAAACGGGCCGAGACAATACTGGATCGTCAGCTTAAAGAATTGACCGTCCTCCACGCAACAGCCATTGCCGGAGCACAAAGCGATACCGAGGATGAGATCATCGAACAAACCATTCGCATCACCTCCAATATATTCAAGGAAGTATGCGGTGTGCTTTTGTTGGATGATGCGAAGCGGGAACTAATTCCGCACCCATCGCATATTGGCGGAAATATAGAAAACTGGAAGGACGGCTTTCCTGTCACAGAAGGAATTACCGGCAGGTCTGTCGTTTTAGGCAAAACAATTTGCGTCGGCAATATTGCCAACGATCCTGATTACATTGAAATTGCAACAGACATCAAATCAGAGTTATGCGTTCCTTTTTGGGTACAGGATCGCATCATTGGAGTGTTCAACGTTGAAAGCAGGACCGAGAATGCTTTTGATGAAAAAGACGAGCAATTATTAAACACCATTGCATCCGGGCTGGGGACTGCCATAGAGAAACTGAGACTATTTAAGGCAGAGCATGTACAACGTCAGAGAGAAGCGGCAATTCTGGACATTATGCGAACAGCCGCATCATCACTGGACCTGAATCAGGTTCTGCAATCCATACTTGATCAACTTCTGAAAGTGATCCCATCCAACTCAGGAACCATCCAGCTCCTGGAAGGGGATCAGTTAAATATTCTGGTTGCCACCGGGCTGGAGGCGACATTATTCACACAGCATGGACATTTTAAGCTGAGTGAGTTTCCCCTCAATGATTACGTTATCAGGGAAAAGAAGACCATCATTGCAAATGATACGCTCCTTGAACCTCGTTATAAAATTACAGAGGAACACAAAAGTCTGCGTTCTTTTCTTGGAATTCCATTGGTCGCCAAGGAAGTCGTGATCGGAATGATCACCTTGGATAGTTATCAGACAAATCATTTCACCGAGCAGGATGCAGAGCTTGGGCTTGTCATCGCTAATCACGTCTCAATTGCCATTGAGAATGCGCGTTTATTCGATGCTGAAAAGCGCCGCCGGAAACAGTCTGAGATATTACGGAAAGCGACAGAAGCTTTAACTTCATCCATTGAACTCAAACAACTCTTTGAGATCATCTTTGACTCCCTTGCCGAATTAGTGCATTACGATAGCACGTCCATCGAGATGATCATTCAAGGCAAATTCGAAATTGTTGCAGGGCGTGGTATACCTGAACATTTAATTGGGCAAAAGCACATTGCTGATTTTGAAAAATGGGGTGGCTTCGAAAAAATACGAGAGCCTGTGATCATTGCCAATGCTCAAAGTGATCCTGCTTTCGAAAAGAGGGCAGGCACGGAATATATCCGCGGCTGGATGAGTGTTCCATTGTTTTCACGGGGAAAGTTGACAGGGTTCTTAAATTTAGATAGTCGCATACCCTGCTTTTTTACCCAGGATCACGCCCTGATCGCGCAGACATTTGCCAACCAGGCCGCGGTTGCCATTGAAAACGCACGCTTATTTCTTGAGGAAAACCGCCGGTCCACCATCATCGAAGCGATAGCAAGTCTTGCGAATGAAATTGCCATCACTCGTGAAGTTTTGCCCGCCCTTGATAAGATCGCAGAACGCGCCCTTTCGCTTTTACATGCCGGGACGGTGGCCTTCTACCTACTTCAGGAGGATGGCGAAACCATAAAAGTAGTTACCGTCCAAGGCGCGTACGAAAAAGAACTCAAGTCACGCACCATCAAGATCGGTGAAGGCATTACCGGCAACATTATCGCGGACGGTAAACCGGAAATTGTGGACGATATGTCCAAGGACACACGCAGAAAAACGGTGCCGGGAACGCGCAAGGAAGACGCCGAACTTGACACCATGATGTCAGCACCTCTGATCCTGCATGGCAAATCCATTGGAGCGATCAACGCATGGAGATTAAAGTCAAACGGATTATTCGATAAGTCTGAATTGAATTTTCTCGTAAGCATCGCCCACCAAGCTTCCATTTCAATCGAGTCCGCGCGTTTGTTCCAGGAGACGACAAGGCGGGCCCAGGAAGCCACTGCGATTGCAGAAGTGGGACGCGATATTTCATCCACACTACAGCTTGATCTGGTTTTGAACCGAATCGCAAGATATGCCCAGGAATTGTTGAAAGGCGAGACAAGTGCGGTTTATCTTTCTGAAGGGAATCTTCTACGGGCAATATCTGCGGTCGGCGAGGATTCAGAACAGGTTAAGAACGATCCGCTTGAAGTGGGGGTCGGGATTTTGGGTAATATTGCCTTTCAAAAATTCGGTGAAATCGTCAACGATACTCTCGGAGATCCGCGCGGCATCACCATCAAAGGCACCGACGATGATCCGTTTGGACACATTTTGGGTGTGCCAGTCCTTTCAAAGGATCAATTAACCGGCCTGCTGGTGGTTTGGCGCACAGGACCGGAGAACGAATTTAGATCCAGCGACCTTGACTTCCTAAGCAGCCTTGCTCAACAAGCGGCTGTGGCCATCGAAAACGCACGCTTGTTCGAACTGGAACAGCGCCGACGTCGGGAAGCGGAAACGGTCATGCGTGCAACCACTACGCTTGCAAACCTGCTTGATCTGCCTTCTTTATATAATGCGATCCTGGATTGGCTGTATAAGATCACTCCCTACGACAGCGCCTCGATTTTGGAAATCGAAGGAAATCAGATCCGCATCACTGCCGAAAAGGGACTTCCATTTCCTGAAAATGCGCTGAATCAAATCTTCCCGTCCGATAATGTTCTCTGTCAAACCATTAATCAAACCGGCAAGCCGTTGATCATTGAAGATTGCCAGAACGACCCTCGCTTTGAGAAATGGGGAGATTCAAACTACACACGTGGATGGATGGGGATTCCCTTGATCGCGCGCGGACAGGTGATCGGCTATATCAACATAGACAGCCGCACTCCCAATGCGTTCGGACAAAATGACGCGGTCGCTGCACAGACCTTCGCACACCAGGCAGCCACAGCCATCGAAAATGCGCGCCTCCTTGAAGTGGAGCGCAGACGCCGCCGCGAGGCGGAAAACCTGAGAGTTGCGGCTACTGCCATAACGTCTTCGCTTGATCCACAGGAAGTATTGGAAACGATCTTGATCGCACTCAGGCAGGTTGTCCCCTTCGATATCGGAACCATGATGCTTCTAGAAGATGAATTCGTCCGCATCGTGGCCGCGCAAGGCTTTAATAATGACAAAGCGCTGCTTAATCAAATCTTCCCATCTGATAATAAACTATTAGCGATCATAAAACACACACAGAGACCATTGATACTTGATGATGCCCGGAATGACATCCGCTATGAAGGATGGGCCGGCACAGACTACGTCCGAGGTTGGTTGGGAATCCCATTAGCTTCGCATGGCGAAGTCATCGGGTTTATCACGTTGGGATGTTTGGAACCCGGCTCATTTGATCAAAAAGCTGCCGACCTTGCCCAGATATTTGCCTTGCATGCCGCCGCCGCAATTGACAACACACAATTATTTGAGAATCTACAAAAGTCCAACCTTGAACTTATTCAAGCCTATGACACAACCCTGGCTGGATGGGGAAAGGCCCTTGAACTGCGGGATAAGGAAACACACGGACATACCCAGCGCGTCACAGATCTGACCTTGGAACTGGCCCGGCAAATGGGCCTTTCCAAATCTGAATTAACTCACATACGCCGCGGTGTACTCCTCCACGACATCGGAAAGATGGGCGTTCCCAACGAAATCCTCCATAAACAAGAGGCGCTCACAGAACAAGATACGATAGAACTACGCAAGCACCCGCAATATGCATTCGATCTGCTGTACCCTATTTCATTCCTGCGCCCGGCTCTCGACATTCCATACTCCCACCACGAATGGTGGGACGGAACTGGCTACCCGCAAGGACTAAAAGGAGAAGAAATTCCACTCCCCGCACGCATCTTTGCGGTCGTGGATGTATGGGATGCATTAATGTCAAACCGCTCCTACCGCCAGGCATGGGCCAGACCCAAGGTGGTTAATTACATTCGCGATAATGCAGGAATTCAATTCGACCCCAAAGTAGTTGAAGCTTTCCTTAATATGATGCATATTAAATCCATTCAGGAAACCAGAAAAACACAGCCTATAAAGAAGAGAAAACAAGGTAAATAAAAGAAAAGAAGGCGACAACGTGAACTGAACCCATCAAACAAGACACAAAAAGAAAGCCCCCCTGGTCAAATAGACAGACACCTGGTTTCGTAGGGTGTCTGTCTTGTTTTCAATTGTATCCTCTCATAGTTGTAAAAGTAAATGTATTCATCAATGAGTT
>JACRMH010000014.1 GCA_016219545.1 Chloroflexota bacterium | reverse complement strand
CCTTTTGTCACCGAACGGGAAAGCGGAGCCGGGATACTCCAGCTCCGCTTTATCGTTTACGTCTCGCTCTCAGTCTTCTTTGGCTTTCTCATCCGCCCCCCTTCCTCTCCTTTTTATGAGATTCGGGGTGCTTCATGTTTTTGTCCGTTACTTCTTACCTAGTTACTTCTCACGCCCCTTATTTCCCTTCCTTATGCTGTCTCACCAATTCACGGCGCAGGATCTTTCCAACCGTGGTCTTGGGCAATTCAGTGCGGAATTCATAGTGGGTGGGCACTTTATATGGAGCAAGATGTTCCTTGCAGAAAGCTTTGAGTTCGGCCTCGGTTAACGTCTCACCGGGTTTCACCACGATCCACGCTTTGACGGTCTCGCCGCGTTGTGGGTCGGGGATGCCGCCGACGCCCGCTTCCAATACTTTGGGGTGACTCATGATGGCTTCTTCCACTTCACGCGGCCAGACTTGGAATCCACCGGGCTTGATGAGTTCCTTCTTGCGGTCAACAATATAGAAGTAACCGTCTTCATCCATGCGGGCAATGTCACCGGTGAACAACCAGGTCTTGCCGTCTTTCATCTGGCGCAGACTGTTGGCTGTTTCAGTGGGCATGTTGTGATAACCCTTCATCACCTGCGGGCCATTGACAATAACTTCGCCGATCTCGCCTTGGGCCATTTCGGTTTCACCATCATCAAGACTGATGATCTTGACATCCACATCAGGCAGGGGCATTCCGATGGAGCCGGTCTTATTCTCTCCAGCGAGTGGGTTGCAGTGCGTTGCAGTTGGCGCTTCTGAAAGACCATAGCCTTCAAACAACTTGCCTCCACTAAGTCTCTCAAATTCTTCCTTGGTCTCGCGCATCAAAGGCGCTGACCCGGAGAGACAAGCCTTGATAGATGAAAGATTATATTTGCCGGATTTCACATCGGGATGATTATTGATGGCGTTGTAGAGGGTTGGCACGCCTGGGAAAATGGTTGCCTTAAATTTGGTGATGTTATCCAGCACATCCTTCAGGTCACGCGCGTTCGGCACCATCACCATGCTTGCGCCGCCCGCCATCGCAAAGTTCATTCCTGCCACCATACCATATACATGGAAAAGCGGAATGCCCATCAATACCACTTCATTTCCTTCATTCAGATTCGTCATCCAGTTTTTGATTTGCAAAGTATTTGCCACCACATTGCGGTGCATGGCCACTGCGCCTTTCGGCACGCCTGTCGTTCCACCGGAATATTGGAAGAGCGCGGTGTCATCAGGTGTTATGTCCACTTTGGGTTTCGGTGAGTTCGCATGTTTAAGGAGGAGGTCTTTCATCCAAAAATCGCCGCTTGCAAGCGTATCCACGCGGTCGCCTTCTTTTTTCTCTTTGACCAGTGTGAACAGCAAACGGAGAACAGGAGGCAGGGTTTCTTTGATATTGGTGACAATGATGTGCTTAAGTTTCGATCGTTCTCTTGCCGCCTTTACCTTTCCGTAAAAACGACTCATTGTGAACATGATCTCGATATTCGCATCGTTCACCGGCATGATGATCTCATCAACAGGATAGGTGGGGTTGACAGCAACCACCACTCCGCCAGCTTTAAGAATTCCGAAATACACGATCACGAATTGCGGTATGTTCGGCATGAAAATTCCCACCCGATCACCCTTCTTCACGCCCATCTCCACCAGAGCCGCCGCCATGTGATCGGACTGCTCGTTCATCTCGCGATAAGAAATGACCGCGCCCTTAAATATCGTACAGGCACGGTCAGGATACTTGCGAGCGGCTTCTTCCAAAAAATGAAACAAAGGCACTTTCGGGTACTCAATTGTTTGCGGCACACCTTTGTCATAATGTGCCAGCCACGGACGGTTGCTCATAGGGTACTCCTCCTTTAGGGTATACATGTTAGTATATACAATCAAGAATCAAAAGTCAACCAATTGCCGAATGAATTTTTCAGTTTCTTCGAGCACGCCATCTTTGACCGGGAACCACCTAATATTTGGATCGGATTCCTTGAACCAGTTTGCCTGCCTGCGGACAAAGACCCGCGTCACGCGCCTCATCTCCGCTTTGGCCTGCTCTTCGGTCAATAAGCCTTTCGCCACGCTGACACATTCCCGATACCCGATGGCAGACATGCTCGGCAAAGTAGGGGAGTATCCTTTTTCAAGTAAATCGTTAACCTCGTTCACAAGTCCATTTTCAAACATGAGGTTAATCCGTTCATCTACTCGTTGATACAACTCAGTCCTCGGACGAGTTAAGCCAATAGTAATTAGTTTATAGGGGGATTCAACCTGTCCGCGTTGCTCAGAAAATTTTCTACCCGTTGTCAAAATGACTTCCAGTGCACGAATCGTTCTTCTCACATTGCGAACATCGATCTTCCCCGCCGACTCAGGATCAAGTAGGTTCAAGCTGGCGTGTAGCCACTCTGAGCTTCTTTCCTCAGTCAGCTTTTCCAGTACGCCACGCATTCGTTCATCTGCCACAACTTCCGGCGGAGTCCAGCCTTGTGTCACCGCGCGGATATATTGTCCTGTACCGCCGACCAAGAAGGGGAGTTTTCCGCGTGAATGAATATCTGTAATAAGATGCGTTGCTTTTTCCTGAAAGACAGCCAGACTTAATGTTTCATCTGGATTCACGATGTCAATTAGATAATGGGGAATCCGAGCTTGCTCTTCGCGGGAAGGCTTGGCTGTGCCAATATTCATGCCTCGATAGAAGAGGCGCGAATCTGCAGAGATGATTTCGCCGTTGAGTCTTTCTGCAAGTTGAATGGCGAGTTCCGTTTTGCCAACCGCGGTCGGACCGACGATAAGGATAAGGGGAGGTTTTGATGGCATTTATTTATTTCGACGGCTTGAAAGTCCCTGGGCGGAAAAACCACTGAGCACCGCAAGACCTATTCCAAAAAGAATATCCAGTAAAAGATAAGGCAGGTTGAAAATACTTCGAAATGCGAATCCGCCTTGTTCAAAGAATACCAGCGGGAAGCCGGCGCGCACAATATCGTCGGCGCAGGGAGATGCACCTAGTATTGCCGGCAGCCCACAGTCAGAGAGAAGATGCGCGGCTAGGATATTAATGAGGATCATGACAAAGAGTCCGACCAAAAAACCTTTAAGAAACGCCCGTGAAGTTGTCATATTAAAATGATTTCCTTTCTTAGAATTGGTCAACTATCTGATACACTTTTACAGTTCATTCATTTTACTGTATTGAGGTGAGCAAATGATCAATTGGCAGGAACTTACCATAGACATGTTCGTTGAGCAATTGCGGACAGTATATCAGCGCACGTACGGCGAAATAGACACCGACTACGGGCGCATTGTTGCGTGGTGCGGGAGGCTGGCACTGGAAAATATTGCCAACTCGGATGCGCTCTATCATGACATTGACCATACGATCATGGTGGCGCTGGCGGGGCAGGCTATCATTGAAGGGAAACATCTGCGCGAGGGCGGCGTCACGCCGCGCGATTGGATGCACTTTATGATCGCGGTTTTGTGTCATGATATTGGGTATGTAAAGGGTATCTGCAAAAATGATACAAAAGATACATTTGCAACGGGTGTGGGGGATGGAATGGTCTTCATTTCACCAGAAGGTACCGACGTTGCCCTGACTCCATATCATGTGGATCGCAGTAAATTATTCGTGAGGGAGCGTTTTGGGAATCCCCTGCTTCATGACCTCACGAAACAAACGGATGTGGATTTAGTCGCATCCTATATTGAGATGACACGCTTCCCTTCTCCTCCAGATGAATTCTATAAAGACACAAAAGGATTTGCCGGGCTGGTGCGTGCCGCAGATTTTATCGGCCAATTAGGTGACCCTGATTATTTGCGAAAGTCTCCAGCTTTGTTTTACGAATTTCAGGAACTTGGCTTGAATGAAAAATTCGGCTATAAGACCCCGAATGATATCCGCAGGAAATATGCCGCATTCTATTGGGACGATGTCAGCCCACTTATTCAAGACGCATTGACCTATCTGCGCCTGACCGAGGATGGAAAGCAGTGGGTTGCTAATATGCATTCGCATGTCTTTGATGCGGAACATGATTCACAGGTGTAAGTAGGGGCGGGATAACCCCGCCCCTACTTCACGGCGATTCCCAATTACCGTGATAGCCGTCAAAACCATACTTTAATCATATAATGGGCAGGATGAATACAAATCACACATCACGCTTTCAAACAATTCTAAAATGGTTTGTGCCGATTGCAGCGATCCTTGCTTTAGCAGCATGGATGTATATTTCACCCGAAGGTGCACTTGGCAAATTGGATGCGGTCGGTTACGCAGTTTGCCATCGTATTGGTGCACGTTCCTTTCACATCGGCGACCGTCAACTACCACTATGCGCGCGCTGTACGGGGGAGTTCTATGCGGCGGGGCTGGCTCTTATATTTCAAATATTTGTAGGAGGAAAGCGCAGTAAACTTCCATCACGCGGGATCATTGCCATGCTTGTTTTATTCTTCATAGCCTTTGGTATTGATGGGTCCAATTCTTATTTATATCTCCTCAAGAGCACGTCGCCCGGTGTACTCGATCAGATCCCAAATCTTTATGTTCCCAATAATATATTACGTCTCTTCACTGGCAGCGGCATGGGAATTGCGCTCGCAGTGGTTCTATATCCGATTATGAACCAGACTCTTTGGCGTCACTTGGATGACCGCCCCGCACTTGAATGGAAATCCTTCGGCGTTTTGATCGGGGCGACCATTATGGTTAACTTGCTGATCCTGATAGAAAGTCCCATTGTCTTATATCCCATAGCCTATCTCAGCTCACTAGGGACATTAGCCTTGCTTGTGATCGTGTTTTCCATGTTGTGGATCATGATTATGCGGCAGGATAGCGCCTTCGACCATCCACGCCAACTTTGGTTTCCTTTTCTGGCAGGCCTGACCGTTGCCCTGCTTATGATCCTTAGTATTGACCTGTTCCGATTAAACCTTACAGGCACATGGAATGGATTTCCCGGATTGTCGGGATAGAACCTTAACGGAGAAATAATATGGAAATGTTACTTGGTATCTTCTCTGCATTCGGACTTTCCGCCAGCGCGGGATTGAATGCATATATCCCCTTGTTGGTGGTGGGCGTGATTGCACATTATTTTCCCAATACGCTCACTCTCAATCAGCCTTGGGACTTGATCGCCAATCCCTGGATACTCATTTTGCTGGGTGTGCTTGTCATAATTGAAATGCTTGCGGATAAAATCCCGGCGGTCAATCACATCAACGATCTGATTCAGACCTTTGTCCGTCCTGCGGCGGGCGCGATTGTCTTTGCTGCAAGCGCAAAGGTTTTCAGCGACATACATCTGGTCTTTGCCTTGGCATGTGGACTGCTTGTGGCTGGAAGTGTGCACGCCGTCAAATCAGTGGCGGTCCGCCCTGTGGTGACGGCCACAACAGGAGGCACAGGCAACATCCCGGTCAGCATTGCGGAGGATGTTGCCGCAACAGGTGTTTCCATTCTTTCACTGATCTTGCCTTTAATGATGGGCACCCTGCTCATTGTCTTTTTTGTCCTGCTTGCGTGGTGGCTTTCACAACGCAAGCAGCGAACAACCTAAACCTTTGGTTGTTTATTGTTTGGGATAGGGAATAGTTTTATGGCGAATCAAAGGCAAATCAAGAATTTACTTTCAGGGCTGATTCCTTTACTGGTTTTTATATCTGTCCTCCTCCTTAAGATACCCTATTCTATAACTCGTTTTTTTGCATTCTACTCCCCAATATTATTCATCTTTCTTTTGATAATCTACTATTTGAGCTTTCGGTCTGCCGGCGAATTCCAATGGTTAATCGGCGCTTGCATCACCATGCTGGTCTTCGGGTTGGTTCTCTCCTTTCTTTGGACTTCAGGATATTCTGATGATAAGATAATCGGGGGGATCGTCCCATCAAGAGATGCATTACGTTACTACAACGGGGCGCATTTAATTCTTTCGGGGAATTTGTTATCTGAATCTACTCGGCAGGCGGCATATCGTCCGCTATTCCCCGGTTTCCTTTCATCAATTCTGTGGATGACTGGTCTAAATCTTAAATGGGCAATCGCTTTCATCACTGGATTGTTGGGATTGTCCTGTTTTATATCGGCCTACTTGTTGAATAAAATTTACAATCCGTTTGTTGTTTCTCTGTACATGACTCTCCTGTTCATTTACATCCAACCCCTTATTGGAACCTTGTACACGGAGCCAATGGGACTGTTGACAGGCTGTATAAGTTTTATTTTGATCCTTAGCTCGGTCAAGTCACAAAAGGTATGGGACTTCTTCCTGGGAATCTTTGTTCTATTGATAGCGGTCAGCGCAAGGGCCGGAGCTTTTTTTATTTTCCCCATGCTGGCATTATTGGCCGGATGGGTGTTTCGAGGGAAAAAGAAATTTTCTTTTGCACACGTGGTTATTACAGGAGGCATTTTCCTCCTAAGCTTTTTGATCATTAACGTACTTTATACCCGGTTGATAGTACAACCGAACGTGATTTCATTTGGGACTTTTGCGCCCATGATCTATGGACAAGTCACCGGCGGCAACGGTTATACGTATGCCGCAACATCACTGAAGTCATTAGATGAGGCCTCAGTACTTCAACAAGCTTGGCGGGTCTTTTTAGATCACCCCCTTAGTTTTTTTATCGGTTCTGCCAAAGCTTATCGAGATTTCTTTTTACCTAACATTGGAGTTTTTGCCTTTCACCCTAACGACGGACATATGAGTCTCGTTGACATTCTATTATGGCTGTCTGTTACTTTGTTGTTATTCTTGGGAATTTTTCTGTCGTTTAAAACATGGAAAAAGAACCTTCATATCCTGTCCATTGCCGGTTTTTTGGGGATCTTTCTTTCCATCCCATTCCTTCCTCCAATTGATGGTGGGAACCGTTTCTACGCAAGCACGATGCCTTTTTATTTGTTACCATTAGTTGTTGCGATCAGTGAAGTTTTATCTAAACAAAACTCGGACGAAGATGTTACTCACCTCACGAATTGGACTCGTCCGCTTGCCGGGGTGGTGGTCATCCTTTCCTTAATAATCCCCGCGGTACTCATCAATGTTTCAAAGCCCCCCATGGTTTCAATTCCAGTCTGCCCGGCTGGGGAGACCCCTTTTGTCACTACCATTAATCCTGGTGCCTATATTGATTTGATCGCGAGCGGTAACCATGCCTGTGGAATTGCCCCTGAACTTTGCCTGAATGACTTCAAATTCAATTCCAGCATGACCGATAAATCTGACAAGGCTGTATTTAATAAAATAATTGAAAATGCCGATTCTTCAGGATTCCGGTTTTTTGCGGCCAACGATAATTTCAAACGAGCCTACCGTTATTTCAAAGTCCCGCTTGACGAACTGAATATCCCCGATAATTCCATAATAAGCGGCTGTGCCATAATGTCCAAACCCGATCAGCGCCCATTTATTTATGAGATCCAAACGGTAATTCAACCCTAAAGTGGCAGTCTAATTTTACGATGGTCAGGCGACAGCCTGATATAATCAAATTAATTCACATTCACAAGGAGAAGAAACCATGAACGAAACGCTTATTTCCCCCGAACCGCCTGCTTTCCGTGAACCGCCGAAGAAGAAGAATAATGCCATCATTATCGGCGTGGTTGTCGTCATCCTGCTTTGTTGCTGTTGCGCGGTTATCGCCGGTGGTTGGTTCTATGGCGATACCCTCATGCAAATGATCACCGGTTAAAGAAAATACTACCCATCAAAAAATCCTCCAAGGTGATTGGGGGATTTTTTTGTTTTACGTATCACCATGATTCAACCCAACCATTAAAATTGATTCAGCCATATAATTACAATGATTAAATTTCTAAAAGGAGAATTGACCATGTCTCAAATTCAAGAATATCTTCCCTTCCTCATTCCAGTATTGATCATCCAGCTCGTTTTGATGATCAGCGCCTTGGTTGACCTGATCCGCCGCCCAAGTGTCAGGGGGCCAAAATGGGCATGGGCTTTAGTCATCCTTTTTGTAAATTTGATCGGACCGATTATTTACTTCGTAATGGGCAGGAAGGAAGAATGATCCAAATTGAAAACCTCACCAAACAATATGGTGCTGTACGAGCCATTGATAACCTCACCATGACCGTTGAACCGGGATCCATCTTTGGATTTCTGGGACCGAATGGGGCCGGCAAAACGACTACATTAAGAATCCTGACCGGTCTGGCCAAGCCGACATCTGGTTCTGCTCAAGTGGCCGGCGTGAACCTTTCAACAGATGCCCGCAACCTGCCCCGTCACATTGGCTTTCTGCCTGAAGAACCGGTTTTTTACCCGTGGATGACTCCGCGCGAGTTTCTTGATTACATTGGCCGCCTGCATGGACTATCCATTTCAGATCGGGCCGCCCGTGTAAAGGAATTGCTCGAATTGGTCAACTTGACCGATGCGGGCAAGCGACGGATTGGGGGATTCTCACGCGGTATGCGTCAGCGACTCGGGCTGGCTGCCGCACTCGTTCATCGCCCTGAAGTTTTGCTATTGGATGAACCCGTCAGCGCACTGGACCCGGCCGGACGCAAGGATGTGCTCGAACTCATCGAGCAATTAAGCGGACAATGCACCATCCTCATGTCCACGCATATTCTGGCAGATGTGGAACGGGTTTGTAATATGGTTGGCATCATTACGCGCGGACGACTCATCGTCCAGTCACCCAGGGAGGAACTGCTTAATAGATATGTCCAGCCGGTCTTTGAATTGGACAGCGATGATGTTCCCTCAATTCAACGCTGGGCGGAATTGCTCAAAAAACAAACATGGATCACTTCAGTGAATATTGATGGGAATATTACGCGGATCGTTGTTAACGATTTGGTGCAGGCTCGAAAAGAATTGCTGGCTTCTGCAATGTCTCAACAGATTGTGCCCAGACGCTATGAAGAAATGCGCCTTTCACTCGAAGACGTTTTTCTCCAGCTTGTGGAAAAGGAGTCTGTGCAATGAACTTTCTAAATGTATTTTCCAAGGAAATGACAGAGCAGTGGCGCACTTACCGTCTACTGATCGTAATGGCAGTGATGGCTGTCTTTGGACTGGCTTCCCCGTTATTGGCAAAGCTGACTCCCGAGATTCTTAAATCCATGCCTGGTCTGCCCCCCGGCCTTGCGGATGCAATTCCGGTACCGACCATTGCAGATGCAGTGAGCCAATATGTCAAAAACATGAGTCAGTTTGGTATTCTGCTGGCTTTGCTGTTAAGCATGGGCAGTGTCGCTCAGGAAAAAGAACGCGGCACCGCTACCATGATGTTGACTCATCCCGTTTCGCGCCTGAATTTCCTTTTGAGTAAATTCTTTGCATTGGCTGTTACCTTTTTGATCAGCCTCAGCATGGCTGCACTGGGATGCTGGTACTACACCCTGCTTTTGTTCAAGGCCATGCCCTGGGATTCCTTCCTTGCAATGAATGGATTAATGCTGCTGGCATTTCTAGTTTATGTCGCAGTGTCCATATTCTGCAGTACGCTCGCCAATTCACAAGGAGCCGCTGCCGGGCTGGCCTTCGGGGCATTGGTTGTTATAGCCGGCGTTGGTGCTCTGCCGCGCATCGGTGAATATTTCCCCGGTCAATTGTTCAATTGGGGAGCATCCCTCATGCTCGGAACCTCTACCACCGCCTGGCCCGCTCTTTGGGTCAGTATCGGAGTGATCATTGTTGCTTTGTTGGGTGCGTGGCAGATTCTTAACAGACAAGAACTTTAGTAACTGATGTTACGCAGTTTAGCCTGTAGCGCGACATTTATGTCGCCTGCTTCGCGAGATAAATGTCGCGCTACCGCGTAAGGTGAGTTAGTAAGTTATTGTAGCTGAATAAAAATTATTTAACCGTCACCTGGATCACTGCCATATCCACTTTTTGATCTGCCCTCACGACCATTAATTGCACGGCATACAATCCGCTCAATCCTTTTGTATCCCACTCAGCGAGGATTCCATTTTCAATGGGAGTCGTGACGTCGCTCCCCAATTGAATCCATTCCTGCGGATTCAACCCCTTGCCGATCTGCACGCGATAATATGAAAAATTATCGCCGGATGCCGTGCCGATTATTTTTATCATGCCATTCACATCCGCAAATAATTCCGGAGATGTAATGGTGGCCGTTGGGTTTACTGGCGGAGCTTGAATGGCATCGTATGATGTTGGCGGAATTTGAATGCCAGCGCTCAATGCCCAGTCCCTCGCATTATCAGGGACGATCATATACACTTGTTTTTCAATTAACTCAGGGGGTGTGAACACAGTGGCGAGCAGACCGGTCTCACGGTTGATGTCATATTCCCTGAATAAATTATCCGCCTGAATAGGTTCACTGCCATTGAGGAAAACCTCACTCACCAAATTCGGACATTCGCGCGTTGGCAGCATCCCCGAAGGGTCGCAGACTGTAATTGTAGAAACGCCCTGCGGCGCGGACCAGCCATCAGTGGGGGAGCTATTGGAAGCAACTTGCATCAAGGCATTCCATAACACCGCTGGGAATTTTGGGGTCAGGCTTTCACTCGCAATGCTTTCATGTACACCGGTCCATGTGACCACAACACGCGATGGTGTAAACCCGATAACCCACGCATCAAGCCCATGGGATGTTTGCCCAACTTTCACACCGGCGGGTCTGCCGATCTCCAACGCGTTCGATTTTCCAAAAGATGGCAGGCGCGCGGTCTCATCGCTCAAAACATTGGCCATTATATAAGCCAGTGCTGGCGTTAACACGGGTTTGGCTTGCGGCAGAGTCCAATCCACCAAGGTCGCATGATCTGCGGACTCCACTTGTAAAACGGTCACGGGTAAAAATTCATCGCCTACATTTTGCCCAAAATAAATCCCCTGTTTTCCGAACACGCCATAAGCCCCGGCAAGTTCTAACATGCTCACATCTGCGTTCAGATCAATTCCAAACGATGAAGCGATGCTGGTCACATTTTCAAGCCCCATTTGTATCTTCAATGTTTCCACAGGCGTTTGATAATCATTCGCCAACGCAACTCTTAAGCGGACAGGTCCGTGATAAATACCGTCAAAGTTTTTGACATTTCCATTATTGGAAATATCCCACGTCAATGAGGCGGGACTCAGCCCGCGGGTGAATCCTGTCAAATAGACAAACGCATCCAAACTGGACCCGGGCTGGTGTGCGCTTACAAGGGGAGTTTCCACGCCTTGATTTGTTTCGCCGACCAGCGCCAGCACCTGCCCATTGTTTGGGTCAAGGATCAGCGCGCTTGCGGATGATTCAGGAAATGCAGCGCCCGGAGGGAGCGAGGGCAGTAAGCTTGCTGACTCACAATTTTTATTTGATTCAGTTGACCCGGCCATGTGTGATGCATAGACTTCAGTGACACATGCGGATTGTTTTTGCAGTTCATAATCCAGCGTGGTGATGATGTTCATTCCGCCGCGTTCGATCCGGTCACGCGGGATCTGCGAGTCTAACTGGGAGATGACCATGTTCACGAAAGCAGGAGCAGGCCCGGGCGGAGTCAGAAGCGATGCTTCGATTTTGGGAATCTTTTTCAGCGCAGTTTCCGCATCCTTTTTGCTGACCAGCCCAAGTTTAACCAAAGTTTGGATCACGTCCTGCCCGCGTTGGATGGCTTGCTGCGGAGCGTCGAGCGGATTGAGCGCGGGCGTTTCACTTGTCGCCGCAAGGATCGCAGATTCGGCCAGTGTCAGTTGATCGGCCGCTTTGCCAAAATAAAGCTGCGACGCGGCTTCAGCACCGAAAGCATAATTGCCAAAGTGCGCGCTGTTGATATACCACTCCAATATCTGCGTGCGCCCGAATTCAGCGGTGATCTGCGCGGCGAGGATGCGCTCGCGGATGGCGCGCCTTGCGGACGGTGCTTCATGATAAGTGACCAGTTCGCTGACAAGTTTTTGTGCGATGGTGGGATGTGAATTGGGATCGTTATATCCTTCGACTGTGTACCCTGAATGAAACCGGAATTGAGGGTCTTGAACTGCGATGATCGAATTGACCAGGCTTTGAGGAATGTGCTGCGGGTTCTGTTCGTTGATGGGAATATAACGCCGGGGCGTGTTGGTTGGCGAAAATGTAAATAATAATTGCAAACCGGTGCGGTCATAGATGCGTGTGGGTTGGAGCAAGAGTCCGGCCGGCGGGTTGAGCAGGCGCGGCAATATCTCAACCGAAGGCAGATCGTGTGTGATGTCTGCGTAGGCGAATGCGCCGAGGATGATGGTCAGTGCGAGTAAAAGCGAAAGGACCATTCCCACACTAAGCAAAACACTGCGCACGCGATTGGAGGCTGTACGCTGTTTTGTGAGTCTTCGTTCGCGGCGGGCGCGGAGTACAGGCAGGGTGGAGGGCATAATGTTTTTGAAATCCAAATAGCTAATGTGCCTGTAATTTAACCACAGACTAACATGAATTAGGGTTTTTTCATTGCCAAATTTGAATAACACTATATAATAGTGTTTATAGAATATTTGTGCTTGTTTGTGGTAAATCAATGAATTTCAAGATTAATGAAACGACAACAAAACTACGTGGTGGTTATTACACTGACCCCGACATTGCAAACTTCCTCCTAAAATGGGTTTTAAATATTCATCCCAAATCCATTTTAGAACCAAGTTGCGGTGATGGTGTTTTTCTGCGTGGTTTATCAAAATTAAATACAAATGGATTGAAATCGGTACAAGCATTTGAAATTGAACCTGCAGAAGCAGGAAAAGCAAAAGCTTCCGTAAATGATTTTAGGAAGGTTGATGTCCAAATTGTACCGCGTGACTTTCTTGGTTGGTCACTCACAAGGTTATTAAATTCTCCACAGTTTGATGCTGTTGTTGGAAATCCGCCATTTATTCGTTATCAGTATTTAGATAGTGATTTGCAGGGTATTTCGGAACAAATTTTCAAAGTCTTTCACTTGCCATTTACAAAACATACAAACGCTTGGGTTCCATTTGTCATTTCATCTTTGGCCTTGTTGCGCCCAGGCGGTAGGTTGGCAATGGTTGTGCCTTCCGAGTTATTGCATGTGCTTCATGCCGAGTCTTTACGTTTGTATTTGACAAAAGTTTGTTCTCGAGTCTTGATTTTCGATCCACAGGAAATATGGTTTGAAGGTACTCTTCAAGGTGCAATTTTATTGTTGGCAGAGAAGAAGAATGCACCAGACGAGCATTTCGAAGGTGTATCAATCATACCAACTCGAACAAAGGATTTTCTCTTCGAAGACCCGGAAGATTATTTTGAAAATGCCAAATATACAAATGGGGAAACCGTAAAAGGGAAATGGATGCTTGCCTTGTTGACAAGCGCAGAACGTGAAGTTTTGTCAAAGGCAAAAGTAAATTCAGGTGTATACAAGTTTGATGATGTTGCTGATGTTGCGGTTGGAATCGTAACAGGCGCAAATGATTTCTTTCTTGTACCAGATGAAATTGTTAAACAATATTCACTTAAGAAATGGGCATATCCAATGTTTGGACGAAGTGAGCATGTTCCAGGCATAGTTTTTGACGATAATGCGAATATTCGAAACAAGGAACTTGGTCTTCCCACTAATTTCATTTGGTTTTCTGATGAGACAATCTCATCATTACCAGATAATGTAAAAACCTATATAAAACTTGGCGAAAAAGCAGAGCTTCATAAACGATACAAATGCAGAATTAGGGAACCTTGGTATAGTGTGCCGTCTGTTTATTCAACTACTATCGGATTGCCGAAAAGGAGTCACAGTTTCCCGCGTTTGGTTTTCAATAAAGCACAAGCCTATACCACTGATACAACATATCGAGTTCGCCACAAAAAATTTGACGAGTTTACTCTGGTGTATTCTTTTATAAATAGCCTTACTGCTCTTACTGCAGAAGTAGAAGGAAGACACTATGGCGGGGGGGTGCTAGAACTTGTCCCTTCTGAAATTCGCAAACTGCTGATTCCTATAAGAAAAAGCACAGAAAAAGCTATTTACGACTTAAATGCTTTAATCCAAAAAGGCATTGATCCTGAAGTATTACTAACACGTCAGGATGAAAAGATCTTAACTCCTTTAGGCTTTAGTAATCACGACTCAAATTTACTTCTTCAGGCATGGTCACGATTGCGCCTGCGAAGACAACGCCAAGACCCCAAAGAGATAATTGAAGAAGATTGAGATTTGTTATTTGACTTCAATGATGAAAGGTTCTGTCTGATTTGGGGGCGGTGAGTAGAGATTGAAGGTTTTCCCAATCAAGTTAAGATTGCGAATAGTTTCGGCTAAATTGCCCCAGTGCAGCATTGTTGTGTAATTGCCCTGTTTTGCTTCGCCGCTTGGTTTATGGCTAATCATCAGGTGGTAAACACCATAGCCTTTTCCAAGAAGATTAACCTCAAAGGTAGTTTCTGCTTTTTCGCCAGGAGGCATCGTCTTCCATACAGACCAAATTAAATGTCCAAAAACGTCATTCCTGAAGTATGTTGTTTGATCTATGAAAGCACCAGATACTTTCCATTTGGCCTGAACCAAACGTAATCCACCTGTAACATTTCCCTTTTGCCTCTGCACATCCGAAGCAGGAAGATTTGTTTTCTGCCAAAGCAACTCTCCAAAATTTTGTGTACCAGAAATTTGAAGGGGTGTTATTACAGTACCTACTCTTGTTTTTGCTGCCGAAGACTTTTTAATAGATTTTTTCAATGAAGGTGGACGTTTAATATTTTCCACACCAAAGGGGGATTTGGGAACGCCTGCTTTCTTTTTGGGCTTTAGAGTTTTTGCCTGATTTTTACGAATTTCTTTTTCGGTCGGTACATCCCCACGTTTTACGAGGATTTCAATCAATCCGCTTGTTAAAACTTGTGAAGTAGAACCGGTTGGATTTAGATAAGGTTCAAGAGATGTAAAGAATTGAGTGTATCCCTCATTATCAGAAGGGAATTCGAAAACCGTTCTTGTTGATGCTTCATAATTTGTATATAGACCGCCATCGGTTAAATTGTTTGAGCCTACAAAAACTTCCGCTCTTTTGCCTGCTGCTTCAAACAGGTAAATTTTGGGATGAAATGTATGTCCAGCACGCGCATTGTGGACAAGAACAGAAGCGACCCCAAGAGAATTAATTCTTTTCAATGCTTCGGCAGAAGTTGAGTTGACATCAAAACCAACAATAATGTTGATATTTGCTCCTCTTGCTTTTGCTTCCAAAATATTTGGCGCAATTCGCTGTATGGCATTTGCGTTGGCGAATGCTGAAACAAGCCACACTTTATTGTAAATAGGATCTTGTGATGAGAGAAGCTCTTTGATAATTTCTCCCATTTCAATGTTGGATGGTTGAAGGACAACACTGGTTTTCATAAAATGTCCTTTATTAAGTTTTTAGAATGTTAATGTTTTATAACGAGCAAAGTATACAATATTTTGTTTCTAATCTTTCAACAAATCCGCAAGGAATTCCATCAATCCACCCTTTTCAGATTCTTCCTGTTTTTGTCCTTTATTGGGAATGTCACTTGCCACGACTCCGCTTTGACCGTTGATCAGAACCAAATGCTCTCTTCCATCGAAGGGAAGTTCCGTCATCCATACGGGAAGCAGATTAAGTTTAAATGATTCAACTACAAGATTCGATGACGAAGTGTGGACAAGGGTTATGTCGTTGAGTAGGGATGGAAGTTTTTCCTTGTAACTTGCATACGCCTGACTGCGCGCATCCAATGAAGCATCCGCCATGGGGACATCGTAAATTTCGGCGGGCCAGTTTGCGAGGAAGCGCGGATCATAGGGCTGGATGGACTTCCTGTCAAAGGTGCCAATCAACTTTACGAAAACAGAAGACAGCTTTCGGGAAGCAGGAAGCGGCAAGTCATCCACCATAACAGGATATTGGTTGGTGACGCGCACTATCTTTTTCTGGCCGTGCCTTGAGAAAAGCTCATTTTCATATTCAACTTTTTCCCCGGTGTAATCAATTACTCCGCCGATATCAAAAGTCCAAAGAGGAAGGTAAAGTCCGCGCGGAAGTTCCACTTTTTTTTCGGGCTGGATGTCGTTGCGCTCGACCCAATCCACCAATAATTTTATGGCGTGTTTTTGCGTGAACGCGTGCGGAATGATTCCATCCGGCGCGAGCAGATCCTTTGTTTTTTCAAGGCTGACCACATAAGGCGAGTCGCAATAAACACAGGATGCTGAAATTTGGTCCGGCGGCAAAATAAATTCTGCGCCGCAGCCGTTGCAATGAAAGACCTGTTCCTGCAACGGCTTGCCATGTCCGCGCGAAGTGGCCATGGCAATGATGAAATCTTTTTCACCCGCAGGTTGAGCCATGCCAACTTTTTGATTACGTGTGCAATATTCGCAGACGAGGGTTTGACCATCAGGCGCAAAGGCCATGCGTCCGCCGCATTTGGGACACATAAATCTTTGCGCGTCCGCCTGACGGAATCCATCCGACGTGGCGGGTAAATTATCGGGGTTGACCACTTCGTCGGCTTTGAGTTTCCCATCCAGAATGGCAAGTGACCGACGTGCGCGTGCATGGCGCAGGTCATGGCTAAGACAATTCTCCAATGCCTTTCTTTTTTCGACAGGCTCGTCAATGCACTCGCTCATCCAAAACCACGCTTCGGACAGCATATCAAAAGATGTTGTCATGTAGATCGCGCGGTCAAGATAGCGGCGGGCGGATTCGCGGTTCCCGGCTTTGGCTTCGATGATCCCGGAGCGGAGGAGGTTTTTTGAATAATCTTCCATGTTTATTTTGTCACGCTGAAAGCGTGACCTACACACCCCTTACGATTGCGTCTGTCATTTTTGCAACACGCGCCATTTCTTTGACATCATGCACGCGGATGATGTCTGCGCTGCGCGTGATGCCCACTGCAACAGTTGCGGCTGTTCCCTCAACACGTTGGTCTGCTGGAAGATCTAAAGTGAATCCAATAAATGATTTGCGGGATGTCCCCAACAAAATGGGATACCCCAGCTTGCGGATTTCATTCAGCCGATCAATTAATTCCAGGTTATGTTCACGCGTCTTTCCAAAGCCGACGCCTGGGTCCAGAACAATATGGGACTCAGCAATTCCGGCCTTTTGCGCGAGCGCAACGCTGTTCATCAATTCCCGTTTGACATCCTCAATTAAATTTTCATACACCGCACCGACATAGGCATTCCCAAACTTCTCGCGGACTTCCACGCTGGCAGGGTTGCTGCGGTTGTGCATGAGTATCACAGGGGTTTTATATTTTGCCGCAACGGATGCCAGTCCATCGTCCGCGCGCAATCCCCACACATCGTTGACAATATGCGCGCCTGCGCGGATCGCTTCTTCCGCAACCTGAGCTTTATAGGTATCAATTGAAATTAGGGCTTCAGGGAAATTTTTATTTAATGCGTGGATAATGGGAATCACACGCTCCATCTCTTCATCCGCATTGACCGGAGCAGAACCCGGTCGCGTTGACTCACCGCCCACATCCAAAATGTCCGCGCCGGATGCGAGGAAATTTCGCGCCTGTTCAAGGGCAACTTCCAGCGCATCCCCTTTGGCGATGATCCCGTCACCTGAAAAACTGTCGGGAGTCACATTCAAGATTCCCATCACATAAGTGCGGGAACCCCAGTTGAAGGTGAAATTTCCAATTTGAAGGGATGGGGAGTTCATATCATTGATATAAGTGACAGTCACCTCACAGGTGACTGTCACTTTATGACATGATTACGGTATCTGATCCAGCGGACGGGCCAGCCAGGCTTCGGCTTCGTTAATATCGGTAAAGATCTTCATAGCGGAAGCTGTCTCCGGCAAAGAACCTGCCGCCACATTGCGGACTGAATCCGCAACGCCTTGATCGGCCACCACAACTGCCACGCGGATGTTGCGCGCAGACGGGTCGCTGTTCGCATCCACGGCCATGCGGATGGCTTTTTCAGGAATTTGCTTTACAGCACGCAGGTCATATAAATTACGCGTGCGGCGGTCTGCTTCAAGCAAATGCTCCAGGGCAAAGTCATGCCAGTGCGCAAGGGTGGCCTCCGAAAGATCAGTAAAGGTTAAGGTCATGCCGCCATCGCCGCGGCGGATCACGGAATAGCCGACATTCGAAGCGGGGGACCAGTTCAGTGGTTTTGATTCAGTCATGGGTTCTCTCCTGTCTAATTGATGCGATTATAACGCAGGAGAAAATTAATTAACCCAAGTCGCTGCCTTGATGTTGAAAAAACGTGTCTCCCTGAGGGAGCGTGCTCTTCGCGACCGAAGGGTCTCGGATATGACGAGACAGAGATGCTTCGGGGAAACCGCCCCTCAGCATGACACAATGGCAGTATGGTAGCAACTTGGATTAATTTTTCAATTTTCAGAATCACATGCTATAATGCTGGTCACTCCGGGCGCTTAGCTCAGTTGGTTAGAGCACCTCGTTTACACCGAGGGGGTCGGGGGTTCGAGTCCCTCAGCGCCCACACTTTTGAAGTACGTAATGTGCCAATTGATAAGCGGGGAATAACTAAAGCATCAACTTTATTGGTATTTCCCCTGAATATTTTTAATCTTGTATCGCCTATAAGCAGTTATGCGGATGAACGTTGTATAAACATAGTTGGCATGACCATTCTCAGAAGGGAGTTTTTATGAGCAAAGTATATCAATACAGAAAGCATATTCAATGGGGGCAATATGTTATCGCCATCTTCTTTTCGGTTTTCATTATCTTTTGGATATTTATGGGGGTGAAAATTAGTTTCCTTTCAACACCAACACCAGAGCCGTTTTATTCACAATTTCAATCCATGATTCTAGTCATGATGGTATGCGGAGGAATTATCTTCGTTATTGAAGGTGTTCTTCTTTGGTATTTATACTATCGATTAGCAGGTGTTCGAGTCGTTATCGAAAACGACGCCATCATTTATAGACATCGTAAGGGTGAGACTAAAATCAAATTCGATAAAATAACGAAAATCGGACTTCCATCAATACCTTATCTTGGAGGATGGATAACAATAATTGCTGGCAAAGAAAAGATCCGACTTACTGTTGTAGTACGTGAAATAGGTGACTTTATTCAAACGCTAAAAGCATCTTTAGACAACATTGGTCTTGCAAATCGGTACAATGAGCCAAAACTTTTCCTCTTTCTCAAAACAGCCGTTTTTTCAGACCAAAGCTGGGATAGGATTTATTCGCTTTTTTGGAAATTGATTGTTGCTACCCTTGGTATGGGTTTATTAGGGATTGGCATTGCGAAAATAAGCGAAACCGGTGAATTCTTTTGGATTTTACTGTCCTTTGTTTTCCCTACTCTTGTGTATATAATTACAGAAATTGTTTACGCTATAAGAATTGCCAAGACATCCATTCGAGAAAGTTTTTTCGTCCCGCCAAGAGATGTCGCCTATGAAAATTCGGTTTATAAAGTGACCTCGGTAATTGGCATTATTATCTATTTGATAATGGCACTAATATTGATGTTTGTTCTAAAATAAAATGTGTTCCAAATATCCAAAAGCGGGCTTACAAAGCGTGGACTGGGCACTGGCGATTCTGCCGCATTTTCAAGCATTTTCTGGCTTCGAGTTTTATCTGCTTCCAAGCGGAGTCCACGCCCCTCAGCGCAATGCTTCGCGAACACAAACCGTTAGGTTGCCCCGAAAATAATGTCATGAATATTTCAGATGATTTACGTAATCAAATTTATAGCAATATGCAACTCAAGAGCACAGATGAGTTAATGCGTATTTTGAAGCAAAATGATCACGAAGAATGGTCTGACGCTGCATTTGATATAGTAAAACAAATTCTATTTCAGAGAACAGGTATGTTGCCTGAAGTGCAACCACAAAACAATTACTTGGAAAAGCCCGGCGATTGGGGAAGAGTGAATTGGAAATCAATATCAGATTTGTGTGATAAGAAAGCTTCACCGGTAGGTTTCGTAATTACAGCAGTCCTGATGATTTTTTTGTCGATATTATTTGGCTTTAGTATTTTCTTCTCTTCTACTACTAAAGGAGAGAAAAACCTTAGTTTTCTGATACTTATTCTTATATCGGCTGGAATGTTTGGCGCAATTATTCGTTCATATTTCAGAACAAAAAACGCAGAGCGTATTGTAGCCAAAGCACGGGTATTTCTAAAACATTCCATGAGTCGTGGTAAAGGTGAAGCCAGAGTCTATGATGTTGGTTTTGCTATCAGCTCGGCTTTTACAATTTCCAAAAGCGGAGAACTAATCCCGAATGAAAAATGGCAAGGACATCATACCTTTTCCGTAGTAAATAGACTTTATAAAAGGATAAATGAACAACAAACCGTGAATTTGATTTTTCTGTCTAATAATCAAATTCTTGGATTCCTGGAAGATTTCAAAAACAAATAGCAGCCCAACAAAGCATCCCGCACGATCACCGGGATAATGCAATGAACGCTGGGGATTCTGGATGATATACATAAAGAGAGTAAAAATAATGAACCGCAAGGTTCATTATTTTTTTGTGATCGGTCTTTTTGTTCATGAAAGGACTGGATTAACAGGCGGGGTATAATCGTTTTACAGGATGCAATCTTTGAAAATTCCTCATCCCAAAAAATAAAACAAAAAATATCAAGGAGTCTTCCATGACCTATACATCAGTTCTGACAGAAATTCGCGGGCGGGTTGGCATCGTCACACTCAACCGTCCACAGGCAATGAATGCTTTGAATACAACATTGATCACCGAATTGTTTGACGCACTGGAAGCCTTTGATAAAAACGAAAATGTCGGCGCTATGGTGTTAACGGGAAACGAAAAAGCATTTGCCGCAGGCGCAGATATCAAAGAGATGGCAGAGTCCTCAACATTTGAAATGGTCAATAGCAACCGCATTGATCTCTTTGACCGGATGCGCAGGTTCAAAAAAGTTGTCATTGCCGCAGTCTCGGGCTGGGCCTTGGGCGGCGGATGTGAGATCGCACTTTCATGCGACATGATCGTCGCATCTGAAACAGCCAGGTTCGGTCAACCTGAAATTACCATCGGCGTGATCCCCGGCGCGGGCGGCACGCAGCGCCTCGCGCGCTTGCTCGGGAAAAACCTTGCCATGGAAATGGTCATCAACAACCGCACACTGTCCGCGGCGGAAGCTCTCCAATTTGGGCTGGCCAATCGCGTAGTCCCGCTTGACCGTTTTCTCGATGAGGCAGTTGCCCTCGCCGAAGAGATCGCGTCCCGTGCGCCTCTCGCAGTATTCATGGCCAAGGATTCGGTCAATGCCGCGTTTGAAACGACTCTCACCGAAGGTCTCAAAGCCGAGCGCAGAAATTTTTATCTGCTCTTTTCGACGGAAGATCAAAAGGAAGGGATGCGCGCCTTTATTGAAAAACGCAAACCGAATTGGAAGGGGAAATAAAAATTGTACGTTTCATTATCTGACCTGAAAACTGGTCTGGCCAAATTGGGCTTGACCAAACACCTCGTCATTGCGCACGCATCCCTGAAAGCATTCGGTCACATTGACGGCGGCGCAGAGACGATGCTTAACGCCCTGCTTGATTCCACGCGCGGGATCATCATGCCGACCTTTACTTATAAGACCATGCTCAACCCTGAAGTAGGTCCGCTGAAAAACGGCATGATCTATGGAAGTGAAATCGATTTGAATAAAATGGCAGAGCCTTTTCAGGCTGACATGCCCGCCGATAAAACGATGGGCAGCCTGCCTGAAACACTTCGCAGACATCTCAAGGCAAAACGTTCCTCGCATCCCATCCAATCCTTTGCAGGCATTCGCGCGGATGCGGTCATCAATAGCCAGAGACTGTACGACCCGCTTGCGCCGATTGGCATGTTGGCAGAACAAGATGGGTGGGTGCTTTTGCTTGGCGTGGATCATACCGTCAATACCAGTATTCATTACGCCGAGAAACTTGCCGGACGATTGCAATTCATCCGCTGGGCATTGACTCAAGACCGCGTCGTCGAATGCCCCGGTTTCCCCGGCGACTCTAGCGGCTTCAATGCCATTGAACCTGATGTTGAAAAATATACGCGCCGCGTTCAAATTGGGACTGCGCTTGTGCAGGCTGTTCATCTTAAAAGTTTGATCAAGGTGGTGGTGGAGCAAATCCAGGCCAACCCATTTGCCTTGCTATGCCAAAGACCTGATTGTGAACGATGTAACGCGGTCAGGTGGTCATAGAAAATATCAAAATCTTTGCCACTGAGACACTGAGTCACGGAGTTTAAAATGATTTTCTCTGTGCCCCCGTGTCTTATCACCCTGCGGGCAGTGGTTTAAAAATGGTTAGGGGGGCTTGGTTTAGTGTCTATTCTAAAATTCAAACATCCTAATATTCATGTCGTTGCGAGCCGCCGCTTTTGTTTTTGGCGGCGAAGCAATCTCCTCATAACTGAGCAAAACTAGTTGTTGGGAGATTGCTTCGTCGGGAAGAGCACCCTCCTCGCAACGACATATTTTCTTTTGTGGAACCTTTCATCTCCAAGTACCGTCAACCCAGCATAACGCCGACAATATTCTTTCTGGAGGAGAATATGAAAACGAAATTCAATCTACTTTTTGTGTTTGTTGTTTTGGGGGCAATGTTGCTTAGCGCCTGTGGAGGCGCACCCGCCCCCGCCGCTACTGAAGCGCCTGTCATGGTGGAGTCGCCGCTCTATGCAGACCCTGCCGCCCAGGGTGTGGGCGGAGTGGCGGATGAATCCGCAAAGGGAGCATCTGCTCCACCTGCCAATATTGCGTATGCAACTGCCATGCCGCCGCAGGATGGCGCGCCCGCAGCCGCATCCATGCACATGATCATCAAGAACTCTGATCTGAAATTGCTGGTCGAGGACACTGACGTTGCGATTGACCGTGCCACTCAGATAGTAGGTGATGCCGGCGGATATATCATCAGTTCGCGGGTTTGGTCGCAATCTCATTATGATGGCAAAAGCTATAAATACGCCACTATAAGCATTGGCATTCCTGTTCAGTAATTTGAGCATACCCTCAGCCGTCTGCGCGGACTGTCCATTCAGGTACTCGATGAAAGTGACTCAGGCGAAGATGTAACCAATCAATTCGTAGACCTGCAATCACAACTCACCAATCTTGAAGCCACGCGTGAACGTATTAAGTCTTTTCTTGACAGTGCCAAAACAGTAGATGAAGCCTTGCGCATCAATCAGGAACTTTCCAACATCGAAGCGCAGATCGAGCAAATTAAAGGACAGATGAACTATTTGCAGGATCGCTCTGCGTACTCCACGATCACGGTCAACTTTGAGCCGAAATTACCTGAACTGACACCGACCCCTACACCGACACCGAGTCCGTGGACCCCTGGTGAGACCTTCAACGATGCAGTGCATACGGTCACGATTGCGTATCAAGGCATCGTCAACTTCCTGATCTGGTTCTTCGTAGTGCTTGTTCCCATCCTCGCACCGCCTGCATTGATCATCTGGGCGCTTTGGAAATTGTTCACCCGCAAACCAAAGAAGCCGACACAATAATCAACCCATCAACAAAAAGTCCGCCAAAGAATTGGCGGACTTTTTGTTGATGCAGGACTCGTCATTGCGAGGAGCGAACGGTAGTGAGCGACGAAGCAATCCCCTTGACGGAGAATGAGATTGCTTCGCCAAAGAACGGCTCGCAATGACGGAAATCACTAAGCAGGGATACTCACCTGTGGCAATTTGCTCATGGATTCTTTGATCGCCTCTTCGGGATAATCAAAATCTTCCAGCTTCCCGCTGAGATAGTTTTCATAAGCCACCATATCGAAATTACCATGACCCGAAAGATTGAACAGGATCACACGCTTCTCGCCTTTGGCTTTTGCATCCAAGGCCTCGTCAATTGCGGCGCGGATGGCGTGTGATGACTCTGGCGCCGGGATGATCCCTTCCGCTTTGGCGAATTGGACTGCCGCTTCGAAAGTTGCTTTTTGTCTGACGGCCACTGCATCTATCAGACCCGCATCCACCAAAGCGCTGACGCTTGGCGCCATACCGTGATAGCGCAATCCGCCCGCGTGGATTCCCGCCGGCATAAAGTCATGTCCCAACGTATGCATCTTGACGATGGGAGCCATCTTCGCAGTGTCGCCATAATCAAAGGTGTATTGACCTTTGGTCAAGGATGGGGTTGCAGTGGGTTCAACAGCAACGAGACGGGCGCGCTTTCCATTCTTGAGATTCTCTCGCAGGAAAGGATAGGCAATCCCGGCGAAGTTTGATCCGCCGCCTACACAGCCGATGACCACATCGGGATATTCATTGGCCATATCCATTTGCTTCAAGGCTTCTTCACCGATCACGGTCTGATGCATGAGCACATGATTCAACACCGAGCCCAAGCTATATTTCTTTGCGCCGTTGGATGTGGCCGCAACTTCAACTGCTTCTGAAATGGCAATGCCTAATGAGCCAAGGTTGTTGGGAGTCGTAGCCAGAACGGAGCGTCCGTAATTCGTGCGGTCTGTGGGGCTGGCATAAACTGTCGCGCCGTAGGTTTCCATCATGTGGCGGCGATATGGTTTCTGCTGATAAGAAACTTTCACCATGTAAATTTCAAGGTCTAGCCCGAAGACATTACATGCAAAAGCGAGTGATGCGCCCCATTGGCCGGCACCGGTTTCAGTGGTTAGTGCCTTTGTGCCAGCGATCTTGTTATAAAAAGCCTGCGGGATAGCAGTGTTCGGTTTGTGACTCCCGGAAGGCGACACGCCTTCATATTTATAGTAGATGTGTGCCGGAGTGCCGAGCGCTTTTTCCAGTCTGCGGGCGCGCAGGAGGGGAGTGGGACGATAGAGTTTATAGATCTCGCGCACTTCTTCGGGGATCTCAATATAGCGTTCGGTGCTGATCTCCTGCATGATCAAGTCCATTGGGAAGAGCACGGACAAAAAGTCAGGGGTGACCGGCTCCATCGTACCGGGATGCAGGACCGGGGTCGGGGCGACCGGGCTGTCTGCATAGATGTTGTACCAGAATTTCGGCAGGTCAGATTCGTTCAATTGAAAGCGGGTTTGGTCAGTCATGGGTTCCTCCAAATAATATGATGTATGGTTTGTGTAGGTCACGTTTGTAACGTGACCTTTATGGAATAAAGCGCGGCGCGGAGTTTAGTTCTGCGTCATCGTTCTGATCTTCGATCACTTGTGCGGCCGGCAGGGAATTATCGGTCAGCGTTTCAATGGCACGTTCCTGCAAATTGACTTCCTGTTGTTCTGGTTGTGGTGTATTCATAAAGTCTCCTTTTTTATTCATGGTGCAGACCTGACAGGTTTTAATCACGGCGTATTTTTTTGATCGAACCGCTGTATAAACCTGTCAGGTCTTGGGTTAAAAAAATACAGCGTTCATCCCAAAAGGGACGAACGCTGATTGATTCGCATCCGTGGTGCCACCCAACTTAGGCCGACCTATGGCTTATTAACAAAAAATCCCGTTATGATGCAACGGGAAGCCAGCCTCACTCTTGTAGTCAGCTAGTCGGTTAGTAGTTTGGTCTGCTAGTCGCTAAGTGACTCTGCTATGATAACGGACGCAGTTCCCGGCTTAGGCTACTCGACAATTCGACCATGTAACTATCAAACTGTTTTTGCCTTTGCAGCTCGGAGGGCCATTCGGTCTTGTCGTCTCGGGCAGGTCTCTCACTATGTTCACCTGCTCTCTGAACCGTCGTACAAGCTTACTCGTCCTCGTCACAGCCTTATTATTTTGGCTGATTATATGCAGAACCAAAAAAATGTCAATGGAAAAAGAGTACAATGAGTATGACGATTTTTTTTGATAAGGAGACGAAAATGAAATTCAAAATATTTTCTGTTCTGATCTTGGTGACGCTCACAAGCTGTGCCATGCCCGTGAGCACAACCCCGCTTCCGACCGCCCTGCCATCTGCCACTCCCCAACTAACACTGATCGCCCCTGCAACATTTACCCCCGTCCCTCTGCTGACGCAGATCGCCACATCCGTGCCGACCAGCGCCTCAACTGGAGTGGTTCCCTTTTGTGATGACCCGCGTGCGCGCGACTTGATCGTATCTTTCAGCAAGGCCATTGCAAATCAAGATGGCGCCTTGCTTTCGTCGCTTGTATCTCCATCCATCGGCATGGACGTCCGCTTTTATAGAAATGGCAATGTGGTCAACTATGATGTCGAACATGCCAAGTTCGTCTTTGAAACCACATTTCAAGCAGATTGGGGACTCTCCTTTGGAAGCGGACTCCCTACGCTTGGCGCATTCCATGAGGTCATCCTGCCTACTCTTCAAGTTGTTTTCACGCCCACCGCTCAACTTGCTTGTAATCAGATCAAATTAGGCGGTGCCAGCTATAACACTACCTGGCCCTATCCAAGCATGAATTACTACTCCGTGCATTTCCCCGGTACAGATGCATACGGCGGACTGGATTGGCAAACCTGGATTGCCGGCATGGATATGAGTACTGGCACACCTAAGCTTGCAGCACTCATCCATTTCGTGTGGGAACCATAGTCGTAACATTAAAACTGTACTCTGATATTTCTTTCTCCTTTCTTCTTTCAAAATCAGAAGAAAGGAGATTTTTTTTCTCACGTAAGAAACCTGTGTCTATGCTGTTCTAGATTCATACTACTGTAAAAAGTTGCAATAAGGAATTCCCCATGACCTGTGCGATCAACTATGCTCCCCAATTACGCGCCCAAGGATTGCGGATGACGCCTCAAAGAATGGCCATCCTGCATGTGCTCCACCATGCGGGCGGACACCTCTCGCCGACCCAGGTCTATAAACAGGCGCGCAAGGAATTCCCCAGCCTTACCGAGCCGACAGTGTATCGTACGCTGGAAGACCTTGCCGAAAAAAAACTCCTGCTCGCCGCTCATATCGGCAATGGAAAAATAGTGTATGAACTGGCGGAAGGTCAACATCACCATTTGATCTGTCATCAATGCGGCAAGACCATTCAAGTGGAACATACTCCCTTCAAAACTTTATATCGCCAGCTTGAGTCATTGACTGGCTATAAATTGGATTCAAGCCATGTCACATTTTTTGGTTTGTGTTCGGATTGTCAGTCATAAGACTATGTCGTTGCGAGGGCGTTAGCCCGACACTTGCGCCGCGCGCCAGTGCGGTGAGCAACCCCCATATTGTAGGGAGACTGCTTCGGCAAGAACAACATCGCCTCGCAGCGACATGATATTAAAAGGAATCCTATATGCTTTATTCTCCCATTCAACCTATGCACATCCCGGATAATTTTCTCAGCATTACAGTCTCGCTGATCTGCTGGGCGATTACGATCATTACTCTTGGAGTTGCCATCTCACGCACGAATAAATCGCTTGGCGAGAGACAGGTTCCTTTAATGGGTGTCATGGCAGCCTTCATCTTTGCCGCGCAGATGATCAATTTTCCGGTTCTGGGGGGCACATCCGGTCACTTGCTTGGTGGCGTGCTGGCGGCTATTGCACTGGGTCCGTGGGCGGGAATGCTGGTGATGACAGCCGTCATCGCCGTGCAGGGACTCCTCTTTCAAGATGGCGGACTGATCGTGATGGGCGCGAACATCCTTAACATGGGTTTGCTGACTTGTGCGGTTGGATATGGTTTATACCGCTCTGTGATCGGCAGCAACCGCACGGTCAAGTTGGCAGTTATCGGAGTCGCGGCCTGGTTATCTGTCATGGCTGGAGCGCTTTCCACTGCATTACAAATATGGCTAAGTGGAAATGCACAATTGCAAGTGATCGTCCCTGCCATGTTATTTTTCCATGCTTTTATCGGGTTCGGCGAGGCCTTGATCACTGTGGCAGCCGTGCTCTTCATTATACGTACCCGTCCCGACCTTTTAGGCGAAGGGACAGAATCTGCACAAGGCGGCCGCGGCTGGATTTTGACCGGTGTCTTGCTCACACTGATAGTTGTTCTGCTTTCCCCTTTTGCATCCACCAACCCGGATGGACTCAATCGTGTCGCCACAGACCTCGGATTCATTCAATCGGCTCAAACAGCCAGCGGACCATTGGCTGGATACACGGTCCCTTTCCTTGAATCTGTATCAGCCTCAAAAATTGTTGCAGGCGTGATTGGTATTATTGTTGTTCTGGCAATTGTTTTCATCACAGGGCGTTCGATGCAAAATAAACGCGGACTCAACACGCAGTCCAATAACATTCAGGCTACTCGACCACCAATCGAAAATCGTAAACCGTAAATCTAAAATCGTAAATCACTATGCACTCAGACGCCTTCGACCGTTATCATCATCACGACAGCGCACTTCACCGCCTTGATCCACGCATCAAAGTCGTGGTGGCAATCGCTTTCATTCTTTCAAATGCCTTGCTTCCCGATGGCGCATGGATGGCTTTCGGGCTGGCATGGCTCTTTCTAATCCTTGCGAATGCGCTTTCAGATTTAGGTTTGGGCTACACCTTTCGGCGTTCATTTATTGCCCTGCCATTTGCGTTGGTCGCTATCACAGTTTTGTTTTCAGTCCCCGGCAAGCCGCTCTCTCAATTTCATTTTATGATGTGGGATTTTACGGTCACAGATGCAGGATTGCTGCGTTTCATCAGCATTGTGATTCGCTCTTGGTTATCGGTGCAGATGGCGATATTGCTGGTGGCGGTAACTCGTTTTCCTGATCTCATTCATGCTTTTGAACATTTGCGAGTGCCTGCCATTCTCACGACCATCATCGCGTTTTTGTATCGCTATCTATTTGTGCTGACGGATGAGGTTATGCGTCTGCTGAGGGCGAGGCAATCTCGTTCGGCGGCGGCAGCAGGACAAAGGTCAGGTGGAGGCGTGTTGTGGCGTGCGCGCGTGGCGGGGAACATGTCAGGTCAATTATTTTTGCGAAGCTACGAGCGCAGTGATCGCATCTATAACGCGATGTTGGCGCGCGGCTACGATGGCCAGTTGCTGACTCTTAATCCGCATGAACTTCACGCCCGTGATTGGGCTTATGCTCTTGCCGCATTTCTGTTTATTCTTGCAACTCAATTCGTTGGATGGTTCTAATGCCAATTACACACCCGATCCATAAAATGGTTTTTCCCGAAAGTGAAGGCGATGTGCTGAAAGTGCGCGACCTGCATTTCTCGTATCCTGATGGTCATGTTGCATTGCGCGGCATCTCTTTGAATTTATGTTCTGGCGACAAGGTGGCGCTGGTTGGTCCGAACGGCGCGGGCAAATCCACTTTGATGCTGCACCTGAACGGGATATTGGAAGGGCGCGGCGAAATTGAGTTGCGAGGTCTGCGCCTCAGCCGTAACAATTTGCCTGTCATCCGTTCAATGGTGGGACTCGTGTTCCAGAATCCCGACGACCAACTTTTCTCGCCGACAGTTTTCGAGGATGTGGCTTTCGGTCCGCTCCACATGGGACTGCCCGAGGCAGATGTGCGCGCTCGTGTCACCTCCGCATTGGAAGCAGTGCGCATGTCTGCTTTCAAAGACCGCCTGTCACACCATTTAAGTGTGGGAGAGAAAAAGCGCATTGCCATTGCAACGGTCTTGTCCATGAACCCTAGTGTTCTGGTTTTGGATGAACCGTCTGCCGGGCTCGATCCGCGGGCGCGCCGGTCCTTGATCAATTTACTGCGCGAACTTCCGATCACGATGCTGGTCTCCACTCATGATATGCGACTGGTGCAGGAATTATTTCCGCGCACCGTTGTAATGGACGATGGGCAGATCGTTGCGGATGGATTGACGCGAGATATTTTGGAAGACGAAGAATTGTTGACGGCACATGGGTTGGAAAAGCCGTAGATTTTCTTTTGCGAAAAGAGGATAAACTTATGGCAATATTGCAATCCAGAATATTGTCGTTATGGACTGTGATCAAAGGACGAAATATGATCAAAACCTCATCCCGAATTTTTCTTGCTTTTGTATTTCTTAATCTGCTCGCTGCTTGTGCGGGGCAACAACCAACCCCGGATGTCGCGCAGATCGCAAATGAGATAGAGACCTCTGTGGCATTAACCCTTACAGCGCAGCCAAGCCCGATCCCGCCAACCTTTACCCCGCTTCCAACTGCCACCCAGATCGTTTCCCCTACAGCGGTTCCCATCCCGACGATTGTGAATCCGCAGATCCTTCCCACGAGTCAGCCCAGTTATGTGTGTGACATAATTTCCCAACAGCCTGCCGATGATACGACCTTCCGCCATCGGGAGAGTTTTGACGTTCGATGGACCATTGTAAATAAAGGCACGCAGAAATGGGAAAATGGAGCCCGCCTCGAATATCAAACTGGTCCCGAAATGACTACAATATTGAAAGTGGATATTCCCAAGTTAAAGCCCGGTGAAACATTCGAGGTCATTCTTGATGCCAAGTCCCCCGAGGAGCTTGAAAGGCAGATCATGGTTTGGGCTGTTTTGATCCCCGGAGTGGATGGCGCGATCCACTGGGCATGCTACCCTTATGTGAGGATCATTGTTCAATAATTAGGTTGCTTTGGAAGTTTGCTATAATCCAGAATGATAGTCAAATCGCGGCTGATGAGTTGACGAAGTATTTTGGAAGATGAAGAATTGCTAATGGCATATGGGTTGGAGAAGCAATGATGCATCGTCTGTCTCACCATGAGGGACTTTTGATCTAGTCTTATATCAAACTGTGACATAAATAACCTTGTGTTTTATAAAAGGCATAGGCTATAATTTTTAAATTGAATTTGTATTGGCAAATGCGTTTGTAAGACAAATGATATTAGGGAGGAGAATCTCCCAGGGAGAAGTTCATGAATAACAAGAGACATAAATTCAAAAGTTTACGAATTATTACGGCGGTAATTTTTGCATTAATATTGAATTGCATCATGCCAAATCCGGGAATGCTGAAGGTATCTGCCGCCACCATTCCTGCCGGCAACCTTGATGCTACTTTTGGTAACAATGGTAAGGTGAAAATTAACTTTGGCGATAGTGATGAACAAGGGGATGCTGTCCTGCTTCAAACTGATGGAAAAATAGTTGTGACAGGTTCGATCTATGACCATACTGGAGTGAACGTTGCATTGGCACGATACAGTAGTGATGGCTCATTGGATTTAACTTTCGGAACTAATGGTAAAGTTATCTCTTTTATAGGAAATGGTGCCGTGGCCGAGACTGGTGCTTTTCAGTCTGACGGCAAAATAGTCATAGCTGGGAGTAGCCTATTTAAGGGTCTTGTATTGGCGCGCTATAGCAGTAATGGCTCTCTGGATACAAGTTTCGGCACGAACGGTGTGGTAACAACCAGTTTTGGCACCAACTCTCTGCTTTATGATTACGCTCATGCCATTGCTATTCAATCAGATGGCAAAATCATTGCCGCAGGCGCCAGTTATGTAGGTGACAGTTCTGATTTTGTGCTGGTGCGTTATAACAGTGATGGCACATTAGACACGACCTTCGATAATGACGGGAAAATAGTTACGGACTTTGGTACGAGTGAGGATGGTTCTTCCATTGCCATTCAATCAGATGGCAAGATTGTAATGGCAGGAAGTAGCTGGAATGGCAGTTCCTATGACTTTGCAGTAGCACGTTATAACGATGATGGCTCATTAGACCTAACCTTCGATGGGGATGGAAAACTAATTAGTGATTTGGGTAATAGTGAATTGGGTCTTGCGATTGCCGTCCAAGGCGATGGTAAGCTCGTTGTAGCTGGCAATACTGATGGTGCCAATCGTGATTTTGTGTTGGCGCGGTATAACAGTAATGGTTCTCTTGATACGACTTTCGGTAGCAATGGAATAGTGACCACCGATTTTGGCACGGATAGTGATGATGCGCGCGCTATCACCATCCAACCAGATGGCAAGATCGTGGTCTCGGGGACAAGGCTGGCGCGCTATAACATAAATGGTTCATTGGACACAACGTTTGATGGCGATGGAAAGGTAATGACGACAGCTAGTAATTACGCTGTCGCGCTTCAGTCCGATGGCAAGATTGTTACCGCAGGAGCAGAAAGCAACCTTCTCAATATCGACTTTGAAGTGTCCCGTTACAACGCGGATGGCTCATTGGATTCAAACTTTTATAATAATGGTAAGGTGACCACCGATTTTGGGATGGGGATTGGCAGCGGTATTGGTCACGCTGCAGCTCTTCAATCCGACGGGAAAATTGTTGCAGTTGGAACCGCAAGTAATAGCTATGGTGCGAATTTTGCCTTGGTACGGTATAACAGCGACGGTTTACCTGACCTTGCATTTGGTACGGATGGCAGGGTCATAACTGATTTTGGTATCCGAGTAAGTAATGTTGGATTTGCTAATTATGGAAACGCTGTAGCAATCCAACCGAATGGCAAAATTGTTGTTGCAGGAAGCAGCGGAAATGGCGGGAGTGACTCGCAATTTGCATTAGCTCGCTACAATACCAACGGCTCTTTAGATACAACCTTTGACATGGATGGAAAAGTAAAAACTGATCTTGGTGGAAATCAAGGCCAAGGTTGGGCGGTCGCTATTCAATCCGACGGTAAAATCATTGTGGCAGGTGATACTGGCAATCGCAATACGGATTACTGTTGCTCCGGTTTTGAGTTGGCGCGTTACAAACCCAATGGATCGCTTGACACCACTTTCGGTAGCGATGGAATAGTGACCACCAACTTTAGCAATTGGCTTGCCAGTGGACGTGCCATTGTCATTCAGCAAAACGGCAAGATTCTCGTAGCAGGTTTTAATTTCAATGGATCTTATTCTGACTTTGCTTTGGCGCGCTATAACGCCAATGGCTCATTGGATACTAGTTTTGATGGCGATGGAAGGGTCACCACCAACTTTGGCGTAGGTAATTATTCTTATGGCTATGATCTTGCTCTTCAACCAGACGGAAAGATTATTGTGGGGGGAAGAAGTGGGGAAAAATTTGCATTAGTTCGATACAATACCAACGGTTCACTCGATACGAACTTTGGCATAGATGGCAGAGTCACAACAGATTTAGGCAACTACACACTTGCCTGGGCCGTTGCGCTACGACCAGATGGAAAAATATATCTATCTGGTTATAGCGATACTGGCGGCCTTGCATTGGCACGCTACAATGCCGATGGTTCGTTAGACACAACGTTTGATACAGATGGAAAACTAACTTCAGGCTTTGGTTCCGATGCCGGAGGCGATATTGTCCTTCAGCCAGATGGTAAGGTTATTTTGGTTGGTAGTGACAGGCACGATAATAACTTCAGTAATTCGGATTTTGTGCTGGCACGTTATTTTGGAGATGAAGTGCCTATTGTTTATTACGTAAAAGCAGATGCAACCGGGGCAAATAATGGGTCGTCATGGACTAATGCCTACACCGATTTGCAATCTGCCTTATCCGTTGCTTCAAGTGGAGATGAGATCTGGGTCGCGGCTGGGACGTACAAACCGACCTTGGGCACAGATCGTACAGTTGCTTTTGCGCTGAAGAAAGGCGTGGCGATATATGGCGGTTTTGCAGGCGTTGAAACACTGGTCACCCAAAGAGAACCAATTTCAAACGTTACAGTGCTGAGCGGTGAAATTGGTGTGGATGGGGTGGATGATAATTCGTATCATGTTGTTACGGGCGACGACACGGTCGATACAGCAATTTTGTCTGGGTTTACGATTACAGCCGGAAATGCGGACGCTCAGTTTTCAGATGATTCAGGCGGCGGGTTGTATATCAACACGGGAAGTCCAAGCCTGACAAGTTTGATCATCACATCCAATAGGGCAATCAGTGGAGGTGGTATTATGCTGTATGACAGCAATTCAAAACTAATTGATGTGACGATTAGTGACAATACGGCTTCGGCGGCCGGCGGTGGAATGGTAGTGGTAGCCCTGAGCCCAATTCTGAAAAATGTGACCTTCAAAGAAAACCATGCTGCGGTTGGAGGCGGAATTGCCAATTCCAATGGAGGCCCGATCCTGGAAAACACAACTTTTTACAAAAATACCGCCACGTACTTGGGAGGCGGAATGCATAATGGTTTGGGTTTTCCCATCATGAAGAATGTAACTTTTAGCGGGAATGCCGCTGCAACAGGCGGGGGAATGTATAACGAAACGACAAACCCAATTATCTCAAACAGTATTTTTTGGGGAGATATGGGTGGAGAAATTGAAAATATTGAAGGAAGCATCCCAGATATTACTTTTAGTATCGTGCAAGGCGGTTATGTGGGGACAGGCAACCTTGATTCGGACCCCTTATTGGCGTCTTTGTCCAACAACGGTGGTTTTACCCAAACAACGGCATTAAGCGCTGATTCACCCGCGATCGATACAGGTGATGACACAAATTGTCCCATCATGGATCAGCGTGGCGTTTCGCGCCCACAGGGTAAGCACTGTGATATCGGCGCTTATGAGTTTACCGATAATATTCCACCTGTTGTCACATCAATTGCTTCCGCTGATGCAACTTTCACCAAAGCGACCAGTGTGAAGTTCAATGTGACCTTTTCCGAAGCTGTGACTGGTGTGGATAAATCAGACTTTTCCCTTTTGGCAACTGGCACGATCACCAAACCCCAGATATTAAGTGTGAGCGGGAGTGGGTCAACCCGTACTGTCAAGGTCAACACGGGAGCTGGATCCGGTACGATCCAACTGAACCTGTTTGATAATGACTCCATCAAGGATGCAGCAAGTAATGTGCTTAGCGGAGATGGTCCTGGGAATGGCGATTTCACAACGGGCGATACTTACATCATTGATAAAACAAAACCAACTGTTGTCTCGATCACCCGCGCGCATAACAATCCCACCGACCTTGCCAGTGTGGACTTCTTGGTCACCTTCTCTGAACCAGTGACGGGAGTGGACATCAAGGACTTCAAGTTGATAGGGACAGGGTCGCTCGCCAAATCCAAGCCGATCATCACAGCCGTCAGCGGTAGTGGATTCACCTACATAGTGACTGCCACGACAGGTACCAGCACGGCTCCGGGTACGATGCGGTTAGACTTGATGGCGAACAAGACCATCAAGGATACGGCTCTGAATCCTCTCACGGTGAGTTTCAAGACCGGGGAAGTGTACATAGTGGACAGGGCGCCGGTGGTGGTTTCGATCAATCGCTCCAGCTCCAACCCGACCAAATTGGCGGCGGTGAAGTTCACAGTGAAGTTCTCCGAAGCCGTGACAGGAGTGGATGCAACAGACTTCGAGGTAATTTCTGCAAATCTCACACTCCCAGGCAATCCCATCGTGAGCATTACTGGAAGCGGTACAACCTGGGTGGTGATCGTCAACACAGGCACAGGCTCGGGCACGCTCGGCTTGAATCTGATGGATGACGACAGCATCAAGGATATAACCGGCTACTTCTTGGGAGGGGAGTTACCTGATAACGGGAACTACACAGGACAAGTTTACAACGTCCGCTAGGTGAAGGTTAGAAGGGCTATAAGATAAATTGATGATGAAAAAAGCCGTGAAAGAAATTTCACGGCTTTTTTTGATTCACATGATGTTTAGAAGTGAAATACCACTCCCGGTATGTAGGTGTCTCTTCGCTGAAGGAGTCCTAAAACAACCAATATTGCAAACTGGCGAAGGAATTACAAAAATGTAAATGATTTTTGTAATTCCTTCATTCTTCCTGTCTGTGGCGATATGTTATCTTTATTTGTAGCAAAATAAAATTCAGTAAAGGATAATATGTTAAAACATAAAATCAATAGTCCCCTCAGCATTATTATTTCCCTTGGGATGTTATTTAATAGCTACGGCAATGTTTACGCATCCACTTCGGCTAGCATCAGACATCAAGATGTTTCATCGCAGGCTGTTGCAAAAACATTATTTGTAGATAAGAACAACACGGGCGGCAATGGTTGCAATGACGCCTGGGCAGGCACGATCACCCAGCCACTTTGCACAATCGATAAAGGGCTGTCTCTTCTTCAACCAGGCGATACTTTATATGTTCGAAAAGGGAACTATCCATCGTTTTCAGTAGGCAATTCCGGATTGGCTGGTAAATACATCACAATTTCCGGATATGGAGATGAGATGCCTTTGGTCAAGGGCGGTCAGGGAATTGAGCTAAGGGGAACATCCTATGTAGCTCTGAGAGGGTTTGAAGTAAGCGGCGCAACCGGGAATTGGACCGGTGGTATTAGTTTAACCAATTCCAATACTGCCAATCCACGCTATAACATTATCGAAGGCAACAAGGTTCACGGAAATACCTATGCTGGTATGTCCGGGATTAAGATATCAGAAGGCTCGTACAATAAAATTTTACATAATGAGGTTTACGATAATTATTTTACAGGCATTCGAGTATCTGGCGTTTCAAGCTCCATCACGGATAATGAGATTGGGTACAACCTTGTCTACAACCACACCCTGGCTGGTAGTGACTCGGACGGTATTGGGCTGAATGGAATTACGATCACCCGCACCAATATCCATGACAATATCGTGCATGATAATAGTGATGACGGCATTGACACATGGAATAGTACGAACAACATCATCGTTGGGAATGTTTCCTACAACCACAAAGGTGTTGGTGATGGGAATGGATTTAAGATGGGAGGAGAAAATGGTGGACACAATCTTGTAAAGAATAATATTGCCTACAATAACAAGGCCCGCGGATTTGATTCAAATGGAAGCGGCGGTAATGTCTATTATCAAAATGTTGCCTACGATAATACAGGTTTCGGTTTTCAAGATAACTGGCGTCGCGATTCCAACTGCACTGCAAAGACTTGCCCGGGTGTATTTATTAATAATATTGGTTATAACAATGGAAAAGGTAATTTTTCTGCGGGCACGTCCACTTTGACTTCGCATAATAATATTTGGTACTCTGATTCAGGCTCACCCAAAGTTGCCTATGATGCCACTGTTTATTCATCATTGTCAGAGTTTTATGCGGCATCCGGAAAAAGGCTTGATAATCCCAATGCTAGTGATCTATCTTCTCTTCAAGTAAATCCACAATTTATAAATCCTGCTGGTTTCCAGTTTGAGTTAATGGACTCATCGCCTGCCATTGACCATGGCGACCCTACCAACCCAGGTCAGGTTAGCGCGATCAACCGCGTTGATATAGGCGCGTTCGAATACGGTTTGTATACAGTCTCTGTTGTCAATGTTGCGCGTGCCAGTGCGGACCCCACCAACGCCGCCAGCGTAAATTTCACTGTCACTTTTTCTGTACCAGTGACCGGCGTGGACAAGACCGACTTTGCTCTTGTCACAGCGGGCGGGATCACCAAGTCGGCAGTTTCCAAAGTAAGCGGATCTGGCGCGGTCTACACCGTGACCGTGGGGACTGGTTCCGGTTCTGGGACTATTCAACTGAACCTGATTGATAATGACTCCGTCAAGGATACGTCTCTTTTCCCATTGGGCGGGGGAGGGTTGGGAAATGGTGACTTTACATCCGGTGAACCCTTTACCATCAATAAAATGAAACCCACCGTGCTTTCCATTTCACTTGCAGATGCCAACCCCACCAGCGCTGATAGCGTGAACTATACGGTCACGTTCTCTGAACCGGTGACCGGCGTAGATCTCAAGGATTTCAAATTGATCGGTACAGGGTCGCTGTCCAAATCCAAACCGACTATTACGAGTGTCGGCGGAAGCGGAGCAATCTACACAGTGACTGCCAGTACAGGGAATGGGTTCAACACTGGCCCGGGCACCCTCCGTTTGGATTTGATCGCAAATAAATCCATCAAGAATACTTTCCTCAACCCATTGACGGTCAGCTTCAAAACCGGAGAGATCTACACAGTGGATAAAGCGCCAGTTGTTGTTTCCATTGTGCGGGCTAATCCCGCTCGGACCAAGTTATCCAGCGTGACATTCAAGGTGAAATTCTCTGAGGCAGTGACTGGCGTGGACGTTCTTGATTTCACAACGATTTCAGACACACTTGTAGACACGGCAGTGGTCAGTGTAAGTGGAAGCGGGGCGATATGGTCCATTGTGGTTAGCACAGGCACAGGGTCGGGTACGCTCGGTTTGTATCTGATCGATGACGATACCATCATGGATACATCAGGTTATCCATTGGGAGGCGAGGGGTTGGTCAATGGAGATTACAAGACTGGACAGGTTTATAACGTTCGTTAATTGAAAATAGAAACGAGCAAAAGAAGGGTCATGGGAGAAATCTTATGGCTCTTCTTTTATTTTGCACAAATGGTTTGATCAAATACTTATGATAACTATAAGCATTTTCCATGACTTTTGTCATTGTAATTCATGATGAATGTATGTAAAGTAAATTGATATAACACAACTATAAACCCCTGAATTGTCTGGTATTTCACAAGCAGTGTAGTTTCATATTTTGAAAATCCTGTTTCGCCATGGGAGAGGAAAAATGAAAAAAAAGGTTGTTCGCCTCGTATTAGGCTGCGTTCTTATCATTCCCTTATTATTGGCTCAATTACTACCATCAACGGTCGGCCATGCCACTGTATTGGATACGGCCGCAGGGATTACGGCCGGTGCAAACCATACTTGTGTTTTAACGACCACTGGGAGAGTTAAATGTTGGGGTTGGAATAACCATGGTCAATTGGGTGACAACACCCGGGCAAATAGAAATACGCCAGTGGATGTCTTCGGGCTGACAAGTGGTATCAGCGCCATTTCAGCCGGAGAAGAACATACCTGTGCTCTTACAACCGAAGGTGGAATTAAATGTTGGGGTGTAAATACTTTTGGGCAATTGGGGAACAGTTCCAACACAGACAGCAATGTTCCAGTGGATGTGACCGGACTGGCCAGTGGAGTGATCGCTATTTCATCTGGTAGTACCTTCACCTGTGCATTGACAAGCGGCGGCGGAGTCAAATGCTGGGGTCATAATTATTGGGGGCAATTGGGAGATTCATCAAATACAAATACCAATTCACCCGTAGATGTAACCGGACTGACCAGCGGCGTCAGCGCTATTTCTGCGGGCGGGTTTCATGTCTGTGCGCTTATAACGGCTACTTCTGGCCTTAAGTGTTGGGGTTATAACCTGTACGGCGAATTGGGTGATAGTTCAAATGCAAATAGTAACATCCCTGTGGATGTGAGTACTTTATCTAGCGGGGTCAGCGCCATTGGTTTGGGATACGAACATACTTGCGCTGTCACAACTGGTGGCGGACTCAAATGCTGGGGGCGGAATGACACTGGTCAATTGGGAGATGCAACAAATTCAGATAAGAATGCACCTGTGGATGTGACCGGACTAACCAGCGGTGTCAGCGCCGTCGGTGGGTCTGCCTATCACACCTGTGCGTTGACAACGACTGGTGGAGTCAAATGTTGGGGTATCAATGGAGTCTGGCAGTTGGGGAACACCAGTTTTGGAAGCAACACACCTTTGGATAGCGAACAAACCGGCGACGCGACCATGATCGCAGTAGGTGGATTTCACACTTGTGCGCGTACTACGGAATTCGGCGTCAGATGTTGGGGTGACAATTCCTACGGTCAGTTGGGAAATGGTTCTTCTTTCATGAGTCATTATCCGGTGGATGTGACCGGTTTCGAGGGAGTCTATTCCGGCACATTGACTCCGACCTTCACGCCGACTTTCACTCCCACGCCCACTGCTACTCCGCTTGTGGCCCTAGATTCAGCCGAATCGATTATCACTGGGTTTGGTCATGCCTGTGTATTAACCACCACGGGCGGAATAAAATGTTGGGGCTTAAATGATAAAGGTCAATTAGGGCTTGGATCAACCGGCACAAACAGCAGTGCGCCCATTGCCGTGCCCTGGCTGACTAATAATGTACTTGCTGTCTCAGCCGGAGATTATCATACCTGCGCGCTCACAACCGGCGGCGGGGTCATGTGTTGGGGATATAACTTATATGGTCAATTGGGAAACGGCTCCAGCGGAGCGGGCACGGACAGCGATGTCCCAGTAGATGTGAGCGGAATGTCCAACGGTATGACTGCCATTTCATCAAGCGGCTATCATAGTTGTGCGTTAACCAGCGGAGGCGGGGTGAAGTGCTGGGGCAAGAACAATCGCGGGCAATTGGGGAATAACTCTTATGACGATTCCAATGTTCCAGTGGATGTTTCAGGTCTTACCAGCGGCGTTAGTGCAATTGCTGCAAATGGTGAAAGTACTTGTGCATTGACCAACGGGGGCGGGGTTAAATGTTGGGGCTATAACAACTATGGACAATTAGGGAACGACTCGACTACAACCAGTTCAACCCCTGTAGACGTCACGGGTCTCGCCAGCGCGGTTAGCGCGCTGGGGAAGGGGAATCTCTACCACGCCTGTGCGGTAACAAGCGGGGGCGGGGTCAAATGTTGGGGTAACAACTTGAACGGTAAGTTGGGCAATGGTTCGGTTGGAGGATGGAGTACAACACCTGTCGATGCAACGGGACTCACTAGTGGAGCCGTTGCAGTGTCTGAAGGTGGTCAACATACATGTGCGTTGACCACAGGAAATGGGGTCAAATGCTGGGGATTGGGCAGTTCTGGACAAATGGGCAACCTAAGTTACATTGGCAGCTATATACCTATTGATGTGTCCGGGCTAACCAACGGAGTCAGCTCCATCTCGGCGGGCGGTAACTTTACCTGTGCGGTCACAATGGCTCACGGTGTTAAGTGTTGGGGCGATAATCCTTATGGTCAATTGGGGAACGGTAATATTATTCAGCAATTTACCCCTGTAGATGTGCTTGGTTTTACCGGCATCGGCACACCAGAACCTACCATGACTCCATCGCCAACCCCTACATTCACAAGTACACCGGTTGTACCCTTATTGGCGGTTTCATCGGTCACGGCCGGAAGCATGCACACTTGCGCATTGACTAACGAAGGCGGAGTCCGATGCTGGGGACGAAATAATCGTGGACAGTTGGGTGACGGCACGAACAGCGATCATAGCATCCTTGTGGATGTCACTGGTCTTACCAGCGGGGTCAGCGCGATCTCTGCCGGAGGCGAACACACTTGTGCGCTAACCAATTTAGGCAGGGTAATGTGCTGGGGTGCAAATAGTAATGGTCAATTAGGAAATGGTTCCAATATAAACACCAACATTCCTGTAGATGTGACGGATTTAAAAAATATCATCGCGATCAGCGCTGGTGGTGAACATACATGTGCCTTAAATGATTCAGGCGGAGTCTTGTGCTGGGGTCTCAATTTTTGGGGACAGTTGGGGGATGGTACAAACACCAGCAGCAATATCCCCGTCAGTGTCAGTTCATTAAGTCCAGCAAGCGCCATCTCAGCGGGTGGCCTTCATACTTGTGCATTGATCGCTGCCACGGGTGGAATCCAATGCTGGGGCTACAATCACTTTGGAGAATTGGGCGATAACTCAAATACGAACAGCAATCTCCCTGTGGATGTCGGCAGTGATATGACTGGCAATACCATTGCCCTTGGCATTGGCGGATATCAGCATAGCTGTGCGCTAACCATTGGAGGCGGGTTGAAATGCTGGGGATGGAACAGTGAAGGACAACTTGGGATCGGCACTTACGCTGATGTTACTAAACCTTTTGCTGTGGATGGAATGGCAATCGGCGTCGTTGCAGTGGGCGAGTCTGCTCACCATAGTTGTGCATTGATGGATACAGGCGGAGTCAAATGCTGGGGGGCGAATGGTTCTTCACAATTAGGGAATACCAGCTTTGGAAGCAACACACCCTTGGACAGTGGTGCTACAAGCGGCATCACAGCAATCGCTGTTGGCGGATACCACACCTGCGTCTTGACTACCTCGAATGGTATTCAATGCTGGGGCGATAATTCTTACGGACAGTTGGGAAATGGTTCTCATTTGCAAAGTTACATCCCCATGGATGTTTATGGATTGAGCGGTGTTGTAAGCACACCAACCAATACACCTACGCTAACGCCTACTCTCACATCAACTCCGACCGCAACACATACTCCTACCTTTACTCCTATCCTGCCAACTGCTACGGATACTCCCACACAAACATCTACGGTCACAGCTACCCCTACAGCCACTGGTACACCTACAGTTACCCCAACCACGACCCATACAATTACCCCTACTTACACTCTGACTTATACTCCAACTGAGAGTCAGACACCCACGCCAACTGAGACTCCTGTTCCACCAACAGAGACTTATACACCCACTCCGACCGATACCCCAACGAACACGCCAACAGCGACACCCACTGATACTCCCACGCCAACAGAGACTTATATACCCACTCCGACCGATACCCCAACCGCAACACCCACTGATACTCCCACACCAACAGGGACTTATACACCCACGCCGACGGATACTCCAACCGCGACTCCAACAGCCACTCAGACTCCTGTTCCCGCTCCATCCGATTTCAACAAGTCTGCCCCTGCAAATGGAGCGCTCACACAACCTTCGTCGCCGACTCTTTCGTGGAATACCAGCACAGGTGCAACAGGCTATGAGTATTGTTACGATGTCACCAATGATGACGACTGCACTTCATGGAGCTACAACGGTGCATCCACGAGCAAGGCACTCAGTGGATTAGCATTCAACACCACATACTATTGGCAGGCCCGCGCGGTCAATGCGGGCGGCACAACATTCGCAGATAACAATACCTGGTGGTCCTTCACAACGATCAATGCACCTTATGTAATCAGCCTGAGCCGTGCGGCGCCCAATCCTGCCAAGGCTTCCAGTGTGATGTTCGCATTGACTTTCTCCAAACCAGTCACCGGCGTGGATAAGACCGACTTTGCGGTGGTCACAACAGGCGGGATCATCAAAGCTGCTGTCTCAAAGGTCAGTGGTTCCGGCGCAAACTATATCGTGACTGTAAGCACGGGTTCTGGTTCCGGTACACTTCACTTGGACCTGATTGATAATGACACCATCAAAGATGTAACTCTCACTCCCTTGGGCGGAGCAGGGACAGCGAATGGTGATTTCACATTCGGTGATACCTACAGCATTGATAAGATAAAACCAATCGCACTATCTATTACACAATTGGATGTCAATCCCACCAGCGCTGTTAGTGTGAATTTCGCGATCACCTTCTCTGAAGAGGTGACGGGAGTGGACATCAAAGACTTCAAGTTGGTTGGGACAGGGTCGCTAGCTAAATCCAAGCCGGTCATTACAGCCGTTAGCGGAAGTGGAACCACCTACACCGTGACCGCCACAACAGGCACGAGCACAGCTGCGGGCACAATGCGCCTGGACTTGATCGTAAACAGGACCATCAAGGATGCAGCGCTGAATCCTCTCACCACAAGTTTCAAGACCGGATTTCCCTATGCGGTGGATAAGTCTCCAGTGGTTCTTTCCATTAATCGCTCGAGTTCGAACCCGACTGTAGCTGCTACAGTGAAATTCACCGTGAAGTTCTCCGAAGCGGTGACAGGTGTGACGGTGGATGACTTCAAAGAAATGACAGACTTACTCGCAGGCACATCCGTAGTCAGCGTGACCGGAAGCGGGACGACCTGGGTGGTCATTGTCAATACGGGCACAGGTTCGGGCACGCTCCGCCTGGACCTGATCGACAACAATAGCATATTTGATGTAACAGGGCATCCATTGGGAGGGGAGGGATTGATCAATGGAGATTACACCATGGGGCAAGTTTACAACGTCCGTTAGGTAATAATTTTGGAAGGGCTGTCAATTGACAGCCCTTCCAAAATTAAAGTTAAGCGGGGAATAAACGAGTTTCAAAAGTCGTGATTTTTGTCATCTTGTGCCTTCTTGTTTTATCCATACAATTACTGAAAAGGTGGGAATTCATTAGTCATCACCCACGAAAAAATAAAACATAGCTGGAGGAAAAATGCAAACGACTCTTCGTAGGTCTATTAACCTGATCATTTCGTGTGTGGCCATCCTGACCATGGTGTTCCCCAATTTGCAGGTCACTCCTGTCTCAGCTCAGACCAAATCACCGAACGGCATCCAACGCGAATACAATGCCGAGACCGGAAAGGTCACCATGATCAGCGGAAAAGATCATCAACCCCTATCCGTGTTGGGACCGGATGCAAACAGCATGAGTTCCGAAGAACAATCCCTGGCTCTTGTGGATTACTTCGCCACTGAATTCGGGCTTGCCAATCCAGCCTCAGAGTTGCAACTCTCCAAGATCAATGAGACGGATAACGGACACGTGGTCTCGAAGTACCAGCAGGTCTATCAAGGCGTGCCGGTCATGGGGGGTGAGTTGATCGTCAATGCGGGGGAATTGGGCGAGTTATATTCGATGAATGGAGAAGTGTCCCCTAGGCTTTCATTGGACACCAAGCCTGTTCTTTCGATTGAGTCCGCTATGGATGAAGCCAAGCGAGGCATGGTCAAGTGGTATGGAGGCGAGACAGGAGATTACACCAGCACACAACCTTCCCTGTGGATCTTCGATGAAAGATTGTTGAAACCCAGTATGCGACCGGTCAACTTGGTGTGGCGGATGGAAGTGACCTCGACTGATGAGAGCGCTCCGATCCGTGAGCTAGTGTTGGTGGATGCGAAGACGGGCAATATCTCTTTGCACTTCAATCAGGTGGATACAGCTTGGGGGACGGCGTCTGCAGACCAAGGAACTCCTACTCCGATCCCCCCTACTCCTCTTCCGCCTGAACCTGTAACTCCTACACCGCCTGTTGATAAAGATGTTTCCGACGAACCTGTATCAGGAGATGTGGTTACCCCAACCAATTACTATGTCAACATTGCCACAGGTAGTGATAGCAATTCATGTACTTCCATTGCAAGTCCCTGCAAGCATATTCAGGAAACCATTAATAAGGCGGCCTCTGGGGATATAGTTAATGTGGCCAGTGGCATATATTTATTCTCAACAAATGCAAGCCCAAATGTTGTTATTATCAATAAGGATATTACACTTTCAGGCGGTTGGAATACAAATTTCAGTCAACAAAGTAGCTCATCTACCATTGATGGCGCCAGCGCCAAGAATGGAATTCTTGCACTCTCAGGAATTGTGGTTGTTGAGAATTTTATTATCCAAAACGCAACTTCCTCAAATAGCGGTGGGATTTACATTGTGAATGGGAACTTCACTCTCAGGAAAAGCACGCTGCGAAACAATGTTGCAACCAATAATGGTGGGGGAATATTTATAGATAGCGGCACGCTTAATATAATCAACAGCACCATCAGCGGAAATACAGCCGGTTCATCAGGTGGTGGGATTTATGCAGCGAGTAATGTAAGTGCCTCTGTAAACATTACAAACTCCACTATCGCCTACAACACGGCTGGCACAGGGGGAGGATTGAAGCAGACCAATGCATCAGTTAATATCATCAACACCATCCTTGCCAACAACTCCAGCATCAGTTTAAGCCCAGACTGTAATGGTACGATCGCCTCAGCACAATTCGACATTATTGAAAACATGGAGGGATGCACAATCTCAAGTGAAAACGGGAACGTTCATGTTGACCCCCAGATTGATAGTATTTTAAAAAGTGAGATGTTTGTGCATCTTCCGTTAACCGGCAGTCCGCTGGTTGATGGCGGTGATCCAGCACCTGCAAATTGCCCAACGCAAGATCAACTTGGAAATTTAAGACCCAAAGGAGTTGCCTGTGATATTGGAGCAACAGAAACTGGTAACAATGTCATTATTTCCAGCGGGTCAAACCAAACCGCACAAATTAATATGGTATTTATGCAGCCTTTGGTAGTCATCGCACTTGATAATAACTCATCCCCTATCAGTGGATTGGAAGTTACATTTACGGCCCCGAGTTCAGGCGCCAGTGGAATGTTTAGTGCAACCGGTTCAAGCACAATGATTGCCACAACAGATGCAAGCGGTATTGCTACAACTTCGACATTTACAGCGAATAGTATTGGAGGGCTCAATGTTGTTACTGCTTCTGCTGCAGGTTACAGTTCTGCTCAATTTCAATTAACCAATGATGCCACACCTCGCACACCTTCAATTGTGAAGTATGATGACCTAATAGTGGATGAAGCACGGAATAAATTATATGGAGCGGATAGACTCGGAAATAAAATTGATGTTATCAATATGACTGACCTGTCTGTATCCACTTCTTATACACTGGTCAATGGCGCATTGCCTATCAGCCTGGATCTAAGTCCAGATGGAAACGAATTGGCGATTGCACAATCGGGAATCGGTTTTGTGAAGTTTGTCAATTTGATAGATAACACGATCTCAGAAATTCCTGCTGTGTTAAGCGGCTCAAGTACCAAAGTCACAGATGTTATTTATGGCCGACCGGGAGTACTTTATGCACTTTCAAGCAACGGTTTGCATGTTATTAATTTGACGGTTAGCCCTCATGCGGAAGTTGCAACACAATTTGTAAACACAGGCAGTTATGAACAAAGATTTGGATCTATTTCTTCCGACAAAAATACATTGTATTCTGTAACAGGCACATGTTGCAGTGGGTACAATGCTCTTTATAAATACGATGTCTCAGATGGGCTGACAAAACCTTTACTTCTAAAGCAAACCCATTTGCGCGGGACCGGATATAGTAAGGGTATCAGACTAAGCTTGCTTAATGACACAAGCATATTGATAACAAGCGGTGCGGTCTATAACACATCCAACTTGACTCCCAAAGGGAAGAACTTTCAATTATTAAACCCCGCCATTGCTTTACCCGGGAAAGATTTTTATGTAAGCCTGTACGACAACACAGCTGTTACAGCAGATAACCTGTATTTTTATGATAATGAAAGTTCGTATAAACTTTCATCCCTTAGCACCGGTGTCACTGGTACACCCGGAGCCATCACAGCGACGAGCGACGGTAATACTTTATTTGTCAGTTCAACCGGCGGATTAGCTAAATTCACGATTGATGCTACGCCTCCGGGAACCCCAATTGCTTTGCCTGTCAGTCAGCATCAATATAATGATCTGGTCATCGACATGCTGCGCGGACTGGTGTATGGGACCGACAAGTCGGGGAGAATAGATGTTATTAATTTGGATACAACCAATGTCGTCAACAGTTACCTACTTCCTTCGGGTGCCAACCCAATCGGAATTGACCTGAGCCCTGATGGCAGTGAACTGGCTATTGCATTAAATGGGTTGGAAAAAATCCTTTTTATTAACCCTGAGACTGGCGTATACATTGCCGAAGTGAGGCCAAATCTTGATGAAAGTAGCATCTATTATGATAATTTGCCCTTTGATGTGATTTACGGACGCGCTGATCGCCTGTACTCAGATGGAACGGGTGGAGGATTTGATTATTTGCACGTTATCGACACATCCACCCACACGTGGATTGCAAAATCATCCAATATGCTACGAACTGGGTCCGAGCTTGCATTAAGATCAGACAAAAACTATGCATACGCAAATCAAACTTTTTCGCCGAATAATATCTACACCTTTAATGTTCAAACAGACTCGATAGCCCAGTTGTATCAAGGTCCGCACGGGCCAGTATCAGCTAATAGGTTTACCATCATCCCTGACGGAAGCAAGATATTCACTTCCTCCGGGCAGGTGTGGGACAGCATCATGCAATCGCAACTTGGAACGCTGGCAGGAGCACCCGGCACATTGATTAAATATATTCCCAATCAGAATATTATTGCATTGAGCGCAGCAGGCGTCGGGGGGGATGTAATCAAATTCATCAGCCCTGTTGATTACCACTTGATTTACACTTTCAATCCGTCACCGGCCGGGGTAATAAATGAAATGGAAATTTCTCCTGACGGAAGCAAATTAGCCATTAATATTAACAACCAGATCAAGATATTGAATGTAGATGCATCGCAACCTTCTTTGATCTCGGTACAAAGTGGTTCCAACCAATCAGCGAGTCTGGGATCTCAGTTCCCCCAACCATTAATAGTAAAAGTGGAGAATTTATATGGACAGCCAATAGCTGGGATATCTGTGACTTTTACTGCGCCTTCAAGCGGAGCAAGTGGTAGCTTTGCAGATACAACGACAAATGCATCTGCATCGATTACTGATATTAATGGTATAGCAACTTCATCCATATTTTCTGCAAATGGTGTGAAAGGGACCTATCTTGTCAATGCTACCGTCTCTAATCTGCCAAGTTCAGCAGGTTTTCAACTGGTAAATGGCGAAACAGTAAAAACGTATACATCAGGAAATACTCAAACTCTGCCCGGTTCCTTCTTGTGCGACCAAACGGATCCCACCTGTACATATGGTGATGCGCATGCGAAGGCTGCGCATGAATATGCCATCGGTACATATAATTTTTATTTAGATAAGCATGATCGCAATAGCGTTGACCAAAACATCATGCCCATCATATCTACAGTGCACTATAACCTCGGCTATGCCAATGCCTTTTGGAATGGATCGCAGATGGTGTACGGGGATGCATACGGCTTCCCGCTTGCGGACGATGTAGTAGCGCATGAACTGACGCATGGCGTCACCGATTACGAATCGAATCTGTTCTACTACTATCAATCCGGCGCGATCAACGAGTCGTTCTCGGATGTGTGGGGCGAGTATTACGATCAATCAAACGGACTCGGAAACGACTCGTTGGCTGTCAAATGGCTGATCGGCGAAGATGTGTCCGGCATGGGTGCCGGGCGCAGCATGAGCAACCCGCCAACCTATGGCGACCCCGACAAGATGACCAGCCCCAATTATTTTAAGAGCTACCAGGATAATGGCGGCGTTCACACCAATAGCGGAGTGAACAACAAGGTTGTCTATCTGATGGTGGCTGGCGGTGCATTCAACAGCAAGACAGTAACAGGCTTCGGCTGGGATAAGACCGCAGCCATCTATTACGAAGCCAACACGAACTTACTCACCTCCGGCTCGGATTACTCCGATCTATACTATGCTCTCCAACAGGCTTGTGTTAATCTCATAGGTCAAGTTGGAATCACCGCAGGTGACTGCGTACAGGTGAAAAACGCCTTGGATGCAGTGCAGATGAATTCACAACCCGCTGTGGGTTTCAACCCGGATGCTGCAACCTGTGCGGCGGGTTTCGATTTCATGCCGATCTTCCAGGATGATTTTGAAAGCGGCCTTGGCAACTGGAATTTATCCGGCAGATGGTCTGCCGAACCCGGTTATGCCAGCAGCGGTATCACGATGTTATATGGCGACGATTATTATCCGAGTGCGGATTCGTCTGCCACACTGGCAAACGGGATAGCTTTGCCTTCTTCCCCCAATTTGTTTCTGCGTTTCGATCACGCCTTTGCATTTGAATTCGATTTACAAGGACATTATTTCGATGGCGGTGTGCTGGAGTACAGCATTGATAATGGTAGTAACTGGGTGGATGCGGCTCCACTCTTCGTGGACGGACAAAATTACAAAGGAAAAATTCTCAATTATCTTGACACCACTAACAACTTGAAGGGAAGAAGTGCTTTTGTAGGGGACAGTCACGGCTATGTTTCTTCCCGCTATAATCTGACTTCATTGGGCGGACAAACTGTTAAGTTTCGCTGGAGATTTGCCACAGATAATTCATATTACTATCTCGGCTGGATGGTGGACGATGTCCAGATCTACAAATGCGGATCCCTTGTCAACCCAACTGTTTCATCCATCACCCGCACGGGAGCGGAGCTGACCAAGGCCAGCAGTGTGAACTACACGGTGACCTTCTCCAAGTTGGTGACCGGTGTGGATAAGACCGACTTTGCTGTGGCTACAACGGGTGGTATTACCAAAGCGCTAGTTTCAAAGGTTGTGGGATCTGGCTCGACCTACACCGTGACCGTGGCAACAGGGTCAGGTTCTGGAACCCTGCACTTGAACCTGATCGACAATGACTCCATCAAAGATGTGGGACTTGGGACACTGGGCGGAGACGGCGCTGGGAACGGCAATTTTAGCGGGGACAATTTGAACATAGATAAAACAGCACCCACCGTGCTCTCGATCACACGTGAGAGTACCAGCCCCACTGACCTTGCGAGTGTGAACTTCATCGTCACCTTCTCTGAACCGGTGAATGGAGTGGACATCAAAGACTTCAAGTTGATCGGAACAGGGTCGCTGGCTAAATCCAAGCCAGTCGTTACAGCTGTCAGCGGCAGTGGAACGACCTACACGGTGACCGCCACGACAGGCACGAGCACGGCTCCGGGCACAATGCGCCTGGACTTGATGGCCAACAAGACCATCAAAGACATGGCTCTGAATCCTCTCACGGTCAGTTTCAAGACTGGCGAAGTGTACATAGTGGACAGGGCGCCGGTGGTGGTTTCGATCAATCGCTCCAGCTCCAACCCGACCAAGTTGGCAGCGGTGAAGTTCACAGTGAAGTTTTCTGAAGCGGTGACGGGAGTGGATGCAAGTGACTTCGAGGTGATTGTCGCAGGTCTCACACTTCCAGGCGCTCCGATCGTGAGCATCACTGGCAGTGGCACAACCTGGGTGGTGATCGTCAACACAGGTACAGGCTCAGGCACGCTCGGTCTGAATCTGGTGGATAATGACACGATAGTGGATAGTTCAGGATATAAATTGGGAGGTGACGCACCTGATAACGGGAACTACACAGGACAAGTTTACAACGTCCGCTAAGTGAGGGTTAGAAGGGGCTGTCTAAAAAGGTAAGTGTAGGCAGTCAAAACAGAAAAAAGGTAAAAAACT
>JACRMH010000060.1 GCA_016219545.1 Chloroflexota bacterium | reverse complement strand
GCCGCAGAACTCGCGTTGAAGGACGGCATCTAATGAAAACCTACGACACCATCATCATCGGCGCGGGACACAACGGTTTGGTCGCTGCCGCCTATCTTGCAAAGCAGGGCAAAGAAGTTTTAGTCCTCGAACGACGCGACATTGTCGGCGGGCAGGTTGTAACCGAATCTTTTGGTGACTGCTTCACCGTTGACTCCCTCCATGCAGGCGGGACTCTGCGCCCGGATATTGTCAAACATCTCAATCTCGCTTCACACGGACTTGTAGTTGATTCCGTCCGAAAGCCATTCATCTCCCTTGTAGGTCGGACTGCCAGTCCGACCTACGAAGACCACCTCGTTCTCGATGCTGATCCCGCCAAAGCAATGGCATCCATCAAACGCTTCTCCGAAAAGGATGCGGCGAACTGGATACCATTTTTAGACTTCATGAAGAAAGCGACTCAATTCATCGAGTCCTCCAACTCCGCGATCATGCCTCGCCTGCCAAAAGGATTTAATCTCAGCGAAGGCATGGCTCTCGCCGAACTCGGTCTTGACCTGCGCATGATGGGCGGCAAGGACATGATGCGAATCGTCCGCGGCATCCCCATGACCGCCGACGAATTCGTGGACGAATGGTTTGAGTCCGATGTGGTCAAAGCCGCTATCGCATCCCTTGGTATTCACGGACTGACTCTCGGTGTGTACGGTGCAGGCACGGGCTACACCCTCATGCACAACTGGGCGAATCGCGGCGGCTTGTCACATGTCACAGTACAAGGCGGAATTGGCAAGATCAGCGAATCGCTTGCCAGCGCAGTGAAATCATTCGGTGGAGAAATTCGCACGGGGGCAGAGGTAGAACATATAAAAGTAGACACGTATACATGTAAAGGTGTTGTATTGAAGAATGGCGAAGAGATTCATGCAAACAACGTCATCTCCGCCGCGGACCCGAAGCACACTTTCCTGACACTCGTCGGCGCAATGAATCTTCCGCCCGAATTCGTATGGAATGTCCAATCCATCAAAATGCGCGGATCGGTTGCCAAAGTGCATCTGCTCACCGACGGCAAACACGGCATCCCCGATGGGACAGTAGTAATAGCTCCGTCCATTAAATATTTGGAACAAGCCTACGATGCGGCGAAATATCACAGCATTTCCGAGAAGCCATACCTTGAAGTAACAACATCCGCTTCAGAATCTGTTCATCCGATAAAATCCGTTGTAAGCATTCATTTCCAATTCGCCGCATATAAATTGAAAGAAGGCGATTGGAAAACCGAAGGCGTGAAAGTCGAGAAGATCGCAATTGATACCCTTGCGGAATACTTCCCCAATCTGAAATCGTCAATTGTAAATACAAAGACACTCACGCCTCAAGATTTGGAATCCACCTACGGTCTCACCGAAGGTGACTTGAATCACGGTCAGATCATGCTCGACCAATTCATGTTCATGCGACCGATTCCCGGCTGGTCAAACCATAAGACACCCATCGATAATCTCTACCTCTGCGGAAGCGGAGTCCACGGTGGTGGGGGAGTCAACGGGGCAAGCGGACGAAATGTGGTGAAAGTTATAAAATAGAAAAATCAGGTCGCGTTTCCAGCGCGACCTGATTTTTCACTAGGGTAAAATTAGTTATATGCCCAACAAAAATTCTCCATTTTCGGAAAAATTTCGTTTTTGGTTTTTGGTAATTTGGGGGATTATTTTTATCCCATCCATGCTGGGGACAATTAACAGTTTAATAATTCAGGGAAATCGCTATTGGAAATTTATGCTTTTTACAAACCCGAACGAAGTCGTAAAAATTGAGTTTTATTCAGACAACAAGGAAGAGGAGAATGAAATCTCTTTGTTTTCAACAATTGATGATCGTCAAGTAATTGAAAATATTCTTGGTTATATGTCTGAAGCCGAACCCTACCATAGAAGTCGTGGTTTTTACAATCTTGAAGTCCAAACAAGAATCTATGTTGTTTTTTATTTGAAAGATAAAAGCGAGTTTGGGTTTTACTTTGATACTAGAAAGCAACCCGACAAAACAATTTATCTGGATTTTGTGAAAATAAGAGGAGATTCAACTTTCTATTATGGCTTTGAGGATGGAAAAGTTGAGAATTCACGTTTTTTCGATTTTCTAACTTCTTTAGGCATATATGAAGAATAGAAAACTGATTAATAACCTCGATCACTGCGGAAGGGGAGTCCACGGGGCAAGCGGAAGAAATGTAGTGAAGATGTTAAAGTAGAAAGTCGCAGGTCACGTCTCAGACGTGACCTGCTTTCTTATATGCTTCCAATTAGTTGAATAGCACGCGGATCACGACCGTATGCAATGCGTTTTGCCCAGGTGCTGGGGAATGCTCGCAGAGCATGGGCGTTCATCAAGACAGGAGCATTAACCTGCCAGCCCGTTTGAATCAGGTTATTGTAAATTTGCTCTACGCCAGCTTCGAGAATCCAGCCTGCCTCGGTCAGCGCGCCACCATTCAAGCGAATATCCACCAATGCACTCGATCTTGAAATGGATTCAAGCCCACTCAGCAGGCTTGGGTCTCCATTCACTAAACTTTCAAGCAGACTGCCCCACGGAAAATTTATGGTGATGTGCGAGACGAGTCCGTTCAATTCGCGCGGTAACGCCTGTGCGCTGGCAATGATGTAGAGCAGGTTCGGCAGTTTCGCGCGCGAGTATTCGTGCAGATTCTCGCGGCACGAGTCCACGCCGATGACGAAGTGGTTCGGAAATTTATCGGCGTGGCAAAATGCAAATTTGCCGTCACCAGCTCCCAGGTCAAGGAAGATGCGGTCGTAGTCTGTGAGTCGTTCTTTCAGTTCAGTCAAATCCAAATCAAGGGACGCTTTGCCCCGAATTGTTTCCATGAAAACCTCCAATCTGTCAAATGGTTGAATAGAGACAGATCGGAGCGGGCGGGGCACGCGCCTTGAACTTAAACGAAAATAGACGGCCGCGTCAGGCACCGTCGAGATCGTCTGGTGTTGGTTTTTTATGAATTAGGGGGAATGTAAAACGGGCCCATTGGGCCTTACAAAAAACGAGTTAGCAGGGTGGTCGGGTGGTGTTCATGTCAAAAATTTTAGCACCGTCTGTAAATAGCGCAGGTTAGAGTTTTATATGTAAATTTGGTTTATGTTTCATCGGGAAAATGGGGACCGAATACAATTCAATCTTTTTACAAAGATTTTACTTCCACAAAACCATGCGCACACAAGGGTCTTATATACTATAAATATAACAAAGGAGATTGCCATGAAACGCTTGTACATCACTTTGACCATACTCGTCATTCTTTCCCTCGCATGCAATCTGGGGACTGCCCCAGTGCAGGGTCAACCAATTGAAGCAGCAACCAGTTCCCCCGTTCAGAGTGAAGCGGGCAAACCCGTCCTGCTGTTCACCATCGGTATGCACATCGAGCCGCTTGGCGAAACCGCGCAGGGAATTCAATCCGGCCAGGGCGATTATCACCAGCTGCAATTCTTCGAGCATCATGTGCAGGATATTCTCGCTGTAACACAGATCGTCGAGGCACACGGCGGGCGCATGACCATTCAGGCGCAATCTCCATTTACAACCGTTGCAATTGAATCGGGCAACACCATCCTTGCTGACCTGGCCGCACGCGGACATGAGTTGGCGCTGCATTTTCACGAGGACGCGCATCTTGGAAAAAACGACGAATCGCTTTCCGTGCTGCAATGGTGCAATGTGATGAAGCAGGAAATTTCATTTATTACACAAGCCGGCGGTGTGAGCAACATCCGCTATTGGAGCGGCGGAAATTTATATCTCGATGTTTATGACGCCGCGCAGTGTGCAGGGCTGGATGTGAACAGCGATTGGAAGAATCCGCAATTGCAGGAAACGCCGCTTGAGTTTGTTGGCGTCAACCCCTGGCGTCCTTCCGGTGGAACCGATGGCGTGAACCTGTCCGCATTTATTCAACATGATCCCAACGGCGCGGTGGTCTTTTTGCCTGAAGGTCAATATAACAAAACCGATTTTGGTTCCATGCGCCGCAGTGATAATGCCGGCGGCGATGCAGCTTACTTTGAATTTCTCAAGCAAAGTTTGTATGCCTCGCTTTCAGCCGCGCAGGCTGGCAAAGCCAATGTCTTTCACTTCACCGTTCACCCCGGAGAATTTCGCGGCGACCCTCAGCACCCGTTTGAAGTCATCGAAAAATTTTTGAGCGAGGTGGTTGATCCGCTGGTGGCTTCGGGCGACCTGCAATGGGCAACCTTTTCTGAAATGGCAGACGCTTACATTGCCACAGAACCGTAACGTGACATTTATGTCGCAGGATTTCCCGTGAAGAATATTTTCCTCGCCCTGACATTGCTCGCCTCACTGACATTTGCCTGCGCCCGAACCTCGCCTCAATCCGCGCCGACAGTTGCTCCTGTTACCCAAACACCGTCTACGGTCAATCGTCCACCGTCCGCTTATATCTCCTTCATCATCAACGTCCACGATTGGATTCACACCGACGAAAGCGCAGACACTCTGATGAAGCTCGTTGACCTCTTCGAGAAATACAACGTACGCGGCGACTTTTACTTTACCGCCGAAGTGACGCGTAAACTTGCCGAAGAACGGCCCGATGTGATCGAACGTTTCAAGAACTCGAACATGACCATCAGCTATCACGTCCGCCCGCCGCACCCGCTGTACACAGGCTTTGACTCGCGCCTGCAAAATCTCAGCGACGATGAGTTGGTTCAAACACTGCTTGATTACGAAACCTACGCATTGGATCTTGAAACAGGTGACTTGGATCGTTCCCAGCCCGGAGGCTACACTTATGTGGCTCAAGTTTTTGGGCGGTATCCCGTTGTTGCTTCTGCTCCCAATAATAACCAGCGGATCAAAGATGCCGCACAAAGAGTCTACGCCAGCCTCGGCGCACAGATGACCATCCTGTATCATGAGGAAGGCACGAAGGTTGCACAGCCTTATGAATACGTCAACGGATTGCTCGTGCGCCCCAGTGATTTCAGCGTGACGCGCACGACCATCATAGACGGCACAGATAATTTCTGGTGGAACTTCATGTCTGGACCCAATGCCAATGAATACAATCCGACGAAGATGCTGCAATCTCAAATTGCTGAATGGGAAGGTCACAACTACGGACGTGCCCCCTTCATCACAGCACTCATCCACGAAAATAATTATTATCGCTCTGGCGCAGAAGCATGGTCATCCATTTATTTCACGATGGAAAAGGGTCAAAAGGCTGATCCGCTTTCACCCTCATATAATTTGAATGCGCCTGACCCGTCAAAGCTGCGCTCGCCTGAAGAACAGCAAGCCATCTTCGCCGCGTATGAAGAATTGGTCGCTTATGCCGCCGCGCATTTGATGGTGGTCACATCGGAAGATATTGTGGAGTTAGCGAAGTAATATAAGACCCTAAAGGTTTTGAAAACCTTTAGGGTCTGTATGGAGATGTCAAAATGAAACGACTCTATTTTTTCTTTACGCTTCTCGTGATCACTACGCTGGCGTGTAGTTTGCAAGGCAGACCCACAGCGGTGACTCAGCCGATAGAAACAACAACCCAACTTCCAGTTACGAGTGAGGCGGGTGAATTCGATCCATCCAAAATTGGCACGGTCGAGAGAGACGTCACATATTGCACGGTGGACGGAGTCGAATTAAAGATGGACGTGTATTATCCATCGTCGGCTCAGGGGGCATGGGCTGTGACGATGTATGTGCATGGCGGCGGCTGGTCATCGGGGGATAAGGCGCAGGGTGCAGGTGTGATGGAATTTCCGGCATTACAGCGTGCTGGATTTTTGGTGGTGTCTGTAAATTACCGCCTCGCGCCGGATTTTGTTTTCCCTGCAATGATCGAGGATGTGAAATGCGCGGTGCGTTATCTGCGCGCTCATGCAATTGAATACCACCTTGACCCAAACCGCATCGGTGTATGGGGCGGAAGTGCGGGCGGACATTTGGTTGCCTTGCTTGGCACTGCCGATGAAAGTGCCGGTTTTGATGTGGGCGAATATCTCGATCAATCCAGCCGTGTGCAGGCTGTGGTGGATATGTTTGGTCCCACGGATCTGACCATGCAATTTGAAGGTGGTTATGAAAATGCAAGCCGCGTATTCGGCGGTTTCGATGCGGCGCTTGCCAGCCCTGTAACATACGTTTCATCAGACGATCCGCCTTTCCTAATGCTGCATGGCGAGGCTGACAAACTGGTTCCCATTGAGCAATCTGAAATCATGCTTGCCGCGCTGCAGGCGGTGGGTGTGCCTGCCGAACTGGTGACTGTGACGAATGCAGGTCATAGCTTCAAACCCGAGGATGGGCAGAGTATTAGTCCTTCACGCAGGGAACTCGCTCAAATGGTGCTTGAGTTTTTTGAAGGGATATTGAAGTGAACTTTTTTCGGAAATGATCCGCAGATTTCACAGATAGAGTGAAAATTTCAAGAAAATAATCAGTGTAATTTGGGATAAGCAAATAACCTGTTCTATGGCTTGGCGAAATCAATAACATAATACCCAAAATTATTAAAGAACGTATATGCAACACCGATCTCAATGTAGGTCGCGCTCAAAAGGTTTTCGTTGTGACGCGGATCAACCTGATCGGCTGCCCACCATGCCACAACATCCGGTCCGCTCAGCGGGGGGAAACTTCCATAAACATTTTCCGTCACGCTTGATGCAGAATACCCGGCGGCCGCAACGCGTGTTGCAGAGTTGGAGCCATCTGTTCCTGTATGAACGAAAAGATTATTGCAAGCCATATCTGCGGCGTGAGCTTCAGCGGCTTTTGTGAGAAGTGGATTGACTGTATATGCGGAACGTCCATTTTGAGTACGGTAACTATTGATGGCCGCGATTACGTCTGCTACTTTGGCAGGGTCGGTCGTATAGGAGCATGGTCCATCCGATGAACCCGCGCTGACAGTTGGGGCGGGACCCGATGAAGTCGGTGCGGCGTTCCCGCTGCTGTAAACGGACACAAATAGATAGCGTCCGTCGTCAATCGGGATTACCCTTCCTTCCGGGTTGTGAAGTTCGAAGTAAGTAGTTGCGGACCCTTTTTGGGCGGGCGTTGTCAGATTCACCGAAATATCAAGTGCTTCGCCGGCGGCTGTATAGGCTAGTGGCGCTGAGTCAGGCGCGGCGAATTTTTCACCAGAGGAATACACAATTGTGTATTCAGGATCCCAGGCGCAAGTTCCAATGTTGTTGACGCGCCATGTTTTTGTAAAGGTTTCCCCAGCGTTGAAAATGGTGCCATCCGGCACGGTCACATCCGAGACAAAAGCGGCCTGATCAGTACAATCTGGCTGGTTGGTTGGATAAATGGTAGGTATGGATGTGGAAGTGTCGGCGGGGGATGGGGCTTTAACTGTAGAAGTGATGGTGGGAGTTTGCGGAGGTTCCGTTGAATAAGATGCAGCGGCCTTTCCGCTGCAGGCCGAGAGCAAAAGAGCCATTAAAATAGCGAAATGCAAAGATTTGGTCATCATATTGTCTCCAATAAAACGCTAAGTCTTGCTACCGATAAAGAGCCGTTGCAATCGAAAATGATCCTGTCTAACCATTCTCTCAGCGGCGAGGGTATGTAGATTTTACTATGAATGACGTTGAGTGAAATGAGAGTCTAAAGTTGTATTGCTTGCTTCCTGCGGACTTCCAGAACTGCGATCTTGGTTGAATGGTTGAATGGGGCAGGGTCGGTGATGGGATTCCCCATGCGGGTTTCTGGATAGCCAGTGAAATCTTCCGGCACAGGGATGAGTTCCTTGACCTTCAAATACCCGTCTTTGCATAAGGTCTCCAGCGTCTGCATATAGTCCTGTCCGCTGACGAAGAGGGCGTTGTTGATGGCAATTAAATATCCGCCGTCATTGATCAATGGGCGGACTTTGTTTATCAGCCGCGCGCTTTCCTTCTCTTGATCCACCTTGCCTTTGGCTGTGGATGAAAAGAAGGGCGGGTCAATGATGACGCAATCGAAGAAGTTGTTCATGCGCTTCAGGTTGCTGACCTGTTCAAAGAAATCTCGCGCAATGAAAGTGCCTTTTTGGATGGGAAAGCCGTTCAGCGAATAGGATGTTTTGGCCAGGTTGAGAAATTCACGGTTCAAGTCAATTTGAACCACGCGGCTGGCTCCACCCTTGAGCGCGGCAACCCCGAAACTACCGGTGTAAGCGAAAGTGTTTAGAACACTTTTATCTTTCACATTTTCGATCAGCCATTTTCGCAAATTGCGCGTGTCGAGATATAAACTCGTGTCGCGGTTCAGGGTCAGGTCAATGGCATACCAGACCTCATGTTCCTTGATCTTTCGGTCAAGGGTTGTGCCGAATAAAAGTTTGCCGTTTCTTTCTTCCGGTGTTTTTCCGCTTCGTGTTTTGACAATTCCCGCGCTTAGCCAATTCATGGAGGTGACAAGAAAGTCTTTAGCTTCCTGAACAAATGCAATCCCTTGTTCAGGATCATCGGCGTAGTTGTGGATGACTGCGGTTGAGGCATATATGTCAATGACGAGATCGGCACAGCCTTCGATGAATCCGTTGAAGAGCCGAAAAGCTGATTCGTGTTTAGGGTCAACTAACGGTGCGCGTGAGGCGAGTGCTTTGTCCAGCAGGGGAGTGATCATGAGAGTCTCTCTATATTCTTTAGGTTGAAAACTGAAATTTGTTTGATGCCCAAAAGGGCTTGTGCGTCTTCATCCAGTTTCACCCAGTAAAAACTGCGGTGCCCGGAGTACGGGTCAATGCGGACGATCTCGCCTTGATACCAACCTTCGTTCATTCCGAATTTCGAGTCGAGATATATTTTTACTGGGTCGCCGATCTGAAAGGTCTCGCTCATTCTTATTCAGGGTTTGACTGCTTTCGTTGCAAAATAACTTGGATGAATTTTTTCCAATGCTGTTTTGGACATGACGTCTTCGTACAGATCCACGATCTGAAATCCCGCCGCACATTGTCCGCCCAGCAGATCAGTCAGCGAATGACCGTACTCCAAAGGAAGCCCTTTATCCAGATAATCCTTGCCCAAGCTTTCGAGGTCTGAATATGGGATGGAATGGGCCACTTCCAAAATGCCGTTATCAAATTTTTCCAGATCAAAGATGTAATGGATTGGATTCATCGAGCCTGTCATTAAGATGCCGCCACGACGCAATACCCGATATGCTTCCTTCCACACTGCGCGGACATCGCTCATGAAAACGGTGGAGCATGGGTTGAAGACAACATCAAATGATCCGTCTGCGAAGACGCTTAAGTCTGCGGCATCACCTTCCACGAGGCGGATGTTCAACGCTTCGCGCTCTGCTACAAGCTGGTCCTGCGCGAGTTGACGCGGTGAGTTGTCGAACACTGTCACATTCGCTCCCGCCGCCGCAAGGATGGGTCCCTGCTGGCCGCCGCCTGATGCAAGACATAAAATGTCCGCGCCTTTCAATGGAGGGAACCATGAGCGCGGAATGGGTTTGTTCTCGGTGAGCACAATTTCAAAATCGCCCTTGCGTGCCCGCGCAATCACTTCTGAATCGACAGGTTGAGTCCAGCGATTTTCACCGCCATCCACTTGACGATCCCATGCTTCGCGGTTGTAGGTGCGGATGTTGATATTGCTCATATGTTGTTTCCCAAACAAATGGGGCGGGACGACCCCGCCCCTACATTATTTTTTATGCTCTTCGATGATCTTTTGCACATCTTCGGCATGTTCTTCTTCGTGTGGACCGAAGATGTCAATTATATCCACCAGCGTTCCCTCGTCTCCCCAAGGCAGGATAAACTGCTGGGTCGTTTTTTCTTCGGGCATCGTGCGGATCAGATCCAGCAGGACTTTGCGTGTCTCCAGATATTCGCGGTAGATGTGATCGTAGTCCAAGCCTTCGCGCGTTGCGACGGTCTCTTCGTTGTACGCGTCAATGCCGCGTGCGGCAGGGGTGGCGGGGACTTCCCCGGCGACGATTGCTTTGATGAATGCGATGGTCGCATCATCCCAACCTGAAAGATGGGCAATGATCTCGCGCACCGTCCACAGCGGATAGATCTTGCGGTTCCTGTCAATTTCATCCAAATGCGCGATCATCATTGCGCGTGAAGTTTCGAGACGTTGGATCAAAATTTCATTCTGGGTCATGGCATTCTCTCCTTTATTGGTGGATGAATTTTACACGCTGACGGGGCATGTGTAAATCAAACAAAAAAAGTGACAGTCACTTTCGACTGTCACTTGAGTGTTGCAAAATTTATATCTTACGGAACGGGCGTGCCTGCTACAGCGACTCCCACCCATGAAAACACGCGCTTCTCGCTGACGGCACCTGAAGCCACCCAGATCGGTTTCCCCTGGTCATCTGTCCCGGCCTGCCGGACCGGTATAACCCACCAGCGCATAATGTGCGCCACGTTATCGTTCGGACGGAAGGAAGTCGGCACGATGAACTTGGTATCGGTTGCGTAATCTGTCAGCCGGTGAGTCTCTTTGGACGTTAGATCTTCGATGATGACTTGGTAGGCCTCGCCGGTGCGCAATGTGCCCACGGACGCCCATTGCAATGTGACAACGTCATTTGCCAAAGTGAAGGCTGCACCGTCCGAAGGCAGAAGCAGGTTCGAGGCGGGGTACGGAGGCGGGATCGTCGCCGTGGGGGTTGGTCCCGGAGTCGCCGCCCGCTTGCAAAGCGGAATGAGCAGGTTCGCGCCTACAAATACATTATCAGTGGTCAAGCCGTTGTATTCCTTGATCGCATCCATTGAGACGGCGTAATTCGCTGCGATGCTAGACAATGTATCGCCTTCCTGTACGGTGACAGAGGCGGTTTCGCAGGCCTGCTTGGTCGCATCCACGGGCTGGAGGGTACTGGTTGCTATGGGAAGGCTGGTGGGCGTGGGGTAGGGGATCAGAAGCTTCTGACCCACACTGATCGGACAACTGGAAGGCAGGTTGTTCGTGATAATAATGTCATTAATGGAAACATGGAGATTGAAAGCGATTTGCGAGCAGGAGCCATCCAGAGCCGAAACGACATACTCAAATGGAGGGCGCGGCGTCTCCGTTGGAATATCCGTTGGTAAAGGGGTCTCTGTCGGCGGCAGGCTTGCGGTGGGTGTTACCGTGGGAGTGCCCGTCTCGGCGGCTGTAAGCGGTGTGCCGCCCCCGGTTGCGCGTAAAGCGAAGAATACGATTGCCGCGGCGACGATGATCACAACCGCCAGAATCCCTACCGCGGCAGGCAGGCTTAGGGTGATCGCAGGCATACGGCTGGCCTGTACCGATTTTTGAGTGCTCTTTACCGCTTTCGGTCCGGGCTTTGCATTGAAATCAGCGCCGCATACGAGGCAGCGCAATGCATTCTCGCTCAAGCGTGTTCCACAAGTGGGGCAAATTTTTGTTTTGTTGTTGGATGTGTTTTCTTGGTTCATACTGGAAAAAATTATACCATTGAACAAAAATACGTTTTGATGACGAATTGCCCCCGTTTCGCCTACAAAGGAATGGGATGTCCTCCTTGATCTAACATAACCTGGGTCGAATCTGGATGCCAGAGCCCGGGGATCTTCTCTCCGCACTTCGGACATTTCCCTTCGCTGGTAATTTTATACTCCCGCACGACATATCCGCTTCTTTTCACAAGCTGATAGCTGCATTTTGGACATTGGGTATTTTCATACGCCCCAACAGTGCCCGGCAAATTGCCGGCGTAGACATATCTCAAGCCTGCTTCCCGCCCGATCTCAGCCGCGCGGATCAGTGTCTTAGCGTCGGTGTTATCCGGCTCGATCATTCTGTAATCTTTATGGAAGGCTGTCACATGCCAGGGGATGTCTATGGACAGACTCGCCAGAAAACGCGCCGCATCCCATAACTCATCATTTGAATCATTGAAGCCGGGGATCACCAGTGTCACAACTTCCACCCACAGCCCCGCTTCACGCGCACGCTGGATGCCGTCCAAGGTGTTTTTCAAGGTCCCGCCCAGCGAGTGATATTTTTTCTCATCCATGCATTTCAAGTCAACTTTATATGCATCCAAATACGGGCGCAGGTATTCCATCACTTCGGGCGTATTATTTCCGTTCGATACATAAGCGCACATCAGGCCCGCCTGTTTTGCTTCCTTGAAGATATCCACTGCCCACTCACTGGTAATGAGCGGCTCGTTATAGGACGAGACAACCACTTTTGCATTCACTTTTTTGGACTGTTCTACTACTTGGGCAGGGGTTATCTGTCTCACGAATTGCCCGGCAATATTTGAGGCGGGATCGCGCAAGGCTTGTGATGTCAGCCAGTTTTGGCAGTAGCCGCAGTGATAGTCACATCCCAACATGCCAAAGGTCAACGCATTCGAGCCGGGTAATACATGTGAAAAAGGTTTCTTCTCGATCGGGTCGCTTTGGAGGGCTGCCACATAACCGGATGGAACACGCAATTTTCCGCCCTCGTTGAAGCGCACCTGGCAAATTCCGCGCCTGCCCTCGCGTATCAGGCAGCGATGACCGCAGGCAAAACAGCGCACCGCATTATCCGCTTGCGTTTCATATAATCTGCCTTCAACGGTCAAGCTGTCTAATAATTTTTCGAGGGAATTCATCTATAATACATCCATGTTAACAGTTGTCATTCAAGCTGGCGGCGTTTCTTCGCGCATGGGTGAGGATAAAGCCTTGAAACTTTTCCTCGGACGTTCGCTCATTCAACGTGTCATTGAGCAGCTAACGCCAATTGCGGATGAAATTATTGTAACGACGAATCGTCCGGTTGAGTATGAATTTTTAGGTCTGCGCCTCGTCCCTGACCTGAAACCGGGGCGCGGCGCATTGGGCGGACTCTACACTGCGGTTGCTTCTGCGGCGCATCCGCTGGTGGCGGTGGTGGCCTGTGATATGCCCTTCGCCAGCGAAATGTTTTTCGAAGGCGCGCGCAGGCTCATGGTCCAGGACGAAGCGGATGTCGTTATCGCAAAAACTGATGAAGGCTATGAACCTTTCCATGCCTTGTATCGCCAGGAGACTTGTCTTCCGGCAATCGAATCAGCCATAGACGCGGATCAATGGAAAGTCATTTCGTGGTTTTCAAAAGTAAAAGTACGGACGTTAAACTCCGATGAAGTGAGATCCTTTGATCCTTCAGGTTTGTGCTTTTGGAATCTCAATACGCCTGAAGAATTCCTGGAAGCAGAAAAACGCGCTAGCGGACAATAAGCACCGGGCAGGGCGCATGTGCCACAACTTTTTGGCTGGTGCTTCCGAGCAATAAACCCGCCAGAGTGCCCAGTCCACGCGAACCCATCACGATCACATCACTCTTGCGCGTCGTGGCAACATCAATGATGGCTTCAGCGGGGTTGCCTTCGATCAACTCGGTATGAATGTTGCAGGGAATGCTTCCAACCTCCTCCACTGCCCGGGCAAGGATTGCCTCTGCATCACTCTTGCGGTTGTCAATGGCAAACTGCAAATTCGGTTCGCCAAGATACATGGGGATGGTATCGTATGAAACCACAATGCGAAATTCAGCGGGCTTCATGTTGCGCGCCAATTCGGCGGCCTTGCGTGCGGCATGGAGTGCGTGTTCCGAACCATCTACTGCCAGCAAAATCCTGTCAAACATTTTTGCCTCCTGTGTGTGGGGTACAATTTCAGTATACAACCTCTCTGTCTGAATTTCATTAAAGGAGTTTTATATGCCCCTTGATCTCGATCTGATCCGCCAGCAATTCCCTGCGCTGAATCGCCCGGCAATGTTTTTTGATAACCCCGGCGGCACGCAGATAGCGAAACAATCCCTAGACCGCATCAACAAATATTTGATCGAGTCCAATGCCAACCATGAAGGCGCTTTCGCCACCAGCATCGCCTCAGATGCAGTGCTAGATGAAGCCCATCAAGCCATGGCGGATTTCTACAACGCGCCGTCGCATGAAGAAATAGTTTTCGGCAACAATATGACCACGCTCACGCTTCACATGAGTCGCTCCATTTCAAGGGATTGGAAGGAAGGCGATGAGATCGTCTTGACCCGCCTTGACCACGATGCCAATGTGACCCCCTGGGTGTTGGCTGCGCAGGACCGCGGAGTCAAGGTCATCTGGGTGGATTTCGATGTCGAAGATGGTACTTTGAAATTGGATGACCTGCAAAAGGCGTTGGAACGAAAGCCGCGCCTGCTGGCTGTGGGCTATGCGTCCAATTCATTGGGGACGATCAACCCGATTGCGAAGATCATCAAGATGGCGCACGATGCCGGCGCATTGGTTTACGTGGATGCCGTGCAATACGCGCCGCACGGTCCCATTGATGTTCAAAAGTTGGATTGTGATTTTCTGGTCTCTTCGGCTTATAAATTTTTTGGGACTCATGCCGGCATTTTATACGGCAAACACGAATTGCTTGAAAAATTATTCGCCTATAAAGTGCGCCCAGCTACCAATAAACTTCCCGGCAAATTTGAAACCGGCACGCAAAACCATGAAGGCATCGCCGGCGTGCTCGGCGCAATAGAGTATTTTGAATGGGTCGGAAAAGAATTCGGGGATGAATACGTCGAAGGATTGACCGGATATCGAGGACGGCGCATGGAACTTAAAAAAGGCATGACCGCCATCCGCGCCTATGAATATGAACTTGGACGTGCGCTTCTTTCCGCGCTGGAAGCTGTTCCCGGTTTACGTTTATATGGTCTCACCGATGTGCGTCGACTCGAAGACCGCGTGGCAACATTCTCGTTCCGCCTAAAAGATATGTCCCCGCGGATTGTTGCTGAGAAATTAGCCCAAGAGGGCATCTATGTTTGGGATGGGAATTATTACGCCATCAATGTCACTGAAAGATTGGGTTTGGAGGATCATGGCGGTATGGTGCGGGTCGGTGCGGCGCATTACAACACCCTGGATGAAGTCACTCGCTTGGGCGAGGCGTTGAAGAAAATAGCGGAGCTTGGCTAAAAAAACAAACTACCGATCAACGCCGAAGCGAGAGTCATGGTGACGTTATCAATATCCTTATAATGCAATGACTCCACAAGTGCGCCCGCGAGTGCAATAGCTGTGATCGGGAAAAGATAATGGCTGAATGGCGCTGGAAATACTCCAGCCATGATGAATATGTAAACAACGGCAAAGGACATTATCCAGCCGCCGGCAAACACACCCACTGTCCCGGCGACTGATTTCTCCCTGCTCCACGCAAGTTTCGGCGAGGTGATGTTGCGTCCCACAATGTCGGCAATTCCGTCGCCGCCGCACATCATCATGAGTGCGATAATGCCGATCGGAGAATCCTTCCAGTAGATCAGGGTCAGAACCACGAACATGATCCCATAGTAAAGCGGACCTCGTAAAATTTCCTTCGGGTCGCCGGTGCGGGACATGGCCTGGACGGAGGCATCATCTTTGATGACCCCAAAACCGATCAACGCAAACTGGACTGTGATCGCGAAAGGCACAAGGGCGGCCAGCCAGCGTGCGTCGGGGGTGTCGCGGAAGAGCAGCCAGCACAACACGAACAGCGGTCCCGTCCCAATGTGAATGACTTTACGGCTGAGTTTGCTGTCCATCCAACCGCGATGGGCGATGAAATCCATGGTGCGGAGAAATAGCATTGCAAGGGCAAAGGTAATGATGAGTGCGATGTAGTTGTTCAAGGGAGACTCCTGGGTGGATTTAGGTTGCTTATAACTGTCCAATAAAACCCGCGTTCCAGCCAAAAGATATTCCCACATTTTGCATTGCGGTAATAAATTTGCGTGCTCAAGTCCTTATGCTATAATCCGAAATTGTTTTTCAAAAGATGTCGGAGGTTTCTGTGAGAAATTTATTTTTGTTATCCGTGCTTGGGCTGGGCATATTTCTGACGGCCTGTAGTTCGGCCACTGCGTCCAGTGGCGCTGTGGATGCAGTTGAAGCTTATGTCCATGCCATTGTTGAAAATGACCCCAGCAAACTCTCGGCGCTTTCCTGTGCAGATTGGGAGACCGACGCACTGACTGAACTGGATTCGTTCCAAGCCGTGAAAACATCCCTCGAAGGTTTTTCCTGCCAGGAGTCAGGCATTGATGGAGCGAATACGCTGGTTGTCTGTCAGGGAAAGATCATCGCCAGTTACAACGGCGAGAATCAGGAACTTGACCTGTCCACCCGTACCTATCAGGTTATTGAACAGGGCGGAAACTGGCTGGTTTGCGGCGTGCAGTAAACTTGAGATCCATCTTTTCGCGCGAAAATTTTTGGGCGCTCCTGTTCTGTCTAATGCTGATCGCCCTGATCATTTTCACGGCGGATAGCAGTCCAACGTGGATCTATCAGGGTTTTTAAAATGACGATTGTTCAAGTCCTGATCGTTGCAGCCGCGGCCTTGTTTTTGGGGCTGTTCATGCGTGAACGCGGTCGTTTGTATTTCCTGTTGATCACAAGCATCATCGTTATTTTTTGGCTGCAACCCGCCCTGCCGTTGCGCGGATTCGACTTTTGGCTTCCCACCGCAACGCTCGTCATTATTGTCTTCAATTGGTACATTACCGCGCCTGAAGAATTGCACCATGAAAAAAAGAATTGGGTCACTCTTTCGATCCTCATAGGCGCGGTTTTATTACTGAATTTATCCCGCTTCCTTCCATTTGACTCGATCCTGACCCCTTCCCGTCCGCCGCAAACTGAAACCTTATTAATAGCATTGGCGTGTTTGGGACTTCTATTCTTTTTTATCACGCGCCTAAATCGTTTCAACGCGGCTTTGTTATCCATCAGTATCATTGGACTGATCGCATTTTTTCTTGTGCTCAAAGTCCCGGCGCTTGCGTACTGGGTCAGCTATGGAATTCGCTCCCTTACGCATCAATCGCTGGCCGAAGTAAAAGGCACCGACCTGCGCTGGCTGGGTTTTTCGTATATCGCCTTCCGCATCATCCACACATTGCGTGACCGTCAGATGGGACGTCTGCCTGCTGTTAACCTCGCAGAATATGTGACCTATATTATTTTCTTCCCAGCCTTCGTTGCCGGACCAATTGACCGTATTGAACATTTTATTAAGGACCTTCGTCAACCCGCCGCTGCACTGGGAAATGATGAATTGCTTGTTGCCGGTCAACGCCTTATGGTTGGCTTGTTCAAAAAATTTGTCGTCGCGGATGCGCTGGCTTTGATCGCCTTGAACGACACGAATGCATTACAGGTGCGGACGACCGGTTGGATGTGGATATTGCTTTACGCCTACGCATTTCAGATCTACTTTGACTTTAGCGGTTACACAGACATCGCGATCGGGACTTCCCGATTGCTGGGGATTCGGTTACCGGAGAATTTTTCCGCCCCGTATCAAAAACCAAACCTGACCCAGTTCTGGAATAACTGGCATATGACATTGACCCAATGGTTCCGCGCTTATTTTTTCAACCCGGTGACGCGCTGGTTGAGATCGTGGGAAAAGCCTCTGCCCGCAACGGTGATGATTGCATTGACTCAAATTGCCACCATGCTCTTGATCGGATTCTGGCACGGGGTCACATGGAACTTTGCGCTCTGGGGGCTTTGGCATGGAGTTGGCTTGTTCATCCATAACCGTTGGAGCGACATGACCCGTGTCCGTGCTGCAGAGTGGGCGACGACTCCATTCCGAAAAACAGCGCTGAATGTAAGCGGAGTTTTTCTTACATTCAACTTTGTTGCGCTCGGTTGGATATTTTTTGCTTTATCTGCGACCTCTGTTTCATGGCAGGTATTTTTGAAATTATTTGGTCTGCATTAACTGTCAGCGCGAAATGAGCATTCATGAAAACACTTAATATCATTCTCAAAGGTCTATCCCTTTTTATTATTCTCAATATCCTGTTTGTCATCTTGCAGCCGGGGATCGGGCAGGTTTCCGCTTACAACTATATTCTCCCGGGGCGTGAAAGATTGCCTTTTGGCGAAAATTCTGCAAAAGCCTATAACCTGAGTCTATTTGACCTGGACGCGATGTTCGCATCCCATGAGATCAATGGCGCACAAAAATCAGCCGATGAATTCCGGGTCATTTTGATCGGTGATTCCTCTGTTTGGGGAACTTTGCTCAAGCCTGAGGAGACTCTTGCGGGCCAGCTTAATTCTTCAAACATCACCGCATGTGGAAAAAATGTGCGAGTTTACAATTTAGGGTATCCAACCATCTCACTGACAAAGGATGTCCTTCTGCTTTCGCGTGGAATGAAATACCAGCCAGACCTTGTCCTTTGGCTGACCACCTTGGAAGCGTTTCCGCTGGAAAAGCAGGTCGCTTCGCCATTGGTCGCCAACAACAAGGATTCTCTCCTTCGTCTGGCTGGCAGCTTCGGGCTTAGGGTTGATCCGAATGACCCTGCTTTTGCCACGCAAAATATCTGGGACAGGACACTGATCGGCAGGCAGAGAGCCCTCGCCGATGTCTTCCGCTTGCAATTGTATGGGGTGATGTGGGCAGCCACAGGGATTGACCAGGTCTATCCCAGCGATTATTCAAAGGCACAGATCGATCTGGACGCCGACCAAAAATTCCACTCGTTTGAACCTCCCGTTTTGGATGAAAGCTCGCTTGCCATGAATGCCCTCGAAACAGGCATAAAGGTGGCAGGGAGTACACCTATCGTAATTGTCAATGAACCGATGTTGATCAGCAATGGAAAAAACAGCGACATCCGCTATAATTTCTTTTATCCTCGCTGGGCGTATGATCAGTATCGTGCATTGATGACCGAGCAAAGCCTGAACCATCATTGGACCTATGTTGACCTTTGGGATGCGGTGTCTGCAAATGAGTTTACCAATAGTGCCATCCATCTAACTCCCTTGGGAGAGACTCAACTGGCTGAAAAGATTACGCCAATCGTTACAGCGGCATGTAAATAATTTTAGGAGTTTTAATGCATAAAGTTCGCTATTATTTGCTGGCTTTGATAGTTTTATGGGTAAGCGCTTGCGGGGGCAATGTAACCAAAACAGCCATCGTTCCCCCAGTTATAAAGGATACAACCACACCGCAGGTTGCCACGGCCGTGACTCAACAGCCGACTGAGGTTGAAGTTTCCACGCCCCGCTCCACGCTTTCAGCAGGTGATTGGAAGTACCGGCCCATCATCCCTACTGTCAGTGATGCGGCGCGTGCCATTTATCAGCGCGGACTTAAGGCGGGGAATGATCCGCAGGTTTTTTCAAAAGTAGGTGATTGCCAGACCAGTACCGATTTCTTCCTGATAGATTTTGATCACCCGGGCCGCTATTCTCTTGGAGAGTATTCCTACCTGCAACCTACCATTGATTATTATCAGGGCTCGTTCGCGCGTCAAAGCATGGCTGTGCAGGATGGTTTCAATGTGGCGGCAGTCCTTTCGCCTTTGCGGGCCGACAGAAAATATTGCGATAAGGGTGAAACACCGCTGGCATGTGAGATCCGATTAAATCATCCATCTGTTATCATGATCAGCATGGAAACGAATTTCAATATGCAGACTGCGGCCAAGTATGGCGGATATATGCGCCAAATCGTTGAGTACTCCATTTCGCAGGGCGTGGTGCCGATCCTTGCGACGAAGGCGGATAATAAGGAAGGCGACTACAGTATCAATGCCGAGATCGCCGCTATCGCCAGTGAATACGACATCCCTTTGTGGAATTTTTGGGCGGCGGCGCATTACCTGCCTAATAACGGATTCGATCTGAAACTTAATGATGGTTTTCATTTGTCTTATGGACAAAATAATTTTGCCGACCTTGCGAATATGGAAAGGGCCTGGCCCTGGCGGAACCTCACCGCTTTGCAGGCCTTGGATGCTGTACGCATCGGATTGAATAAATAAGAGGAGCGCGACTCCTCACACTCGGAGAATTATGCAAACATCAACCTCATGGTGTTCGTTCCGCATGGCGGCCTGGCTGGGCTGGCTGATCGAATCCAACTGGACTGACCCCTTCCTCTTTGCGATATATTCCATCGTCAAACCGCTTTCAGGCGCGGCCATTTTGGTCATTATGTATGGCATCATCACAAAAGGGAATTTCGACAGCGCGCTCTTCCCATATATTTATCTTGGCAACGCGTTCTATATTTATGTGGGCGCGGTGATGACCGGCGTGTCATGGGCGGTGGTGGATGACCGCGAGCATTACAAGACGCTCAAGTATATGTACATCGCGCCCATTTATATTCCCGTTTACCTTTTGGGACGCGGTGTGGCGCGTTTCATTACCGGCTCGATAGCGGTTTTCATTACCATCATTGCGGGTGTGCTTTTTCTGAAAGTTCCCCTTCACTTTGCGGAAATTAACTGGATATTGTTCATCGTCACGCTGGTTCTCGGCGTTGTGATGCTTGCGCTTCTGGGCCTGCTGTTGGCTGGTGTCACGTTGACGGTTGCCCGGCACGAGGGCTTTATCGGCGAAGCCACAGCCGGCGTGCTGTATATTTTCAGCGGCGCGATCTTCCCATTGGATGTATTGCCCGCCTGGATTCGCCCCATCGGTTATTTCATGCCGACAACCTACTGGCTTGAGCTGCTGAGAAGGTCACTGGTTGGGAATGTGGCACAGGCCTTTCCCACGCTTGCGAATTTCAGCAACATGGAACTTCTAGGAATAATGCTTGCTTTGAGTGTTTTCTTTGGGGTGATCAGTGTGCGGGTCTTTAAATACTGTGATGGCATCGCCCGTGAACGCGGACTGATCGACCGTACTACGAATTATTAGATTACGTGCTATGTCGTTCTGAGCGATAGTGAAGAACCTCGGACTACATAATGAGAGACCCTCACCGCACTGGCGCACGGTACTAGTGTCGCTATCGCTTAGGGAATCACGATAAGGTGCGTAAAGCGAATCATTCAGAAAAATATGAATCAAAACGAGATCATTCAAAAAACAATCGAATATATAAAGCAGGAATTTGGGGGTGATTCATCCGGCCACGATTGGTGGCATATTTACCGCGTCTGGAAAAATGCGCTGTCCATTTGTGAGCAGGAACAAGCGGACAAATATATTGTGGAACTTGCCGCACTGCTCCACGACCTTGATGATTGGAAATTCAATGAGAGCGGAGATGAAACTCCGCATCGCGCCAAAGCGTGGATGCAGCAATGCGGCGTCGACCCGCACATTGTTGAGCAAGTTTGCGAGATCATCATGCACGTCTCTTATAAAGGGGCGGGTGTTGAAAATAAAATGAAATCACTGGAGGGGTTTATCGTGCAGGATGCCGACCGCCTCGACGCCATCGGCGCCATCGGTATTGGGCGCGCATTTGCCTATGGCGGTTACAAGAACAGGCAATTATATGACCCCGATTCCCCGCCGAATTTGCATGGAACTTTTGAACAATACAAGAACAGCAAAAGCGCCACCATCAATCACTTTTATGAAAAATTACTTTTGTTGAAGGATATGATGAACACCGTCACTGCAAAACGGATCGCGCAGGAGCGGCATGAAGTAATGCTGAAATTCCTCGACCAGTTTATGCGTGAATGGAATGGGGAATGATCTAAAAAAACGTGGGGCTGTCTAAAAAGGTAAGTGTAGGCAGTCAAAACAGAAAAAAGGTAAAAAACTGGCAGTCATTGGGCTGCCAGTTTTCGTAGATTGTGAGCAATGGAAAGAATGCCCCATTCGGTCTCCACTTTCTTCAATCCCCTG
>JACRMH010000059.1 GCA_016219545.1 Chloroflexota bacterium | reverse complement strand
ACACGCCAAAGCCGACGAATAAGATAGTTAAGTGATCAGCCCACAAAAAGAAAAAGCAGTAGGTCAAGATCGTTTCGGTGCCGCCGATCAATCCGGTTGGCATGACGATAGAAGTTGCAGCAGCAGAGGCGGCAACACCTTTGGCACGATGGTTGTTTTTTTCCAGAATGGCGGCGAGATACATCCACGACGCGCTGTTAATGTAAAACGACGCCAACATAAACGCCAACGCTAAGTAACGTTCATCACTCGGATCACTCATCACGAGCGCGATGGGCAGCGCGGCGTAAATAAAAAAGTCTAACAAGATATCGAGATAACCGCCGAAGTCACTTTGCTTTTGGTGCACGCGCGCCAGCAATCCATCCAAGCCATCGAGGGCGCGGCTGACCAGCCACAACACTAATGCCCAAACGTATAAACCTTTTGCTGCGAGCAAGACGGTTAAAATTCCGATGACGAAAGCCGCCAACGAAATCGCGTTAGGCGAGAGATGCGGCAGTCGCGCCGCCAACGGCTCGCCGAGTCGATCTTTAGCGCGACGCAAAGATGAATCAAGCATAGCGATCCTCCTTGCCAATCGTTTGCCACGACAAGCGAGAGTGAGTGCGTCTCTGCTCGCCAATCGCAAAACGGGGATGTGCGCCGCCCTCAAAGACGATGACCGCTAACCCCTGCCGCGCCAGCACGGTCGCCAAAGTGGAGCCGCCCATGCCAGAGCCGATAATCGCCACGTCATATTTTTTTTGTTGGTTTGCCATCCGCTACGCTCCGGGTACTGCTTTCAATAACCCGTCCACTTTAGCTTTGATGGTTGGGGCAGGAGCCGCGCCGACGAGACGATCTTTGATTTGCCCTTGAGCAATGAATAGCAAAGTCGGGATACCCTGCACGCCATATTTCCTTGCCCATTGCGAATTCTCATCGGTGTTAACTTTAGCAATGATGACTTTGTCGGCGTACTCGGTGGCAATGTTTTCGAGCACGGGTGCAATCATCCTGCACGGTCCGCACCACGGTGCCCAGAAATCTACGACCACGGGTGTGGTGGATTTCAAAACTTTGTTTTCAAATTCAGCATCGTTAATATGGATGGGTTGGTTCATCATCTGACTCCTGTTAAGTAAATTGTTAGCCGCAATAGTTAGACGCGGTATGAACCTGATCTATTACCTCTTGGTCTATAATCAGTTTATGGTTCAACGAACAAACGATGAGTGGCTAGATGATCTGCGCGCGGCAGGAGAGCGACAGGCACAAGCGTTGGAAGATTTGCGCGCCATCATCTTGCGTGGTTTGCCGTACGCCCTCGCCGGAAAACTCCCCACGGATAGCCCGGAATTTGAAGCGTTGGCTGATGAAGTGGCTCAAGAAACATTGCTACGTGTGCTGGATCATTTACATACATTTGAGGGGCGCAGTGCTTTCACTACTTGGGTTCACAAAATTGCCGTGCGCGGGGCGTTGACCGAACTACGCCGCCGACGTTGGCGCGATGTGCCTTTGCCAGAGATGGAAATGGATAACGAGTCGGATTCCCCAACGAATGAAATTCCAGACGATAAACCGTCACCCGAAGCGATGGTCGAGCGTCGTGATTTGATGGAGCGAGTCAATCGCGTCATCATAGAAGAACTGACAGAGAAACAACGCCAAGCCCTGATGGCGGTGGCGATGAAAGGGATGCCGCTGGAAGAGGCGGCGCGACGTATGGGGATGAATCGCAACGCACTTTATAAACTTCTGCACGATGCCCGCCTGCGTCTTAAGCGCCGTCTTGAAGCGGATGGCTTGACTTCGCAACAAGTACTGGCGACCTTTGCTCAAGAGACAAGGTAAGAAAAATGAAGGTGAGTGCGTCTATGATTACGAGGATCGATCTATGAAATTAAATAATCTCTGGAATCAACTTTTTCCAAAGAAAAAACCGCCAACGCCCGCGCCAAGCGCTCAGCCGGACGCAATACAAAAAATGATGGATATGCTGGCACACACATACGAAGTTGAACTGACGTGCGATGAAGTCTTTGCCATGCTCGATCAGTTTACGGAACTCGCCGCGCAGGGAGTAGACGTTGCCCACCTCATGCCCTTGATACAACAGCATCTCGATATGTGCGCCGATTGTCGTGAGGAATACGAATCCTTGAAGCGCGTTTTGCAACACGCAACGTAATTT
>JACRMH010000013.1 GCA_016219545.1 Chloroflexota bacterium | reverse complement strand
TTTTTATTTGGGTGCGTTTCATTTCAGTTGAAACCATCGTCCCGAAGGTTTGAAAAACGGCCAAAGTCTCTTCAATCAACCTTCGGGACGTTCTTCTCTCAACTCAGGCGAAATTTCTGATCTTGAATGTTTTTCGATGAATGGGGGAGTAGCCGAGGGCCGCGATCTTCTCGCGGTGAAGCAATGTCCCATAGCCTTTATGTTTTGAAAAACCATATTCAGGGTGATTCAAACCCAACTCGCGCATGAATTCGTCGCGCGCGGTTTTGGCAAGGATGGATGCCGCTGCGATGCTCAAGGAGTGTTGGTCGCCTTTGACGAGTGCGGCTTGCGGAATATCCAGCTCAGGGAGCTCAAGTCGGAAATCTGTCAGCAGGAAATCGGGAAAAAACGCAAGCATTTCCAGCGCGCGGCCTGCGGCGAGGCGTGTGGCTGGCACGATTCCAAGCGAGTCGATTTCATTTGCGGAGGCGAAGCCAATGCCCCATGAACGCGCAGACTCTTTGATGCGCGGCGCAAGCTCGAGGCGCTTACGGGGAGTCAACTGTTTGGAGTCGCGCACCCCGCTCAAGGTTTGAGTCAGATGCGGATCGTTATCTGGCAGGATCACCGCTCCCACGCAGACAGGTCCAGCCAGTGCGCCGCGTCCCGCTTCATCCAATCCCGCGATGTGTTTGCAGGCAGGCCAGAGTTTATATTCGCAGGTGAGATCAGGGTTTGAGATCATATTTGCCGCGCGCGGCATTGATGTGGATGCGGAAGATATCGCCGATCATGCGCAGGGCGTCGCGTACCGCATTCACTTTGCTTTCCGCTTCGAAATACCAATGGATCGGAATTTCCCTGACCCGCAATCGTTTTCGACGTGCAAGATAAAGAAGCTCGATGTCGAATGACCATCCCATCAATGTCTGCTGGCGAAAAAGCCGCTCGGTGACATCGGCGCGAAAGCATTTGAAACCGCATTGGGTATCGTTGAGGCCCGGCAGGATCAAGGTTCGGATCGCAAGGTTGATGGCGCGCCCGCCCCAATGCCGATAGGTCGGTTCGTTGTAACGGATCGCGCCCGGCGCTTCACGCGATGCAATGGCAATGTCGAAATCATCGAGGGCGGGGGGAATAAATTTTTGCAATTCTTCGATTGGCATCGAAAGATCGGCGTCGCAAATAAAACGGTATTCGCCATGCGCTTCCAATACGCCGCGTCGCACGGCGTTGCCTTTTCCGCGTTGTTCCTCGTGAATAACGATCAGGTTTGGGTAACGGACCGCGAATTCCTGCGCCAGTTCCAGCGTGCGGTCTGAACTTCCGTTTTCAACAATGATGACTTCGGCAGTATAGGATTGGTCTTCGAGAAACGTAAAAATCTGCCCCAATGTACGGGGCAGACGATTTTCTTCGTTATGGGCGGGAACAATAATGGATAAAAATGGAGAGGCCAAAGTGAGTTACATATTCAAATAAAGAACAATGCCAAGTCCAATGGCGACGATACAGCACTCGACGACGAACATGCCAACCAGCAAAATGACTTGTTTGTTGGTCAGGCCCAGGAACTTGCCTTTGTTTGGATCGATCTTGGAAGGTAATTGGCGTGATGGATTTGTCTCGCGCAAACTCTGCGGGACGGCCTGGGGTGCGAGTGGAGCCTTGCCATCTTCGAATGCGAAATCGAATTCACCGGCGTTGAAGGTCGGCGCGGATTCGGCGGCGTCGAAAATTGCCTTGGCGCGTGATGCGGGTTGGGCATCTGCCGCGGCTTCAAGTGTGGGAGCGGCGGGTTTGGGAGCCTGTTGCGGCGGGCGAGGGTCCACGATACGGTCCGCAATATCATAAATGGATTCTGACCGCCAGATGGGACGCGCCTGTAACAGTGAACTGGCAAATTGTTTGATGGCGTCACTCATCACCACGCGCGCGGCCGGCCGCAGGGAATCGATGTGCGCGCCGGGGTCGCTTGCGACCAGGACAGCTTCCACAGGAATGGTCAAGTTGATTTTTTGCGCCTCCAAATATTTTTGGACGGCGCGCGCGCGCTTCATGACAATCTCTATCAAGTTGACGTTGGCAGGCTGTGAGATGCCATAGTTGATATTATTCCATTGATCGCCCTTTGCCTCGAACTGCCCTTTTGCGGGTGTTACATGGATCACGGATACTCCGCCCGGACCGACCAGAATGATCGGGATCACAACTTCGATATTCGGCAGGGTAAAGTTGCGGATCAGTACGAAACCTTTTTCGAGTGAACGCTCCAACTGTGCGATCACTACTTTTTGGGCTTCCAACTCTGAGAACCAGTTCAGCCCGTATTTCAGGGTTCCCTGAGCGCGGCCGACAATACTGATATTTCCTGAGGCATCCTGGAACGGGGTTTTATCAATGATCTTCATATGTTTTTTAACTCACCTTATGCAGAACGTCCCGAAGGTTTCCTTGAAAACCTTGTTTTAGCCGATCAAAGCCTTTGGGACGGTGCGTAACATCAGTTTAAAAAGCTGGAACTTTCTCAAGCTCATCGTGGGTTGCATTTTCGTGCGTGGTAAGCAGCTCACGGTCATCCTGTTTTACGATCATCACAGGTTTGCCGACCGTAAATGTGCTGGCGCGTAATTCATTGCGCGAGCCGGTTACATATTGCGCGCCTTTTTGCAGGCGTTCCAACAGTGTTTTACGGTCTACCAAAACGCGGTCTGAGAATGTGGCGCCGCGCCGTTCGTAGGCGCGTACCATGCTGATCTGTCCATTCTTATAGCGGACCGCTTCAATGACACCATCAATTTTTTTGCTCATTGGTTTCCTCTCAAGCAATTTTAGCACATGCAGGTTTAAATGATAGAGACACGGGCTACAGAGAAATAAACTCCGTGTCTCCGTGTCTCTGTGGCTGGTGTCGGGGCGAGAGGATTCGAACCTCCGACCTCTTGCTCCCAAAGCAAGCGCGCTAGCCGGACTGCGCCACGCCCCGATATTCACTTTTGCAGCTCACACGCGCTATCTCCGTCTTCGCGCTGCGCCACGCCCCGATCAAATGAACTGGCCGAGTATAATGCGAAGGATGAGTACCCGTCAAGCTAATATCGCCGCAACTTGTATTTCGCTTCTCATCGGACTTTCGGCCTGCTCTTCGTCAAATGAGGGAATCGCCACTCGAACAGTCACCTCCCCAACTTCAACTGCGGCAGTGACAACCACCCCAAGACCGATCCCGGCCACGTTTACCCCAAGTCCTGTACCAGCTACTCCAACGCCCACTCCATTTACTTGTCCCGATGAATCTGGCAGCGTTGAGAAAGATATGGTCGAGATCACCAATCCACCGCAGGAATTTCTCATTTATTTGCCTCCATGTTATGAAAGTTCCGCTGACCTTCATTTCCCCGTTCTCTATTTACTCCACGGACAGACCTATACCGACGATCAGTGGGTTCGCCTCGGCGTGCCGCAGATCGCAGACCGGCTTATCCATGCGGGAGAGATTGCCCCTTTCATCATCGTCTTCCCCGATGACCGTTACTGGAACTTGCAGGCAGGCTCAGGCTTCGGTGACCGCCTCATCAACGCGCTCATTCCCTACGTGGACGAGAACTATCGCACCCTCGCAGACCGCGCCCATCGTTCCCTTGGCGGACTCTCCCGCGGCGGCGGCTGGACAATCGAACTCGGGTTCGCCAACCCTGAATTGTTTGGCGCGCTCGGCTTGCATTCACCGGCCATCTTCGTGAAGGACGGCCCGTATCTTGAAAAAATAATCAAAACCCTGCCGCAGAAGGAACGCCCGCTGTTGTGGCTTGATGTTGGCGATGTGGACTCTGAGTTGTCCACCATTATTCCCTTCGAAGAAAAGCTTACCAGTAATAATTACATCCACGAGTTTCACTTTTACAACGGCGCGCATACCGAAAGTTACTGGGCTGCCCATGTGGAAGAATACCTGCGCTGGTATGCGCAGCGATGGATGAAAAAAGATAACTAATGTCGCTGCGAGGCGCTCCTGGTCTTTGCCGAAGCAGCCTCCTCGTGTTTAGGAGGTTGCTTCGCGGTAAAGCTGCTCGCAACGACATAAATTGCAAGTTCTGTAAGATATAATTTCCCAACTTATTTTTTCAGGAGATTCGCATGAACATACTCGTTACAGGCGGAGCGGGATATATCGGTTCCGCCACCGCTGAAGCATTGATCCAAGCCGGGCACACAGTCACAGTCTATGATTCACTCGTCACAGGTCATCGCGCGGCGGTGCCTTTGGGCGCGAAGTTCATTCACGCCAACCTTGATGACAGTCACTCACTGGCCGAAGCGCTGACATCCGACAAGTTCGACGCGGTCATGCACTTTGCCGCCTTCATCGAAGCGGGCGAAAGCATGAAAGACCCGGGCAAATTCTTCCGCAATAATTTTGTGAACTCCCTGCAATTGATGGAGATCGCCGTGCAGACCGGAGTGAAGCGACTTGTCTTTTCGTCCACTGCGGCTGTGTATCAATCCAGCGAAGAACCGTTGACCGAAGAGTCGCCCATCAACCCGACGAATGTTTATGGTCACACAAAACTGATGACTGAACAGGCGCTCGAATGGTATCGCAGTATTCACGGACTACATTTCGCCGCCCTGCGCTACTTCAACGCCTGCGGAGCATTGCCCGGCCGCGGCGAAGCGCACCAGCCTGAGTCGCATTTGATTCCGCGTGTCTTACAGATCGCATTGGGACAGGCCGAGTCCGCGACCATTTACGGCACCGACTATCCCACCCCGGATGGAACTTGCATCCGTGATTACATCCACATCGCGGATTTGGTCTCGGCGCATTTGCTGGCGTTGGGTGCGCTTGAATCAAAAGATAAAATGATCTATAACATTGGCAGTGGCAACGGTTTCTCAGTGAGGGAAGTGATCGAGACGGCGAGGCAGGTGACAGGTCACGCCATACCCGCGCTTGAAGCGCCGCGACGTCCCGGTGATTCGGCGCGTCTGGTTGCATCCCCGAAAAAAATCATGGACGAGTTGGGCTGGAAGCCGCAGCATACGAACATGCAGGCGATCCTTTCCAGCGCGTGGGAGTGGCACAAGTCGCACCCCAATGGATATGAAAAATGAACCTGCTTACTTTTGTGATCGTGCTCGGCGGCTGGATTTTTTCATTGTGCCTGCATGAATTTTCACACGCGCTCGTTGCCTATTACGGCGGCGACACGACCGTGAAAGACAAAGGCTACCTCACATTCAATCCGCTCAAATATACACATCCCGTTTTTTCATTGGTCATTCCGATCATCTTTCTTTTGATGGGCGGAATTGGCCTGCCGGGTGGCGCTGTATATATCGAGAAATGGAGATTGCGCGACAAAACATGGGAGACTGCCGTTTCGCTCGCGGGGCCATTCTCCAACGCGCTTCTTGCTTTAATCCTCGGCTTGATCCTGCGCTATGGACCGGTCACCGCCGCTGGCATTTGGCCGGGACTCGCCTTCCTGGGTCTGCTTCAAATTTCAGCGGTCGTGCTCAACTTGATTCCCCTGCCGCCCTTTGACGGGTACGGAGCGCTCGAACCTCATCTGCCCATGGACATTCGCATAAAGGCCAACGAAATGCGCGGAATGTTATCCTGGGTGGTTTTCCTTGCGCTCTGGTACGTACCCTTTATCGGCACTGGATTTTGGAGCCTGATCTTTTTCCTCTCCCGCCTAGCAGGGATTCCCTTGCAACTGGCAAGCATGGGATTCAGTCAATTTAAGTTTTGGTAACGATGATTGCAGGAAAATCTCGAACCGCTAAAAGCATAAAAGGTTTGCTATACTTATCGCATGGACGAGAACAACTTTCCCCGATTGGATAAAACCGTTTTCTCGGTTGTTTCATTGGAAGAAGCCGATAACGATGAGATGGAATTTTGGCTTTCCAAAACGCCTTATGAACGACTGGACGCATTGGAAACCTTGAGGCAAGTTTTCTATGGCTACAATCCAACTACCACCCGACTTCAAAGAGTTTTTGAAATTACTGAAAGAAAATGAAGTCCGCTATTTGTTGATCGGGGGCTATGCCGTTAGCTATCACGGATATATCCGCGCCACTGGCGATATGGATATATGGATTGCCATTCACCCCGACAATGCTCATAGAATAGTCGCTGTTTTGAAAGCCTTTGGCTTTGATCACCCGGACTTAAGCGATGATCTGTTTTTGCATGAAAATAAAATCCTGCGCATGGGCGTGCCGCCCGTGAGGCTTGAAATTACCACATCCATTTCAGGCGTTGAATTTGACGAATGTTATCATGCGCGGGTTGTGGACGAATTGGATGGCGTCGAAGTCAACTTGATTGATTTGGAAAACCTCAAGAAAAACAAGAAAGCAAGTGGGAGATTGAAAGACCTGACGGATTTTAAAAAATTGTCTGGATAATTCATCTTGCATAAGATTGCAGCTTGTAAGGCTGGGACTCAGTCAATTTAAGTTTTGGTAAATCACCTTGCGCCATGCCCCCATGCTCAATTTGTCCGCATGGGGATACCCCCCCGTGCTACGCAAAGCGTTACGAAACCTGCTTCGCAGGTTGAGCCGCCGAAGGCGGCTTCGTAAGAATAGCCCCGACGTTTACGTCAGGGCGGTGTTTCGGGAGGGAATCACGATTGGATAGAGTGATACAATCACGAAAGTTGTTTTAGAAGACAAAGAAATAATCGATTTTGATTTGTATCATGCTCAAGTGAAATGATTTAGAGAAGGAGGACAATTTTGAGCGCTATCCCAAGTTTTGATGAAGCTTTTTCTAAAGATGGCGGTTGGTTTAATCCCGAAAATTTCCATCCGACTGATAGGGTAATTATTTTCGATTGGATCACACATCAGATAAAAGCTATTATTCAATCTCACATCCGAAATTCTTTTTCTCCTTTTGAAGTGGAGTTTGGATATATAAATAGCCCTGGACTAAATGCTCAGGTAGTGCTCTATGTTCTTGAAGATAAAGCTTATATTGGCTTGAATGTTGGTTCAGCAGTCATTATTTTTAATTACTTCTTTCAAGCACTTTCCCATCCAAACCTTTTAATGAATATCGGAGATCCCAAATCTGAGAAATATGAAAAGAAAAAGGTACTAGGAGTGATATTAAATTTAAATTCTGATGGGGCATTCAATGCGACCTATGGAGACGGTCAACCCTGGATTGAATATCATCCGAACGATTCGACTCGATTGGATTATGCAAGATTGCTTTCTCTTCATTCAATTATTTTTCTTATTGAACATGAAATTGCTCATTTGGTGAATGGACATTTAGCTCTTAGAAGTCATAACAGATTGGACAGTTTTTCAAAACAGGTATTGGAATGGGATGCAGATACTTGGGCAATGTCCCAGGGAGTCGCTAGAACGATTAAGCATATAAGTCAATTGCCTCATGAAATACCTGAACCAATTCGGTGGGTTTATTCATCTTTTGAAAATGGCCTTTCAGCATGGCTATTTTCTGTCACATCCCTTTTCCTTTTAAATTCATCCATATCCTTTGACATTGACAAGCTTGAAGATTACGATCATCCTCCATCCCCATTAAGTGCAAGTTTTGTTTTATCGACTACATTGGAATATTTATCGGCCAAATCTACCGAGAAATTTATTCGGAAATACGAAGAAATGAACCATGGTGTAGATGTATTTATGCAAAGTTTGGAAACCCTTTCATTATTGACTGGAAATTCAATTTATCGGGATGAAATCAAGAAGGCATATTCAGAACCTGCACTTTATCATTTGCAAAGACTTATTTCCAGATGGAAAGAAATACGTCCTCTCCTTGAGCCTTATGCATATGTAAGAAAATTACCTGATTGATTGTTGCTGACTATTTTTCGAGAGGTGTTCCCCTTTTCTCCGAAACCCACATTTGCCCCTTGACTTATTTCCGTTTCTGCCTATAATCGTGCGAAATCACAAGCCCATGAATCCATCCTTGTTCAACCTCACCCTTATTGTAGTCGTCCTTGTAGTCCTTATTATTAAAGGACAATTTTCGGTTAGGATGGCAACGGTGAGAACGAAGTAAATCACCTTAGTAAGTGCAAAGAGCCGCCCTAACCACGGGCGGCTCTTTTTTTATCTTTATTAACCGCTAAGACCGCAAAGATTTAAAGATTTTCTTAGCGCCCTTAGCGAGCTTCGCGGTAAAGAAAAAGGAGCAGTATGCGTTCAGACACAGTCAAAAAAGGTTATGAGAAAGCGCCGCATCGCGCATTGCTGCGCGCCACGGGTTTGCAGGACGATGATTTCAAGAAGCCGTTCGTTGCCATTGTTAATTCTTATGTGGATATTGTCCCCGGGCATGTGCATTTGCAGGACTTCGGTAAACTGGTAAAGGACGCTGTCCGCGCGGCGGGCGGTGTGCCATTTGAATTCAACACCATCGGCGTGGATGACGGCATCGCGATGGGTCACATGGGGATGAAGTACTCGCTTCCTTCCCGTGAACTAATTGCTGACTGCGTCGAGACCATGATCGAAGCTCATAGATTCGACGCGATGGTCTGCATCCCGAACTGTGACAAAATAGTGCCTGGAATGTTGCTGGCCGCAATGCGAGTCAACGTGCCGACCATCTTTGTCTCTGGCGGGCCGATGAAGGCGGGCGTCACTCCCGATGGTGAAACCATTGACTTGATCTCCGTCTTTGAAGGCGTGGGCGCATTTTCAGCGGGGAAAATTGACGAGAAGCGCTTATCCATTTTGGAAAAATTTGCCTGTCCCTCCTGCGGATCATGCTCCGGTATGTTCACCGCCAACTCCATGAACTGTTTGATGGAAGTGCTCGGTCTCGCCCTGCCTTATAACGGCTCTGCCTTGGCGAAGACTCCCGAACGCGAAGCTTTGGCAAAACAAGCCGCCGCGCAGGTGATGACTCTCATCGAACGCGACATCAAGCCGCGCGATATTGTCACCGCCGAGGCGATAGATGATGCGTTCGCGCTGGACATGGCAATGGGCGGCTCGTCGAATACAGTTCTGCACACTTTGGCATTAGCCAACGAAGCCAACGTCGATTATCCACTGGAACGCATTAACTCAGTCGCAGACAAAGTGCCGCATATCTGCAAAGTGAGTCCAGCCGGCAAATGGCACATGGAAGATGTGCATCGCGCAGGCGGAATCCCTGCGATATTGAACGAAGTGCAACGCGGAACTGGCATGTTGCATTTTGACCGCATGACGGTCACAGGCAAGACCCTGGGGGAATCAATCAAAGGCGTAGAGATCAAAGACGAAGAAGTGATTCGTAAATATGACAACGCGTATTCCAAGCGTGGCGGATTATCCATTTTATTTGGCAACCTCGCACCCAAAGGCGCAGTTGTTAAAGTCGGCGGCGTCAGCCCTGCCATGATGCAATTCGAAGGCCCCGCGGTCATCTTTGAATCACAGGATGATGCGATGGCTGGAATCCTCGCGGGCAAGGTCAAAGCTGGCGATTGTGTTGTGGTTCGTTACGAAGGTCCCAAGGGCGGACCGGGCATGCAGGAGATGTTATCGCCCACGTCCGCGATCATGGGGCAGGGACTTGGCGACAAAGTTGCGCTCATCACCGACGGTCGTTTCAGCGGCGGGACTCGCGGCGCGTGTATCGGTCATGTCTCGCCAGAAGCTGCCGCGGGTGGTCCGATTGGGGCGCTCAAAGCCGGGGATGTGATCCAAATTGATTTGGTGGCACGCAGCCTCAACGTCAAGTTAAGCGATGCGGAAATTAAGAGTCGGCTTGATGCGCTGACTCCGTTCAAATCCACAACTACATCCAAATGGTTGAAACGATATTCATATTTTGTAACGAGTGCGGATACAGGCGCAATACTCAAGGCTGAATGATGAAGGATGAAGGATGAAAAAACTATGAAAAAAACTGGTGCAGAAATTATGTGGGAGTGTCTGGTGCGCGAAGGCGTGGAAGTGGTCTTCGGGTATCCGGGCGGCGCGAACATGCCGATCTACGATGCCATGTTGAGTTATCCCATTCATCATGTGTTGGTGCGGCATGAGCAGGGCGGCGCGCACATGGCGGATGGATATGCGCGCGCTTCAGGAAAAGTTGGCGTGGCGATGGGAACATCGGGACCCGGCGCGACAAATTTGGTGACGGGCATTGCCACGGCGATGATGGATTCTGTTCCGGTGGTCTTTATTACGGGACAGGTCGCCGCTCACCCCATTGGCGGTGACGCCTTTCAGGAAGTGGATGTGACCGGCATCACCCTGCCGATCACCAAACATAATTATCTGGTCACCCGCGCTGATGAAATTGCTGAAGTGGTGCGTGAAGCCTTTTATATCGCGCGCAGTGGACGACCCGGCCCCGTGCTGATCGACATTTGCAAGAACGCACAAGTTGAACAGACGGAATTTATTTATCCTGAAAATGTAAAACTGCCCGGATATCAACCCGTTGACCATGCCCCGAAATCTTCGCTCGAAGAAGCAGTGAAGTTAATTGAGAAGTCCCAGCGTCCCATCATCTTATGCGGACATGGTGTGTTGATGTCTAAAGCCGAAGACGCGCTGATGCAATTTGCAGTGAAGACTCAAACCCCTGTTGCAAGCACCTTGCTTGGGCTCGGTGCGTTTCCCGCGTCGCATGAATTAAGCCTCGGCATGATGGGAATGCACGGCGAAGTCCATACCAATTTAGCCGTTCAAAACTCCGATCTGATCCTTGCCTTTGGAATGCGCTTCGATGACCGTGTGACGGGTACTTTGAAAACATACGCACCGCGCGCGAAGAAGATCCACATCGAAATTGATCCTTCGGAAGTTCATAAAAATGTAGCGGTGGATGTCCCGCTTGTCGGCGATCTCAAAACCGTGTTGACCGATCTAATCCCCATGATTGACGAATACGACCACGATGAATGGAAGAAGGAGATCAGCGCTTGGAAATCCGAGGCCGATTCGCGCAGCATTATGAATTGGGAAGATGACGGCAAATTATACGTGCCGCATCTGATCGGTGATATTTGGAAGGCGACCGGTGGCGGTGCGATCATCACCACTGACGTGGGTCAACATCAAATGTGGGCGGCGCAATATTATGCCTTGGATAAGCCCAACCGCTGGCTGTCTTCGGGCGGCGCAGGGACGATGGGCTTTGGACTCCCTTCTGCGATCGGTGCGTGGTTTGCGCATAAAGATGAGCAGATCTGGACCATCGCTGGAGATGGCGGTTTCCAAATGACCGCCGCGGAATTGACCACCGCAGTCCAGGAAGGCGCGAATGTAAAGGTCGCCATCATGAACAATAGTTTCCTTGGCATGGTGCGTCAGTGGCAGGAGTTCTTCTTTGAGAAGCGTTACTCTGCCGTGAACATGCTCGCGCCTGATTTTGTGAAACTCGCTGAAGCGCATGGAGTCCCTGCACGGCGCGTGACCAAGCGCGAGGAAGTGGATGAAGCCATCGCATGGGCGCGCAGTATCACAGGTCCGACCGTGATCGAGTTCAAAGTGGAAATGGAAGATGCAGTCTACCCGATGGTCCCCGCCGGTGCAGCGCTAGATCAAATGTTGCAGAGACCGGTGAAATCGTAAAGACCGACGATGGACAGTGGACGGTGGACAATACGGTCTATCGTCTGCGGTCTACGGCCGAATTAGGAGAAAACATGAACTACACCTTTATCGCATTAGTAGAGAACAGACCCGGCGTGTTGAATCGAGTGGCGTCTTTATTTCGCCGCCGCAATTTCAATATCGAGTCGCTGGCAGTGGGGCGCACGGAAGACCCCGCGGTCTCGCGCATGACCGTGGTCGTGGATTGTCCCAACGGCGACATGGACGCTCACAAGATCGAGGCGAACTTGTACAAACTCGTCAACGTGATCGACGTGCAGGATGTCACCCGCCAGCCTTCTGTGACGCGCGACCTTGCGTTGATCAAAGTCAAAGTGGGACCCGAGAAGCGCGCCGAAGTGAATGGCTTGGCGGAAATTTTCCGCGCTCGCATCGTGGACGTGGCGGTTGATTCTGTCATCGTTGAGATCACTGGCACCGAAGACAAGATCGAAGGCATGATCGAATTGCTTCGCCCGCTGGGCATTGTGGAAATGGTCCGTACGGGACAGGTGGCCATGACGCGCGGAGTCAACGATGGCGTGAGGCGCGTCCCCGGCGTGAATGGCAATCGCTTTGACGATGTGTCCGAGTTGGCGGAAATGACGCCGTAAAAAACGACCGTGGACTGTGGACGGTAGACCATGCAAGCGATACGGTCGGCGGTCCATCGTCCACAGTCATATGTGTATATATCAATCTGAAAATAATAAATAATCTTAAGGAGAAAGCAATCATGGCAAAAATTAATTTTGGCGGCACGGTGGAAGACGTGGTGACCCGCGAAGAGTTTTCACTCGATAAGGCTCGCGAAGTTTTGAAGAACGAAGTTGTGGCAGTGATCGGCTACGGTGTGCAGGGACCGGCACAGGCCATGAACATGCGCGACAATGGCATCAACGTCATTGTCGGTCAGCGCGAAGGCACGAAGAATTGGGATAAGGCTGTCGCCGACGGCTGGGTTCCGGGCAAGACCTTATTCAATGTAGAAGAAGCCGCAGAAAAGGGGACTGTCATTCAATATTTGCTTTCAGATGCAGGTCAACGCTCACAGTGGCCGAAGATCGTTGAATGTTTGAACGAAGGCGATATGTTGTATTTCTCTCATGGCTTCTCGGTCACATTCAAGGATGATACGGGTGTTGTCCCTCCCCCGCATGTGGATGTAGCCCTCGTTGCGCCGAAGGGCTCAGGCACAAGCGTCCGTAGAAACTTTCTTGCCGGCAGCGGAATCAATGCCAGCTATGCAGTCCACCAGGATCACACTGGCCGTGCGAATGAACGCGCCATCGCTTTGGGTATTGCCATCGGTGCGGGATATTTATTCCCAACCACATTCAAGAGTGAAGTGTATAGCGACCTGACCGGCGAACGCGGCGTTCTCATCGGCGCACTCTCCGGCGTGATGGAAGCCCAGTACAACGTCCTACGCAAGAATGGACATTCCCCCAGCGAAGCCTTCAATGAAACTGTCGAAGAACTAACCCAATCCTTGATTCGACTCGTCGGCGAGAACGGCATGGATTTCATGTATGCCAACTGCTCTACCACCGCCCAGCGCGGCGCATTGGATTGGCACGCAAAATTCCGCGACGCGGTTGCACCGGTGTTCGATGATCTCTACGAATCAGTTAAGACCGGAAATGAGGCCCGCATCACATTGGAAGCCAACAGCCGTGCTGATTATCGTGAACAACTTGAAAAGGAACTTGGATATTTCCGCGACTCTGAAATGTGGCAGGCTGGTGCGGCGGTACGTTCACTTCGCCCTGAGAATTGGAAAAGTAGTCAAGCGTAACGCGACATTCATGTCGCAATATTTGCGGCAAGGCGACATAAATGTCGCGGTACAGGTCGCAATTCAGAAGGAGATTTTATGAGTAATTATGTAAAAATCTTTGATACGACTTTAAGAGATGGTGAACAATCCCCCGGCGCGACGATGACCTCCGCTGAAAAATTGGAAGTGGCACGGTCATTGGCGCGCATGGGCGTGGACATCATCGAAGCTGGATTCCCTGCGGCCTCGCCGGACGACCTCGAAGCTGTCAGACGAATCGCTGTCGAGGTTGGCAGACCAAGCGTCGGTGAGCCTGATGCGAAAGTCCCCGTCATCACCGGACTGGCGCGCGCAAATAAACCCGATATTGACAAAGCCTGGGAGGCCGTCAAAGATGCACAGAAGCCGCGCATCCATACTTTCCTGGCAACATCCGCGATCCACATGAAGCACAAACTCAAGATGGATCCAGAGGAAGTGGTACAGCGTGTTTCGGAAATGGTTGCGTATGCGCGCTCATTATGCGCGGACGTGGAATTCAGCCCTGAAGATGCGGGTCGTTCCGACCCTGAATTTTTGTATGTGGTGTTGGGTGAAGCGATCAAGTCCGGCGCGACCACGTTGAATATTCCCGACACGGTTGGATACACCACGCCCGATGAATATTTCAAGTTGATTGACGGCATCATCAAGAACACACCGGGCATGAATGAGAACATCACGGTTTCAGTGCATTGCCACGATGACCTCGGCATGGCGACAGCTAATGCGCTGGCTGGGATTCAAGCCGGCGCGCGCCAAGCTGAAGTGACCATCAATGGCATCGGCGAACGCGCGGGCAACACTTCGCTTGAAGAAGTGGTGATGACGCTCAAGACCCGCCATCCTGTTTTCAATCTTGAAACAGGGATCGAAACACAACAGCTTTCGCGCGTCAGCAAATTGGTCAGCAATTACACGGGCATTGTGGTTCAGCCGAACAAGGCCATTGTCGGCGCGAATGCGTTCGCACATGAAGCGGGTATTCATCAGGATGGAATGCTCAAACATCAGACCACTTATGAGATCATGCGCCCCGAGGATGTGGGTGTGAACCAGACCACATTGGTGATGGGCAAACATTCCGGGCGCGCGGCCCTGCGTTCGCGCCTTGCCTTGATGGGACATTCCCTCGATGAAGCCGAACTCGATAAAGCCTTTGCCCGCTTCAAAGAATTAGCCGACCGCAAGAAGGTCATCACTGATGCCGATCTCGAAGCCGTCATTGCCGATGAGTTCTATCGTCCGCGCGATGTGTATTATCTCGAAGGCTTGCAGGTTTCGTGCGGGACATTGGGCATGCCCACCGCCACCGTCCGTTTGCGCGGACCTGATCGCACGATCTATAACTTTGCATCAATGGGCACGGGTCCTGTGGATGCAACTTATAAAGCCATTGATGCCATTGTCAAAACTCCGTGCAAATTGTTGGAGTTCAACATCCACGCCATCACCGAAGGGATTGACGCACTGGGTGAAGTGACCGTCCGCATTCAGGCCGAGAATGGTCAACACAAGATGGACGCGCAAAGTGAAATGACATTTGCCCGCGTCTATGGCGGTCACGGCGCAGATATGGACATCATCGTCGCCAGCGCAAAAGCTTATATCAACGCCCTCAATAAATTGATCATCGCTTCAACCGAAGGCACTGAAAAAGTGTCGAATGATTTTGGAGTGATGTTGGGATGAAGTAAAAAAGTAGACAGGTAAACACGTAAACACGTGTTTCCTTGTGTACTTGTATACCTGTCTACTTATCTAAAAGGAGAAAATCATGTCCACTCAAAATGAAAATCAGGATACGACCCAAAGTTCAGCCTATAACCCCTTCCCCGAACCGCAGACTATTCCTTCCGGCTGGGATACCAGCGCGTTTCTTTCCGCGCCTGAGCCTGTCTCTGCTCAATCGGCAGATGATTCCTCCGAAAGCGAATCTTGCTAATCTGAAATCGCAAATCAAAAATCGCAAATCAAAAATCGCAAATCAAAAATCGCAAATCAAAAATCTTAAATCGAAATATGCCTAAAACTCTCTTTGACAAAATTTGGGAATCTCACGTTGTAGCTGAACAACCCGAGTCTCCCGCCATTCTTTACATTGACCTGCATCTCGTGCATGAAGTCACGTCACCGCAGGCCTTCACGGGTCTGCGCCAGCGCGGACTCAAAGTCCGCCGGCCCGATAAGACTCTCGCGACCATGGATCATTCCATTCCAACGACTCCGGTCAATATCCCGCTCACGGATGCATTGGCCGCTGCGCAGATCAAACAAATGGAAACGAATGCCGCCGAATTTGGGATCACCCTGCACGGCATGACCAGTCCGCACCGCGGCATTGTGCATGTGATCGGACCTGAACTCGGGCGCACCCAACCCGGCATGACCATCGTCTGCGGCGACAGTCACACCGCCACACATGGCGCATTCGGCGCGCTGGCTTTCGGCATCGGCACAAGTGAAGTGGAACATGTGCTTGCGAGTCAGTGCCTGTTGCAAAGGAAGCCAAAGACTTTTGAAGTCCGTGTAGATGGAAAACTCGCGGACGGTGTTTCGGCCAAAGATATTATTCTTGCACTGATCGCAAAGATCGGAGTCGGCGGCGGGACGGGGCATGTCTTTGAATTTACAGGTGAAGCGATCCGCAGTCTCACCATGGAACAGCGCATGACGGTCTGCAATATGTCCATTGAAGGCGGCGCGCGCGCAGGCATGATCGCGCCCGATGAAGTCACCTTTGAATATCTCAAAGGCCGCGAGTTCGCTCCCCAAGGCGCGGACTGGGACAAGTCCGTTGCGTATTGGAAAACCTTGCCGAGCGACGAAGGCGCAGTCTATGATAAATCCATCACACTCGATGCCGCCGACCTTGAACCGATGATCACCTATGGAACGAATCCCGGCATGGGCATGAAGATCACGGATCGAATCCCTGCCATTGAATCATTTGCAGAACCTTCACAAAAAGCCGCCTTTGAAAAAGCATTGACCTATATGGGACTGCAAGCCGGTCAATCTTTGCTCGGTCAAAAAGTGGACGTGGTCTTCATTGGTTCATGTACCAACTCGCGCATCTCTGATCTGCGTCTGGCCGCTTCTGTACTTAAAGGAAGAAAGGTCTCTGCAAGCACGCGCGTGATGATCGTCCCCGGTTCGCAGGATGTGAAGAATCAAGCCGAGCGGGAAGGTCTGGATAAAGTATTCAAAGAAGCAGGCGCAGAATGGCGCGAAGCCGGATGTTCCATGTGCATTGCCATGAACGGCGATCAACTTCAACCCGGTCAATACGCTGTCTCCACCAGCAATCGCAACTTCGAAGGACGTCAGGGCAAAGGCGGAAGAACATTTTTAGCATCCCCGTTAACTGCTGCGGCAACTGCCATCACTGGCGTTGTTACTGATGTGAGGACACTCACCTAACATGTCGTTGCGAGGGCGTTCTTGTTCTGTGCCCGAAGCAATCCCCAACAGTTTTGAGATTGCTTCGTCGGGAAGATCACCCTCCTCGCAACGACATGTATCAATCGCAAATCCAAAATCGAAAATCGGAAATCAAACTATGGCTCAATTCACAACACTTACTTCCCGCGTCATGCCTCTGCCTGTCAACGACATTGACACGGATCAGATCATCCCCGCGCAATTTCTCAAAGTCACCGACAAGAACGGTCTCGCCGACGCGCTCTTTTTCAACTGGCGTTACAACGACGATAAATCTCTCAAAAAAGATTTCATCATCAACAAACCTGAATCAGCTGGCTGTCAAATCCTTTTGGCAGGTGACAACTTCGGGTGCGGGTCGAGCCGCGAACATGCGCCGTGGGCGCTCACCAGTTTCGGCTTCCGCGCCGTCATCTCAACTTCTTTTGCAGACATCTTCCGCAACAATTCCTTGAAGAACGGACTCATTCCCATCATCGTGGATGACGCTTCTCACAAGATGCTTTTTGACCTAGTGGAAGAAGCGCCTCGCGCCGAACTGACAGTTGACCTTGCGACCCAGACATTATCCTACCCGGGAGGTTCGGTCACCTTCCCGATTGATCCATTTAACAAAACGTGTTTATTGAACGGCGTGGATGAACTTGGCTACATCTTGAATTTTGAAAAAGAAATCGCGGAATTTGAAAATAGACGATAGACCATAGACAATGGACGGTGTAAGCACGGTCTACCGTCTATCGTCCACCGTCCAAAAAGAGAACCTATGACTCAAATACAGATCTACGACACCACCCTGCGCGACGGCACCCAGTCCGAAGGCTTCACGCTTTCGAGCAATGACAAGGTCCGCATCGCGCAAAAACTGGATGAGATCGGCGTTGCTTTCATCGAAGGCGGCTGGCCCGGCTCGAACCCGAAGGATGTTGAATTCTTCGAGCGCGCGCGTGACATGCAATGGAAGAATGCACTCATCGCTGCATTCGGTTCCACCTGCCGCGTCAAAGGCGGACCGGAAGACGATGCCAACATCAAAGCCCTGCTTGATTCACAAACGCCGGTTTGCACCATCTTCGGCAAAACGTGGACTCTGCATGTTAAAGAAGTTTTGCAAACTACAAATGAAGATAACTTGCGGATCATTGAACAATCTGTTGCCTATCTCAAAGCCAATAACAAGCGCGTGATCTATGATGCCGAACATTTCTTCGACGGCTACAAAGCGGATTCACCCTACGCACTCGAAACTTTGCGCGCGGCGATCCGTGGCGGCGCGGAAACTGTTGTGCTGTGCGATACCAACGGCGGGACGATGCCCTGGGAAGTTGAGTCCATCGTCCGTGAGTTGAGTCCCGCGCTCAATCATCCATTTGGAATTCATACGCATAATGATTCAGAATGTGCTGTCGTCAATTCACTGACTGCCATTCGCGGCGGTGCGATGCAGGTGCAGGGAACTATCAACGGCGTGGGTGAGCGCTGTGGCAATGCCAACTTGGTCTCCATCATGGCTGACCTTGAACTCAAGATGGGCTATCAATGTTTGCCTGCCGGAAAAATTGAACACCTGTATGATCTCTCTCATTTCGTGGCGGAGGTGGCCAATATCACTCCCGATGAACATCTGCCTTTTGTGGGCAAATCGGCCTTCGCGCATAAGGGCGGCGTGCATGTCGCGGCCATGAGACGCAGTGCGCAATCGTATCAACACATTGAGCCGGAAAAGGTCGGCAATAAAATGCGCGTGGTGGTCTCTGATTTGTCAGGCCGTGGAAATCTTCTCAGCAAAGCCGAAGAACATGGCGTGGAAGTGGATGGCACGGAAGTCGTCCCCATCCTGAATGAGATCAAGGAACTCGAAGCGCGCGGATTCTCCTTTGAAGCCGCGGAAGCCTCGGTGACGATCATGCTTAAGCGTCAGGAGTACGGATACAAACCGCCATTTGAATTGATTGATTTCTTCGTCAACGTCGAGCACCGTCAGGGACGCGGCATCTTTGCGGAAGCGATGGTGAAAGTCCGCGTGCAGGGTGAGGTGCTTCATACTGCCGCCGAAGGGAATGGTCCTGTGAATGCGCTTGACCTTGCGTTGCGAAAGGCACTCGTTGGATATTATCCGCGCATCGCGAATTTTCATCTGTCCGATTACAAAGTCCGCATCCTCGATTCAGACCGCGGTACAGAAGCCATCACCCGTGTATTGATAGACACGCGCAATGACACTGGCCGCTGGAGCACAGTCGGCGCGGGCACGAACATTATCGAAGCCTCATGGCGCGCGCTGGCGGACTCGGTTGAATATGGATTGATGGTCGCACATTGAAAACCGACGATGGACGGTGGACCGTTGACCGTATTTTCGGTCTACCGTCCACCGTCCACGGTCAACAAACAAGGATTTATTCATGAAAGCAAACATAACCCTCCTCCCCGGTGACGGCATCGGACCTGAAGTGGTCGGCGAAGCTGTGCGCGTGCTGGAAGCTATTGCCGGTAAATATAAACACACCTTCACTTATCAAGAACGATTGATGGGCGGCTGTTCGATTGACGCGTACGGTTCATCGCTCACCGATGAAACTCTTGCAGATTGCAAATCAGCGGATGCGGTTTTGCTCGGTGCGGTCGGCGGACCGAAATGGGATGACCCCGCCGCGAAAGACCGTCCCGAGCGCGGACTGCTCGCGCTGCGAAAGGGTCTCGGCGTGTTCGCGAATCTGCGCCCCGTCAAAGTTCACCCGGCGCTGATGGAATGGTCGCCCCTCAAGCCGGAGAAATTGCAGGGCGTGGATATTCTCGTGGTGCGCGAACTCACGGGCGGCTTGTACTTCGGCTGGCCGAAAGGACGCGACATCAAGGATGGACGCGAGCGCGCTGTGGATACCCTCGAATATTACGATTACGAAATTCGCCGTGTGATTGAACTCGCGTTCAAGCTTGCGAAGGGACGCAGGAAAAAAGTTACATCAGTGGATAAGTCCAATGTTTTGGAATCATCGCGACTATGGCGTCAGATCGCGACGCAAGTTGGAAAAGAGAACCCCGATATTGAGCTTGAGCATACGCTGGTGGACACCGCATCCATGAAACTGATAACTGGTCCCGCGTGGATGGATGTGGTGGTCACTGAGAATATGTTCGGCGACATCCTCACGGACGAGGCCTCGGTTTTGGCAGGCTCCATGGGGATGCTGCCCTCTGCCAGTTTGGGCGAGTCAACTGTCGGGTTGTATGAACCGATCCACGGATCGGCGCCGGATATCGCAGGGAAGGGAATCGCAAATCCAATTGGGACGATCCTTTCAACGGCGATGTTGTTACGTCATTCATTGAAGTTGGAGTCCGAGGCAAGCGCAATTGAAAAAGCTGTCGAGCAAACCATCACCGATGGCGCAAGAACCGCAGACATCGGCGGCAAGTTAACGACCCGTCAAATGGCGGATGAAATTATTGCAAGACTATAGACGATGGACGATTGACCGCACGGTCTACCGTCCACGGTCTTTGGTCAACAAATCAAAAGGAGATTTGAATCATGGGCATGGAATCGAAATTTATCTGGATGAACGGGGAATTGGTGCCGTTCGAAAAAGCGACCCTGCATTTTCTAACGCCCGCCTTGCATTATGGCGCGGCGGTGTTCGAGGGCATCCGCTCATATGATACGCCGAAGGGACCGGCGATCTTCCGCCTGACCGAACATGTGGAACGCCTGTTTGATTCGGCGCGCGTGTTCGGCTTCCGCGAACTGCCGTGGACGGTGGATGAAGTTGTTAAGGCTCACAAAGACACGGTGCGTGCGAACGGGTTTAAGGATTGTTATGTGCGCCCATTAATTTATCTCGATGGCGGCGGCTGGAATTTGAACGTGGATGGTGGCAAGCCTTCGCTGGCAATTGCAAGCTGGGAGTGGGGCAATTACCTTGGCGAAGAAGCGCTCGCAAAAGGCATCCGCGCGAATATTTCTTCATTCACCCGTCATCATCCGAACGTAATGATGACAAAGGCGAAAATTTCCGGCAACTATGCCAACAGTTTTCTGGCCAAGTCCGAATCAGTGCGGCTGGGATTTGAGGAAGCCATTTTGCTCGACCCGCAGGGATATATTGCCGAATGTACCGGCGAAAATCTTTTCGTGGTGCGCGGCGGCAAACTCTTTACGCCATCCACTGCGCCGGTGTTGGAAGGCATCACGCGCAGCTCGATCTACACTATCGCAAAAGACCTGGGCTATGAAGTGATCGAACAGCCCATCTCGCGCGACCAACTCTACATCGCGGACGAGGTCTTCGTCTGTGGGACGGCTGCCGAGTGCATCGGCCTATGTGAAATTGACTTCCGCAAGATCGGTGACGGGAAGTCCGGGAAGGTGACACGTGAGATCCAAAACGTGTATCACGAAGCGATCCGCGGCAAGGTGGCGAAGTATGAAAGTTGGTGCGAGGTTGTTGGGTAAGGAGAATTGAAGTTTTATAAAACGCCCTTTCTTGGAAGGGCGTTTTATATTGAGGAAGATCAAGTTTTTACTGCGAGGAAGTGACTTATAATTTGAATATAAGGTGTTATACAGCAAGATTGCTTTATAACACCCCGTACAGGGTGTTTATACGATACGCTGTATAAACCATAGTTGGGCATCATGAAGGAGTGTTGTATGAGTTTCTTGGGCAAAACCTTTTATGCGCTCTCAATTATTGCGATCGCAATTCTTATTGGGCTTCTTATCTTGGTGCGCAACATACCATCAGACGCAGTCATTGCATTTCTCGGAGTCTTGTTTGGAGGCGCGCTTTCTGGATTTATTCAATACTCCATATCGGAAGCCAATAGAAAGCAGAACCTAAGGCTCGCGGCTCTTGACAAGCGTCTTCAAGTTGCTCAAGAGGCGCACACACAATGGTTACGCCTGCGCCGTCTCCCGCATCCCGACGAAGAAGATGATGGCACGCCCGTTGAGGAAACTTTGCGCAAAAGTCGAGATTGGTGGGAGTCCAATTCATTATTTCTAACCGCAGAGGCTCGAATTGCCTTCCGAAAAGCTCTTCTAGCTGCAATGGATCTTGCCGAGCTTAGGAGCCGCCGCGCGGAGTGGAAAGACCTCAAGAGTAGATATGAAGAGATCGAACAGGCAGGCAAAGTCATTGAAGAAAGTGTTTTCTTACCATCCGTTGGTGCGTTGGAAGGAAATCGCCCACCGAAACGCGCAGACTGAACGATGCCCAACACTGAGTGCACTAGACGCTGGGGATTCTTCCGCATTTTCGAGCATTTTCTGGCTTCTAGTTTTTTCTGCTCTCAAGCAGAGTCCACGTCCGCCGCAGCGCCAGTAACGCAAACCGTTGGGCAGTTCGCTTTTTAGCAGTGAAAATCGATCCCGCAAAATATAATGGTCTTACAGCAAAGACAAAAATCTAACATGGAACATTCCGAGAAACCATTCGAAGTTCAATCTACCGAATTTGATGAGACGTTGCGTGCCAAGATGAAAGAAATTTTATCTTCGTCTTACCATGAGTACGTTTTGCAACTTAAGCAATTCGTGGTCGGAAAAACGGTTGCACGTACACAAGCAGGCACTTCAGGTTTTGTTCTTTTCTTTACTGATAATGATTGGGCTGTTGTCTACCTTAAGGATAAGAAATTATGTTGGAAACGTGGACAGGGAGAATTGCATAACGAATTAATGCCAATACTGAACTCATCTGAGTATGGCGATGGGTTTCAGTCTTTATCAGTCAATCTTCCTTATGCAGATCAAACTTGCGATATAAACAATGAAATTACTCGGACACACGGAAAAGAAATAACAGGCATTGCGATTGGTGAAGAAGATTTCAATTTTTGTTTTCCTGATGGATTGGAACTAGATGCAAATATCGTGCCAACATCTTCAGAAAAATATGCCCTTCGCGTGTATTGGGAACAATGGTAAAAGAGAATCTCGAAAGGCTCAAAACTGGACAACACCGCGTGCACTGGACGCTGGGGATTCTGCGCGATTTTCAAGGGTTTTTCTGGTTTCGAGTTTTCTCTGCTCCCGCCCCCTCCGTCCTTCGGACACCTCCCCCAAATACGACAGTTAAATTTGGGAAGGGATGGAGGATAAGAATGTCGTATTTGGAGGAGGAAGAGCGCTTGGCTTCGAGTTTTTTCTGCTCCCAAGCAGAGTTCGCGCCAGCCACTGTCCACTAGCGCAAAGGGTTGGGTGCTCAAATAAAGCAAGGTGAGAATCTTAAGGACGAAATTAATATGATATTGAAGCTCGGCTATAAATTCTTTGTGCTAGTTCTGGTTGTCCTGATTATTATTAACACAGCAGGCTGTAGCGCACCCACACCCGAAGCTCCTTCGGCTACAATCGCTGCAACCAAAGCGATAACAATTCCGACCAAGACGTCAACAACACGAATTTCCCTTCCTACCAATACACCTACGTCGCTACCAACTGAGACACTTACACCATTACGGCCCCAAGACTTCGATGCCTCCAATATCAAAACGTTAACCCCTGCTTCGCCTGCCTTATGTCCTATAACAGATTCAAGCTTGGAATTTGATGTTGCGAGCGCTCAAAAAGGATCAGGCACCTCTGAATCTATCAAACAATTTACTGAATATGTCTTAAGCTACTTGAACGCGGGTGGAACAACAAAATCCATTCTGCCTGCCTATGAAAAATTTTATGGCAGACAAATAAAGCCTTTCTTCCAAGTACGAGAAGTAACTGGAGATACTGTGCCAGAGCTAGTTTTCCCATTCGGGGTTTGGCTGGATATTTTTGGGTGCGAAAACGGGAAATACAAATTGCTGTCAACCGTTGCTGATAATGGTGCTTTTGGTGGAAGTCGTATATTTGACATTACAGATACCAATGGAAACGGACTTGATGAAATAGTTGCTTGGTTTGATGGTTGTATGGGCAATCGTTGCCCTGCTATTAACGTTTATGAATGGAATGGAAATGAATTTCAAGAATTAATGGTTGATGTTCCACCAGACAACAGTTGTAAAAATCTGTCATTAGCCCCTTTTGAAGTCAAAATCCGTGACATTGACAATAATGGCACAAATGAAATTATTTTGAGTAACAACTACGATCCCTGGCCGGACGATCTTGAATTTCCATACAGAAAAGAAACTCGAATATGCATGTGGAACGGGCAGAATTTCGTTGTTTATAAAACTAATTTTGAGACCCCTTATTACCGGTTTCAGGCTGTTCAAGATGGTGATAGGGCAACACTTGCAGGCGATTACGATAAAGCTTTAGTTTTTTATCAAAGAACCATAAATGACAAGAAGCTACAATGGTTTACCGAGAATAGGAAATGGTATGACTTCTGGGTCTATCAGTCAAAATACTTTAGTACATCATTCAACGAACCTGCTCCATTGGATCCTAAATCTCTAGCAGAAGATCCCAGTGAGTATCCCAACATAGCTGCTTATGCTTATTACCGTATGATGCTTCTATATATCTTGCAGAATGATACAGCAAAGGCCGAATCAACGTTCAGCTTGCTTCAAAGTCAATTCCCAAAAGCAAGCCCAGGAAACTACTTTATGCAAGTCGCTTCTGTTTTCTGGCAGGAATATCAGCACTCAATTAAGATCCAAGATTCTTGCCGCAAGGTTATAGAATATGCCCAAGAGCATCCAATCCCTATAGAATATTTAGGGGATTGGAATCATGGGGCGCAAAGCATCGATTACAAACCAGAGTCAATTTGTCCTTTCAGATGAGGGATATTTGGATCAGCAAGTAGTTTTCTGGCTTCGTTTTTTTCTGCTCCCGAGCAGAGTCCACGCCTGCCCACTGTTCACTAGCTCAAAGCATTGGGCAATCCCTGAGAGGTAATTATGAAACAGTCAATTGTGCATATTGCATTGGTTGTAAGAGACTATGATGAAGCCATTGCTTTTTATACCGAAAAACTTCATTTTACAATTGTTGAAGATACCTATCAACCAGAGCAGGACAAACGCTGGGTTGTAGTTTCTCCTCCCGGCTCAAATGGAACAACACTGCTTTTGGCAAAGGCGTCAAAGCCAGAACAACAACCTTTTATAGGCAATCAAGCAGGCGGGCGGGTATTCCTATTTCTTAATACAGATGATTTCTGGAGAGATTATAACGAGATGGTTTCTAAAGGCATAAATTTTGTAAGAGTTCCAAAAGAAGAATCGTATGGAATAGTTGCAGTTTTTGAAGATTTATATGGAAACCTTTGGGATTTACTACAATTTAATGCCAACCATCCACTATACGAACGGAGTATGTAAATCAGGTTTCTAAAATCGGTTTTTTTCTGCTCCCAAGCAGAGTCCACATACGCCTACTGTCCACTAGCGTAAAGCGTTGGGCGTTTTCGTGGCAAAAGTAATTTTTCAACAAACATTTACATCTTGCTTTCAAGATTGAATATGTTGTTTATGAAAAGGAGAATTCCCATGAGATTATTTCTTACAATGACCGTTACTGCGATAGGCTCTCTTCTCTTTGGGCTGGCATATCTGTTATTTCCAGAAAGGATTTTATCAATATATAATATTGTTCTTGAACCATCTAATCAATGGGTTCCTCGTTATTTTGGTGCAAATCTATTAGGCATTGCCGCAATGTGCTGGTATGGACGATCGGCAAAATCTGGTATTGCACTTAACGCAATGATAAAAGGAATTTTTGCTACAACGATCATTGGGTTTGCTGTGTCAATTTTTGAAATAATAAATGGTGCAGGAAATCTGCTAGTGTGGTCGACAGTAACAATATATTTCTTGCTTTCTTTAGGATTTGGAGATTTTGTCTTTCGAACACCACCACCTGAATAAAAATATGACCTTAAGTTTAAAAAAAATTAATATAAACGCCCAACAAAGCGTCGCGCACGATCGCCGGGATAATCACTGGACGCTGGGGATTCTGCGCGATTTAGAATTTTTTTTCTAGCTTCGAGTTTTTTCTGCTCCCAAGCAGAGTCCACGCCCGCCCCACTGTCCACTAGTGCAAGGCGTTCGTGCGCTTCATAATTCAATTCGCGCGAATGCGGTCTTTGGTTTCTTACTATGGAATTATCCTTCATGAATAGTGAAAACGTCGCTATGCCCCTTAAGCGATTCTTGCTCATCGAACAATGTCCTGAATCCTGGAAAGGACTGGACCTATATCTATTTCGAGATGATAGCGTTGTATTCTATGTCGGTCAGTCGTACCTTGCTTTTGCCCGCGTTTGGGAGCATTTGATCAACGGCTTCAAGGGGCACTCTATTGTTGGGCGTTTCATTTGGTGTAATTGGCCAAAATCAATGAGTTTCACCATCGAGTTGTTGAGCTCACAATCTGAGCAATTTGCTGAGGTCAGGAATGAATTGAATGTTTCTGAACGGTTGCTTATCCAGCGCTGGTCGCCTTGCTTCAATGTATCGCAGAACAATCAGCCAACTCCTTTGCCAAATTCCTATTTACCACCCAATGCCCCATTCATACGCAGGCGCAGCTTAAATATGCTAATCCACGAAGCAGAGCGGGCCGTGAAAGCGGAAGATACAAAACTTTGGTTGGAAAATTTGGAGTGATGAATACACGTGCTCCCTTATCTCAATACTGGAACTTATCTCGAAAATTTCGTTCTGAGCGTAGCGGCACCTGCGCCGCGCATGATTTGCCAAGCAAATCATGCGGTGAGGACCTCTATGCTAAAAATACCAGACTCTTCGGTCACAGAGAACGCTCCCTCAGAGCGACACAATGTTTTTGAGATGGCTTGTACCTACTCAACACGTAATGTAAGTTTGCATAGTTTCCCTCTCTAAATGGTTGCAGCCACCTTCATATAAGATGAGAGTTTCTCCAAAGAGAAAAATAAATCCATAACCTTTGTCTGCCGCCAGCGACGGGTAATAAGACTGATTTTGTCCAATTTGGAGGCAGATATGCTTGAAAAATCACTACGCATTTTAGTGTTGTTGACCCTGGCTGGTGGATTATTTCTGTTTAGAAACGGGATATCCCCCTCTTTTGCTTTGGCAGGAGGAAGTCCCTCCATGCAGGACATCCACGATGGATCGACCGAAGTAAGCAGTCAGGCAGTGTTCACCGGTGTCGTTCAAGCCGTTAACGGAGACCAGTGGACGATTAACGGTCAGGTCTTTACCATGTCCCCATCTGCAATTCAATATGGAGCATTGACCGTCGGCAGTCCCATCAAGGTGCAGGTTAATGTTGCGCCGAATGGGCTTATGACCATCACCAGCTTCGGCCCGGCAGAACTTGTCGATGCTTCCCCGACATCTCTGGCAGAAAAACAAATAGCAGGAAAATTGTATTTTGCTCAGGGGATGACTCCGTCCCTTCCCATGCCAAATTCCGGCGGATCAGAGTATGAAGATTACGAATATTATGTGACAGGCACTCTGACCGCCTGGGATGCCAACAGCATTACTGTTGACGGAATGGTTTATATGCTGACACCTGACAGCAAGGTCAAGGATGGAGTCCAGATGGGCGGGATGGTCACTGTCAAATACTATGTCATGGCAGATGGCTCCATGATCGTGATTCGACTTATGCCACAGGAAAGTTGGAATAACGATGGCAGTAATAATTATTCCTACTGTTCAGATGACGACTACGATGACGATTACGATGATGACGAAGATGAAGATTGCTGCCAGCCAAACTCGAGCTATAACTATTCATGTGATGATGAAAACGATAATGATGAAGGAGATGATGATTAACGCTCCGAGGCGGCAACATAAAAAACTGGCGACCATTTGGTTGCCAGTTTTTTATCCCTCAAAGTTATTTGTTTCTCTTTTGCAGGAATAAGTGCATTTCTTTTAACATTTGCTTCCACGAGGCTTCAACGTCCACTTTGCGTTGGATGCTCTCCGCGCGCTGATGCATGAAGTCCATGACGCGCTCATCCTCGCCGGCGTCCAGCCAAAAGCCATGATCGTTCGCGGCGCAATAATCCAATTTTAGATCATATAAACGGTATTGGAATTCATCCAGCCCTGTGCCGCAATGCGGGCAGAGATAGCTTGTCTTCGATTGAAAATGCACCAGAGAACCTTTGTACGCATCATCGTCAAAGACCATGTCTTCCAATTTATCCAACTCGGGCGAATCCAGCCACATGCCGCGGCAATTCGGGCAGGAGTCCACTTCGATCATTCCCTTGTAATATTTTTTCGCAAGTTCCGCATTGCATTTGGGACAATTCATTTGTTATTCTCCGTATTCCTAGGGCGGGATTACCCCGCCCCTACTTTTAATACCACGCAAACCAATATCGAAAAATCCGCTGCCATGTGACCCAGCACCGCTGTGAGCAAGCCTTCATCTTCACGGCGGGATTGCCGCCAGAACCAGCCGATAAAAGTCAGGCAGGTCAACGCGAAAAGGATGGAGAGGATATGCATTTTGTTGATCATTATTAATCCGTGATAGCCTGCGTAGATCAAGTCGCCAATATGAAAACCCCTCCTGTCGCTCCCAAGATACGCGCGCCAAAAATATTCTTCGATGAAAGGATTGACGAGAGAAAAATATGCTATGAACCCTGCCCATGAAGATGAGGTCAACCCAATAGACTCAAGCCGTTCTGGGAGATCGCTGGCAATTCCAAATTTGTCCCAGAGAAAGTACAGTCCCATGCCGCTGAGTCCGCAAAGAAGCAGGTTGGCAAAGATCCATTTTATTGATCTGCTTTGGAAAAGAATTTTGATCGGAATATTTGGGCGTGCAATTGCAAGCACAAGCAGAATAGCGGCATGAAAACCAAGCAGTGAAAGCCATGCGCTTTTGAACAAAAATAATCCCGCCCAAACGGCGAGATAGGGGAGGATGGGGGCGATCCATTTTTTGTCCGTCATGAAAACATGTCCCTCGAACCAGAGATTGCTTCGGCGGAAGTACGTCATCTCGCAATGACGAACTAATTGATTTCCGTGATGATCGTCCGTTTTGCGCCGGCGGACATTAATGCATTCGCCACAGACTCCGCTGTGGGCTGTTCGGTCAACGCGATCATGTTGCCGCCTCGTCCGCCGCCGCTGAGTTTGGCGCCGAGTGCGCCGGCATTACGCGCGGCTTCCACCAATTTATCCAATTCTGGAGAAGAGACTGTCAGGCTTTGTAAGAAGGCATGATTTTGGTCCATGAGTTCGCCGAGCATTTCAGGCTTTCCGCTTTCGATGGAGCGGCGCGCTATTAATACGATCTGTGCGATCTCGTCGAAAATATTTTCAAAGTTGGATTGATCATGCAGCCATAAGCGGCGCACATCGCCGACGGATTCTTTTGTGGGCGCGGAGATGCCCGTGTCACCGATGACGATGGTAAACGGCTTGCCGACTGTGAATGTCTCTATCGGCTCTCCTTTAATGAAGTAAACCGGTCTGCTATAGGTGATGACGGTGTTGTCAATTCCCGATGGCGTGCCGTGATGAAGTTTTTCGATCTCGTAGGCGATTGAATTAATTTCTTTGTCTGGGAGAGGATGAATGAGGAAAGAGGAAAGAGAGCGGATTATCGCAATGGAGACCGCCGCACCGGAACCGAGTCCTGATGCGACGGGGATGGTGGATGTGATGGAAACATTTAACGCCGGGGGTTGCGAAATGTCAAAGCGTTGAAAAACTTTCAGAATAACCGAGGCAATTGGATGGTCGGAAGGAAGCGAGTTAAGTTCGGCGTGCAGGTTAATGTCTGGAGCGTTAATCCAAACCCCTTTGCGGGGCGAATCCAAAACTTCGACATCCGCATGAACTTGTGTGACGGGCACAGCCAGCGCCGGGCGGTTGTAGACCACCGCATGTTCACCGAAGAGAATGACCTTGCCGGGCGCGGATGATTTCACGAGAGATAAAAGATGACGAGTACGAGGGTTCCCCAAAGGAACATCGCAATCTGAAAGGGGCGGTCTGATAATAATATTTCTTCCGGCGCGCCACCCGCGTGTTTCACTTCGATGAGATACAGATAGCGGAAGATGGCGTATACCATGAAGGGAATGGTTAACATCATGCTGTGATTTTCTGGGACGTTCGGCGCGGAGAATGTGTAAAGAGAATAAGCAACGATAGTTGTGCCTGAAACGATCATGATGTATTGGTCGAGCAGCGGAAGGGTGTAACCATCCAGTACTTTGCGATGCGAGCCTGCACCTGTTGCGAGCAATGCGAGTTCGGCGCGGCGTTTGCCGAAACCAAGGAAGAGAGCAAGCAGGGTCATGACCACGTACAGCCAGGGGGAGAATCTTTCCACTTGAATGAGCGTCACCCCTGCATGGACTCGCAGGACGAATCCTGCCGCGATGACAAGCACATCCAGGATGGGAACATGCTTGAGCCATTTTGAGTAGGCCATGTTGATGAGGAAATAAAGGGCGAGGACAGTTTCAAATCCGCGCGTCAGAAAAAATGCAAGCCCTATTGCGACGATGACCAAGACAACACCCGCGATCCGTGCTGCGCTGACGGATAACTTTCCCGAAGCGATGGGGCGGTTCTTCTTCTCAGGATGCTGGCGGTCTGCTTCCACATCCGCGAGATCGTTGAAGATGTAAACGCTGGAAGAGATAAGGCAGAACAGCCCAAAGCCTGCCAATGTTCGTAAAAACGAGTCGACGTTCAAAAGTTGTTTGTCGAATACAAGCGCGGCAAAGATGAAAATATTCTTTGTCCATTGGCGCGGACGCATGGTCTTGAGCAGGGCGGTTAGCATGAGGGTATTTTACCTGTTATTGGCTGGATGATGGCCAAATAACCTTGTGTATAAATTGTTTAAGTTCATTGCCTGGTTACCTAACAGGAATGATAGATTTTTCTTCTGCCTAACAGGAATGATAGTTCCCGCCATTGTCTTGTACTCTGACTGCCTGTAGAATGATTTCCAACAAAAGCGGATGCAAAGACCCTGGATCTAGATTGGTCGCCTTTCCTGAATTCAGGTAAAGATCCAGACGAGCAAACAGCGAAACCGGCCGCAGGGTCGTCGCTGTTTTTAATTTAAGGGCAAGTACTTATCTCTTTTTTTGGAGTTTCCATGAAAATTCGCTTTCCTTCTCTTTTTAACTTCGTTTTGATTATGGCTGTTTTGTCTGCTGGTGTATTCCATCCGCAGTATCCAGCTTATGCCCTTGACCCCATCACCATTCAACCGGTTACGTGGAATGTGATCGGTCTTGATAGCAATAATGTGAATGTCGGCCCCAACCGTTTTCCGGTTGGGGCTCGTGTTTGTAATAACACGGGCAGCACTCAAACTGTCACATCCACATTTAATTGGGATGATGGGCTGGATAAATTCACAGGCAACACATATATCAATTTGCGGTCCGGCACGTCGGATGTAGTCTCTACTTCGATTGCCACTGGTACATGTACAGATGCCTACTTCGAAGTGGAAGTGGCCCGTCGTTCAGATGCATATAACAAGACACGCCGCTATAGCATTACTGCTTTCGCCAGCCCAAGCAGTTCCACGGCAACCACTACTATTCCGCGTGAATTGTTTGTAGAACACCTGGTTTCCCAATCACGCAACGCTGTCTCTGACATGCTGTTAGCCCCCAATGTGGCAGGCAGCCCGGATGTTCCGGGAACATTTGTCAGCATTGGACCGGGCGGTACCATGGCGCTGGTAAAAGGCAATACCTATTGGATCAAGCTGGTGGGTTCTACAGCGACCAATGGCTATGAACAGATCGAAAGCTTTATCAATATGCCGAATACTATTTTCCGGGTGGAGGCTGTCAACACCACTTATGTGGCAGGCACCAGCCCCAACGATAAACTATATGGCGACGCTTGTACCTGGGTGAATGACCCCAACAGCCCAAACTATCGCAGTTGTGCAAGCACCGGCAAACAAGGTGGAGATATCACTGTCACTTACAAGGTGACAGTTCTCAGTGTTCCTTCCGCTCCCCTTGCGAACCCTGAACCCATCGGCACCCTGATCTACGACTTCTCAGGCTCCAGCTATCATTACAATGGCGATTACGGCGTTAGCTCCCGCATCGTTGCTGTCACCGATCCTGCACAGGCAAATATCAGCAAGAGCTTTTCGCCTTCCGTCATCAGTTTGGGCGGTACTTCCCGTTTAACGATCAACATCAATAACATGAACCCGGCAGCAGTTAGTGGTTATAACTTCACAGATCCACTACCATCCAATATGAAAGTGGCGGCTACTCCCAATGCGAGCACAAGTTCTTGTGGTACTCCGACTTTTTCGCCTGCCATGAACGATACCACCCTGACGTTTAGCGGTGGTACTGTAGCTGCGAATGGCACCTGCACCATTCAAGTGGATGTCACAACTACGACCACAGGAAACCCATTTACCAATGACACTAATGAGCTATACGTAGACAGCCTTAATACTAATAAAACAGCTTCTGCTGATTTAACGGTTACAACTGCGGCGGCAAGTCCCACCCCTACCTGCAACCAGGAATTGGCTACGTGGGATTTTTCATCTTCCCATAACCCTACATGGCAGTCTCCCCTGGTATCCTCTGCTGTTGCAAGTTCTTACGGAACTCTTATCAGTACGGATAATGCAACGGTCAATGGCAGGACCGGCGTTTGGAGTGTTGCAAGTAACTCAACAGGCGATAAATGGTTTGAAAAGCCGACCCCCCTTGGTTGTACGGTGGGAAGCACTTGTACAACGTATCCGGATAGAGGCGCATCTCCTTATATTGAATTCTCTGTGGATTCCAGCAAATTCACAAATGTAAAACTTGTTTTTGATATTGATGTTGAAGGGAACTGGGCTGCATCCTCCAATAATCATATCTATGTTTGGTCGAACTCAAATGGTGGAACTTTCGATGCGGCTCCAAGACTGAACTTTAGTCCGGTCAACAATACAACCTGGTATCCCGGAAATGTCGCCACTGCGAGCACTACGGGGTCCAGCACAACCGCATTTCGCATCAACGAAGAGGGCGGTAAAGAAACAGGCACATTACCAAGTTTGAATCTGGATAATGTAAAAATTGTGGGTTGCGAGGTTCTTAATCCACCAACGATCACTAAATCTTTTTCGCCAAGCCCGGTTGCGGTTGGGACCAATTCCACTCTAACTTTTACTATTACTAATCCCAACGTTGGTCCCACTGCAACATTAACAGGTATAGATGTAAGCGATTATTTACCCATGACCACTCTGCAAGGTACGGTGGATGTAAATAGCAGCAGCTACATTGTCACTGGTCATGGCACCGCCTTTTTATCCCAATTGGTATCCAATAGCGTTGTAACCATCCCATCCACGCCGGTTAATTTGACCGGTACTATAGATGTTACAAACGATAGTTACTTTGTCACTGGGAATGCGACCCTGTTCACAACCGAGTTGGCACAGGGAAGTACCATTTTCATTAATTCGGTTAAGTACACTGTCTCGGATATTGTCAGCAATACATCTCTTATATTGGCCAATCAATATGTTGGAGCGACTGACACCACCCACACCCTGACTGTCAGCAGATATAAGAAATATACCGTTGCGTCCATTCAAAGTGATACTTCCCTGACACTGTCTTCGTATCCTGCCGCAACTCAAACTGGTGTGAATATGACGGCTGGACTGACCCTCACTGCGTCTCCCGCCACGACCTGTCGCGGCACGGCTTCGGGATATTCAGGAGGGAGCGCGATCAGCTTATCCGGCGATAGATTGCAGGGCTATATATCATCGGTTAGCGGTACCGCTATTACAGGCACGAACACGGCCTTCAACACCCAATTATCGGTGGGCAGCCGTTTACAGATCAACTCAATTTTTTATGAGGTGACGGCTATTACAGACGCCACTCATATGACCTTGAATGCATCTCCTGGAACTGCGCCTTTGCTTTATTTCTACTACACCACCCCCATTCAAGGTACGGTTACAGTGACATCAGGCAGTTCTACGCTCACGGGAAATGGGACGGCTTTCCTGTCCCAACTGGTGGCGAATGACATCATTTATATTAAGACGGTCAGGTACACGGTTTCTTCAATCGCCAGCAATACTTCTCTGACGCTAACTTCAAGTTACTCCGGGTTGACCGAGTCCAACCTGAATATCAACGCTAATTATGTTTTGGAAGGTACCGTAACCACTACCAGCGGCAGCGCCACTGTCACCGGGTCGGGGACCCTCTTCAAGACCGAGTTGAGAGCGGGGAATGTCATCTATATTAATACAACTCCCTATATCGTATCATCCATAGCAAGCAATACTTCCCTGACCCTCACTACAACTGTAGGTACAGGCGCTTCCAATCAGAAGGTCAGCAGGGAAAGCCCGCTCGGGCTTGCCGGGGGCGGCAGTAATACCTGTAGCATAACTGCTACGGTCAAAGCCAGTACAACTGGTGTGCAGGCCAATGTTAGCGATAACATCTCCTCGAATGAGGGCGGGACGAATACGGGACCAAGTGGTTATGCCAGCGCCAACTTGAACGCTATTTTGCCTCCGGTGATTGACAAACAGTTTAGTCCCAATCCGATTCAAACCAACGGCGTCTCAACCCTGACCTTTACCATCACCAATCCCAATCAGAACGATACGTTGAGCGGGCTGGCATTTTCAGATACTTTCCCGGCAACCCCCGGCACGGGTATGAAGGTTGCTAGTACGCCCAACGCTTCAAGTACCTGCGGCGGCACTTTTACCTTTACCCCATCCGCCTCGGCGACTTCGGTCACTTTCCCAACATCAGGTACGGCTACACTTGCCGGAGGAGCCAGTTGTGTGGTGAAAGTTAACATCACGGCCCCCAATGCCACCGGTAATTTGACCGGCACTTTGAATTTCACGAACGGCAGCAGTGCTGTCACTGGTTCCACCAGCCCTGCAAGCACAGCTTTCTCAAGTGAACTGGCGGCTGGACGCACGATCTATGTTAATTCGGTACCTTATACGATTGCCTTAATTACAGATAATACTCATCTAACGTTGACCACAAATTATGCCGGAGCAACGGAAAGCGGTCTGACCGTACCGGCTGGTTACTATAATATCAGCGGGACAGTCTCACACGTGATCAATTCTGTACCATATACGGGCAATGCCGCTTCGGATATGTTGATGGTTAATAATGTGAATCCAAGAATATCCATTCTTAAGCAGGTGAGTACTTCCGCTTCAGGGCCCTGGTATAACAATCTGGCCATTTCGCCGGGCGGCAACGTCTATTACAAATTCACCGTGGAAAATATTGGGGATGTTGCCTTTACCGCCTTCAATGTGACCGATCCTGATTCGCTCGTAGCTGCCGCATTTGGAAACCCAATAAACCCAACAAATTGCAATGGGGTACTCCATGCCTGGATGATCAATACCACTACATTGCCGGTTGGGACGAGCAGTGTCGATCCTTCCGCAGTATGTGTGATTGGACCAGTGTCCGCAGCTTCTTCGGGGAGTCATCCCAACACAGCTACCGTGCATGGTACATATAGCTCCACAGATTACACGGCTTCCGATGCAGGCAATTATGATATAACGTCCCTGTCTATTGTGAAAAGTGCGACTGAAAGTTATTACACAACTGCCGGAACCGTTCTACATTATGGTTACCTCGTAACGAATAACGGTTCCGCGAAGCTGATGGGTCCGGTGACAGTTTCGGATGACAAAACCACAAATGAAACCTGTTCGGCTGTGAGTACGGTTGGCGACAATGATGATTGGCTGGACCCGGGCGAGAACATAACGTGTTCATCCACCTATACGGTTGCTGCCGGTGATGTTGGTACGGGAAATAGTGTTGTGAATACTGCCACGGCCTCGGGCTATGCCGATGAATTGAGGACAGTTACGGTCACTTCTCCATCAGACAGCGAAACTGTATCTTATAAGGCCTTTGATCTCACAATTACCAATACAAACAACGCACTCGGCGGCTCCAATTTGGTTGCGCTGGGTGAATCCTTCACATGGACACTGACCGCAAATGCCATTGGCGATAGCGGCACAGATGCAACTTTCACGGCCGGGCAAACCATTCTTTCCGAACCTTTGCCATCGGCCACTTATGGCAGCGTCACGCCCGGCAACTTTACACTTGTTACAAATTCGGGGAACATCCTCTGCAGTATTTCCACCGGCACGCTTACTTGCAGCGCCAGCGGCGGACCTGTCACTATTGACGCAGGCGGCAGTTTCACGGCTTCCTTTACTGTCACGCCGACAGGCCTTGGAGCATTGAGCGCCACCGCCACTATTGACCCGAACACTTTAATTTCAGAAGCCAATGAAAGCAATAACACGGACTCCGATACAGTCACTGTACAGTCACCTGCCTCGATCTCAGGCACGGTCTATTACGATCTTAATGGAAATGGTGACTATGCTGGCGATAGCGGACAGCCCGATGTAACTGTTTTCCTGGATATGGATAATGACGGTGCTTATGACACAGGCGAACCAACAACCACGACCAATGGCAGCGGTGTATACAGTTTTACCGGACTGGTTGCAGGCACATACCATGTCAGGGAAGTGAATCCGAGTGGACTCACCAGCACGGGCGATGCAGATGGTTCCGGAAACGGATTGGATCAAATTAATGTGACATTGACTGCCGGACAAGCCAGCACTGGCAACAACTTCCTCGATACAGCTATGAACTATGGACACCTGCCGGTGGGAGGTACGCCTTCATATAACAGTAATTTGATGGCGGGTGGTGGCGCGAGTCATCTGACGGGATTGAGCTATCTTGGTGGGATGGTTCCGAGTGAAACGGACGGAGTTCAAAACGCATCCAATGCCACCTTCACAGAGGATACGACATACGATGATGGAGTGATCCCGACGCTCAATGTGACCTGGAAATCTGGTACGGTCGCATCTGGAAATGGCGGCTCTGTGGATGCAACCGCCGTCTGCCCTGCGCCGAACTGCTATCTGAGCGCGTGGATAGACTGGAGCAACGATGGCGACTTCGGAGATACGGGCGAACAGATCTTCACCAACTATCCATTGACCACGAGCGGAAGCCACACATACACACTGCCCTTTGACATACCCACCAATATCGGCAGCTTGGGAGCGAGCGGCACTAATGTCAATAGCACACCAGGCGGCTTCTACATTCGCTTCCGAATGTACGCAGCGCAACCAGATGCCGTCTCGCCGGATGGACAGGCACAGACAGGCGGCATTGCCACCGTTGGGGAAGTGGAGGATTACAAATCTGTCTTCAATAATGGCATCCCGACGCCAGTGACTTTGGTGTATTTCAACGCGCAACGCAATGAGAAGAATGTCAGTTTCAAATGGAGCACGGAGCTGGAAACGGGGAACCTAGGGTTCAACCTGTACGTGGAAGCGGAGGGGAGCTTGGTTCAGATCAACCCAGAACTGATCGCCTCGCAAGGGAATGATTCACTGGAGAGACAGGACTACACATACAGCACCGAAGTGGAAGGAGATGTCTTTTATATAGAAGATGTCAACATCTATGGGGAAGGCAAACAACACGGACCGTATAGCCTCAACACAGCATACGGCGAGCAATTGGATGCTGATGGAATCGACCTGAGTGCAGTACAGACCGAACATCAAAATAAATACGAAGCCCAACAGGAAGCTCTCGTTGGGAAGTTGGGCAGACCCCAACCTGTGGTTCAGACGGTCAAGTCGCTGAAGACACCCACACCGACCAAGACCATCAAGCCGACCAAGACACCAAAACCGACCAAGACGCCCAAACCGACGAAGACGCCGAAGCCGACGAAGACGCCCAAGGGCACAGCCACCTATACAGCAACCCCAACCAGCACAATGGGAGTGACCTCCGAACCGGTTGACCCAACAGCGACCTATACACCCACTCCAACATCAACATCCACCCCGACAGCGACAACAGAACCCGTTGGGACAGCCATGCCGGTGGACCTCTCCAGCCTGCAATTGACCACCACCTTCAACCTCAAGGTGAAGCAGACCGGGATCCAACGCGTGAGCTATGAGATGTTGAGAGACGCCGGACTGGACCTTTCAGGAGTGGCAGTCTCGCGCATCACGGTCATCAACCGCGACCTGATGATGCCAGTGCGCGTTTATATGCCGGGCGGAGCAGAGAGCTTTGGAGCGGGTGGCTACATCGAATTCTATGGGGAAGCGCTGGATACCCTTTACACGGATACGAATGTGTACACCGTGCAAGTCAGCAACGCAGCGGTCAGCACGATCCCGGGCATCTCGATCTCCTCCTCTGGACTTGGAGCGCCTGTCTCATACACTCATACCCTAATTGTGAACAACCAACGCACCTACTCGAGCACCACACCGGGAGAAGACCCCTGGTATGAACTCGCCCTGCAGACCAATGCCAGCGCGAAGAGTTGGGACTTCCAATTCGAAGTCAACGGACTGGCAGACCGCTCGCAGCCTGCGACACTGAACCTGAACGTTTGGGGTATGACCAGCTACGCCCAAAGCCCCGACCATCATGTGCGGATCAGCGTGAACGGGATAGCAGTGGCAGACAAGACCTTCGATGGACTGGTGGACCAGAACATCAAAGTGACGCTTCCACCCAACACCCTGGTGGAGGGTACCAATACCCTGAGCCTGACTCTGCCCGGAGACACCGGCGTTGCCAATGACCTGATCTACTATGACAAACTCAGCCTGACCTATCAACGTTTCAATGTCACCAACCTGCCCGGCACGAATGTGATCGTATACCGCATCCGCAATGGCGGCGTGGTGCAGCTGGAGAATGTCCGGGTCCAATCAGAAGGCACAACTTATACCGCCTCATTTGCAGGCACGGACCATGAAGACACTTATGTAGTGACCACAACAGAAGCGATCTACACACCTGTCTTGGAAGCGGTGCGTTTGAAGGCAGACCTGAACCGTCCGGCTCAATACCTGATCATCGCCCACCCCGATTTCATCGCCGGACTGCAGCCGCTGATCGCGGCTCGTCAGGCACAGGGACTGACCGTCAGCGTGGTGGATGTCAATGATCTCTATACCCAATACACCTATGGGGTCTTCGACCCGCAAGCCATCAAAGAATACATTGCCTATGCCGCCAGGAATCTCGGCACACAATATGTCTTGCTGGTGGGCGGGGACACCTATGATTATCACAACTATCTTGGGAAGAACAGCATCAGCTTCATCCCGTCCCTGTATGTCAGCACGGGGCCGGTGGCGAAGTATGTGGCAGTCGATCCCTTGTACACAGATCTGAACGGAGACAAGATCCCGGATCTGGCGATCGGGCGCTTCCCTGTTCGCACCACCGACGAATTGAATTTGATGGTGACCAAGACCTTGGCTTATGCCAACAAGTCGTATGGCAACACTGCGGTCTTCGCCTCCGACATGAAAGATGGAACAGTCTCATTCAAGGATGCGAGCAACGCCATTGCGGCGGGACTATCAACGAATTGGACGGTGCAAAACATTTATCTGGATGACGCCAGCGTGACGACAGCGCGCACGCAATTGCTGAGCGCCATGAACCGCGGCACAGCCCTGGTGAATTATGTCGGTCACTCCGGACCTGTGAACTGGACCTCGAACGCCCTGTTCAATACCAGCTACGCGTCAGGGTTGACGAACACCGGCAAGCCTTTCGTGGTGGTGCAGTGGGGATGTTGGAACACATATTATGTGCATCCATACACGACAGCGCTGGTGCAGAGTTTCCTGTTCTCGGGAGACAAGGGAGCGGCGGCGGTACTGGGAGCGACCTCGTTGACAGATTCGAAGTCAGAAGAAATGCTTGGGAAACTCTTGATGCCGCGGCTGACGACACCGGGCATGACCCTGGGGCAGGCCATGCTGGAAGCGAAGCAGGAACTGGCACAGACGCATCCGGAGTTGGTGGATGTGTTATTGGGCTGGTCGTTGATGGGTGATCCGGCTTTGATGGTTGGGCACTAGAAATGGAGAAGAGAATGGCAGGAAGAAGAGGAGCCCAAATGGAGAAGCAGGAATATCGGAAACCGGAGTTGGTGGAGATGGGTGATCTGCGAGCAAAGACCTTGGGGACCTCGACAGGTGGTGGCTGGTCGTTGCCGCCCAATCGCGCGAACCTGCCGCCGGGCAGTTTGATCATGCCTGATGGCAGCATCCTCCTCCCTGATGGAAAAATCCTCCCACCGGAAAAATAGTGAGAAGGAAATTGTTCATGAGAAGATATCGTCTGGCTGGGCAGGAATTTATTTTTCCGTACGCATTTCCAGAACTGGCTTCTTTTGAGATGACTGGTATTAAAAGTGGGGCGGACTCTCAGTCCGCCCCATTCGATTCTGATTCGGGATCCGCAGGGGAATATTCAAAGCTGATTTCCCGCACAGATGGCTGGGTTGCGGGAGATCAGCGCCTTGTGGAAGTGTATGATACCTCTCGCGGCTTTCTTATGAAGGTGGCGGATTGTGGCGATTTTATTATTTCTCTGCATGGAGAAACGATCAATAAGAATAGCTGGCAAAACAAATTAAGTCAGCTTGACCGCGAGGTCATACTCGGACCGGCTTTGGTGTTTGCATTAGCCTTGCGCGGTGTGTGGAGTCTGCACGCCAGCGCTTTGATGTATAAGGATAAGGTCTTTGCTTTTCTCGGCGAATCAGGGCAGGGGAAGTCTACTCTGGCCGCGTACTTATCACAAAACCCAGATTGGCGTTTGGTTGCAGATGATATCCTGCCTGTCATAATGGATGTGAATGGACTCAATATCCTGCCGCATTTTCCACAACTTAAATTATCAGTGAATGCCCAGCCCGGGGTTGGGCTTCCTGAACGCCTGCCATTGCGATATATTTGTGTTCTCGCACAGGCCAATGCTGATCAAATGCCGGAATTACATGAACTTTCAACTGCGCAGACCGTTCAAGCCCTGCTTGGTCATATTGCAGGGACTCGTATGTTTACCCCTTCATTACTTGCCCGGCATCTGGAATTCTCAACGCGGTCTGCCAGAAAAATATCTGCATACAAATTGATTCATCCGCATCGCCGCGATACCCTTCCGCGAGTTAAAGAATTTTTGGAAAAATTATGATAACCCTTGACGCCAGCCTGCATATCCCCGCAAACATCTCCTTCTCCGTGGTGGGGCAGGATGCTTTTTTGCTGAATACTATAACCAATAAATATTTTGCACTCGAAGATGTTGGCACGCGTATGTGGGAACTTTTGAAGGAGGGGAATCCGCTAAGAGAATGTGTCCGTATCCTTGCGGATGAATACGAAGTGACGCCCGGTCAATTGGAGCAGGACATCCTTGAACTGATGCAGCGCTTGCTGGAGAACGGACTTGTTGAACTCGATCAGACATAAGTTTAATCTGGCACGAGACCTCTCCTTCTCGGAATGGTTCTCTCTTATGGAAGCATGGGGATTACTGCTTGTCTTTTACCTTGCCTTGCGTTGGATGAGCTTTGATAGTTTGAAAAAAAAGACTCCCCCGCTCCCCAAAAAGAACGATGTACAGATTGATACTGAAAGGTTAAAACGATTGGTGGATATGTCCGCCCGTTTGCATCTCTTGAGCATGACTTGTCTGCCAAAGTCGCTAACCCTGCGTTGGATGCTCATCAGGCGGGGTGCGCCGGCCGTTCTAAAGATCGGCGTGATGAAAATCCCGGACGGGATACAGGCGCACGCATGGGTTGAATTAAATAGTATGCCGGTTGGGGAAGCGGAAGATGTTGCTGAAAGATTTAAAATAATAGAGTCAGTTAATTCGTTTGAGGACGCGGAAATAAAATTGATTTAATTTCCAAAACATAACATGTCGTTGCGAGCCCTACACTTGCACCAGCACGCAAGCGCAGGTGTAGGGCGAAGCAACCTCCCAATTAATAAGGAGATTGCTTCGTCAGGCTACGCCCTTCTCGCACACTTGCCCTGGCGGGCAGTGCCAGGGACGACATAATTTTTATTTTGATTATAGACACTCCCTATTCTTCAAATCCTCCCATGCTATAATTCCTTTCATGTAAGGGAAGGGATGTTTAGAAAAAAATATGTGAATGTTTCTCTCCCGCACATATAAACCATGAAACTTTTAATTATTGGCGTCTCAGGTATGCTGGGACAAACCCTCTTCAAGGTGGCCGCTCAACAGCCCGATGTAGAAGTGTACGGCGCGGTCCGCCATCGGGATGCGCGTATGCTGGAATTTTTGCATACCACAGAGACCCGCATATTCGAATGTGATCTGGGCGCGGAAATTGATCCCATGCTCTATTGTTCACCGGATGTTGTTATAAATTGCGCCGGGATCATCAAACAACAGGGAACGGCCCAAACCGCACTTAACTACATTCGCGTAAACTCGCTTGCGCCTTATGTTCTGGCCGATCTGTGTGAACGTCGCGGGGTGCGCCTGATTCAACTTAGCACAGATTGTGTTTTTTCCGGACGGGCGGGTCACTACACTGAAACGGACATCCCTGACCCGGTCGATCTTTATGACCGCTCCAAACTGCTCGGCGAGGTGACGCATTCGCCGCATCTGACAGTTCGCACTTCCTTCATAGGCTTTGACCGTTTTCACAATCAGGGGCTCTCTTTATTGGATTGGTTCAGCCGTCAGACTGGGGAAGTCAAAGGGTATACGCGCGCCATTTGGTCGGGGCTGACCTCGTTGGAGGTCTCCCGCAATCTGATGAATCTGGCACGCCGTCCGGAAGTGACCGGACTCCTGCATTTGTGCGGCGAATCGATCAGCAAATATGAGCTGTTGAATTTGATCAAAGATATATTTGAAAAAACAAATGTCACGGTCCACCCTGACGATAAAGTTGTCTGTGACAGGTCACTGGTGAGTTCCCGATTATCCGGGTTGGGGATCAAAGTGCCGGGTCTGCGCCAAATGCTTGTCGAATTGCGTGAATTTATCGAGGCTTGATGAAAACTTGTGTGATCATACCGGCATATAATGCAGGCAAAGTGGTGACAAGCGTGATCGAACGCATCCCTGCCGGGCTAATTGATGAGATCATCGTTGTAGACGATGCCAGCCGTGATAACACTTTTGAAGTCCTCTCGGCCATTTCGGTTATGACGGTTTTGCGCCACACAGAGAATCGCGGCTATGGCGGTGCGCAGATCACACTTCATGATGCCGCTCTTCAACGCGGAGCCGATGTGGTCGTGCTGATGCATTCAGATGGCGGACATTTTCCTGAGGAGCTACCACAGATGTTGGAGCCGATACTTTCAGGGCAGGCTCAAGTGGTATTGGGAGCGCGCATCCATGGAGTCATTGAAAATTCAAAACCATTCTTAGGCTCTTCTTTATTGGGTGCATTGTTTAATGGACAGATCCCCCCCACGCGGTTAATGGGACATTTATTTCTGACCGGGATCCAGAATCTTGTTTTTGGAACTCATTATGATGCCTGGCACAGCGGCTATCGTGCAATGACTCGGGAGGCAATACACAAAGTGCCGTATCACGACTTTGGTACAGGCTATTTGTTTGACACTGAATTCCTGCTCGCGGCTCATTCGGCAGGACTGAAGATCAAAGAAGTGCCGGTCAGCAGTTTTTACGACCCCCGCTCCGGTTCAACTGTCGAACCTTTTTCTTATGGATTAAAGGTGCTGCGATACGTTTTGACCCAACGCATAAAACTGTTCGCCAAGAGAAATGTGAAATAACAACACCAACATAATTGCTATAACCCACGACAATACAGCCATAGATGCGTGCAAAGGATCATTCTTGAGGATCGAATTGATTATGAAAAATCTTGTCACCTATTTTATGCCGGAGATCGAGTTACAACCCGACCGTCCTTTACGCCGGATCGGATCCTTTATATTGCTCTTTGCTGTCGCGGCTTCCATCATGGGGCTTGTCGAGTTTTCGCAGGAGCCTACTGCCCGTTACGGTTGGCTGCCTTATCTGGGCAGTACTGTCTTATTGATGGCGGCGGCTTACATCCTCATTCCTTACAAAAAAAATGAAAAACAACTTGAGCCTTACTCTCTGACTGTCCTTTTGATCGGCATTCTGATCCTGGCTTTAGCGGCCTTTATGCGATTCTTCCGCTTTGACAGTATGCCGTTTGGTACGTGGAACGATGAAGCCTATATCGGCATGATCGCCCGCAATATCCTATCTGACCCTGCATACCGTCCATTTTTTGTCGGCGGATACGATCATCCCTTGCATTTCTTTGCACTCATTGCGCTTGCGTTCAAGTTCTTCGGAGACGGTACGCTCTCCATCCGTCTGGTCACTGTCCTTTTTGGGTTGGGGACAGTGATTTTGTCTTTCTTTGCGGGACGCGAAATTTCCGGTAATCGCCTTGGTTTGATCTTCGCATTCTTGTTTGCCATTTCGCGCTGGCATGTCACCTTTAGCCGCTTTGGCGTCTACACCAATGCAATGCCGTTCTTTGAACTGCTTACCATTTGGTTGTTACTGCGCGCCAGACGGACCATGCAAGTCCATGATTTTTTGTGGGCTGGTTTGGCATTCGGGTACGGACTTAATTTTTACATCGGCATCCGCCTTTTTATCCCGGTTGTTCTTCTCTACCTCGCATTCTGGGTGATTGACACACTGCGCCGCAAAACTGCTCCTGAATCAACTTTGAAGTTGTCATGGCCAGTTCTATTGAGCGGATTGATCGCCTTGTTTCTCGCAGCCTGGTTTGCTGTTGCGCCTCTCGCACAATATGCAGTGACTCATCCGAATGATTTCTGGGGACGCTCAAGCGCTGTTTCCATATTCTCCCATCGCGATCAAAGCAATCTTGCCTTGGCGCTTTATTCCAATACCGTCAAACATTTGTTGATGTTCAACTATCAGGGCGACCCGAACGGACGTCATAATCTTTCCGCTGAGCCGATGCTTGACCCTGTGACGGGCATATTATTTATAGTAGGGTTTGTATTGGTCTGTATAGGTATTCGCAAACCCGCCTATTCCTTATTCTTAATGCTCTTTGCTTTTAACCTGCTCGGCGGCATTCTTACTGTGGATTTCGAAGCGCCGCAATCCAACCGTGCCTTTGGTTCGATTTCAGCCGCCATATTTTTTGCCGCCATAGGATTTGAAATGTACTGGCGTGAACTGGACAAGTCTCGTTTAACTTTGTCCATTCGGCGCCTCGTTCTAATCCTGACCATTCTTTGTTTTGGCGGTTTTGCAGTTTATTACAACGCGACTACCTATTTTGTTCGTCAAGCCAACAGCGACCGCACATGGGATGAATTCAACGGGACGCAATCCATGGCTGCCAAGCGCATGATGGAAGCCGACCCGGCTCATACAACCATTTATGCTTCTGTCTATCTTCACGACCATGAGATCATTCGTTTTCTGGACCCGCAAATCACGGATAGTCTGGGAATTATCCCGCCCATTGGATTGCCCGTGCGTGATTCAGGCGATAAGCCGGTAGCCATCTTTGTTGATGGTAATAACAGTTGGATCGTTGAAGAAGCCCTAAAGTTATATCCCAATGCTCAATTTCATCTTGACAACACTCCCAACGGCAACCCCGCTCTTTACAGTGTGCTTATTTCACCTCAGGATATTCAACGTTTGCAAGGTGTCACATTCAGTTATTGGGCGGGTGATAACCCGCAGGGCAAACCTGCTCTCGTTCGAGATGAAAAATCAATTCAAACATCATGGGCAAGTCAGCCGCCCATTGCCGCGCCTTTTGTAGCCCAATTGGAAACAACCCTGTACGCACCTCAATACGGAAATTATGAATTGATCCTGTATTCGCCCGCCGATGCTAGCCTTTGGCTTGATGGAGAATTGATCCTCGACGGGGCCGGCGAACAGCACGTCACCCGCCAACTCGCGCAAGGCGACCATGTTTTGAAGATACAGGCCCACAGTGGGAATGATCCGCTTGACCTGCAATGGCGAATTCCTGATGACAATGGTCAACTCTCGGGCGAGCCAACTTCCATCCCAAGTAGTTCACTTTATTTACCCGCCCTTGTGCCAGTGCGCGGGCTGTTGGGAAATTATTACAAGGGCGAAAGTTGGTCGCCGCCGCAGGTTTTCAGCCGCATTGATCCCTTCATTGACATGTATATCCATATCATTCCTTTGACTCGTCCCTACACTGTGGACTGGTCGGGGCAAATTGAGATTCCCGCAAGCGGCATCTGGTCGTTTGGATTATGGATCAACGGAAGCGCCGAGGTCTTTATTGACGATAAGCTGGTGGTGAACGCCGCCGAACCAGCGGACAATATCGAAGGCGCGACTGACCTGAAAGCTGGTCGCCATTCAATTCATATTCGCTTCCTTGATTATCTTGGCGGTTCGCGCATCCATCTCTATTGGACGGCCCCCGGCGGACAGCGTGAAGTAGTACCGGCCAGTGCGTTAATTCCCTTCCCATAGGATTTTTATGCCAAACGATCAGAGCAGTAAATCACAAAAGCAAACATCAAAACAGACGAATAATTTCTGGTTGTCAATTAGCTTGGCGCTGAATTTTGTACTTGGCTTGGTGTCCATCAGTGCCTTAGTGCATTATTTGTTAAATCGTCGCAGGTCTAATGGACGGGAACAACCTTTAAGTAACCCTTTGGAGGAATCGAATACACAATCTCCTCCTGCAATTTTAATAACAGAAGAAAAGCAATTATCTGCAAAGGAAAAGATTGGCGGGATTCAACCAATACCAGATATAAAAAATAACCCTGAAAACCCCAACAAAAAAAATAACAGGTCATCCGGTATTAATAGATGGCCGCAGACAAAACAGGATTATAAACGTTATGCCATTGCTCTTTTGAGCATTGCAATCGTCATTAACATTATTGCGATTGTTTATCAATCTTTAGGTGATTTTACATCCGCCACCAATAATGCCCGGCTGGCGACTTTTTTTTGGGCATTCAGCGTGGTGTTGGCAGGTCTTTCTGCCAGGTTCTTTACTACGTATTCTCAAACGGAAACTGAAAGTGAAGGGCGCGCCCGTTATTCAATTCGGGATATTATATTTAATAGAACTTTCCTGTCGCTTTTCCCGATCCTGCTTTTGGCTTTAGTTCTGAGAGTTGTCCCAATTATGAACAGGGGCTTGCAGCTGGATGAGTGGTATTGGCTGGATAGCGCGAAATACATTCTAAAGGGGGTAGTCGTCTCACCGTTTGCTTTTATCGGTGATTACCCGACCAACCTTCCCGCATACCCTTTAGCCTTTTTATTATTAATAGTCCGAAATGCCATGCTGGCAGTAAGGTTGATCGGGGTGATTTACAGCCTGATCGCCATTTCCCTGGTTTATTTTTTCGTAAAGAAGACCCTGGGATTTACAGCGGCTGTTTGCGGAGCGTTGTTGATGACATTCTCTGCCTGGGATATTCATATGAGTGGACTTGGCTACTTAAATGTGAATATCAGTCCCATGCTCGTTGCCGCGATTTTGTTTCTTTTACATCAGGTCTGGGAACAAAAATATACATTCTGGACCCTTTTTGGTCTGGCTTTTCTAACCGCGATCTGCATCCATTTGTTATATGTCCCTACATTTTTGGCCGTCCCAGTGGGGTTGGTGCTGCTGATCCATTGGATGAGGAGACATAATGGCAGGAGGATGAAGGAAATCGTTTTGTTTGGTTTGTTCTTCTTTATCGTCATGTCTCCGATCATCCAAAAGGTGATCCAATACCCCGATACGATCAGCCGGCACAGCGATTATTTACAGCAGAACCTGCATTTGTCAAGTGAAGCGGAGACGCCGCTGGATTATTATCTGGGTCAGTTTATATTGGTACATAAAGATTATATTAAAGGCGACCTCAATGTCGGCACGCAAGGATTATGGGGAATCACTTTTGACCCGCTCGTTCTGGCGCTCTCGATGGCGGGGAATATATTGATCGTCATTCAAGTGTTGCGAAAAAAAAGCCATCCTTTCTGGCTGGTGGTCATCTTTACTTTTAGTGTTCAACTTCTTATGCCGTTTGTCCTGCTTTACAGGACGGAGAGTGTTTGGAGGGCCTACCCTATTTTGCCTCTCGTATACTTGATTGCGATCTTTGTTCTGGTTGAGATTTCCTGTTTGATGAAATGGATCGCCCGGAAGGCGATGCCTGATCGAAAAAACCTGTTCACTGTTTTTATGGCCGTCAACCTGGCGCTTTACTTTATGATCAACCTGCCATGGTTTGGCTATTTTTTCAGCGTGTATGCCAAACCAGAGGATACTTACGAGAACACCACCTGTCACGCGGCCGCGGAATTAATTGCTCAAAAGATCCCCAAAGGTTCAGTGATCTATATGGCGGAAGAACTGTGTTTTCCGCTTGTGAGCATCCTATACGATAGTACAGGGGACCAATATCATTTCGTCAAAGTGCAATCGGAAGATTCGCTGACGGGTTTGAAAAAAGGCGATTACGTCCTGCTCTTTAACTCGCGTAATTCCGGCTATTTCCTGGCCGATCTTCAAGTAATGCTTGAGCAGAAACTTGGCGAACATCAAACGGAAATGGTTTCACCGCCTTACGATACCCTGCCGGTCTTGTATTTGATAAAAAAATAAATTTTATCGTGTAAACAGGGACACAGCATTGCTGTGTCCCTGTTGCTTTTGGAGGCTAATATTCTTATATTCCTCAAATCCTCCCATGCTATAATCCCGTTCTTGAAAGGGAACTTATGCTAAAGAATTTTGTAAAATTATTCAGTGGTGACCCCACCAAAAAGACAGTTGAGCAATTTGCCGGCCTTGTTGTACAGGTCAATGCGCTTGAGGCGCAGTATGTGTCATTAAGTGACGAGGCTTTACGCGCCAAAACGGATGAATTCCGCGCGCGCGTCGCCAAGGCGATAGAAGGCGTGGAAGACGAGACAGACCGCCAGAGGTTTGAACAGGATATTCTGGATGAGATCATGCCTGAGGCATTCGCCGCTGTGCGTGAGGCTTCCAAACGCACGATAGGTCTGCGTCATTACGATGTGCAGATCATCGGCGGCGCGGCATTGCACAGCGGACAGATCGCAGAGATGCGTACTGGCGAAGGCAAGACCCTCGTTTCCACCATGCCTGTTTATCTCAACACACTGACCGGGCGCGGTGTGCATCTTATTACGGTCAATGACTATCTGGCGCGGCGTGATGCGCGCTGGATGGCCCCCATTTTCAATGCGCTTGGCATCTCGGTGGGTGTGCTTCAAATGGCCGCCGCAACCGAGAACGGCAAGAAAGCTTTCATGGTGGATTTCGAACGCGAGTCGCCGCATGAGGACCAGCACCACTTACGTTTGGTGGACCGCGTCGAAGCCTACAGTGCGGATGTCACCTATGGCACGAATTCCGAATTCGGTTTTGATTATCTGCGCGATAACATGGCCATGCGCCTCGATGACCGCGTCCAGCGCGGACATTATTACGCCATCGTCGATGAAGTGGACAACGTGCTGATCGATGAAGCGCGCACGCCGCTCATTATTTCCGGTCCCGCTTCGGGTGACCTTGAGTGGTATGGCAAGATGGCCCAGGTGGTGAAGCAGCTTAGAACTGAAGATTATGAAGTCAGCGAAAAGGATCGCAACGTCTCGTTGACCGAAGTCGGCGTCAGCCACGTTGAATCTATTTTGGGTACGACCCTGCTCGATCCCGATAGACCCGAAGACTTAACTCCCGAGCAGGCCCGACTCACCGGTTATCTTGAACAGGCTTTGCGCGCGCAGTTCCTCTTCATCCGCAACAAGGAATATCTGGTACAGGGCGGCAAGGTGGTCATCGTGGATGAATTCACCGGCCGCCAGATGCCCGGCCGCCGTTGGAGCGATGGCTTGCATCAGGCAGTGGAAGCGAAGGAAGGCGTGAAGGTCGAGCCGGAGAACGTCACCTACGCCACCATCACATTGCAAAATTATTTCCGCATGTATCAAAAGTTGGCCGGCATGACCGGTACCGCGCTGACCGAAGCGGAAGAATTCAATAAGATTTATAAACTTGAGGTCGCGCCCGTCCCGCCGAATTTGGAATATCAATCTCACGGCAAGGGCGCTGTGTTAACCGAGATCAAAACAAAAGACGATGAAGGTTATACCTATTCATATTTTGCGCGTGCCGGCGAAACTGATCCGCTCTTCTATAAACGAAAAGATTACCCTGATGTGATCTTCCGCACAGTGGAAGCCAAACTGCGCGCCATCGTGACCGAGATCATCCGCTACAACGCGCTTGGCAAACCCATGCTGGTTGGTACTACTTCCGTTGAATCATCCGATCGGCTTTCGGGGCGGCTCAAGGCAGAACCTGTCCGCCGTCTTATGCAGGTAACTCTCGTTCGCAATGCTTTCTTGAAAGCCACCAACCGCGAAGAAGACGGACGCCTCATTCCCGAACTTGCCGTGTTCAATGAGTCTCTTGAAAAAATTACACCGGACGCGCTCAGAAAATTCATTGCGCCGCATGGGCTGGCGAGCATCAACCCTGAAGAGCCGGCAAACTTAAAGACCTTGCTTGATCTCTTGTTCCTGCCTGAAAGCGCGGGCAATCGTCTGAAGATGATCCTGCAAGGCGGCGTTTCTCATCTCGTCTTGAATGCACGCAAGCATACCGAAGAGTCCCAGATCATTGCAGGCGCGGGTGCTTTCGGTGCGGTGACCATTGCCACCAACATGGCCGGTCGTGGTGTGGATATCAAGCTCGGCGGTGAAGTGGCGGAGGAAGTCATCTCGGCCGCGAATCGTGTCCTGCGTAAATCAGGATACGAAGACCCGTTTGATATGACTCTTGAAGAGCGCCGTCAGGCTTTGCTGAAAGTTGACCCGGTCAACTTTGGCATTTATGACGCCGAGGTAAAACTCTTCCTGCAATATTTCGAGGATATGGAAAGGGTCAAAGAACTGGGCGGACTTCACGTGATCGGTTCCGAACGCCATGAAGCACGCCGTATTGACAACCAGCTGCGCGGACGCGCCGCCCGTCAGGGTGACCCGGGTTCTTCGCGTTTCTATCTCTCGCTCGAAGATGACCTGATGCGTCTGTTCGGCGGCGATCAGGTGAATAACCTGATGCAAAGACTCAGCGTGGATGATTCGCTTCCGCTCGAGATGCGCATCGTCAGCAATATCATCGAAGGTTCGCAAACCCGCGTGGAAGGCGCAAACTTTGACGTCCGCAAACATTTGCTGGAATATGATGACGTGCTGAATAAACAGCGCACGCAGATCTACGGTCAGCGCGACTTGATCTTCGAGAAGGAAGACCTGAGCGAAGATGTAGCCGAGATGCTTCAAAACGAAGTCACCAAGCGCGTGGAACTTGGGCTTGCCGATGAAGAAGGTCCCTGGAAACTGATCGCATGGCTGGAGCAGGTGCAACCGCCCTTCGATGCACAGGATGGAATATTCCCATCTTATGGATTTAAATTAATTCTCGATCAAATTACAAGTGACCCGAAAACTTCCATCCTGGGTCTTATCTCCCGTGCCATTGAAACTGAAGAGGCTCATAACTTGCGCGCTGTTGAAGCGCTTGTGGAGAAAACGCGCGAATCCTTTGAAGCGCAGACCGCAGAACGCGACGATGCTTTGGATGCGTACTTCCAGGGATTGCGCGATATGGAAGATGCGGAGCGGCCGCGACCTCAGAAAATCCAGGAAGAAGTCAACTCACTGGTGCATTTGCAATTGCGATTCAATAATGAGATCAACCGTGCATTGGCGGATGACCCTGAAGAGGCGAAGGAAGATATTCAAGACCTCGTCTCTCAGCAAATGACCATGCTCAATGCTTTGCGCTTGATCGGCGCGGTCCAAAACCGCGTGGGCGAACAATTGACCTGGCCGAATCCATTGCCTGCTGATTGGGATGAACTCGACGATGTTATTCTAAAGACCGCTCGTGAAGGTTTTATCCATAGACGCGAAAAACTTAATGCGCAGATCGAGCGCGACCTGAATGTTTTGCTTCAGCATGAGCCCATGGACACGGACGCTTCGAGACTGCGTCTGTTATTGACCCTCTCACAAGGCGCACGCTCTTCCTTCGACCAGCGCACGCATAAACAAGTGAAGCAGATCTACTCGCGTTTCAATTACATTTTCCTTGCAGCCCAATTGCTGGACGGACGCGAAGCGAAGGATATAGATGAAGAAGTGATGCTCCACCTCCAGTCGGCGGAAGAGACTTTACGCACCACCTGGGGACAGAGCGAGTTTGCGCGGTTGAATCAGAACGCCGGCAAACTGGCGGATTTTGGCCCCGCAGCGCGCATCGCTTTCGGGGAGAGCCGGCTCAATGAAGCGGCATCAAGCCTCAGTGAGTCAGACCGCGCGGTTTTGGTCGAATCCATCGGGAAATTTGTCCTCAATGAAGTCCATCGTCATTTATTGTTGAGCGCTTTCAGCGAGTTGTGGGTCGAATATCTGACGAAAGTTGAAGCCCTGCGCATTTCCATCGGCCTTGAGGCTTACGCCCAACGTGACCCGCTGGTACAATACAAAGGACGTGCTTCTGAAATGTTCCAGCAATTGCTCGAAGATGTGCGCGGACTGGTGATCGGGCGTGCGTTTGCGGCGCGGCCGCGGCGCGTGGAGATCACTGCCATTGAGACTTCTGAAAGCGAAGTGTTGGCTCCAAGCGAGGCGTCTGTGAATATTGCCGGCAATAAGAAGAAAAGAAAGCGTCACTAAACGCTATAGGCTGATGGTATCCAAAAAGACCACTCCATTGAATCAATTCGTTGTTCTTCCAAAAGTGGAATTACACCGCCATTTGGAAGGGTCTTTGCGTTTAACGACCATGCTGGATATTGCCCAAAAACATGGCGTGACGGTTCCCGTGGGTATGTTCAATCTGAGCGGACTGGTGCAGGTGCAGGACCAGGATCCGATGACTTTCAGCAACTTCCTCGAGAAATTCAAAACCCTGCGTCTATTTTATAAATCTCCGGACGTGATCCACCGCGTCACCCGGGAAGCAGTGGAGGATGCGGCCAACGATAACATCCGCTACCTTGAACTGCGTTTTACGCCCGTGGCGCTCAGCCGCGCAGAGGGATTCCCCCTGCATGATGTGATGGACTGGGTCATTACCAGCGCACAGGATGCCGCGAAGAAAAGCAGGATCAAAGTTGGGTTGATCGCTTCGGTCAACCGTCATGAGAGTTCTGAACTCGCGGAGCAGGTGGCCTGGCTGGCCGCTGAACGCATCCAGGATGGATTGGTCGGCATGGATTTGGCCGGGAATGAGGCCGAGTTTAAATCGGATTCATTTAAAGGGATCTTCAAGGAAGCTAAACAAGCTGGGCTGCATGTGACCATCCATGCGGGCGAGTGGGGACCGGCGGAGAATGTCCGCAATGCCATCGAGGATCTCGGCGCCGAAAGGATCGGTCACGGCGTGCGTGTGATGGAAGATGAGAAGGTTGTAGCCCTTGCAAAGGAAAGAAACATAGCCTTTGAAGTGTGCGTGACAAGCAATTACCAATCCGGCGTGGTAAAGGCATTGACGGAACATCCCCTGCCGGATATGTTGGCTGCCGGCTTGAATGTGACCATTAATACCGATGACCCCAGTGTCTCGCGCATCACGCTCTCGCACGAATATCAACATGTTTGTGAAGAATTGAATGTTTCAATAGATAAGTTACAACAAAGTGTCGAACACGCGGCGCAAGCCTCGTTTTTAAATGATGTTGAAAAAGCAAAACTGGCTGCCTTACTTAAGAAAGAAATGACTTTTTAATCGTAAATTCCACCACACAGAATCAAGGATGTCAAAGGCGCTCCTTTGGGTTCTTAACAAAGTTGTGGTGTGAGTGTAGTAACGACTAAGCCCTGAGGGTAAGTCGTTACTACGGAAATCCTCATCACCAAAGGAGTAAAACCATGCAAGATCTATTTAAGTCCCGTGATGTATTGAAAGTGGGGAATAAACAATACGTTATCTTCCGCCTCGATGCGCTCGAAAAGGCCGGTTTAACCAAACTCAACAAACTGCCTTACTCGATCCGTATCGTGCTCGAAGCCGCCCTCCGTCAATGTAATGACCATGAGATCACGCAGGCTGATGTGAAGAACATCGCTGCGTGGACTCCCAAAGGCGCTCGTCCCGGCATTCCATTTTTGCCCGGTCGCGTTGTCATGCAGGATTTCACGGGCGTGCCCGCCGTCGTTGACCTCGCCTCCATGCGCTCTGCTGTTGCGCGTTTGGGCGGCGACCCGAAGAAGATCAATCCGCTCGTGCCCGTTGACCTGGTCATTGACCATTCGGTGCAGATCGATTTCTTCGCCACAGGCGATGCGCTCAACCGCAATACGGAAGTCGAATTCCAGCGCAACCGCGAACGTTATGAATTTTTGAAATGGGGACAAAAGGCATTCACCAATTTCCGCGTTGTGCCTCCGATGACCGGCATTGTGCATCAGGTCAATCTTGAGAATCTCGCTGAAGTCGTCATGACCAAAGTTGACGGGAACGATGTGCTCGCTTTCCCCGATACAGTTGTTGGCACCGACTCGCACACTACCATGATCAACGGTCTCGGCGTTGTGGGCTGGGGTGTGGGCGGCATCGAAGCCGAAGCCGTCATGCTCGGCCAGCCGATGGATATGCTTCTGCCTGATGTCATCGGTTTCAAGCTGTATGGCAAGCTCAAGGAAGGTGTCACTGCCACCGACCTCGTCCTCACCGTCACACAGATGCTGCGCAAGAAAGGCGTCGTTGATAAATTTGTGGAGTTCTTTGGCGAAGGTCTGAACACAATGTCATTGACTGATCGCGCCACAATTGGAAACATGGCTCCCGAATACGGCGCCACGATGGGATATTTCCCTGTGGATGAAGAGACGCTTCGCTACATGCGTCTAACTGGTCGCTCCGAAGAGACAGTTGCCCGCACTGAAGCCTACATGCGCGCACAGGGACTCTTCCGCGAAGCGAATTCTCCCGAACCGGAATTCACCGACACGCTCGAACTCGACCTCGGAAGTGTTGTCCCATCTTTGGCAGGACCCAAACGCCCACAGGACCGCGTCGCTCTGACCGATATGAAGGATACATTCCGAAAGGCTCTCACTGCCCCGATCAAGGATCGCGGCTACGAACTTTCCGGCGATGCTCTTAATCGTGAATCAACATTCGGTACAAATGGCGGCTCACAAAAAATGAAGCATGGCGCGGTTGTGATCGCGGCCATTACATCCTGCACGAATACATCCAATCCGTCCGTGTTGATCGCGGCGGGACTTGTCGCCAAGAAGGCGGTTGAAAAAGGACTGAACGTCAAACCTTACGTCAAGACTTCCCTCGCTCCCGGCTCATTGGTTGTGACAGAATATCTCAAGAGTGCAGGCTTGATCGAGCCGCTTTCGCAGCTTGGTTTCAATGTCGTTGCTTATGGATGCACAACCTGTATCGGTAACTCCGGTCCATTGCCCGGTGAAGTTGCCAAGGCCGTTACCAGCGGTGACTTGGTTGCATCCGCAGTTATTTCCGGTAACCGCAACTTTGAAGGTCGTGTGCATCCATTGGTGAAGGCTAACTATCTGGCATCCCCGCCCTTGGTTGTTGCTTATGCACTCGCCGGCACAGTTGATATTGACCTGGTCAACGAGCCGCTTGGTATGGATAAAAACAATCAGCCTGTATATCTCAAAGACCTGTGGCCCAGCCAACAGGAAGTCAGCGAAGCGATTACGGCTCACGTCCGCGCCGATATGTTCAAGTCCAAATATGCAGATGTATTCTCCGGCTCCGATATGTGGAAGGCAATCAAGGTTAAGGAAGGCGACCTGTTCGAGTGGAGCGAGGAATCAACTTACATTCATCATCCGCCATACTTCCAGACCTTGACGCTCGATGTGCCGTCCATTCAACCCATCAAGGATGCGCGTGTGTTGGGCGTGTTCGGTGATTCGATCACGACCGATCATATCTCTCCTGCGGGCAACATCGCCGCTGATTCTCCTGCCGGAAAATTCCTGCAGGAACGCGGAGTTCAGCCGAAAGACTTTAATCAATACGGCACGCGCCGCGGCAATGACCTGGTGATGGCGCGCGGCACGTTCGCGAATATCCGCTTGAAGAATGTGATGGTCGCGCCGAAGGAAGGCAACTTGACGAAATATTTCAACGTTGAACGTTTAACGTTAAACGTTGAAGAAATGTCCATCTTCGATGCGGCTATGAAATATAAGGATGCGGGTGTGGCGTCCATTGTGCTGGCCGGCAAGGAATATGGCACAGGCTCCAGCCGTGACTGGGCTGCGAAGGGACCGATGCTGCAAGGCGTGAAAGCCGTCATCGCTGAGTCATTTGAACGCATCCATCGCTCGAACCTCGTAGGCATGGGCGTGCTTCCGCTGAGATTCACTCAGGCACAAAACGCTGAATCTCTCGGTCTGGATGGAAGCGAAGTATTTACCATCGAAGGACTGAGCGATAAGATCAAGCCTCAAAGCGAGGTCACGGTCAAGGCGAAGAAATCCGATGGCAAAGTTGTTGAGTTCAAAACAACGGTGTTGTTGAATACCGACGTTGAGGTGAATTATTATCGCAACGGCGGCATCCTGCATACGGTCTTGAGAAATTTGGTGAAGTAAGAGAAAAAGTAAATTGACAGTCACCTCGCGCAGCGGGTGACTGTCAATTTTTTATTTAAGAGTACAATACCAGCATCTTGATCTTCTCAAGGAGAAAACCATGGCAAAAGATTACATCAATAGCATGTTGGGCGAAAATGAAAGGATCATTTTGGTCACACGCCAGCATGGATTTGTTCTGTTTAGTTCCATTGCCGCCGAAATTTTCGTGACGCTGATCATCCTGTCGGCTATGTCTGCCTTGACCGTGCTTGTTAATCTATTGGCGGCTTGGGGATTCATTCTTTTGTTGATCCCGCTTGCCATCATGATCTGGGATATTACGGCCTGGAATAACCACCAGTACATTGTTACCAACCGCCGCGTGATCCAGATCGCCGGCATCTTCAATAAGGATGTGATCGATTCATCGCTTGAAAAAGTGACAGACATCAAAATGACCCAAAGCTTTTTTGGCAGGCTGTTTGATTTCGGCGATGTCGAGATTCTGACAGCCAGTGAGATCGGGGTCAATCTCTTCAGACGTATCGGCGACCCGATCAAGTTCAAGACGGCCATGCTCAACGCCAAGGAAAAACTCGGCTACGAAGGGACTGGCGGTCACGTTCAACAACGCCCCGACAGCATTCCCGCTCTGATCGCCGCGCTGGAGGAACTCCGCAAGAAGGGTGTGGTCACCGAGGAAGAATTCAAAGAGAAGAAAAAGGAATTACTGGCAAAGATGTAATTGGATTTTGGAAATAATAAACATGACACACCCCGAATTTAAGAAATGAGGGGTAGAAAAAGATAGACCTCTGAAGTAAGCTGAGTTTGCGAAAGCCAGCGAAATCGGAGGTCTATCATGTTAAAAGATAAACGAAATGGGACGGAAAAGCAAGAAAA
>JACRMH010000067.1 GCA_016219545.1 Chloroflexota bacterium | reverse complement strand
GTGCCGACTCCTTAAGTGCTGCGCCTTTTTCAGGCGATTATTAATGTACCATTTTAGACGACGATAAGTGGGGCATCCCGGCGATCATAAGTGCGACATTTTGCACGACGATAAGTGGGACATTTTAAATAGACACTAACACAAAGAGACTACGATTCCGCCCTACCGCTAACTCAGCGGTTGCTTCAACTCGCTGAGGCATCCAATCGAATTGGATGCGTTATTGAAATTTTGGTTCTGCAAGCGCTTGCATTTCAGGGCAAGCATGCGCTTGCTCAAGCACTCACCGTTCTCGAAAGGGCGCTTGCACTGGCTGAGCCAGAGCGGTACATCCGCGTGTTTTTGGACGAAGGCGAATCGATGGCGCGCTTGTTGTCCCAAGCTCAAGCTCACCATTTGGGAACTGTATTCTTAAACGAATTGCTGACGGCATTGCCCAAGCGATCAGAGAACGTTCTGCCAGATTCCCAATCGTTAATCGAGCCATTGAGCGAACGCGAAATTCAAGTGCTCAAACGCATCGCCGGCGGCGACTCGAATGAGGAAATTGCGGCCAAATTGATCATTTCGATCAAGACGGTTAAACGACATATCAGTAACATCTATGCCAAACTCGGCGTGAAAACCCGAACTCAAGCCGTCGCATTGGCGCACGAGCTAAAGTTGATCGAATAACCGCGCGGCAATGAAAGAAGGATAAACCGGCAGTGACCATTGGCTCACCGCCGGTTTTTTGTTTCGGAATACAACCCCCCCTACAACCTTGGACGCATGACGAAGCGGCAGCACCGTGTTAGATTATGCGCGGGAGGAACAATGACCATCGACCAAAATAAGTTTGAGATTCGGGTGAGAGGGCAGCTCGGCAACGACTGGTCGGACTGGTTTGAAGGATTGGAGTTGCGATCCTTGGAAAATGGGGAGATGATCCTTAATGGATCCATTGCCGACCAATCCGCGCTCATAGGTGTCTTGAACAAGTTGCATCGTCTTAACCTGACCATATTGTCATTTAACAAAGCAAAGGAGGCGTGATCTGAGAATCATTGGCTAGATAATCATCCTATTGAAGACAACAGTATCTTTTATCCCAATTGCGATTGACTAAAGGAGGAAAAAATGGAAAACACACGATCACTGAATCGTAATCTTGAAACGTATGCGTGGGCAGTGTTCTTTATCTGGTGGGGCATTACCTGTCGTGTCCAAGGACATCGTACACAAAAAAGTCCAGAGACATCGTACACATTGTTGCTGAGTCGTCACATCCGCACATCGGATTAACAATCGCATAATCGAATCTTTTCGTTCATACTGCTTCTGTAAGGAGGCGC
>JACRMH010000012.1 GCA_016219545.1 Chloroflexota bacterium | reverse complement strand
AGCACCAGATGCACTGCCTCCTGCTTTGTCTCCACCTTGTAGTGCAACATTCCTTTTCTGCCTGACATAAAAGCACCTCCTGTGCTATCTTCTCACAGGAGGGCTTTCTTTTCGTGTCCGTTTTTTGGGGTTCAGTTCAAACCGCTGACTCTTTTTATTTACAGTTTTATTTGATATGCGTTGGTTTCTCGTTTTTTGAACCCCATTTTTTGATACAACCTATTCGCTGATTCGCGCATTGGATTACAAGTAAGTGAAATATTGGACGCGCCTTTTTCACGCGCGATTTCGATGGTGCGCTTTATTAGCGACTCCCCCACTCCCTGTCCGCGGGCGGAGACGTCCACGATCACATCTTCGATGATGGAACGGACTCCTGTTGGCACACGGTAGACTGTCAACGTGAGGGCGGCGACGATCTCGCCGCTTTCATCCCGAGCCACCATCAGCGTGGAAGATGAGTCTCGGACGAGAGCAATTAGATCGTTAAGAGAAGGAGGCGGATTGTTATTTGTCAGTTGCGGGACGAGGCGTTGAAATGCGTCAAAGAGTTCTTCGTCTGCCCGGGTCACGAGTTCAACTTGCATGGGCTTTGTTTTTTGGAATCACACTCAACACCAAATAGTATCCGACATAAATGAATGAAGCCCACACCACCCATTGCGGATGATTCGGATATTGAAGCAAGCCCCAAATGCCAACCGCTCCGTAAAGATAAGTGAGTGCGAGAGTGAGCGTGCGCAAATAAGTGTTGCGGGTGGGATAAATATATTTGACCGGAATAAAGACCATGATGTTGAACAACATCAGAAAACCAAAATTCACCCATTGAGGCAGGTTCATCAATAACATATAAAGCGCGGCGACATTCCAATAAGAGGGGAAGCCCTTGAAGTGATGGTCATCTGTCTTGGCGTCGGTCTGCGTGAATTGATAGGCAGAGGTTAACAAAATAGAACTAGCCGCCAACAGCCGGACGCTCTCAGGCAGTACATCGGCCTTGATCAAGAAGAGGGCGGGCACAACCACGTAATTCTGATAATCAAGGATGTTATCTAGCAGCGCGCCGTCAAGCCCGCTCGCATAAGTCTTTACATCCGCCCAGCGCGCCAACATTCCATCGAAGCCGTCCACCAACATGGCGACGATCATATAGACGATCATCATCTTGTAATTGGCTTCAAAGATCGCGAGAATGGCAAGCAAGCCAAACACCGCCCCGGATGCTGTGAATAAATGAACGCCCCACGCCAATACAACACGCATTGGATTTAATTTTTTCTCAGATAATGGTTTCATCGTTTTCCTTTGGTCGGAAATTTCTGTATCATCCTGAACGCCAGTGAAAAGTTTTGGCTCTCAGTCGGTGAGATGCCTCACTCGGCAAGACAGGAAGAAGTACTATCGAAATTATACAATTAAAAAGACAGCGGAAGTTTTACAAAACTTCCGCTGTCTTTTACCTACTAAATCTTTGCCACACCAACCTTGACCTTCTCCCCTTCAAACTCATCTTCAACAATGAATGACTTTTCCGGCGGAGTTGCAAAGGACAATTTGGATGTAAGAGTTTCAGCGCTGATGTAATCTTTGTGCGCTTCGATCGCGGACCTCAAGCCTGCGCTTGCTTCGATGAACATTTCTATGCGATCAGCGACATCCAGGTCAGCGGCCTTGCGGAGGTCTTGCACGCGCCGTACAAATTCACGCGCCAGACCTTCCCGCACGAGTTCCGGCGTCAATTCGGTGACGAGGGCGGCCACATACGCGCCTTCTTCGGCAACGGCAAAGCCGGATTTTGCCTGCGCTTTCACTTCTACTTCTTCGGAAGTGATGTCTAAGGTTTCATCACCTACTTTCACTGCAAGCGTCTTGCCTGCCATGAAAGTAGATGCAACCTCCTCCGCGTTCATGGCAAGGATCGCCTTTTGGATGGCGGGGAACCTGTTGCCATATTTCTGTCCAAGCTGCTTCGAGAAAGGCTTGACGGTATGAGAGACAGCCTCGGTGGACGAATCAAGCAGGCGCACTTCTTTGACATTCAATTCGTCTGCGATGGTCTCCACATTGTTCATTAATGCTTTGCGCTCAGTGGCGGTCCCAACAGAGAATGCGGCAACAGCAAGCGGCTGGCGCACTTTGCGATTCGCTTTCTGGCGCGCGGAGTGACCCAATGAGACGAGTTTCATCACAAGGTTCATATCGCGGTTGAGCGATTCATCAATGAACTCTTCCATTGCCTGCGGCCACTCTGCAAGATGTACAGATTCAGGGGCAGTCTCATCCACATTGCGGACAAGGTTTTGATACAACTCTTCCGCCAGGAAAGGCATGGAAGGGGCAAGCAGCTTGGCAACCGTGGTCAACGCGGTATAAAGCGTAGAATAGGCAGCCTGCTTATCTGCACCCGAGTCATTCTTCCAGAAGCGGCGGCGTGAGCGGCGTACATACCACGTGGAAAGTCTTTCCACAAAAGCCTCGATGGGGCGTGTGGCATTTAGCACATCATAAGTCTCATAAGCCTGAGTCACGTCACGGACAAGCACATTTAACTCAGAGAGAAGCCAGCGATCCAAGTCATTGGTTGGCGCAGTAACCGTTAATCCCTGCGGCTTATCAAGGTTGGCGTATGTCACAAAGAATGAATACACATTCCAGAGGGTCAATGTAAAACTACGGATGACATCGCCAACCAAGTCGGAAGAGAAGCGGCGCTCCTGTCCCGGAGGTGATGCGGTGTAGAGATACCAGCGTAAGGCATCGGCACCGTGCGCATTGAGCACATCCCAAGGTTGAACGATATTGCCCAGCGACTTGGACATCTTGCGTCCTTCAGCATCTTGAATATGCCCGAGGCAGATGACATTCTTGAAGGAAACTTCATCATTCAGCAAAGTGCTGATGGCGTGGAGTGAATAGAACCAACCACGAGTCTGATCAACTGCTTCGCAGATGTAATCAGCCGGAAATTGACTCTCGAACTTTTCCTGATTCTCAAATGGATAATGCCATTGAGCTATGGGCATGGAGCCAGAATCGAACCAGACGTCGATCAGGTCGGGGACGCGGGTCATCTTGCCGCCGCAGTCGGAACACTTCCAATGAACTTCATCTACATAAGGCCGGTGTAGATCCAATTCGCTTAGGTCTTTGCCAGCTTTTTCAGACAGCTCGCTGACCGAACCCACGCACTCACGATGCTTGCAATCCACACATTCCCAAACAGGGAGCGGCGTGCCCCAATAACGCTCACGTGAAAGCGACCAGTCAATGTTATTTTCCAGCCAGTTACCGAAGCGTCCGGTCTTGATATGATCGGGAACCCAGTTGATGGTGTTATTCAATTCCACTAAGCGGTCTCGATGCGCGCTGGTGCGGATGAACCATGAGTCGCGCGCGTAATACAAAAGCGGAGTATGACAGCGCCAGCAGAAGGGATAAGTATGGGTATATTTTTCTGTGCGGAATAATAATCCGCGCGCATCCAGATCATTGATGATTTGCGGGTCGGCATCCTTGACGAAGATTCCGCGCCAGGGAGTGATCTCAGGGATGAAGGTTCCATCCGGCAGGACAGTCATCAACACTGGCAGATTATGTTCTTTCGCCATCTGCATATCTTCCTGACCGAAGGCAGGAGCCATGTGGACAAGTCCAGAGCCATCTTCAGTAGTGACGAAATCACCAAGCACAACAAAATAGGCGGGCTTGTCAGGAGGAACAAAGGTGAAGAGCGGGTTGTACTTCATACCTTTCAACTTTTTACCCTTGAAAGAGTCGACAACTTTGACTTCTTCATCTTTGAAGAGCTTTTCGACCAAAGATTTCGCAAGGATCAATTTTTCCTTCGTGCCGTCATGATCACGCTCGATGGTGACATAATCCACATCAGGATGTGCGGCAACAGCGACATTGCCGGGTAAGGTCCACGGAGTTGTTGTCCACACCAATAATGAAGTGTCAGGCTTATCTACCAGCGGCATACGGACAAAAACCGAAGGGTCGGCAACTTCCTCGTAACCGAGGGCAACTTCATGGTCAGAAAGAGGCGTGCCGCAACGAGGGCAATAAGGGACAACTTTATAGCCTTTGAAAAGCAGATCCTTATCCCAGAAATTTTTCAGGATCCACCAAACGGACTCCATATATTCGTTTTCGTAGGTCACGTAAGCAGTTTCGAGATCAACCCAAAAGGCGATGCGATCTGTAAGTTTCTCCCATTCTTGAATGTAGGTAAAAACAGACTTCTTGCAAAGCGCGTTGAATTTATCTATGCCGTATTCTTCAATCTGCTGCTTGTTATTGAAACCAAGTTGTTTCTCAACTTCGATCTCGACCGGCAGACCGTGAGTGTCCCAGCCGCCGCGGCGCGAGACGTGATAACCGCGCATGATCTTGTAGCGCGGGAACATATCCTTGAAGGCACGCGCCAGAACATGGTGCACACCCGGGCGTCCATTCGCTGTGGGAGGTCCTTCATAAAAAACATACTCAGGCTTCCCTTTGCGCTGCTCGATGGTCTTCTTGAAAACATCCTGCTTCTTCCATAATTTCAAGATGTTCTCTTCCATCGAAGACACATCAAGTTTTGGTGATACTGATTTAAATGTCATTTTCACTCCTTATATTGTCATCATGAGTGTATTTCGCAATGACGTGAAATTAAAACAAAAACTCTCATCTCATACAGAGACGAGAGCAAGGCTCACGCGGTACCACTCTGATTCCTGCACTCGCCTTTTGGGCTCGCAGGCACTCAACCAAAGACCATCATCTTTGTTCCCGTATAACGTTGGGCAACCGGCTTGCTTACTTTTAGTAATTGTTAAACTAATTTCAGTTCGCAGCTCCGAGATGATTTTCAATTTGCCTTGTTGATCTGTCTCACACCTGTCACAGACTCGCTGATAACCATAGCAAATTTACTCGTTCCCATCAATGCTTTTGATTGCCAGATTATACACAGGTCAAACACAAACGGCAAGACATGAATGTATCTCTATTTTCATTCGCAAATTCTTATTGACGGTTTATTGTCAGACAGGTATAATCTTTTTTCGGCATTATTTCAACTAGTAGGAGCATATATATGACAACACCCGACAGCGCGCCAGCCGTTGCGCTTGAACCAAAAACTAAACTAAGCGGCAAAATTATAAAGACAACACTTGCGGGGGCGCTTGTGGACATCGGACAAAGTGTTCCAGGTGTGATCCACATCTCACAACTACAACAAGAAGCAGTCAACAAAGTGGAAGATGTAGTAAAGGAAGGCCAAACTGTGGAAGTTTGGGTACGCCGCGTAAAGAAAGACCGTGTCGAATTGACCATGATCGAGCCGCTCGGTTATGAATGGAAAGAGATCGTACCTGACCTGATCGTCAAAGGCAAAGTAGTCCGTATCGAAACATACGGCGCTTTTGTTGAGTTTGGCGCCGAACGCCCCGGACTCATCCACGTCAGCGAACTTACCCGCGGCTATGTGAAAACCGCCGGTGAAGTTGTAAAAGAAGGCGAAGAGATCGAAGCAAAAGTATTGGATGTTGATCGCCGCAAACGACAGATCCGCTTGAGCATGAAGGCGCTCCAGCCGGAAGTTGTTGAAGAAGCCAAGCCCGAACGCGAAGACCGCAAAAAGAACCCAAGCGGTGACAAGCGCAAAGGTAAAGGCAAAAAACAGGAAGAAGAATATCAGATGGAAGTGGAAGCGCCGACCGAGCCCCAGTACACTGCAATGCAAATGGCGTGGCAGGCAGCGCTTGAACGATCCAAAGGACGCGGCAAGGTTCGCCCCAAGTCATACAAATCCGCAACCGAAGAGCAGGAAAAACTTTTCAACCGCACGCTGGAAAAAAGAATTTCCAATAACTAACATAAAAAGAGCGAGTGTTGAGCTCGCTCTTTTTATTTAACTTGCATGTTTCCGGTACTCCAACAGAGTTTCGTATAAACGATTATTTGTTGAACTCGCTTTTCAGAAACGATTCCATAAAGCCATTCAGATTTCCGTCTAACACAGACTGTGCATTCCCCACTTCAAAATCCGTGCGATGATCTTTAACCATCTGATAAGGGTGCAGCACATACGAGCGTATCTGACTTCCCCACTCAGCCTTGGTGTATTCGCCGCGCAAGATGGCACGCTCTTCATCTCGCTCAGCAGTCCGCAGCTCCAATAAGCGCGCGCGCAGGATCTTCATGGCAAATTCCCGATTCTGGGATTGTGACCTTTCATTCTGACAGGTCACAACAATTCCAGTTGGGATGTGAGTCAAACGTACAGCAGTTGCATTCTTTTGGACATTCTGTCCGCCCGCACCGGAGGAACGGAATACATCCAATTTAATATCTCCGGGGTTGATGTCTACATCTGCCTCTTCCATGGAAACCTGTGGCAGAACTTCGATCAACGCAAAGGAAGTATGTCTGCGATGTGCAGCATCGAAAGGTGAAAGGCGTACCAAACGATGTACACCTTTTTCTGAACGTAAATATCCAAATGAATATTGGCCACCTATCGCAATAGTCACACTTTTAGTCCCTGCTTCTTCGCCGGGGGAGAAATCCAAAATATCGGTAGTGAAGCCTTGATCTTCCGCCCAACGCAAGTACATGCGTTGAAGCATGGCCGCCCAATCTTGCGAATCAGTCCCGCCTGCGCCAGCGTGAATGGCTAGAATTGCATCATCATGATCGTAGGGACCAGATAGCATCATTGTAAAAGAACGCTTTTCCAGATCTGCTTCAAGCTTTACAAGTTCGCCTTCCAATTCAGCCCGCAGCGATTCGTCATCGAGTTGAGCCAGATCGGTTAGGTCGCGCAAATGTTGTTTTAATGAGTCCCAGGATTCCACTTCATTCCGCAACCCTGAGATGGTCTTCATCACACGTTGTGCGCCGGTCGAATCGCTCCAAAATTCAGGATGTTCCGAATTTTTTTCGAGTTGCGCTAATTGAATTTCTTTGCCCACCAAGTCAAAGACGCACCATTAATTGTTGAGTCAGGTCATTCGCGGCCTGCAAGCGGTTAATTAGATCCTGCATAAGTCCTCCTAGGTATTAGCTAAAATTCCATCTACAAAAGCATTGGGGTCGAAGGGCTGCAAATCTTCGGTTTTTTCGCCCAGCCCTGCAAACAAGATCGGCAATCCCAATTCGCGTTGAATGGCAAATGCCATACCACCGCGTGCCGACGAATCAAGCTTCGATAAGATCACACCTGTCACGTGCACCGCTTCTTTAAAAGAACGAGCTTGTTGCAGCGCGTTTTGCCCAGTCGTTGCATCGAGCACAAGCCAAACTTCATGCGGTGCGCCTTCCAGCGCCTTGCCAACCACACGATTGACTTTTTTTAATTCTTCCATCAAATTGAAACGCGTATGCAGGCGTCCCGCCGTATCTATTATGACGATATCTACGCTGCGTGCGACTCCGGCCTGAACAGCATTGAATGCCACTGCGCCAGGGTCAGACTCAGAAGCACCAACGATCACCTCGACCTTTAGCCTGTCACCCCAAACCTGGAGTTGGTCCATCGCTGCGGCACGAAAGGTGTCGGCGGCACCGAGAAGGATTTTTCGTTTTTCAGAACTGAAACGCGAGGCAAGTTTAGCAATGGTTGTGGTCTTGCCAGAGCCGTTCACGCCGACCACTAGAATAATAGTGGGCTTGCGACTTAAATTTAAAACAGGCGGCATTTCCAGACGTGCAAGCAACTCCCGCCGAAGCGCAGAAAAAAGCTCATTAGCGCGGATCAGTCCTTCGGTCCGCTGGATGCGCTTGAGAGAATCCAAAACCGAAGTTGCCGTTTCGATTCCCATGTCCGCTTGAATAAGTAGAGTCTCAAGGTCATCCCATGTCTCTTGAGTGATCTCGGATGCCCCAAGCAGTGAAGCGATCTGACCAAACGCGGCTTTACTGGAACGTGAGAGTCCGTCTTTCCATTGTGAAAATAAATTAGCCATGAGGCGCGATTATACCCTACGGACACAATGTATCAGGGAATTTATGTTATACTTTTTCGGCTCAACCCAACGATAATTAATTCAATTTAAAATAAAAATTTCAAGAAAAGGATTTCACAAAATGGCTGGAGAACCAATACACATTTCAGATGAGAGTTTCGAAAAAGATGTAATGCAATCAACCTTACCCGTGATCGTGGACTTCTGGGCGCCGTGGTGCGGACCTTGTAAAATGATCGCACCAACTCTTGAGAAACTGGCGAAGGAGTTAGACGGCAAACTCATTGTTGCGAAGATCAACACTGACGATCATGCAGAATGGATGCAGAAATTCGGGATTCAAGGAATCCCCACTTTGCTCTTCGTTTCAGGTGGCAAAGTGGTACACCGTCAGGTGGGAGCTTTACCAGAACGGATGCTGCGGGAAGTAGTTACGCAGTTTATGGATGTGATCGGTAACTAAAGAGTAGTTAATTGGCGGGGATGAATTAAGTTCTTGTTGGACGATCCCTAAATAGATTGTCATTATAAAGAACGTCTTTTTGCTACCATAGTCAACTTTCAATGCGGGTATTTTTCACAACGCCTCGATATTACTAAAATAAATAAGAGAATCACCTTGGAGAATAAATGTTTAAAAAGTTAGTCCCTGTCTTTATTGCACTTGCCATTCTTATAGCAGCTTGCAGCCCGCAAAGCACACCAACCATGTCACCAACGGATGTTCAAAGCACCTATGTCGCAGCTGCATGGACGATTGTTGCCATGACTCAGTCCGCCATTCCAACCAACACTCCCACAGAAACGCCAACGGCAACTCCTTTACCGACCTTTACTCCCGTCCCCCCTTCCCCAACTTTGGAAACAACCCCAACATTACTTCCTACAAGCACAGTAAACAGCGCTGACTGCTGGAAACCCCTGGTTGCCAGTTCCGGGGCCGCCAAAACAAAACTTCGCATTCAAAATGCCACTACCGGGGATGTAGTCCTCACAATTTTTCTTAATCAAACTGTATTTGGAGATTGCGGTTATACAGGTCACTCCGTAGGCAAGGGTGAAAGTATTACCTTGGTAGATTACCCCCAAGGTTGTTATAGTTTCTCCGCATTCATCACAACTAATAATGGTTCAACAAAATCCTTTGGCGGCGGCTGTACTAGCAATCCCGATCAATGGGAAGTATGGGTTGGATCAGAGGTCATCACATTAAATTCTCCATAAACTCAATATCACCAAGAAAAAATAGCGACCAGAGGGTCGCTATTTTTTTATCCTATTCGATCACTCTTTCTATGTTAGCCCCCAAGGATCGCAGTTTTTCATCCACCCGTTCATATCCCCGCTCTATCTGACTCACATTTCGTATTCTGGATTTTCCTTTTGCAGCTAAAGCTGCCAACACCAGCGCCATGCCAGCCCGGATATCAGGACTTTCAAGTTTTTCACCATAGAGCTGCGTGCGTCCCTGGATCACAACCCGATAGGGGTCGCACAAGATAATGCGTGCGCCCATGCCTACCAGTTTATCCGTAAAATACATACGGCCTGAAAACATCCAATCATGGAATAGCACGGAACCGGTTGCCTGCGTGGCAACAGTGATGGCGATGCTGATTAAGTCTGTGGGAAATGCAGGCCAAACGTTTGTCTTAATCTCAGGTACCGCCCCGTCAATTTCAGAGGCGATCACAAGCGATTGCTCGGCAGGCACGATCAGATCATTCCCATCCACCTGCCAATTGACTCCCAAGCGATGAAAGACCAGACGCACCATTTCAAGATGCTCAACCCCGGCGTTGCGAATCTTAATTTCGCCACGTGTGACCACTGCCGCCCCAACATAACTGACAACTTCAAGCAGGTCAGGTCCGATGGTAAACTCGCCGCCCTTCAAAGAGGTCACGCCTGAGATGTGCAAAGTGTTGGAGCCAATTCCATCTATCTTTGCCCCTAGAATGTTTAAGAAACGACAGACCTCCTGCACATGCGGCTCAGACGCAGCGTTGCGGATTCTTGTCTCGCCTTTGGCAAGCACCGCTGCCATGACTGCGTTTTCTGTTGCTGTTACACTGGCTTCATCCAGAAGAATATCTGCACCATGTAATTCATCTGCTTTGATGTCGAAGACGCGGTCATAAGTGATATTTGCGCCAAGGGCACGCAAAGCTAAAATATGTGTATCCAAACGGCGGCGACCGATCACGTCCCCACCGGGCGGTGGTAAACGCAGTCCACCCGCGCGCGCAAGGACTGGTCCAGCGATCAGGATTGATGCCCGAATGCGGCGACACTGATCCGGGTCAAGGTGTGAAGCGACCAATTCCCGCGTTGTGATCCGCCAGGTATTTCCATCCAACTCTTCAACAGACGCCCCCAGGCTCTCGATCAATTTTCGCATCTCCAACACATCACGGATATGCGGCACATTATGAAGTACAATCGGTTCGCTCGTTAGCAAACATGCGGCCAATAAAGGTAAGGCCGCATTTTTGTTTCCTGAAGGCGTTACCTCACCTCGTAATGGATTCCCGCCTTCAATCACAAATTCTTCCATAAAAAGCCTCCTTTAAAGTTTTGAGAATTGTAAGGCAGTTTTATTCATTCGCCAAGAACGATTCAATTGGCTTGTGCAAAATTTTGGTTTAGCGTAAATCAAATCCGAATTATAATGATTTCAAATGAACATAACATTCATCATCCCTATCTTTATTGGGTGGCTCGCCGGATGGATCGTAAACTATCTTGCCGACGTTCTGCCATTCACCCGACGCTTGAGTCATCCGAGTTGCCCACACTGCGATGCTCAATTTACATGGATGGATTACTTCCTCTTTCGCCCCTGCCCCAATGGACACCCGCGCAAAGTTCGTTTATGGCTGGTTCAAATTATTTTGCTGGCGCTCAGTGTCTACATTTGGATCAGACCGCCAACCAAGCTCGGATTTCTCATTGGGATTCTCCTGTTGATATATTTCGGGCTCATCTTCGTAATTGATATGGAGCACCGTCTGATCCTCCACCCCACCAGCGTCTTCGGTTCTCTGCTTGGACTGATAGTTGGTTGGCTAAAGTGGGGGCCTTTGCCAACCCTGCTGGGTGGACTTTGCGGGCTGTTAATCATGTTAGCCCTGTATTTTTTCGGCGTACTCTTCACACGCATCCGCGCCAAACGTATGCTCGCACGCGGTGAGGAAGCAGATGACGAAGAGGCCCTCGGCGCAGGGGACGTGATCCTTCTTACCATTCTTGGGCTAATGCTGGGTTGGCCATTGATCTGGTTCGGGATGTTATTCGGGGTTCTCCTTGGCGGTTTGGTCAGCTTCATACTCGTTCTCTGGCTGGTAATTACACGGAAATATTCGAAGAATGCATTAATGATCTTTATACCTTACGGTCCATATTTCATTACAACCGCAGCTTTGATCATTTTTTTTCCGAAATTCATCTCAATGATCGTACCCAAGTAAATTAGCAGTCCATCAAATTATTGCACTCTCCAGAAATAAAAAACTGACAGTCGCTGGACTGTCAGTTTTTTATTTCTCTATAAACTATTTCTTTTCTTCGGAGTCGCCAGTTTTTTCTTCAGTTTCTTCCTTGTTCCCCAATCCTTCGCGGAACGATTTTATACTGCGTCCAAGTTCTCCAGCTACTTTACCAATGCGCCCGGGACCGAACACAAGAATGACAATCACAAGAATAACGATCCATTCCATACCTTTTGGTAATCCTAACATACAACACTCCTTTATTTGAATATCAAACTTATCGTACCATGAATCACTTAAATTGTGATTAGATTTCCTTGCGCGAGAGGAGTCCTTCAATAAAGCGGAGCATACGGCGCGCGAACGAGCGTAAACGCGCAAACCTTCGATATTGCTCGGGATGGACAAGTTTCTTGGCAGGGATGGGTCCTGTCCATTGAACGACCATGGCGCCCCAGGTAAGCCCTGCGCCAAAGCCAACAAAGACGATCTTGTCACCGATCTTTAGTTGTCCCTTTTGGGCAGCCTCAACAGTCGCGATCGGGATCGAGGCAGTGGATGTATTTCCATAATTTTGAACATTGATGACAAATTTTTCAATCGGCATTTTTAAGTATTTTGCTGCCGTCTCGATGATACGGAGGTTCGCCTGATGCGGGATGATCCACTGCACATCAGCGGTGGTCAAACCGGCGGATTCCAAAGCTTCAATGGAGGCACGTCCCATCACGCGAGTAGCAAAGCGGAAAACTTCTTTACCGTCCATTTGCACAAAATGCTTGCCTTCGTGCAGAGTCAACTCAGTGGCAGGATGATGCGAGCCGCCTCCGGGTAAGGTCAATGAGTCTGCGCCGGAACCGTCAGAGTGCATCACCGCGGAAAGGATTCCGCCGGGGATTTCACTCGCCTGCAAAACAAAAGCCCCTGCGCCATCTCCAAACAAGATGCACGTATTTCGATCCTTCCAATTCACAAAGCGCGAAAGGGTTTCCGTACCAATGACCAGTGCATTCTTGATCGAACCACTACGAATGGCTTGAGCCGCCATATTGGTGGCAAAAATAAAACCAGAACAGGCCGCCAATAAATCAAAGGCGCCGGCCTTGGAAGCTCCGATCTGATCTTGAATGAGACAGGCCGTTGCAGGGAAAATATACTCAGGCGAGGATGTGGCACAAATAATAAGATCTAATTCAGTAGGGGCGAGATTCGCTACTTGCAGTGCTTTGATCGCTGCTTCCACAGCCAATGTTGAGGGAAACTCATTTTCACGGGCAATATGACGCTCACGGATTCCAGTGCGGTCACGGATCCATTCATCATTCGTATCAACCATTTTGGAAATATCATCATTGGTCAATACCGGTTCAGGGACATACATGCCCCACCCCGTAATATGCGCGAATGGCATTCTTTCTCCTTTACTCGTTTTACTCGAAACGACTTAAGATCAAGGTGGCGTTATGTCCGCCAAAACCGAATGAGTTCGACATCACATGCTGAGGCGCAACTTCGCGCGATTGGTTGGGGACATAATCAAGATCACAATTTGGGTCGGGCGTTTCATAATTGATCGTGGGGGGCAGAATATTATTCATGATAACCATTGCGCTGATCACCGCTTCCAAAGCGCCCGATGCGCCCAACAGGTGGCCGGTCATTGACTTGGTGGATGAGACCGGGATTTTATAAGCTTGCTCTCCGAAGACAGATTTGATGGCGGCGGTTTCACTCTTGTCATTCAAATAAGTGGAAGTACCATGTGCATTGATATAACCAACACCTGTAGTTTTGAGATTTGCGCTCTGCAACGCAAGGCTCATGGACATGGCCGCGCCTGCCCCATTTTCTGCAGGCGCAGAAATATGATGAGCGTCATCAGTTGTGCCGTAACCTGAGAACTCACAAAGAATCTTCGCCCCGCGCGCCTGCGCAAATTCAAGTGATTCAAGGATCAAAACACCCGCGCCTTCACCCATCAAAAACCCATCACGGTTTTTATCGAAGGGACGCGATGCTTTTTGCGGATCACCATTGCGTGTGGATAAGGCCGTCATCACATTCATACCAGCCATGGCTAATGGATGGATGGCCGATTCAGAAGCGCCAGCGATCATTACATCTGCCGCGCCGCGGCGGATCATTTCTGCGGCTTCGCCCAGTGCGTTCGTGCCAGAGGCGCAAGCTGTGGCAATTGACATGTTCGGTCCACGTGCACCAACGCGGATGGCGATGTTTCCAGCCGCGCCATCGGAGATCATCATTGGGATAAGGAACGGGCTGACACGCTCGGGTCCTCGTTCACGCAAGACCTCATTCTGTTCAAGCAAGGTCATGATCCCGCCAATGCCAGTACCGATCAAAATGCCGACGCGGTCGCGATTTGAATCGTCAATTTTTAATCCAGATTGTTCCATAGCCTGTAATGTAGCAGCAGTGGCAAATTGAGTGAAACGATCCATCTTACGGGCATCGCGTGTGCCAAACAGAGCCAACGGATCAAACCCCTTAACTTCTGCGGCAAATTTTGTTTTATGCGCGCTTGCATCAAAAGCAGTGATAGGCGCTGCGCCGGATCTTCCAGCCAGCAGTGCCTGCCAGGTATCCTTCACATTATTTCCTACTGGGCTTATACAACCCAGCCCTGTTATTACTACACGTTTTCTCATGCGTGTTCTCCTTATAATAAATTAACGATAATTTTCATTTTAACAAATAAGGGACAAGAGTAAAACTTGTCCCTTATTTCTCATACAACACTGCAATCACTTGGAAGACACGCCAAAACTTTACATCTTCTTGAGTGTACTCCAAGCCTGTTGGATGTGCATCCGGTCATGATCGGCTATAAAACTGACCACTTCGAGGAAATTGGTCGGGCCAAAAATCGCATGACGCGCCTTGCGACTCCAATCATCCTTCGCAATATTCTTAAGCAACTCTAATGTTTCGCGCCGTGCATCGTTGTATTCCCTTAGGGCAGACTTTCCATCTTCATGCAAATAATCGCGTTGACTTGCCCACACACTTGTATCCGGGCGCGGTATAAAAGGCTCGCTTTGTTCGCTGAACAATTTGATCTGCATGTGGTGTATCTCGCGTTCGGTGTCACGCAGGTGACAGATCAACTCAGTCAAGGACCAATCATCTGGCGCGGGTTTATCAATCCATGCAGATGAATCCAAACCATACGAAAATCCATTCAACACAGCGGGAGTTGCAGACAATATTCCAAATAACGAGTCGATGGATTTGAAGGATGGAGTCAGGGATGCGGGATCGGTAGACTCAAGCCAAAGGCGCAGGTCAACTAAATTGCCGCGCACCCCCGCATCAGGTTCGGACCTGACAGCGGATTCGTCAACGATATGAAATGTCCTCAGCCCAAGCTTTTCGGCCGGCAGAATGTCGCGATCCATGTCATTCCCCACCATAAGGACGGGACCTTCCGCCCAGCCGATGCGGCCAAGCACTTCTGCATAATATGCAGGATGTGATTTTGTAAAATGGAAATGCTCGAAAGATGAAACGATCTCAAATTGCTCCGGCTCAAACCCTGCCCAGCGCAAGCGGTGATGCGTTGCCTTGTACGGGAAGAGCGGATCAGTGGCGATAGCGATGCAAAATCCCTGGGCAAACGCCCAGTCCACAAATACTTTCGCTTCAGGCTTTTGTGAAGTTAAACCTGACAGCGTTGGGAATACATGATCGTAAAAATTTTCAAGAGTGGGTTCAAGCTCTGCGCGGGGAATATTTATTTGCGGATAAAACTCTGCGCTGAACACTTCTTCCAGGGTGCGGGAAAAATCTTCGTTTTCGCTCATCTTGCGCGTACCGGAAATTAGCGCACGAAGCATTTTTTCGGGAGCGACTCGAGGAGCAAGGTCTTTTGCCAGCGCCTGAAAGTACCCCGGAATAAAAGCTTCCAGATTTGTGTTGAGCAGGGTATCGTCGAGGTCGAGCAGGAGTGTAAGCGTCATGAGATTGGACTGCCCCCGGGGTCGGGAGTTATTCTTTTACTTCAAATTTAAAAGGAATGTCATGACACTCCCCACAGCCGACCTGCGGTTCAATTACGTTGCGGTTAGACTTGTTACAGAATGCAGTCACCTGCACGCGGCGTTGAAACATGGCTGTAATGGGACGTACCACGGTTAACCTCAGTTGCATGTAATGGCATGAATTGGCTCGCGCGATCTCAGGCACGGGGCATGTCTTACACAGGTCGGGCGACCATGATTGCCCGGAAGCTGTCAACAAGCGGCATTCTTCGATATTGCGACCACGATAGTAATCACCAAAGAAATGCGGACATTCACGACCAGCGGGAGTTTTCATATCATCAAAGCAGGGGCGCGACATGTTGCGCCCCTGCTAAAATTTATACTCGTGTGAGGTATTCGCCAGTGCGCGTGTCCACGCGGATGGTATCGCCTACAACGACGAAGTTCGGGCATTGCACCTGAATGCCAGTTTCAGTGGTGACCTTCTTGGTGACGCCGGTAGCTGTATCACCGCGAATGGCCATATCGGCTTCAACAACTTTCAAATCCACCGAAGTGGGGATTTCCACATCAATAGGTTCGCCTTTGTAGAAGGTCAACTTTACTTCCATGCCTTCTTTGAGATACTGTGCGGCATCGCCCAGAGATTCTTTCCTAATGCCGGGTTGCTCAAAAGTCACACTGTCCATGAAGTAATAAAGATCGCCATCATTGTACAGATACGAAACGTTGGCAAAATCAAGGCTCACATCCTGCACGGATAAACCGGAGTTGAATGTGCGCTCGATGGTGGCACCGGTTAATAAATTACGGGCTTTGACTTTAATGTTGGCATTGCCGCGCCCCGTTTTATTGTGGCTGTAGTCCAATACTTTCAGGAGGTTGCCATCCAATTCAAATGTGACGCCTTTACGAAGTTCATTTACATCTATCATGCTTGCACTTTCCTTGTTTGTTTGATTTTTTTAGCGGGCGGATTATACCAATGAGTTGCGGGGACTGGCTAGGTTCAACCCTGAACGCAGATAATATATTAATGAGATGATTCTGAAGCAGGGTCATCTGTCAACAATTGAACGGCGTGGGAAAGGACAGGCAATACCGCCTGCAAATTCTCCACTGCGCCCTTCGGGCTGCCGGGCAAATTGATGATAAGAGTCCGCCCGCGAATACCGGACACGGCGCGTGAGAGCATGGCGTGTGGGGTTTTCTTCAAACTCTCAGCGCGCATCACTTCGGCAAGACCCGGTGCATCGCGTTGAATAACAGCGCGCGTGGCTTCGGGAGTGACGTCACGCAAGGCAAAGCCTGTGCCTCCAGTGGTAAGGATGATGTCAAAACGGCCGCTGTCTGCCCATTCGGTCAATGCGGCGCGGATGGCTGATTCATCGTCGGGGAGAATCTTTTGTTCGGTCACTGACCAATTCTGGGCGCGGATCAGATCCGCAAGGGCAGGACCTGAAGCGTCTGCACGTTCACCGCGCGATGATCGGTCAGAGAGAGTCAGGATTCCAAATCGGATCATTTTGAAAACTCCTTGGCGAAGATACGGTCACCTGTCATTTCGTTCCAGTTGCGTTGTTCATAAAATTGCGCGGCGTCTGTGTTATCGGTTGTAATGAGCAAATAACATTTCAGGCAACCTTTGGCTTGCAGGCGTTTTTCCACCTCTTCGAGAAGTAAAGTTCCAATGCCCTGCTCGCGATTGTTTTTCTGAACTGCGAGATGATAGATCATACCGCGACGTCCATCGTAGCCACCAATGATCGTGCCAACGATCTCTTTGTTTATTTCAGCAACCAAAAAAAGGTCGGGGTCGCGTTGAAGTTTTTTCTGGATTTCTTCCGACGTATCTGAACGACCCACCTTCACCCCCACTTCCATGCCGCCCCACAATTTCAGTGCGCCTTCATAATCTTCAGGGAAACAAAATTCGCGAATTTTCACTGAAATCAATTAAGTTTAATGGTTTGCTTTAATAAAGATATAAGCTCATCGGGCATGTAGGGTTTGAGTAAAAAACCATTTGCGCCGCGGCTCATACATTCTTCCTTGACATTTGCACCGGAAGACATGACCACGCCAAGGCTGCTAATATCTTTATCCTTGCGGATGTCATCCAGAATATCCAAACCGCTTTGATTCAATAAATGGACATCCATCAATAAGACATCAGGTTTCTCTTTACGAACCGCCGCAGGGACATCATCATCGGCGTGAAGGGACACAACATCAAAGCCCTCCATTTTCAGGAGTGTCTTCAACAGCGAAACCATGGTGACATCATCTTCTGCGAGTAGTATTTTGGGCTTTGTCATTCTTTTTTACTTTCGTTATATTTGATTTCTTCTTCACGATCTTTTTAGGTTGTTTTTTTTCTGTTTTCGCAGTTTCCAATGCCGCATTCAAAACATCCTCAACGGATTCGGCGAATATGAATTTCATGGATTGCCGAATCTCATCCGGAACATCGTCAATATCTTGTTCGTTTCGCTTGGGCAAAATGACAGTTGTCAGACCGTTGCGATGCGCTGCCAACACCTTTTCCTTGACGCCGCCAATCGCCAAAACCTGACCTCTCAACGAAATCTCACCGGTCATTCCAATCTGCGGCTTGACCTTGCGGCCGGAGATCAACGACACCAGAGAGGTTGCCATTGCCACGCCTGCGGAGGGTCCGTCTTTTGGCTGTGCGCCGGCGGGAATGTGCATGTGCAAGTCATTCTTTTCAAAGAATTCCTGCGGAATGTTCAATGAAACCGCACGCGAGCGGACATAAGATAAAGCCGCGCGCGCTGATTCCTGCATGACGTTTCCGATGGAACCGGTCACCTGAAAGGCCCGTCCGCCGGGCATAGACGTTGTTTCAATGAACAAAATGTCGCCGCCAAAGGAAGTCCACGCGAGTCCGGGGACAACGCCGGGTATCGAAGTGCGTTTGTTCATCTCCTCGGGTCCAAAGTAAATTGGATGGTCGAGATATTCCTCTACAAGTTCTGGCGTGATCTCGTATTTATCACCTTTGTTTTCCGCGATCTTCGTACCGACTTTGCGGCAGACTGCGCCGATCTTGCGCTCTAAACTTCGCACGCCCGCCTCACGCGTATATTGGCGGATGATCATCATCAAGGCATCATCGTTAAATGAGACCTCCCTTTCGCGCAAACTATTCTCACGGATCTGGCGCGGGATAAGATATCCGCGCGCGATGGCAAGCTTTTCATTTTCGGTATAGCCCGAAAGGAAGATCAATTCCATACGGTCACGCAATGGACCAGGAATCGTCTCCAATGTGTTGGCTGTTGTGATGAAGAAGACTTGCGAAAGGTCATAAGCGACTTCGAGATAATTATCGCGGAATTCGCCGTTCTGTTCGGGGTCTAGCACTTCGAGCAAAGCTGACGAAGGGTCTCCATGAAAATCGGAGGTGAGCTTGTCAATTTCATCCAGCATGAAGACCGGGTTCTTGGAATCCATGCGACGCAGGGATTGGAGGATACGTCCCGGCATCGCGCCTATGTAGGTACGGCGATGTCCACGAATCTCAGCCTCGTCACGCACGCCGCCTAATGAAGCGCGGATAAACTTGCGCTCCATCGCACGCGCGATGGATTGTCCGAGGGATGTCTTACCGACGCCGGGAGGTCCCACGAAACAAAGGATCACACCTTCCCGGTCGCGGCGGATCACGTCACTTGACGGTTCTTTCATTTCATCTTTACGGTCGATCCGTAATTTGCGGATCGCCAAGAATTCAAGGATGCGGTCCTTTACATCCTCAAGCCCAAAATGATCCTTGTTCAGGATTTCGCGGGCATGGGCAATGTCAAGGTTATCTTCAGTGGACTTCGACCACGGGAGCGTAACCAGCCAATCGAGATAGGTGCGGATGACGCCGTATTCGGCTGCGGCAGTCGGCAAACGCGACAAGCGGTCCAACTCACGTTTGGACTGCTTCAGCGCTTCTTCGGGCATTTTCGCTTCTTCGATCTTCTTGCGAAACTCCTCGGCTTCCTCCGATTGCTCATCCTTTTCGCCAAGTTCGCGCTGGATGGCTTTCATCTGTTCGCGCAGGAAATAATCGCGTTGCACTTTTTCGATCTCACCGCGCGCTTCGTTTTGGATCTTCTGCCCGATCGTCAACACTTCCGATTCGCGGACGAGCAAACCAATGAGCTTTTTTAATTTTTCGTAAACAGAATCAAGCTCAAGGATTTCCTGAGCGTCCTGTAAATTTATGCGTTGGAAATTCGCGATGGTGTACGCAGTTTGAAGAGGGTCTTCCAACGATGTGATCGAGCCGACCAATTCATCAGGAAATGAGGGAATCATCTGCGTGATCTGCTGGAACTGGTCACGCGCATTCCGCGCGAGGGCGCTGTTCTCAAGATTATCTTCGATGGTTTCAGGGATAAGTTCAATATGCGCTTTGAGATATGGTTCCTCTTGAACAAATTCACCTAACCGAAAACGCTCCATTCCCTGCACCAGCAAACGGACTGTTCCATCCGGTGCGCGCAGGAGGCGGTGGACTGTGGCAATGGTTCCAATTTGATAGAGCTCATTGGGTCCCGGCGTTTCTTTTTCGGGATCGAGAGCTGCCACCAACCCAACGAGTTTATCCCCACCGACAACATCATCCACCAGGCGGATCGAGCGCGCCTGCCCTACTGTCAACGGGACAGCTGTGTTTGGATAGACAACGACCCCGCGTAATGGCAGGATGGGAAGCACATCGGGGAATTTTTGCGCTTCGCTTTTGTCACCATTTTCCGGTTCGGATGACCCGTCATCCTTTTTCTGGATCTGCGACAAGACAGACGACATGAACATCCTGGTAAGTTCGTCGTTGTTTTCATCCATGGATTGAAAGAATTCGTGAATACCTGATTGCAAGCGCTCTGCGGCCATATTATGATTCAACCTTGTTTTATCTTGCTTTGGGGAGGATTATCGTCAAAAAACCATCTTGATATTCGGCACGTGCCTGTTCGATGTCTATAGGGCCGGGCAAATTAACCGAGGTCGCGAATTTCCCGAAACGTATTTCCATTTGCTGGTACGCGCGCCGCTCCAGAAGATCAGGGCGTGTGCCTGAAATTAGGAGTGTGTTGTTTTCAAGTGAGATTTCAAAATCATCATCTCGCATCCCCGCTATTTCGACGAGAACGATATACGATTCTTCCGTTTCGTATTCGTCTGTGGGCGGACTCCAAACATGGGAACGGACCTGCCAGCTTACAGCATGTAAAATTTCACGGCGGGTTTCCAAAATCGCGGTACCTGACTTTCGAATGACCGTAGGCATAGATTTTCTCCTTACTATGCACGATGCGTTTACTTTTTGTAGTGCCCTCGGAAGGAATCGAACCTTCAACCTACTGCTTAGAAGGCAGGCGCTCTGTCCGTTGAGCTACGGGGGCAAATTACCGCTCTATTCGCTTATTGCGGTGACAGGAGCGGGTTGTTGATAAGGTCTTAAGCCACGATACACACGCGGACCGGCAATGGTCCGTAATATGGTATCTGCGGGGCGGTTAAGCTTTTTTGCAAGATCATCAGCGGAAAGCGGCACATTTCCATTTGCGAGAAAACTTCGAAAAATGGCTTCGACCAATGCCGTATGTGCATCGGAAAATTCAGGCAATAACGCACAATGACTCATTAACGCATGTTGAATGCCATCCACAAGTTTTACTTCGGCGGTCATGGGATCAACCCAATCTATCATTCCGCCTTCTTCCGTCTCCGCAAAAGTCAACTGATGATCGGCGCATAACAATGAACGTAAAAACACATGCCAATCCCGTTCGTTTTGCTTCCACCAATCGAAGTCAATATGGAAAGGTGTCTTCACTGAAGGCTTTAATAGGCTCATACCGTCTCCTCTTCCAAGCGGAAGTGCAGATCACCTACATGCTTGAACATCAGGTTTGCCTCCAACAAAGCAAAGAGCGGCGCTGGCGGAACACGGCGTACAAGATTTACTGCCGCATACAACTCCTGCGCATGGACATGTCCCTGTGGATTTGATTTTGTCAACTCGCGCATGACTGAAAGAACGAGTTCATCAAACGTGCGCTTCTTTTCCCAAACAGGGTCCAGCGATTTAAAATCAGGGACGTGAATGGCCATGCGGTCATTGAATTCTGCAGTAATGGCTTGCTTCAACATCGCAAAGACGAAGCCGCCATCCTTGCCGATCAGCACGGTGCGGACCCAGTCTTTGGAAGAACGTTGACTTTTCACTTCCACAATGACTTCGCCTGGGTTTTCGCCGCGACGGATCTGCACCAGCGAGCCGGGAATTAACTGATGGGCTTTATACCACTCGCGCAATCCATAAACATAACCATGTTCACGAACAACCCAGGCCGGGATACGTTGCCTCGTCTTGCCATCCACTAATGTAAAGCGGACGCGCGGCGATTCATAAGCGGTCGGGAATAATTTCCGTGCACGGGCCGACATGGGCAAGGTCCCTGCCCGCAAATGGGGATAGATCAATGAGATCGTGATCGAAGGAATATCTCCGCGAGAATCAGTTTCTTCGGACGGAGTCAACTCGTCATCCAGTTGTGATTCGAGATTCTTCATCGCAGGGCTAAGTCCATCACGGTCATACTCAATGGGTACATATTGTAATGAGGGTGGAACTTCCCGCACATAATCCGGCTCCAGACGATGCAAACACCATAGCACTTGTCCTGCAGAACCAACTTCATCAAAACGTTTATCATCCTGCAAAGCGTTATTCAAAGAGAACTCGGCCAATTTTGGGTTTACGCCGGCCGGTAATTCAATATCTTTCATTAAAGCCTCTGTCGGAAGCGGCTCGCCGCCGGACATATCCAACACAGCTTCGGCAAGATTTAATTGTCCCTGAGTGATATCAATGAGCAGCGCACGCGGGAACCAACGTCCCGCGATCTTAACCAAACCTTCATCTGCTTTGAATGCAGACTCTATTTTCTTTTCAATTAAGTCGCCATGTTCAAGTAGAACAGTAGCGGAGGTCATTTCATCGCTTTCGGGCGTGGAGACCGGCGCTTCGTTTAGGAAATGAGCTTCAAGATTGGATGCAAACATCCGCTCTGACCCATCTTCCAACTCAACAGTCAATACATCAAAATCCTTTATAGTTGGGTTGACACCAACTCGCTGCGACACAATTTTGCCGTGTTTCCACTCCAAGGCCGGGAAAACAAGCTCATCACCCACTTGATATTTTTCCTTGGGAAGAAAACTTTTGCCACCGGACTTTTTCTTGCTATCAGCGGCATCCCGTTCTGCTTTGATCCGCGCTTCCACCAACTCAATAGACAGATCGCGGGAGGTTAAAGGTGTCTCACGATCAAATAAAAAGTTGTGGAGATTTTCAATATCTTGCGGGGCGACTTGGAGGGAAGACCAATATTCGTTGGGAAGTTTAAATGCGCTTGACATACTCAGCCTTAAAATGAAATTGCGTTTATTTATTCGCAGTTTTTTTATTATACCTTACCTTTTTTGTTCTTGCGAAAAAAAGCACAGACAAAACTTACAGGCTTTCCACTTTTATTTTACTTATATGATCAAGTGAAATGCAGATCACATACGCCTAATTGATGCGGGGATTGCTCATAGCGCTGGCATATTATTTAAGTGTCGTGGGGCAATGCCCTCTTCGTAAAGACATGGTTATTGTTTTCTATCTTGATTTTTCTCCATCGCAAATTCATTTTACATATTAGACCACTTGCACAAGTGCGCTAGGAGCGCACTACTACACAGAAAAAGTTATGTTTTGTGTAGCGGACGTTCTCCAACGTCCGCTTTCAACAACGCTACTCTCAAGAAAATCATTCAGACCGAAATTTGTGTTGTAAGACAAATTACATAATCAAAATTTGTAATATGACATTACATAAACTGGAGTTAATGAGGTTGTTCACCTCATTCTAGTAACGAATGTCATGATTGTAAAATTTTTCTTAACCGCTAAAATAATCACAAGTAATTGCACGAAAATTGTCTGAATTTGTGAATGAACTCACAATCATTTCATACGAGGAGGTTCGGATATGAAGGAACTTAGCATTCAGCAAGCTGCAACAACCCAGGGGGTTTCCAGACGTGATTTTCTCAAGTTCTGTTCTATGATGGCCGGTGTTCTGGCAATGCCCAAGGGGTATTCGGAAATGATCGCCAATGCACTTGCCAACTCCAAACGCACACCTGTGATCTGGTTGGAGTTTCAGGATTGCGCAGGAAACAGCGAAGCCCTGCTTCGAGCCTCCCGCCCCACTGTATCCCAATTGATATTGGATGTACTCGCTGTGGATTATCACGAGACCATCATGGCAGCGGCTGGCGAACAGGCAGAAGCAGCCAAGAAAGCAACCATTGATGCGGGTGGATATTTACTCGTGGTTGAAGGCTCAATTCCGCAGGGTGAAGATGGAGCCTACTGCTGTATAGCCGGCAAATCTGCTATTCAGTTGTTGGAAGAAGCTCTGCCGGGTGCATTGGCAGTCGTTGCAATTGGAAGTTGTGCGGCCTTTGGCGGTGTCCCTGCTACCAGCCCAAACCCCACTGGCGCAGTACCAGTATCCACAATTGTTGGCGGTAAAAAACCAGTCCTCAACCTGCCGGGTTGCCCGGTCAATCCTGTCAACCTGACAGCCACCGTCGTTCATTTCCTGACCTTTGGCGAATTACCTGCAATGGATGATCTTGGTCGCCCATTGTTTGCTTACGGTGCACGCATCCACGATAACTGCCCACGCCGTGGACACTTTGACGCTGGCGAGTTCACCGTTGCTTGGGGTGATGAAGGTCACCGCAAAGGTTGGTGTCTGTATAAAATGGGTTGCAAAGGACCTGTCACTTTCCATAACTGCCCGGCAGTTCAATACAATGATGGTACAAGTTGGCCCATCAAAGCGGGTCATGGATGTATTGCCTGCTCTGAACCGGGATTCTGGGAGCTTGGGGCATACAACCAAGCGGACCTTCAACGCTACGCACCACCTGCGACTTATGCACCGGTTCAATTGCCGACCCAGAAGCTTGATCCTGCAACGACCGGCGTGATCGGCGCTGTGGCAGGAGCTGCAATCGGCGCGGCTGGTGTTGCCGCTTACAAGACCCTTTCCAAACCGGACGAGGAACCCACCCCTCCGCCTGCCAGGACTACAAAAAAGTAGGAGGCTGAGATGACACTTAGCCGCAGAGATTTTTTCAAGGCTGCCGGGCTGGCAATCGGTGGCGCTCTCGTTACATCAGGACCGGTGCTTTCAAAGGGTGAAACTGACCCGAATGAATATGCAGCCATGCTCTATGACGCAACCATCTGCGTGGGCTGTAATGCCTGTACAAATGCCTGCCGTCAATGGAACAACACCACGCCCGAACCAGATGACAGACAAGTTTATGATGCGCCCAAGGAACTTTCCGCAGATACCTGGACGATGATCCAGTTATATCAAGGCGAGAATGATTATTCCTTTGTCAAACGCCAATGTATGCATTGCATTGACCCGGCCTGTGTGAGCGGATGTCCTGTTCATGCGTTACAAAAGTCAGAAACGGGAGCAGTTACCTATGACAAGGATCGCTGCATCGGCTGCCGTTATTGCATGTATGCCTGTCCTTTCCATATTCCGCGTTTTGAGTGGGATGTTGCCCATTTCCCCGTCATCACCAAATGCACCTTATGCGCTGACCGCTTGAAGGATGGGCTGCCAACTGCTTGCGCAGAACGCTGCCCGACTGGCGCGCTCATCTTCGGTAAAAGAGGTGATCTGATCGTGAAGGCAGAAAAACGAATCAGCGATGACCCTGCCCGTTACGTGGACCATGTTTACGGTAAGGATGATGCGGGCGGTACTTCCGTCATGTATCTTTCCGGCGTTGATTTCAAAAATCTGGGACTCGAAGATCTTGGCACAAGGCCTATCCCTGAAATTAGTGAAGGCACTGCCGATATCATCCTGCCCGGTGTTTTGATCGGCGGACCGATCCTCTTAGGTCTGATCCGCATGACCGCCAAGCGCGGAGGTTGGGAGGACACATGGCCACTATAACTCGACCCAGTAAAAACGACATCCCATTTGCCTTCTGGCCTTTGCTCGCACTGACCTTGCTTGGCATTGGGCTGGCGATTTATCGTCTGGTGGTTGGGCTTGGTCCCACGACGAATATGAGCGATCAATATCCGTGGGGCATTTGGATCACAATTGATCTATTCCTGATCCCGTTTGCTGGTGCGGCGTTCACGATTTCGCTGCTCTCGTATTTCCTCGGAAGGGAAGATTATCATTCCATTATCCGCCCCGCGGTACTCGCAGGTTTTCTCGGCTACGGGGTTGTAGGTATCCTGCTCTTCCTGGATATCGGACGTTGGAATCAGTTCTACAACATCTTCGTGCCGGGCTTTATGAACCTTCATTCCTTCCTTGAAGAAATAAGCCTGTGCGTTACCTTGTATACCCTGATCCTGATATTGGAGATCGCGCCGGTGTTCCTTGAGAAGTGGGGTTACACCGTACCCGTTCGCTGGATCAATCGCAGTATCTTCATCATCGCTGGTGCTGGCATTGTACTTTCGATCTTGCATCAATCTTCGCTTGGATCCATGTTCCTTTTGATGTCGCATAAACTTCATCCACTCTGGTGGACACCTGCCCTGCCGCTTTTGTTCTATTTGCAGGCTGTGTATACAGGGCTTGGAGCAACCGCCATTGCGATCAAATTAATTTGGAAAGCGATGAAGCTGCCAATTGACCGTGTGTTGTTCCGTCGTATCGGACAAGCCATGAGCATCAACTTGATGTTGTATGCTGCGCTCAAAGTTGGCGATTGGATGGGCGGCGGAAAAATTCCTCTGCTGCTTAAGCCGGATGCTTTTGGACTCTTGGCCTGGTTCCAGTTCCTGATCGGTATTGTTCTACCGTTGGCGATCCTGCTCTCTAAATTAGTTGGGCATACTTCAGGTCCGTTCTGGGCAGGCATCTTCGCTTTGATCGGGACATTCATCGAGCGTCTGGTTGTTTCGTGGATCGGCTTGGCCGAACCCGGACCCATTTCTTACTTCCCATCTTTTGTTGAAATATTCATAACCATAGGAATGGTCGCCGGAGGCTTCCTGCTTTACTGGGTAGTCGTTCGTTACTTCAAGTTGTTTCCCGACCCTGATAAGGCTCATGCCTAAAAATTTCACCACGGCGGCTTTTTGCCGACTCCACACTCAAGGAGAATTAAACAATGACAAGAATAGCTATTGACCCCATTACTCGTATTGAAGGCCATCTGCGCATTGAAGTTCAAGTGGATGGAGGTGCGGTTTCCGATGCATGGGCCTCCGCCACCATGTTCCGCGGAATTGAATTGATCTTAAAAGGACGCGACCCGCGCGATGCATGGACGATCACCCAGCGAGCTTGCGGGGTGTGCACAACAGTACATGCACTGGCATCTGTACGAACCGTTGAAGATGCCCTTGGAATTACTGTCCCCAGCAATGCACGCATTTTGCGAAACTTGATCCAGGCTACGCAATACGTTCAAGACCATGTGATCCACTTCTATCACCTGCACGCATTGGATTGGGTGGATGTAGTCAGCGCGTTGGATGCAGATGCGGAAGCTACCTCTAAATTGGCACAGTCAATTTCCGATTGGCCAAAATCCAGCACCACTTATTTCCAAGCCGTCAAAGACAAACTCGCCTCTTATGTAAATAGTGGACAGTTAGGTCCGTTCGGCAATGCGTATTGGGGTCATTCTGCGTATAAACTGCCGCCCGAAGCCAACCTCATGGCAGTGGCACATTACCTCGAAGCCCTCGATTGGCAGCGTGATGTGATCCGCGCCCATGCGATTTTGGGCAGCAAGAATCCGCACCTGCAAACTTATCTCGTGGGTGGTATGGCAACTCCTATTGACCCGACCAGCCAAGCCGCGCTCAATGCCGATTCAATTGCCATGCTTCAAGGATTGTTTGCCAAAGCAAAGGAATTCGTGGACAAAGTCTACCTGCCCGATGTATTAGCCATAGCCCCGTTCTATCTGGATTGGGCAGCCATCGGCGGCGGACTGGGCAATTACCTCTCTTATGGTGACTTCCCTCAAGCCGACGGAACTCCCTGGCTGCCCTCTGGTTTCCTCCTCAACAAAGATTTGAGCAAGGTTAATCCAGTTGACCAGCAAGGTGTTGCCGAGCATGTCGCCCATTCATGGTACCAATATGAAGATGAGAAGAAAGGCAAGCATCCCTGGGAAGGCGAGACCAACCCGAACTTCACAGGACCGAAGCCTCCCTATAACTTCCTTAATGTAGACCAGAAATATTCATGGATGAAAGCCCCGCGCCTCGAAGACCATGCCATGGAAGTCGGTCCTCTTGCCCGCATGTTGGTCGCTTATGCGAGTGGACATAAACGAGTCGTGGAAGTGGTCAACTCTGTTTTGAAGGCTCTTGGCGCAGGCCCCGAAGCGCTTTTCTCTACATTGGGACGCACCGCTGCGCGCTGTATCGAAACCGTGGTGGTTGCCGAACAATTAATCCCGTGGACAGACGAACTCATCGCCAACATCAAATCCGGTGATATTGCTGTTCATGAAGGCAGTATGTGGGACCCCGCAAATTGGCCCGCCGAAGCAAAAGGCTGGGGACACACTGAAGCGCCGCGTGGTTCTTTGGGACATTGGATCCAGATCAAAGACCAGAAGACTCTAAACTATCAAATGGTAGTGCCCAGCACTTGGAACTGCTCACCGCGCGATGCTAAAGGTCAGGTTGGACCGTACGAATCAGCCCTGGTCGGTACGCCCATCGCCGACGAGAAGATGCCATTGGAAGTACTTCGCACCATCCATTCCTTTGACCCATGTATCGCCTGCGGCGTTCACCTGCTGGATGTTGATGGCAATGAGATCAATCAGGTCAGCGTTGATACGGTTGAGAACTTTAATAGTCCGCTCCTTAAAGTCCGCGGAGCCCGTTAGTGTTTGATCAGCCCGCTTATAAAACACTCGTGCTGGGAGTCGGCAACACATTGATGTCCGACGAAGGCGTAGGGGTGCATGTCATTGAGCGTTTACTGGCCGGCTATGTAATACCAAAAGAGGTCCATGTTCTGGATGGGGGTGTATTGGGCATGGACCTCTTGTATTACCTGGAAGGCATAGAAAACCTTTTACTCATTGATGCGGTCGAAACACATAAGGAACCCGGAACGATCATCCGCCTCGAAAATGACGAGGTGCCTGCTTTTCTTTCAATGAAAATTTCCCCCCATCAAGTGGGTGTGCCAGATATGTTGGCCGCGTCCAAGTTGATGGACTTGTACCCCAAGCGGATCGTCCTCTGGGGCATCCAACCGGAATGGCTGGATATGGGACTTGAGATGTCTCCATTGATCAAATCGAAGATCGGGTTTCTTGTCATCAACGTCGTGGAACAACTCAAAGCATGGGGACATGCAATAACCCCTTAATTTAGCTTGCAATTTGTCTAATTATGAGGAAAGTTATCCAAAAACGCGATGACTTTCCTCACTTCTTTATATTTGAGAATGAAGTTTAATTAAACTTAACCACTATGCATGAACTAGCTGTGACCCAAAGCATTCTCGATATCGCCCTGCGTCATGCAACACAGGCAAGTGCAAAAAAGATCACCAGTATTAATATAGTGATCGGAGAATTTGCATCCATTGTAGATGACTCGGTTCAATTCTATTGGGACTTGCTCGCCGACGACACCATTGCCAAAGGCGCGCAGCTCTGCTTTGAACGCATCGCCGGCGAGATGACTTGCACCAATTGTCAACATGCTTTTCATCCCAAAGATATTGACTTTGCGTGTCCAAACTGTGGAAGTCAGTTCGTGCAGATCACCAAAGGTGATGAGTTTCGCGTGGATAGTATTGACGTTGAATAAACCATGTCGTTGCGAGGAGCGAACGGTAGTGAGCGACGAAGCAATCTCCAATGAGTGGTGGATTGCTTCGTCGGAAAGAACACCTTCCTCGCAACGACATAAAATATTGGAGCAACCATTATGACCATACGCGTTCCCATTGTTGAAAATATTCTGAATGCCAACGATCATTTGGCGGAGCAAAACCGCGGGCGGATCGACTCTGCCGGTGTGTTCTCCATCAACATCATGGCATCGCCCGGTGCAGGCAAAACATCGCTGATCGAGCAGACCCTGCCGCGCTTAAAAGATAAACTGCGCGTGGCCGTTGTGGATGGCGACATTGCCACATCTATTGACGCAGACCGCGCCGCGAACGCCGGAGCACAGGCCGCCATTCAGGTCAATACTGGCGGTGACTGCCACCTCGATGCTGTTATGTTGCGCGGCGCTCTTGAACAACTTGACCTGACTCAGTTCGATCTGCTTATTGTTGAAAATGTCGGCAACCTCGTTTGCCCTGCCAGCTTCAAACTCGGCACGCACAAATCCATATTGATCGCATCCATCCCCGAAGGCGACGATAAACCCTATAAATATCCCGGCATGTATCGCGGCGTGGATGCATTGGTTATCAACAAAATTGACCTCCTCCCTTATGTCCCCTTCAAAATGGATTATTTCAAACATGGCGTAGAAGTTTTAAATCCCGGCGTATTGACTTTTCCATTGTCAGCCAAAACTGGTGAAGGCATGGACGCATGGGTGGATTGGTTGATCGGTCAGGTAAAGGCGATGTAGTGCGGCATTTATGTCACCAGGAAAAATGATTATCGCAAAGCATATTCATGTGACTGGCGTTGTTCAAGGCGTTGGCTTCCGTCCGTTTGTCTACGGACTGGCTACCCGCCTTGCCCTGCGCGGCTGGGTGCTTAATACTTCTGCGGGAGTTGATATTCATATCGAGGGCAGCAGGGAAAATATAGAATCCTTTATAGAAAAGTTATCAAGCGAAAAACCACCGCTCTCCATTCTCGATCAAATAAAAATAACTGACGCTTCTCCGGAAAACCTTTCAACTTTCAACATTCAACCTTCAACACAAATCGAAGGCGCATTCCAACCCATCTCCCCCGACGTAGCCATCTGTGCAGATTGCGAACACGAATTATTCGACCCCAATGATAGAAGATATTTATATCCATTCATCAATTGCACCAATTGCGGACCACGTTTCACCATCATCAAAGACCTGCCGTATGACCGGCCCGCAACCACAATGGCGGATTTCCCAATGTGCGATAACTGCCGCGCAGAATACGAGAATCCAATGAACCGGCGCTTCCACGCCCAGCCGATAGCCTGCCCTGATTGCGGTCCCTTTGTTCAGCTGCGAAACAACTCAAATCATTCCTCCTCCATCACTAGCATTGACTTGCGTTTATCCGCCATTTTGAAGGCGCGTCAGCTTTTGAACGAAGGCAAGATCGTCGCCGTCAAAGGCTTGGGCGGATTCCATCTGGCCTGTGATGCAACCAATGAAAAAGCAGTGAGTGAATTACGAAATAGAAAAGGAAGGGCGGGCAAACCTTTCGCTCTGATGTTCGCGGATTTCGCATCCATACAAAGAATTTGCGAAATCAACGAAGCCGAACGCGCCCTGTTGATAGGACATGAAAAGCCGATCGTCTTATTGAAAGTACGGTCAAATCAAAACATAGCCAAGTCGGTTGCCCCAAACATGGACGCCTTGGGTGTGATGCTGCCCTACACGCCATTACACCGCCTTTTGCTAAACCAAACTGACGAAAAATTAAATGCTCAAGGCGCGCCGTCTGTTCTGGTAATGACCAGCGGAAATTTCAGCGAAGAACCGATCGCCATTCACAATGAAGATGCGCTTGAAAGACTCGCGCCGCTGGCAGACGCCTTTCTGATGCACAACCGCGAAATACATATTCGATGTGATGATTCTGTTGTCAGAGTTGAAAGTTACAGGTTGAAGGTTGAAGGTCGAACAACTACAACGTCCAACTTGCAACCTTCAAACCTTAAACCTGCAATCACATATCTAAGACGTTCCCGTTCCTACGCGCCATATCCTGTTAATCTATCATTTGATTCAAAGCCAACCCTTGCCGTAGGCGGCGAACTAAAAAATACTTTTTGCCTCACGCGTGATCGCTATGCTTTTTTGAGTCAGCACATTGGCGATATGGAAAATGTTGAAGTGTACGAAGCGTTCGAACAAAATGTTGAGCACCTTTCGCGGCTCTTTCGCGTCCAGCCTGAGATCATCGCGCACGATATGCACCCAAATTACTTCACCACCAAGTTTGCGCAGCAAAAACCCAATCACCAATTACGGATTCCGGTTCAGCATCACCACGCGCACATCGCCGCGTGTATGGCAGACAACAAATTGGATGATAGAAAAATAATTGGTTTGTCCTTCGATGGGACAGGATACGGAACCGACGGAGCGATCTGGGGCGGCGAAATATTACTCGCTTCTTACGCGGACTTTGAGCGGGTTGCCCACCTTGAATATTTGCCACTCCCCGGCGGCGACTCTGCCACCCGCAATCCGTGGAGAATCGCGGTCGGGTACACCGAAGCGCTCGGTCTGCATATTGATGATCTGCCCTTCATGGAATCTCTTGACGCGCAATCTGTGGATATTGTCCGTCAGCAGGTGCAGAAAAATTTGAACACGCCGCAGACTTCGAGCATGGGCCGTCTCTTCGACGCGATCAGCTCACTAATCGGGATCAGGAATCAGGTCACGTATGAAGCGCAGGCGGCAATTGAGATGGAAGTCTTGTCAAACAAATTCATCGGTGAGGCGAGTCCATATCCATATCAAATCGAAGATGGGATCATGCGAGTCGGCGAAATGTTCCAGCAGATCATCCAAGATGTGAAATCAAACATAGAAACGGGATTGATCGCCGCGCGTTTTCATCGAACGATTTCCGCAATGGCAGTGGATGCCAGCAAGCGCGTTCGCGAGGAAACCAAGATAAACGAAGTCGCGCTTTCGGGCGGCGTTTGGCAAAATCAAACCCTGCTCAACCTGACGCGTGAGGATTTATTGCGCGAAAATTTTATCGTTTATACTCATCAGCAAACTCCTGCCAATGACGGCGGCCTCGCGCTTGGGCAGGCGGCTGTTGCAAATTATCAATAGTTTTGGAGGTGTCGTATGTGTCTTAGTATCCCCGGCAAGATCACGGAAATTTATACTGACGGCTCGCTTCTGATGGGCAAAGTGGATTTCGGCGGAGCGCTGAAAGAAGTCTGCCTTGACTATGTGCCCGAAGCGCAAAAGGGACAATACGTGCTGATCCATGTCGGCTTTGCCATCAGCGTTCTCGATGAAGAAGAAGCGCAGGAAACTCTTAGCACATTGCGCGAAATGGCAGCGCTCGACGAGGAGTTATCCTCCGATGAAATACGTTGACGAATACCGCGACCCTGCGCAAGTAAAGGCCTTGCTCGACGAGATTGGCAAAACCGTCACGCGCCCGTGGCGTGACTCCGCTGGAGCAAATTGACCGTGCGCTGGCAATTGCAAAACGTCCCGATGTGATCTTCACATCTTATGGTGACATGCTGCGCGTGCCCGGCTCAACCGTTGACCTGTTCAACGTCCGCGCAAAAGGCGGCGATGTGCGCGTGGTTTATTCTCCGCTTGAGTCATTGAAGATCGCGCAAGCCAACCCCGATAAAGAAGTTGTCTTTTTCGCAATTGGTTTTGAAACCACCGCGCCGCCGAATGCAATGGCGGTACAGCAGGCGCAAAAACAAAATATAAAGAATTTTTCTGTGGTGGTTTCGCACGTCTGCGTGCCGCCAGCCATGGAAGCAATTCTCAGTTCAAAGAAGAATCGCGTGCAAGCCTTTCTCGCAGCGGGGCATGTCTGCGCGGTGATGGGCTATCACGAATACCTGCCAATTAGTCAAAAATATAAAGTCCCCATCGTGGTGACGGGCTTCGAGCCAGTGGACCTATTACGCGGCGTGCTTGCAGCCGTCAAACAATTGGAAGCAGGCCAAGCCGAAGCAGAGAACGCTTACACACGCGCCGTCACTTTGGAAGGAAATCTGCCCGCGCAAAAAGTGGTCAATACCATATTTCAACCCGTTGATAGAAAGTGGCGCGGCATTGGCATGATTCCCTTGAGCGGACTTGGCTTGCGGCCTGAATTTGAATCCTTCGACGCAGAAAAGAAATTCTCGGTCGGCGAGATCATCACCCAGGAATCGCCGTTGTGTATCGCGGGCGAAATTCTGCAAGGCTTGAAGAAGCCGCCGCAATGTTCTGTGTTTGGAAAAGAATGTACACCGTCGAGTCCAGTCGGCGCACCGATGGTTTCCGCCGAAGGTGCATGCTCGGCCTATTATCGCTATCATCGGGAAGAAGTAAGTGCGTAGGCAGGTAGACAGGTGATCATGTAGACACGGAAACAAGTTACCAGTGTACTTGTATACCTATGTACCTGTCTACTTCTTCCCCAAAGGATTCCCATGAACAACGAATTTGATTTCGAAGGCTATACCTGCGCCATTCCCATAAAACCCAGTGACACAATCGTGCTTGGTCACGGTTCTGGCGGAAAATTAAGTCATGACCTGATCAACAGACTCTTTCTCCCTGAACTTGGTAAGGCCGCGCCTCGCGCATTGGACGATTCAGCCATTGTGAATATCAACGGTCAACGACTGGCGCTGACAACTGATTCGCATGTCGTCTCGCCTTTATTCTTCCCCGGAGGAGACATCGGCCGCCTCGCCATCTGCGGGACAGTGAATGACCTCGCAATGGTCGGTGCAAAACCCATCGCCCTCACGAGCGGGTTTGTGATCGAAGAGGGTCTGCCTTTTGAAGTTATTCAGCGCGTGGTTCAATCCATGCGCGAAGCGGCGGCGGAAGCGGGGGTATTCATCGCGGCGGGGGATACAAAGGTTGTGCAAAAAGGCGGCGCGGACAAGCTCTTCATCAACACGGCAGGCGTCGGGCTTGTCGAAGGAAATGTCAACATCTCCGGCGCGAACGCGCAAGTGGACGATGTGGTTATTATCTCCGGCTCGATTGGCGATCACGGCATCGCGGTCATGTCGGCGCGCGAAGGATTCAATTTTGAAACTGACTTGCGCTCGGATGTCGCGCCGCTGAATCATCTCATCGCGGCGATGATGAACGCGGGCGAAATCCACGTTCTGCGCGACCCCACCCGCGGCGGACTGGCCACCACGTTAAACGAGATTGCATTGCAATCGAATCTCACCATCGAATTGCAGGAGACTACATTGCCTGTCAAACCGCAGGTCCATGCCGCATGTGAAATGCTCGGCTTTGATCCGCTTTATGTTGCCAATGAAGGCAAACTGGTCGCTTTTGTGAAAGCGGATGATGCAGAGAAAATCCTTGCAGTGATGCACCGTACGAGATACGGCGAAGATTCCGTCATCATCGGCAAGGTGATAAAGACAACTCACCCGCAAGTCCGCCTGCGGACCGCCATCGGCGGCACTCGCTTAATCGATATGCTGCCGGGAGAAATGCTTCCAAGGATTTGTTAGATGCAACGAACATGTAGGTCACAATTGTGAAATAATCTGCGTACTTGTCCTTTAACGGGAGGAGACAAAAATGAAATTTAATTATCAAATCTTGGTGGGGCTCGTCATCACGTGTAGCTTAGTCGCTACTTCGTGCCAAGCTACTCCAACAGGCGCGGTTGTTGAAATCACGCGGACTGCACCTGCGGAAACTGCTGTGACAACGCCAATCCCCAGCTCGACTGCTTCAGCAGGTCCGCAAATTCCAATCCTAATCAAAACATTCGAGGTATCTCCAACTCAATCATTTTTTTCGTGGTGGTCAAACGACTCGTCAAAGCTTTATTACGAAAGGAATGGCTCTTGGGAATTCGATCTAGTTAATGGGGTCACCAGCGAATCGCATGTGCCTAGACCAGAAACTCCACAATGTGAATATTTACCTGATATTTCTAATGGTATCTGGCTGATCCAGCAAGATTGTTCCCCTAGCAGAAAAAAGATTATTTACTACACCATTCAAGCTAATTCTCCACAAACTCCTTCACCGATTCCACCGCCCCCTGATTGTAATGAAGGAATATGCCCAGTTCCAATTGAAGGTTCACTTATTGATATATGGGTATCTGAAAATGGCGAATCGCAAAAAGTTGGCGAACTTATCAATTGTATAAAAGACTTTATATGGGCTGACGATGAGCAAAGATTGGTCGCTGTGGGATTTGATGATCATTACCACCTTGCACCGCCCATTTGCAACGACTTGTATTATGCCTGGTTAATAGATTTATCCAAAAACCAAATCACTCCCTTGTTGTCAAAAGTAAATCATCGCGGAGACGTCCTTGTCTATGATTATTCTCCAGATGGCAAATTCTTATTATATGCTGAGAGTCAAAGGTTGTATTTATTGGATGTACAGACTCAGGATACGGTAGACTTGCAGGTATCACGAGAATTTGACAATGCATGGTGGATCAATGAAAATAAGATATTGATTTCTTTCTATCTGCAAACTGGCGGATACAATATGGGCTGGGGCATTTTGGATTTAGGGTCAGTTGAATATACCGAATTGCTGAACGAGTCTAATACAATAGGCGAATACATTCTTGGCAACCCAATACTCTCTCCTGACGAAAAATGGATGGCGTTCACGGCTAGCGATCCAAACAAGGATTTGTTTGGATTTTGGCTGTTGAATTTAGCAACACCTTAATTTTTTAATTAGAAGCTATGAACATGAAAAGATCACTTTTATTTCTCAGCATATTGCTCTTATTAATGGGGTGCATCCCGCGTAACAGCATGTCAGGTAGTACGTCTGCGCCAACAGAGACTGCGACTATTGCGGCACTTACACCTACAATCATTGATCTAACCTCTACAGCCACAGGTAGCCCCACAGAAACGGCAACGCCGATCCTACCGCCCACCTTGGAATCCGGGCAGGCGAAAGATACGCTCAGGACTCTCTTGCGGGAACCTATGGATTGTGAAGCTCCCTGCCTTTGGGGAATCATCCCTGGTAAGACTTCTCTTAGCGAAGCCATAAGTATTTTCGTACATTTGGGGCTTCCAATAAAAAGTATCGCCCAAGGAAGCACCGAGGTTTACGGGACCAAATATGACTTCGATAACGGCTTATCACTCCTAGTAACTCTGACCATTCGCGCCAACATTGTGACCGATTTGGTATTAGATATAACTCCCGGGGCCTGGGAATCTGGGAAACCGCGAGAGTGGCTAGCCTATTCACCAGAGACATTGATAGATCAATATGGTGTGCCATCGAAGGTTAATTTTTTCGTCGGGAGAGGTCCACGTTCTACTTATAGCATGGCTATTTATTTCGATACTCCACATGTAATCGTTGAGTATGACAGTAACTCTGATCTCGGCTTGAATTGGCAGATTTGCCCACTCAATAATCAAGTAGATTATCTCCGCATCTGGATGGGCGCAGAACCTCAACACCCGCCACTCGACGGCGTTCTGCTGGAAGAGGCTACCTCCAAGACGATGGAAGAGTTTACTGAATTGATAATAGGGGACCCTAACAATGCTTGTCTCAATCTAAAAGGAGAGGCTTTTCCGTAGAGTTAAAAAGATTTGATATGAATATGAAAAAATTACTTTTGTTTCTCAGCATATTGCTATCATAAATGGGATGCATGCCACCTTCATTGAAATGCTACATGAAGTTGTAGAAGATTGGACGATGCCATAAGTCAAATCAATATACAAAATCGATGATGAAAACTTTATCTTTGTTATCTCTTTTTTTGATCCCATTTATTATTTTGGCTGGATGCGCGCCAGTTAGTTCGATGGCGCAGCGAACGCAGATGCCTTCGGCAATCGTTCCAACGATTGCTACCTCAGTAATAAAGCCAACAGAGCCTCTTCAATCAATTACGAAGACGCCGGTATTAACTGATACCCCTACAAATGAGGCGACAATAATTCCGACTTTTATGCAAGTTCCTACTCCCGTTCCAGAATTAGGAATCGTTCAAGGATGTATTGAGCCGAAAAATGAGATTTCAAGCAACACCTTGACGCTTACGGAACAGATCGTTCGGTATTGTTCTGCATCAGATAAAGTATGTTCTTTATCTGTTACCGACCAGCAAATAGTTGAGAAGATCATCTCGCCTACCGATGTATACCCAGGATCAAATCCTCAAATTTCCAGCGATGGGCAGTGGCTGGCTTATATGGAGGAATCCCCAGATTTTATGAGCAAAAATAAATTATGGATAATATCTCTGGATTCTCATAACCAGTTCGCTATACCCTGGAAGCCTCATTGGCGAGGACTGGTCAAATGGATTGATTATTCAAGCCTTCAGATTGTTGACAATTCCGGGATCTCATTAAACTTCAACCCATTTACAGGAAGTGAAGTCATTGAGCAACTCCCAACTGAGCCGCCAGATATTGACCCCGGAAACAGTTTTTTCTCACCTATAATGGTAGTGTCTCCCAATAAGCAACGATTTATATATTATGATATCTCTGGCAATTATTCCATGATGGATGCCAGGTTAAATAAAGTATTATGGACGAAAAAGGCAGACCCGCAATTGGTTGTTGGCTTGACAGGTGCGAAATGGTCACCTGATGGAAGATTGGTTGCCATTACTGCCGGAGGCAAAAGCGGGGGCGAACTTTATATAATTGATAACTCCGGTGTAGAAGTTGACCGCACAGATTTAGCGTCAGCATTTCCATCGAGACAATTATTAATTGGAAATTTTGAGTGGTCTCCAAATGGGCGACAAATTGCATTTTGGGTAAATTTTGGAGTTGGTAATCCGGCAGGGGATATTTGGAACTTCTTTGTGCTTGATATGGATACTGGAGTGACAAGAAATTACTGCATACCCAGTTATGGACTTGGCGCACATAACCATTTTCCTGATGTTTATTGGTCTCCAAGCAGTCAACAAATAGTTATCCAAACTTACCTTGGCGATGACATTTCAGAAAATGTGCAATTTGTTATTGACCTTTCCCAAGACCTAGCTATTAAAATTCCTTCGGGTAATTTTCTAGGGCTCATAGGATGGATGAATATTCCATAAATAGTCGCTCTAATCTTTTTACACTCAATGCAACATTATGCGAAAATATTCCATCCCCGAACCTGCGACCGAATTTGGTATGTACATGAAAAAATCGTTCTTTTTTTTCAGTATATTGTTTTTATTAATGGGATGCATGCCACATTCAGTTGATACGTCTGCGCCGAAAGAGACTGAGACTATTGCGGTACCAGCGCTTACAGCCCCAGTCACCACGACATCTACAATGGATATACAGACACCGCCTGCCGAAGGGTGCATCCAACTAACACTAGATAAAGATCATGGCGTTACTTCCGACGGATTTCTAATTGCGAGGAACAGTAAAGTCGATTACTTGTTTCTGAATATAAAAAGCAAGAAAACCACAGGTATTGGACCACATAATGAAACTATATACGGGTATATTGTCAGCCCCAACAAAAAGCTCATGTTTACCGATGCTTGCTTGGGTGATCATTGCTATTACATTCTCAGGACCATTGACCAGGTGGTAAATACATTTCCGACACATAACGATTGGTATCCGTGGGGATGGCTCGATAATGAAAGAATTATTATTTTGACCCGTCTGGAGCCCCACGATGTTGTGATCTTAAATCCATTCACTGGAACTGAAACGACAATCCATCTTGACCTGTCAAACCCGCATATCAATATACAGACAGACACAGAAAGTTTGATCCCGACATCACTTGACTCATCTTTGGAACGGGTTTTCTATTATGATGAGAAAAATGGCGGAAGATTGGTGCTATGGGACATAAATAACCGAAAAGAAATAAGTACACTGGCTTTTGTCGTGCCGGCGGATGAAACCGTCGGGTACGGTTTAGCATCAGGTTGGTCGCCAAATGGCAAAAAACTCGTTACCGTCTCCCCGAATAATCACAATGATATTCCAAATGAATTATATGAGTTGGATGTGGATGGTAACGTAGTACAACTATCGAAATTTAATCAGAAATATCAATTTGCAAATGTATCTGTCCCTGCCTGGAATCCCGATGGACGCAATATTGGATTCTTTTTGAGGTTTGGCAATGCCCCTGTTACCAACTGGCACGATCTCGAACAGCGGCTTGCGATCCTTGATACAGAAACTCTTGCCGTCAAATCATATTGTCTGCCTGAAAAAATTACTTTTCTCCCGGCATCTTGGATAACCTGGAGTCCGGATGGTCAGCAATTGGCAGTAACCGCAAAATTATCCAACGGCAAAGTAAAGCCAATCTTAATAGATGTCGTGCGTAAAGTCATTTCAATCATTGAAACGCCACAAAATATGGTCGTGGAAGATTGGATGGCGCCATAAGTCAATCGAAGATAAACTCGATAATGAAAACTTTACCTTTGTTAACTCTTTGTTTGCTTCCATTTATTACTTTGGCTGGATGCATGCCAGTTAGTCCGATGGTGCAGCTAACTCCATCGCCGACTGTAACGATTGCCCCATCACAGATTCTTCCAACCAATTCCATTAAGAATACGGTTGATCCTGTGGAGAATCGGTGTTTGAAAACTGTGCCTATTGAAAAAATTTCACCAGACTTAAAGGGTATTTTGCTTGGCTACTCTATAGGGGATCGATCTGCGTCGTTTTTTTTCAACCCCTCAAGCAACGATAGGACAGAACTTCAATTAGGACCTGACATTGCTCCATTTGATTTTATCGTTTCACCAGACAAAAAATCTGTTGCGCTATCGATTATAACTACAACTCCTCCAGCACAAACGATAAAATTACTGATTGTCAACTCAGCGGGTGTTACACAAAAAGAATTCGCATGGAAAAGTGATTGGGGCCGTATAGCGTCGTGGCCAGACAATCAACATATCTTGATTGCCAAGCAAGCTGACCTGCAGTCATCCATTTACAATCCCGAAACCATCATTTTGCTGGATGTGAATTCTGGGGAAGATCATGAAATCGACTCAACTTATCCTGACCTTAATCAGGTCAATTATGTTAATTGGAATTTAATAAATTACATTTATTCCCCAGACTTTACCCGGGTATTGTATCCACTATCAAAAGTTAATCCGGGTTATGTCAATTATGTTGCACTATGGGATATGGTGAATAAACAAATCCTTGCAACGCTGCCAGTTGAATTGAGCGCAACTTCTTTGCCCAAGTGGTCTCCGGAAGGAACTCAGGTTTTAATTACTGGTCTGGTATCCAAAGTAGGCGAAAAATCAAGCACTTGGCCGGGGCAAGAACTCTTTACAATTGATACAAATGGAAATATTAACCAACTCACCCACTTTACAGATTATTACCCTGGACACATAACAATTAATCACTATTCTTGGTCACCGGATGGAAAAAGTATAGCATTTTGGCTACAAATCGGACGATTGCAGGTTCCACAATTGGTTGTCTTGAATATCGATAGTGGCAAGGTAATTAACTATTGTATTTCTGGACTGCCCTATAATAAAACAGCAAAGCCGGTATGGTCGCCAGCGGGGAATTACTTAGTGGTAGATTATCAAAAATCTGAGAATGATGTTTTTCAATCATTGTTAATCAATGTCACACAAGAAACGATTGCTCCAATTGCAGATAATATTCACGTTATTGACTGGTTAGTTTCACCATAAAAATCTTTTTGAAAATGGTTGAGTAAATGCTTAGCAACATATTACATTCCACACAGTTGCCAAGTCATCTTACGCACCAGCCTTCAAAGCGCGACAATTCCCCAAAGGTAAAAATTGATACCTGCCTACGCTGGCAGGTATCAACGCAGTTTGAAATTCCTCAAGTTCGATCTCACTATCGCTAGACACCAAAGATATCAGAATATATAGGAGGGAAAATAGATTTCTTCATAGTTGGAATATTTATTTTCGTTATTGTTTATAAATATATATCCAACCCACGCATCTTCTCATATTAATTTAATCTTTTGAAGCCTGTTTTGAAGCCTACCATCAGTTAGGCTGCTCCAATTCTAGTAACAAACATCTTCATTTTTTCAAACAATCAGGGGTCGGATTCTGATTGTAAACAACAGGAGGCAAAATGAATACAATCAAACGAATCGTGGGTATTACCAGTCAGGTCATTCTGATATTTTCAATGGTCTTTGGCACATTCACACCGTCCGTAAAGGCGCAGGCTCAAATTAATCATTCAGCCAGTGAAGCTCCTACTACAAAGAACGATATTTCCAAGGGGCTTACCCTTGGAAGTCCCAATTCCCCTCAACAAGCAATCGTACCGATCCTATCGGAAGAAATCGCCAAACAGGCGCAATTACAAGCCCCAGTAATTCAACCTCTCCAAATAAATCTCTCTGCCGAACCTGCAATCTATACACCAGGAAAACCCATTATCATAAAATGGGATCTCATAGGTGGCACAGCAGACCAAAAAGCCAACCTCTCCATTGTCGCCCGCCCGCCAAACGGCGTTCTTCCTGTTAACACTAAGGATGTGCCCAATACCGACGGCTCCGTCACGATTACGCCCAAGGCAGATACTGGCACTATCGTTTGGAAAGTTCTGAGTTACGCAGAATTGCCCTTGTCATTTACCTTTGAATTGGTGTCAAACGGGGAAATCCTTAATTTCAACTCCATCCTGATCGATCAACCCCTTGCGGAAACAAATCAGAAACTAACCTCAAAGATCGCCAGTCGCGATGCCAAGGTCAATATTTCAGTTCCATCCAATGCGAGCGCATCTCCCCTATTAATGGATATTCGCCAGCCAGACTCAAGTGCGTTACATGGCACATCTCTTTCCTGGAATCCAGTTGAGATCATAGCTGTGGATAAGAATTCGCAGAAAAATGTGACCAAGTTTTCCAACCCTGTCACCATTCAGATCAATTACGATGAAGCAAACATCTTTGGCTGGGATGAGCAAAGCCTATCTATCTACTACTATGACCCAATTCAATCGGACTGGTTCCCGATGGAAACTGTAGTGGACACGGTAAACAATACTCTTACAGTGCAAAGCGACCATTTGACCGTTTTCGATTACAAGGCTAATAACTGGCAAAGCCAGAGCTTGCCCACTGTTGATTCGTTTAAGGTGTCAGACTTCACTGGTGCGGGTACATATGCCATTAACTTATGGACTCCGCCCGGTCAGGGCAGGTTGCAGCCATCACTTGCCCTGACCTATAACAGCCAAGTGATCGACGAATCCTACACCTTCTCCCAGCCTTCCTGGGTGGGCATGGGTTGGAGTTTGGATACCGGCGCGATCACTCGCAACATGCACGGGACTGATAATGTTCCTGAGGATGACACTTTCTCGATCTCTGCCGGAGGGGTAAGCGGGTTACTGCTACCCATCAGTGTCAACGCCAGTGGAAACGTGACCACCTACAATACAGCCGATCAATCCTTTATGAAGGTCGAGTTTGATAGTAGCAGCAGCGTCAATACGTGGACAGCTTGGTCCAAAGACGGTACAAAATACGTCTTCAGCACTACGGCCAAGACCAACTCCTCGAATGGCTGTGCAACAACTCTTGATCTGACCTGGCGTTGGTCCCTAACATCTGTTACGGACATAAACGACAACACCTTATCTTATACTTATTCTACAGAAACCAAGAGCGGCGGTTGCTCCAATCAGATTGCTGTTTATCCCGATACCATTACGTATCCCAATAATAAATATCGAGTTGTATTTGTCCAGGATGCAGCAGTCAGAACGGATTATCAAAGTTCCTGGACTAATATAAATTCGCGTGCTTTGTATGGCACGAAACGTCTGAGCGAAGTTGACATTCAATACAATCCCGGGACCTGGACAAATGTCAAGCGATACGTGCTATCGTATGCCCCAAACACTGCCACCACCAACATCATTTATCCGAATTTTGTCTGGAGCGCTGGAGGCAAAACATCAACACTGCTTAGTGTGAAGGAATACGGTTCGGATGGTTCCACACTGCCTGCGGTACAGTTCACTTATGGCGACAGCATGCACCTGACCAAGGTTAATAACGGACAGGGTGGCGAAGTGCAGATGACCTATGCACGGCGCTGGAAATACTTTGACGATTTAAACAAGGATTTGCGTAACTTCAAAACCACATTTGGATCTAATGGAGATGAGTGCAACTATAGTAATCCTTTAACAACATGGGAACGAGTGGCAGGGACAGGGGTCGTTCGATGTAGTACGCCAAAATATTTACTAGTTGGAGGAAGTGGCAACTCAGCCACTGCAGTTCATACCATTCCTGAAAATATGTTAAAACTCGGGTCATTTTACTGGTTTTATGTAAAAGTTCGGTCCATCTCCGGCACAGGCACTCATGCCGTGATAAGGGGGTTCCGCGAGGTAATAAGCAATAGTGAGACGACAATAAAACCCAACAAAACCGTATCTACAAATGTAGAAGTTGAGTTCCAGGATCCGCTGGAAATGCCCGTTGAATACAATCCAACTGAGACAAAAATTGAATTGACATGCAATGACTGTTTCTTTAAAGATGTTCAGGTTATTCAAATGCCGCAAGAGTATTTCGTTACGCAACGGACTGTGACAACACAGCAGAACGGGCCGGCCTCCACCTACGTTTACAACTACGATAACGCCTCCCCAAATACTAAAGATAATTCAGCGGCGGCAGTCAAGGCAGAGACTACTTCAAGAAAACTTTATACCCAGAAATTACGCGAATTCCGCGGAAGTTCTATGTCCGAGGTTATAGACCCTGCCGGGCTGGCGACCCTCACCTGGTTCAACCAGACCGATAATCTTAAGGGAAAACCTTATGACACTCTAGTGATGAAACAAAATTTCTACGACAGCATGGACTCAATCAACAGTGATTGGGTTGCCACTGGCAGTACTCATTCGGTCACAGGTGTGTCTCAGATTGATTATGACGGTAATGTAGAATCAACAAATTTTCGAGGAGGGCCAACAGTCAGGCTAAGGCGTGCGGCTAGCACCCTTACCAGCGGAAATGTGGCGATTGCCCGCATAAGGTTGAGCAGCGCTGGTGGCACTAGCGGCGATCCAGCTGAAGCAACAGTGGGGCTCGTCAGCAACGGATCTTCTTTTAGGGTGCATCTTGATCCACTTTTGGGGGCGGTTCTCTTGATTCCGAAATACCCCTTCCCTCAATTGATGTCTGGGACCGATTTTAAACTGGATACCTGGTACGTAATCATGTTCTTCGTGGATGATTCCAATGGCCTTCGCATTCGCATGTGGCAGGCAAATGACCCATCTGTCTCTGGCGAAGTAGTGACAACTATGCCGGCTGGCAAGGCCTGGCAATTTGAAGAGAACATCTTGAACGGGACTTTATCTTTGGGTATGTACGCCGAAGGTACCCCTTATACAGAAACCATTACAAAGTATGAATCTATCGTTCAATATGACACGGATGACACTAACAGTATTCCCGACTTGGCAGCTCCCGGGTTGACGTCTTACACAGATCTTAATATTGCATGGAATCGCCCGACCACCACCGAGAGCCGCAACTATAACGGCGACTCTAGGTTTGTTGGGAAAAAGCAGGTATATACCTACACAGCAGAATATGGAAATGTTGCGACTGTCACGGAGTATTCGGGCATCAATGGGAGTTGGTCCCCATACCGTGTCACTCAGACAGAGTATTCCCTCGATACTAGTGCTTATATTGTCAATCGCCCTGCAAGTCAGACCGTGACCGACCCCGCGCATAATAACGATAGGCTTGCCCAAACCTTATATTTCTATGAAAACACTGTAAATTTGGTGAACTATCCCAACCTGATTACACAGCGCGTCTGGGCAGGCAATTGGGATAACGTAGAACATTATGCCCAAACTTCGATGACCTACGATTCATATGGGAATATATTGACTCAATCGGCTTATTCAGAATATGGCACTTCTGATTCCAATCCACCGGTCTCAAGCAAACAAACAACAACTACGGTGTATGATACGGATGGCTATAACACGTACCCTACTAAAGTGACTAATGAACTTGAACAAAGCGTTAGTACAATTTACGAGTATTCCCTCGGTCTTCCCACCAGTGTGACAGATGCCAATTTTGCAACAACCAGCGCAACCTACGATGGATTCGGACGTGTGGATACAATTACCGCACCTGGCGATTCCCCTGCCACGCTTACAATCAAATATCATGATGACCGGATTCCCTTCCAAGTTGACTTGGTTCAGAAAGTGAACGATACTGCCAAGATTCGTTTGAGCCGCTTCTACGATGGTGCTGGGCGACAGATCCAAACCCAGACAGTCAGGGCGGTTGTGGATGGGCTGTTGAAGAATGTGGTAGTTGAGTATAAATATGATCCAACAGGGCGCTTGGAGAAGCAAACCGTGCCCTACCCGATAGACCCAACTGTGGAGGTTGATGAGGTTGCCACCCCTGATTTCCATCCTCAGGATTTCACAAAACCCTTTAGTAGTACTGCTTATGATGTGATCGGACGCACTATTTCTACCACCGCCCCTAATCAAACCAGTGTTAATTATAGTTATGGCGACCTGACCACCACGGTGACCGACCCCAAAGGAAACCAGACCATTACCACTACCGACACGCGCGGACGCACCACCCTTGTGGATGCGCCAACAGGGCCTGATATTTCCTACCAATACGATGCGTTTGACCGACTGACTGATGCCATACGTGCCGGGAATACTACTCATATTGATTATGACATTTTGGGACGTAAGAAAAATATGAACGATCCTGATATGGGTTCGTGGTCCTACACCTATGACGCGCTCGGCAACCTCAAGTCACAGAAGGATGCGAAGAACCAGTATACCTGTCTGTACTATGATGCTCTCAACCGTTTGGATGGCAAGAGCTACTCAAGTAGTGGTTGCGGTACGCCAGTACCATTCAGTGTAGACTTCTCTTATGATGAGGGCGTGAACGGTAAAGGACGCCGCACCTCCATGAGCGATACGAGCGGCTCCACTTCGTGGGCATACGATGATCGCGGACACCTCATTCACGAATCAAAAACGATCGCGGACTCGCTTTCTACATTTGACACTTTCTGGGTTTATAACACCGGCGGCCAGATCGAGAAAATGACCTACCCGGAGGATAATGAGCAACTCACTTATTGGTACAATACCGATGGCACCTTAAAGAGCCTTACCAGCAGTACGGGTGGCACATACATGAATGATATGCACTATGACGAGGCAGGCAGGCTCAAGTTGATGCAATATGGCAATAACATCATCAACAAGACCTTCAATTACTTTGCATGGAACACAGTTGACATGGGTGGACTGCTTTCTTCCGTCTCAGCCACTAGTACGACCAGCCTGCAAAGCCTTTCCTATACATACGATAAGAATGGGAATGCGTTAACCATTCTGGATTCGCTCGCTGCAGGCGTCCCGCAGACCCAAATCTTTACCTATGATGCGCTGAACCGGATCACATCTGCATCCGCAGTTGGTGGCACTAATGGACAGTATTCTGAATCCTATAGTTATGATCCGGTTTCGGGCAATCTTGCGCTGAAAAGTGACCTGACCTACCCTTCCAGCGACGTGGCGTATACTTACGGCGATCTGGCTCACGTTCATGCGGTTACTTCTCTTTCCAATGGCAATAGGTACGATTATGATGCCAACGGTAATATGATCCAGCGTGATATTGACATGCGCACTTTTGACCTGGCTTATGATGCGGAAAACCGATTGGTGCAGGTAAGTTCTCATGCATCCTTGCCCCCAACCCCAACTCCAATTCCTACGGCTTCACCGACTCCCACCTCTACTCCTACCGCTACACCAACTGAGATTCCCATACCTACTTCTACCCCGATTAGTTATCCACCCCCGCCTCCAATTTACGGACCTGCCTCTGCTCCACAAACAACTTTTGGGCAAAGTGCGCCTGCTTCCATTTTCTCGCAGGCGGACTTTACCTACAACGGCGACGGGAGTCGTGTGAAGTCTGAATTAACAACAGAAATTGGAACTTCGACCACCTACTTCGTGGGCAATTACTATGAGGTAGCTGACGGTGTCGTTACCAAGTATTATTATGCAGGCAGTCAACGGATTGCGATGAGGAAGAACGGTGAATTGAAATACCTGATAAGCGATCACTTGGGTTCAACCAGCGTTGTGACTAATGCGACTGGTGGGGATCCATCCTACCAGCAATACAAAGCCTGGGGCGAGACTCGCTCCGCTTCTGATAATGGGGCGACCAAGTATCAGTACACGGGTCAGTACTCATATTCCAGCGACTTTGGGTTGATGTATTATGGGGCTCGCTGGTACGACCCGTCTATGGGACGATTTGCACAGGCGGATTCAATTGTCCCTGGCGGAGTGCAGGGGCTGGATAGGTATGCGTATGTCAATAATTCGCCATTGAATTATGTTGATCCAAGCGGTCACAGTGAATGCAACACCCAGGAAGATTGCGCAGATTCAGGAACAACTCCATACGGCTTTAGGAAAGTTCCATCATGGTGGTATCCTATTGATTCAGATCCAAACAAATTGACAGAGGATGGGGAAAATGCCAGATGGATATACGATCAGTATGGAGGCGACTTAGACAGTATGCTTACTGAACTCCAATATAGAGAATTGGCCGGTTGGTATGATAACCCTCAGGCATACCCATTATTCAAACAAATTCCACAGCATAGATTCCTTGATTGGGCAGGAATCTATTGTTCTTCCGCAACCTTTAACTGTCTAATGAATTGGGTTGGAGATTATTATCAGTCCTTAGATTCAATCTACACTGTCCTTAAGAGTGGTGATAGCCCGGAGGATATAACTAACAAGCATAAGAGTGACGATAATTATCTGCTTAGGTTGTCGCGAGCAGCTGAGATTGTAAATAATATGAAGTATAGCTCTACGTCGTTCCTAAATGGAAACATGGGATATGACATTGAGATATTGCGTGCGTCCGAGGTGCAACATCCAGTTATCGGATTAGGGCCCAATCAACACGGATACATCAGCGATAGGTATAGGTTTCCATGCTCTGGTGGAGAAACAGACGTGTATTCTGTAATTAGCACTTATGATCAATATCTATATCGAATACATCATCCTTATAAAAAGTGTTGAGTCATGTACAATTTACACGCTTTCCAAAAAATATTATTTGACAGACTTGGAAATATACCGACCTAAAATTGATTGACGCAGTGTGCAAATAACCAAGGAAAAGTATCATGACAAAAAATATGTTTATCGTTTATTTTTTTACGTTGCTAATCTTGAGTGCTTGCGATTCGATCCCGGCTATAACTTCTAATCCAACTACATATCCAATTGACACAATACAGCCAGTGAACACCGTCTCGCCAGTGAATTCCTCAACACCTGTTCTTGTTTCAGTCTTGACGAATAAATGCATAGAAATTAAGACTGATGGATTGCCTGAACTGAAGGGAAAAATTGTTCTTGCAACTGGAGATAATACAGACTATGCATTATTAGATTTGGAAACTGGAAAAGCTTTGCCTATTGCCGCCAGCCAGAGCAAATATGTTGTTCAATCTTCAGTATCGCCAAACGGTGAAAAGTATGCGTATTTATTAGACAGCAAGGCGAATTTTCCCCAAGTACATGAACTTGTAATTTCAACGTTCAACGGGAAGAAGACTAAAATCCCCTGGCAAAATGGGTGGATCACGTGGAACTGGTTGGATAACGAACGGCTTATTATCGGAAAAGCCGATAACCGGTTTGGTTCATATATGACTATTGACGTCAACTCGGGGCAAACCGAAGAGATGCCTCTAAATAGCCTAGACAAAAATTCAGTATTTCCAAGTGTGTATCATTACATAGATTTAGATAATCAACAGGATGAAACATCTTTTGCCGAGTTATTCTTTGACCCGACGCTGACGCGGGTAATTCACTTTGGATTTAGTCATGACGAGGTGAATAGCGAAGGAACACTCCTTAGGGATTTGAGCAACGGCAAGGTTTTGGCAAGACTAGACAACATTCTCAATATTCCCACCTTCAGCGCAAGCGAAATAAGTTACCCTGTTTGGGCGCCAGATGGCAAGTCTTTTTTGATCGAAGCGTCCAGCAGTTCTGAGTCTAGAGATCTTTATCAGGTATCTTATGATGGAAAGATTACACGACTGACCTATCTAACAAACAGCTTTGATCAAGTGAGAATTCGGAATTACAGTTTTTCACCAGATCAAAAATATGTTGCTTTCTGGCTATTGACTAACCAGTACAAAGAATATCACCTGGCAATTTTAGATACAATAACGGCAGAAATCACTGACACATGCATACAAGGTTATGCCGATAACACTCTATATGTTCCTTTTAGCCCATTCTGGGCGCCTAACAGTCATCAATTCGTAATTAGTACAACCCAAATGGTAAATGTCGAAACGACATTTACCATTTGGGTTGACTTAGATCAATCCATTGCGGTGCAAGTAATTGAGAACATGACACCGCGCGGCTGGCTTGTATCTCCCTAGTTTATAAATAAAATTGGCGATCTTTATCCTACCCGCTAGCCTTCAGCGCCTTACACTTCTCCAAAGGAAAAAGTTGATACCTGCCCACACTGGCAGGTATCAACGCAGTTTGAAATTTCTCAAGTTCGACATCTTCATCGCCAGCTTGCAAACGAGCCTCCCCTTCGATCACTGTGACCGCGTGGAAGGTTTCGTTTTTTGTATCCAATTCAATAGAGTGGGAAGAAGCCGAGAGCAACTCCAGAGTGAAATAATCACAGCGTATAAGCTCGTCACTCGTGCCGTCACCGCAGTTCGGCATGGGAAGGACCGTTGACGTGAAATCGGGTCGCGTGACTTGAATTGATTTTTCGATATGCAGTCTGCGCGTCGCTGTTTGCGGGCGTCCCCAATCGTAGACGCGGAAGGTCAAATCCGAAGACTGCTGAACTTCATACACAAGCAGACCGGGACCCAGCGCATGGAGAGTCCCTGCCGGCATGAAGACAGTATCTCCCGGCGCAACCGAAACATATTGCGAAAGCCCTTCAACCGTCCCATTGCGGATCGCGTCTGCCAGCACATCAGCCGAAGTGCCCGGTTTCAACCCTGCGATCAATTTTGAATTGGGCTGGGCATCAAGGATGTGCCAGGCTTCGGTCTTGCCGAATTGACCAGCGCCTTCCAATTCCACAGCCTGCTTATCATTCGGATGGACTTGTAAAGATAACCACTGCGCGCAATCTAATAGCTTCACAAGCAAAGGAAAGCGCCCTTGAGTGCGGGCATAAACCCGGCTGCCCAGCAGCTCAATGCCGAATTGACTCGCGGCCTCACCCAGCGTTTTGCCTGCCAACTCTCCACCTTCGATCCGATCCCCCTCCCAAACCACCCAAGCCTCGGCGGTGGGATGATGTCCCGGCCGCAGGCGGTCGCCGCCCCACACATAATCACGATACTCAGGGGTCAATTTCAAAAATGAATTCAGCCTCATATCCAAACCTCAATAAAGAATAGTCCACTAGTGAAAGTCCTTTTGCCACTGAGACCACAGAGAGTAAGAAATCTAAGATTCTTTTCTCAAAGGGCTCAGTGAACTCTGTGGCTGAATTGCATCCACCAGTGCAAGAACTCATGCGTAATCTGTTTCAAGTACCATTGTACGACTTTGCAATCATTTTACCCCGTAGCACATTCGTGTACAATTGACCCATGTCAGCGTTGGAAGGTAAAAACATGCGTATTGCAGTCATCTCGGATATACACGGCAACTTTACAGCCTTACAAGCCGTGCTTGCGGATATTAGCTCACAAAACGTAGACCAGATCGTCTGCCTCGGCGATACCGTTACTCTTGGTCCGCAACCCAAAGAGGTGCTGGATGCTTTACGCGGTTTGAACTGCATCTTCATCAAGGGGAATCATGAAGCAGCCTTGCTGGACCCCGAATGCGCTGAGGATTTCGAGATCACGAGTCATCTCATTCCCGATCTATACTGGTGCCGAAAACAACTATCAGCCGATGACCTAAAGCAGATCGAAGCCTTCGAAGCCAACCACGAGATCGTCCTGCCGAACGGAGTGAAAATCCTTTTCTTTCACGGGTCGCCGCTCTCGAACACCCACATCATTCAGGCAAGCACAGAAGCCCGCCTGCTGGATAAATACTTTGCAGGGCAAAAAGCAGACGTATTTATCGGCGGCCATTCCCACATTCAAATGTACCGCCGCCATGGAGATAAATTAATTATAAATTCCGGCAGCGTCGGGAATGCATTTGAATTCGCTTATTCGCCGGGGAGCACTCCCATCTTGCTGCCCTGGGCTGAATACACCATTATCAGTCAAAGCGGGAATTCTTTGGATGTGGACCTGCGCCGCGTATATTTTGATACCGCTGAATTACTGAGGATCGTCGCCGAAAGCGGACTCCCCAGCGCGGCCTGGTGGTTGAAACAATATTCAACCCATGAATAAATTGGTCGTCATCGTTGGTCCAAGCGGGGTTGGAAAGACCAGCCTGGCGCGTGCGTTATGCGCCCAACACAAGTTCTCGATCGCATACGAACAACATAACGAAAGACCTTTTCAAACTCTCTTCAAACAAGACCCCAAATACGCGCTCGCAAATCAACTTGATTATCTTCTTTATCGTGCCGAACAGGAACGCGAACTGCGCCTGAGTAATAAGCCTGCATTAATGGATGGCGGACTCGACTTGGATTTTCACGGCTTCACGCGACTCTTCCATCAACATGGATGGCTGACAAATGAGGAGTTCGATCTCTGTGAACGCTTCTATACATTGACCCGCAGCCTGCTCCCGCCTCCAGACCTGATCATCGCCTTGAGCGCGTCTGCCAAAACCATCAGCGAGAGACTCGCTTCTCGAAACAGGATCAACATCGCGTCCGGTGAAGACGCGGACTCATTGAGCAGATTCATGAACGAGTGGCTGGAATCCATTTCAGAAGAAAAGATTCTCAGGCTGGACATCTCGCAGGAAAGTTTGGATTACCCGCACAGCGTCCCCATGATCCTTGAAAGATTGTAACTTCGTAATACTCCCCCTCCTCGCATCGTCAAACCTGCATGACCAACAGATCAGTTTTTTACACCATCAAACCGAAACTTGTGATCGAAGGCGCGGGCGTTTTATTGAGGCGCTCCATTGCCCCCCTCGCCACCAACGAGTACGATCCCTTTTTACTCTTCGACCATTTTGCTTTTAATGACCCACTGGAAGGTCCCGTGCGCGGATTCCCCATGCACCCGCACCGCGGCATTGACACAGTGACCTACATGCTGGAAGGCTCGGTCAACCATCGCGACAGCCTCGGCAACGAAGACCGCATCACTCCCGGCGATGTGCAGTGGATGACGAGCGGGCGCGGAATTCTGCACGAAGCAATGCCGCGCCGCAGTGAGACTAGCGGAAACATTTATGGCTTCCAACTTTGGGTCAACCTGCCCGCCGCGCAAAAAATGGGACCGCCCAGTTACCGCAGTGTAAAGTCATCCACCATCCCTGTAGTAGAAAAAGATGGCGCCAGTGTGCGGATCGTGGCCGGAGAATTGGATGGCATCCGCGGCCCTGTGACAGAAATAGCTGCCTCGCCTCTTTACATGGACGTGAAGCTGGCTCCGGGCTCAAAGTTCGTTTACCCCATCCCTGAGGGACATACTGCGCTGGCTTATGTTTTCGAGGGGGAAGGAAGTTTTGCGGGCGAAGCTGTTGAATCCGTTCAGATGGTATTCTTCAATGACGACGGGGACAGCATCGAAGTCAGCACCGAAACCGGAGTTCAATTCATGCTCATCGCAGGCGCACCGTTCAAAGAACCCATTGTCCCTTATGGACCATTCGTCATGAACACGGTCGCAGAGATCAAACAAACCATTTTGGAAATCCAAAACGGGACTTTTATAAAGTAATACCAAAAGTCATCAGATACGGTCTGGTGACTTTTTTTATTAAATCGACCTATGCATAAATCGCGAAATAAACGTACAGATAATCTTTTCTGAACCACTGAGACGCTAATTCACGGAGTTTTTGCCTGCTTTTCACGGTGTCTCTGTCCACAGGAGGTAGTTCAGTTTATAATGCGGTCTTGAATTATATTTTCTGATTCAAAGGAAAAAGAATGCTCAATAAATTTTCCCGCAAATTGAAAAAGTTTACAACCGGCTGGTTAATTTTTGTATTGTTTTTACTTTATGGATTCTTTATGGGCTACATCATGCCGTCCATCGAAAGATCCATAACCGAAAAATCTCCCAACACCAAACTGCTGGACTTGATGCTCTTCTATACGCCGCAAACGGCCTTTGACATGATCGCCAGGTATGGGGATGTAGCGCGCTCAATTTATCTCAACACGGAATTTTCAGTAGATGTTGCCTTCCCCGTTGTGTATTCATTTTTCTTTAGCTTTGTGATCACCTTGCTTGTAGGTCTGTCCTTTCCCAACAACGACAATTTATTAAAACTAAACCTCCTGCCTTTCGGCATGTTGCTGTTCGACCTGCTCGAAAACCTCGGCATCATATCCATGCTTTGGGTCTTCCCTTCCACGCCAGCCATCCTTGCATGGCTCACAATGCTTTTAACAATGACAAAATGGCTGTTCGCCGGCGTAATTGCGCTGGTGATATTCGCTTCTATTGCGAAGTTCATATCCAGAAAGTTTCACAAAAGAAAAAGAAGGAAGTCTCATCATAATGTCCCTCATGTGGGCAGCGATGGCGTGCTAAGGTTTTAGATCTTCATCCACCAAACGCCGGTACACTCAGGCAGAATAGTCCAACTATTCTGCCTGATCTTTTTTGCCATATCAGTGCCGAAAAAGAATCCCGCGATCTCCAAAGACTGCTGAACAGAATCGAATCTATAGTCTGTGCGGATCCAATTATTTTGGAATCCGACTTCATCCAGCCAGGGATAAAAATCCTTGAGATGTTCCAACTTAACAGGCGACTCATTCCCCGTGCCCAGCGATTCAAACAGGACGATGAAGCTGTTCGGTCTTAAGACGCGTTTTGCTTCGCCCAACCATTTTTCCAACTCAACCCGCCATGTGAGTGGATTCCACACTGCGAGATAACTCACGCTCCAACCTGAAACCATCAAGTCAGCGCACTGTGACGGCAGCGGAAGGGAACGATGGTCTGCAACTGCCGTCAAACTCTTCTGCTTTAATTTTTCCTGCGTAACTTTCAACATGTGCGCAGACAAGTCAAAGGCGCGCATGGACTTGACTCGCGGAGCCAGCAACCCTGCCAACCTCCCCGTCCCTGCACCAAGGTCAAGCACATCCAAACCGTCCACGTTGATGATCTCATCCAACGCGCGTTGAATGTTTCCTTCATGGTCTTCGCGCGAGACCAGCGCTTCGTATTGCTCGGCTTCTGTTTGATAGATTTGTTCCTGAGTGGGCATCTATAAATCCTTTTTACATAGTATCGCATGATTTGGTAAACAAAAGTTGCCTTTTTTACTCGCGATTTTCAACAAGAAGTTTACTTATTTATGAGACAAGCGATAAGTTTGATATACTCGGCAAATCATAACATCGAAGACAAGGTGAACTTCATGCCGCTTTCCACATCTGCCCAAAAGATACAGGATTTGCTCAACTCGCTTGGATATAACTACACGGTCATTGAACATGCCGAGTCCACGCGCACGGCTCAGGAAGCCGCGGACCGGGCCGGCTGTGAATTGGGACAGATCGTCAAATCGTTGATCTTTCGCGGCAAGACCAGCGGCAAACCGATCCTCGTCCTCACCAGTGGAGTCAACCGCGTGGACGAGAAACGCATCAGCGGGTATGCGGGGGAATCCATTGGGCGGGCAGATGCAGATTTCGTGCGAACAGTGACCGGCTATGCCATTGGAGGCGTGCCTCCCATCGGTCACGTTGAAAAGATGGAAACTTATCTCGATGAAGATTTCCTTTCCTATCAAACCATCTGGGCGGCGGCCGGAACCCCGAATGCCATCTTTGAATTAAAGACCGAAGACCTGCAAAAAATGACGAACGGAAAAATTGCACAGGTGAAATGATGATGGAAAAAATTTACAACTTCTTGAAACTGAGCGAAAGTTTGTTCACAAGCGGAATGCCCACGCCGGAGCAAGTATCATCCGTTGCTGAAAAAGGCGTGCAGGTGGTGGTCAACCTCGCCACATCCAAATCGGAAGGCTGGATGCCAAACGAAAAAGATTTGGTGGAAGCGCAGTCTATTCGCTATTACAACATTCCAGTGGAATGGAGCAACCCCACCGCGGAGAATTTAAGTGAATTCATGAGTATCATGGACAGACACAAAAACGAAAAGGTGCTCGTGCATTGTCAGGCGAATTATCGCGCAACAGGGTTTGCGACTCTCTATCGGATCAATCGCCTCGGCTGGAAAAAAGAAGATGCGCTCAAAGATTTGCGTCAAATATGGAATCCCGTTGAATATCCCATTTGGGAAAAGTTCATCGAAGAGAATATAGCGCAGAAATAAAAGGAGAAAATCAACATGGAAAAGTATTTCGCACTTGTATATGACGGCTCGCCCTTTGTACTCTTTGGTACTCCGCACCTGATCGCGATCTCCATCATCACCCTATGTTGTTTTTCATATTTATACTTCCGTAATGTATGGGGCGAAAACGAAAAGAAAACTGTCCGCTGGATATTTGCGATTGCGATTGTCGTGAATGAAACCGCCCTGCACATTTGGTCTGTCTACTGGGGCATTTGGAATATACAAACCATGCTTCCGCTCCACATGTGCAGCGTCATCATCTGGCTTTCAGCGTATATGCTCATTACAAAAAATTACACCATTTATGAGTTGGTTTACTTCATGGGGCTTGGCGGAGCGATGCAGGCCGTTCTCACCCCAGCCGACGCCGCCGCGTATAACTTTCCACACTTCCGCATTATGCAGACTTTTATCGCGCATGGATTGTTGATCAACATCGCGATCTACATGACGGTTGTTGAGGGGTTCCGTCCCACCCTTCAATCCTTCAAGCGGGTCTTCATCTGGACGAATCTGTACATGATCCCCATCTTCTTCCTCAACCTTGCCATTGGCAGCAACTACCTTTTCGTGGCAGGCAAGCCGGATTTCCCCACCCTGCTGGATGCTCTCGCGCCCTGGCCGTGGTATATCTTTGAATTGGAAGCGATTGGGTTCGCCATTTTCTTTATCCTCTATCTGCCCTTCTTAATAAAAGATTTACGCGCAAAACAACAGGCTGTACCCGCATAATCAAAATCCCCTAGAGCGATTGTCGCTTTAGGGGATTTTTTTTCGCTTTTCATTCGTTTACCCAAACCGTCATTGTTGATTCGCCGCGATTGCCCCATAAATGATAAGGGATGAAAATGAGCGGCTGACCATCAGTAGAGTTGGCTTGAAGTTTCATAATTCCGCCAAGCAGGGATTCCTCAATAACAGGTTGAATGGAAGACGTGTCCACCCTCACAGTAAAAATATCCACGCGGGGGTTATCTACGCTTTCGAGGCAATACACCAAAGGTCCGCGAGTGACGGCAACTTTGCCTTGATGTCCTTTCACTTTTGGGTGGGCATGGCGCAATCGAACCGGCATTTCAAAATCCAGATTGACTACATCACCGGGACTCCACGTTCGTGTAATTGGGATCCACTTACTTTCACGGGGATCGTAGCCGGAAGCGGTGACTTCTTTTTCATACGAAGCAGGTGATATTGAAATTGCTTCTCCGTTGCTAGTGATTCGGGAATCCGACGCCTCACACCATGAAGGCAAACGCAAGTTCAATGTGAATTGAGCCAAGGATGTAATTTTGATCTCGATCTTGCCACTCCACGGCAGATCGGAATGCATTTCTAACTTTGCAAAGTCATTCTCGTATTGGCTTGAGATGTACTGGTGAAGAAAAACTTCATTTTCACTGAATGAGTATATGTATTTGCCTAAAGCCGCCCAGGTGCGCGAGAGATTGGACGGGCAACAAGGTACGGAGTACCAAGCCTTGCGCGTGATACCGCCGTGACATGTCAATGGATTATTGTAAAGATAAGTCGTGCCGTCCAGCCCCATGCCGACTGCGGCCGCATTATATAACTGCCATTCAAAGAGATCGCTGTATTTGGCATCGCCGGTCAGTTGGGTCATTTCCCAATTCCAGAACATGCTGGCGAGGGCGGCGCAAGTTTCAGCGTAGGCATACTCGGGGTCGAGTTCATAGTCATTGCCAAAGCCTTCCGACCCTGGCAGCGCACCCAACCCGCCCGTGACGTACATGCGGCGCGTGACCATGTTCTCCCAAACCTTTTCAAGCGTGGGCACAAAAGTCTTATCGCCATTCATCTGCGCAAGCATGGCAACTGCGGTTTCAAGATACCCGAAGCGGACGGAATGTCCCACCGGCACGGTCTGCTTGCGGATGGGTGCGTGCTGCTGGAAATATTTGCCGCTCAATGCGCTGGCGTACCAACGTAATTTTGAGTTACTAGGTTTTTTTGCATCGTTATCGGGCGGAAGTTGAAATGGTTTGAATTCAGGATGTGCGGAAAGATATTCCTGTTTCTTTTGTTGGATAAATTTCTTACGAGAATCCGCGCTTGAATTTTGCTGGATGATGGATAGCGCAAAGAATGGATTCCGTCCACGCTGTTCGATGAATTGGCGCGCCATTTCAAGATAGGGTTGATGACCTGTCACCTGATATAGTCGCAGTAACGCGATCTCGATCTCTTCGTGACCGGGAGTATGGGCTGTGCCTTTGTGGGAGAAATCTGCCACGATGCGGTCGGCGGCGCGGCGGACGATGGCAAGCAAATCCCTGCGGGCAGTTGCCTCGTAATGAGAAACACCGGCCTCGATCAAATGTCCATGACAATACAGCTCATGCTCGATCTGCAAATTTTTCCAGCGCACATCGGGGAAGTGAATTTGATTGTAGGTGAAGAGATAACCGTCGGGACGCTGCGCACGCGCCAAAAGGGCGATCAAACCATCCATAACGGAAACAAGTTCCGGGTTAGAAAATGAAGCGCAGATTCGGGAGGCTGCATCCAGCCATTTGTACGCATCTGAATCAGCGAAGAACCAGCCCTCGCGGAAGCCATCCGCTTCACCGGCGGCGATACGAAAATTTTCAATGCAACCTGATGCCTCGAGCTGCTCCCATTGATGGAAGATCGCGCGGCTCGCATTGACTTCAAGCCTGTCTTTCCAGAAACCGGAAGTAATTTTGGATGAAGGAGAATTTTGCATTTAATCAAGGTCCCCAGCGGGGCTGGTAATCACAATAATCATTATCCGTTAAGCGGCGAAGGTCTGTGCCATCAATGCGCAGGATGTAAATCTCACATCCATGGTCATCGCCGGGATGATCGTAATAGGAAGTGAAGGTCACCCATTGACTATCAGGCGAGAAGGATGCTCCTTGAGAATTTCCGCCGACCGGAGAAAGCACATGAGCATTGGAGCCATCGGCGTTCAGGATGTAGACTTCGCGCTTCCACGCTTCACCGGAATACGTGACGATATATTTTCCATCCGGCGACCAGTCGCTTCTTCCGCGGATGGCGGGCAGGTCGCTGACCTTATGCAGTTCCTGCCCGTTGGGACGGATGGTGTACAACTGGATCGCCCCATCCATATCGGAGGCGAACAAAATATAATTTCCATCCGGTGACCAGGTCGGGTCCCAGCCTGTAATTCCGGGGATGCTGATAACGTTTTGTCCGTTGCGATCCATGATCCAAATCTCGTTAATCACACTCGCGCCCCGCGTAAACTTAAAGACAATGGATTCGCCATCGGGCGAAATTTCCGGTCCGTTCAGGATGCCGAGATGATCTGTCAGTTGTGCCACATTCCCTGTGGCAAGTTCCATTTCGTAGATCTCGAAGATGTTCAATTCGCTGAACGCGGAATAGACCACGCTCTTGCCTTCGGGAGATAGGGATGCGTAATAATGCTGGACTGAGTTTTCTGTTGTGAGTCTCCGAAAACCTGTCCCATCGGCATTGATGATGCAGATCTGGTTACTCGCCTGTGTTTTATATATCTGGCAGGTAAAAACGATCTGTCCTGTTGGCTGGGTATTGGAGAAAGGAATGAGTGTCTGAGCGGGGTTTGCAGGCGCGGACGGATTCCCCGTCAGCGGAGTGGCTGCTGATAGTGTGGCGAACAGGTCAATGGTCGGGGTTGAGGCGGATGGGATCATATTGCAGGCAAGGAGGATGAGCAATAGTCCGCACCATGATAAAAATTGCTTATTCAATTTCACGCCTTCCAATTCTTTAGTATCTCACGCACAGAACGCCTCATTTCAACGGAAAAGTCCGCACTAAATTTACGCATATACATGGCCTGCCCAGGGTTATCAATTCCTTCCATGGCTTTTCCTTTTGGCAGACGCCTTTGATTTTCGGCAAACATTTCATCAAATTCATCTTTATTGAGTCGGTGATATTGATTCTCGAACATGATGAATTTCTCGTCAAAGCGTGACGTGTACTCGCGGTCCTTTTGCTGTTGAGTGGGATAACCAAAAACCAACATGGTGATCGGGAAAACATACTGCGGCAAATTAAGCAATTCCCTGTGCGTCTCATATTGCTCCATGATGTCGCCGATATAACACGAGCCGATCCCAAATGACTCAGCCGCAATGACCGCATTCTGGGCGGCGATGAGGGCATCACAGCAGGCGAGGAAGAGGTCACCTTCCTCGGGTTTGTGCAAAGGGATTTTTCTTTGCTCGCAAAGCTTCTCCACATCCGAAGCAAGGAAATAATCGTACCAGCGCTGGTAGTCGGCAAGGAACAGCCAAACCATGGGCGCACGCGCAATGAATGGCTGGTCGTCGCAGGTGACCGCCAGCCTCTCTTTGATGGATTGGTCTGTGATGTCCAGAATGGAATACAACATCATATTGCCTGCAGTCGGCGCACGCAAAGTGGCTTTGAGGATCTGCGCCCGTATTTCAGGGCTGATCTCACGAGTTTCGTATGCCCGCACGGATTTACGTTTTGTCAAAACATCCATTACTTGATTCATCTGCCGCTCCCATTTTGTCTGAGTTTGGTTTTTATTGTACAACCTATTGAGGATAAACTGTCATTTTGAAAGACTCCTTGCCAAAGCAGAAAGCCTATACTATAATCTGCGACACTTCGCGGGTGCTTAGCTCAGTTGGTTAGAGCGCTACTATCACACAGTAGAGGTCGAGGGTTCGAATCCCCCAGCGCCCACAAAAGGTCACCATTCGGTGATCTTTTTCTTTCCCACATAGCCCCCATTGAGGGGATGATAAGGTCGAGGGGTCGAATCCCCCAGCGCCCACAAAAAAGTCACCATGATGGTGACTTTTTCGTTTTTTATAGATTCTCTATGTTGAATTCTACACATAAAACCTCAAAACGATCCAGCGCTGGGCGAGAAAGAATGTCCACAAAACGATCCATGCGATGACAGCCGCTCTCGGATTACGCGCGGATAAAACCGCCAAAAAAGCCGTCAGGGAATAAAAGGCAATATATGGAGTCAGACAAAGTGTAGCGGCAATTGCGATCAGTACATCCTCCCGCTTCCATGACTGATAAAGCAACCACGCCCCAACTGGGATCAGCCATGGGAATGGAGCGATATTCCAAGGACCAACGACAGATCTACTGTTTAATAAGTTCACCTGCTGAAACATGTCTACTACCCAGTTGCCCCACACCAGGAATGAAACCAGCAATAAACAAACAGCAGGGATCAGGAACAAATCCTTGCGTTTCACTTGTTTGAGCCATACCAATCCTGCCATCAGCCCAACCTGAGGCTTGGAAAGCAAAACCGCCAATCCCCACTGGGTAGGAAGTAGAAAGGCTGCCATCGGAAGCCAATCCATATTGCCATTGACCAGGAGGGAAAGAAAGGGCGCCGAGGTGAGTGTCAACAGAAAACTCCAACGATTGCCGCCATAGCGTGCGATCAACAGCAAAGTTACCGACAAATTCAAGTATGCGATGATCGCCTGCGCTACACGTTCAGACAAAAATGTCAGCGGGTAAAGCAACAAAGCCACCCAGGGGGGATTCAAAAATTTCGAAACACTATAAGGGTCAAAGGGATGATGCGCAGCCGGCCAAAAAGAATCGATAAAGTCACTGGCTGGGGGCAGATATATGGCAAACGCAAATATCACCAGAGGTGAAACAATACATAATGCCAATATCAGTTTTTTTATTGATGCGGAGTGGGGAGTGATGGATGAGTTCGCCATGATCGGTTCAAAATATTGATATACTCAACTGGAAGTATATCTTAACAATTCCTCGAGGCAATGGAAGTATCAACACAAATAACTAATAAGAGGATGGTGGAAGAAAAGTTTTTCCAGGAATAAAATGAATAAACCTATCTCTTTTAGAACTGCCTACCCTTTTGTGATCGCTTCGATGACTCTCGTTTTAAGTCCGCTATTGCTCGCATGGCTTCTTACTCCTCCCGGTTATGTTTTTTCAGGCACACTCGCAAATCACAACGATTTTAGCGCTTACCTCGCAGCCATGCGTCAGGGCGCAGATGGCAACTGGCTTTTTCATTTCAACTTTTCACCCGAATCCTGGCATCCTCAACTGATGCTGCCAGTGTATATGATCTTGGGGAAAGTAGTCCCAGATATATTTGGTTATGTGGTGTGGGTCAATATTTTGCGCGTGATCGCATTAGGGCTAACATTGTGGATTTTTGGCGCATGGTCTCGGCAAATATTTCCCAACGCGCCAACCAAACAATGGACAGCGTGGCTCTTGTTGGTGTTTGGCGGCGGCTTAGGTTGGCTTTTATGGCCGTTGGCGAATTTAGCGGGCGTCCCCAATTCCGCTTCTCTTTTTCCAGATATTACCGATGGAGGTTGGGTACTTGGTCTCATTGGAACAAATGCGCCACATTACATGCTGGGCTTGTTTTTGGAGACATTATTCTTTCTCTACTTTTGGCGGGTAACACAGGGCGCGGGGTGGAAATCGGTTCTGGCGGCGTCATTGACCGCTGCAGCGCTTGGTCTCATCTATGTTTACAATGCCGTTGTCTTATTTGCTGTCGTGAGTTTGTATTTGCTCTGGTCCGCCTGGGATGAAAAACGCATCCCATGGCGTAAATGGATGGAAGGCGCGCTGATCTTAATCCCGTTAGTGCCTTTACTTTTTTATTATGGGTATTGGGTCAATCGCGACCCGGTCTGGGTACAGTATGTTGTTAGTGCCCGCAATATAATTCCGCCGCCACCCTGGTATGCCTTGATCTGGGGCGCCGGCATTGTTGGGATACTGGCAGCAGCTGGAGTCCGCCGTTGGTGGGCAATGAAACAAAATCCCCTGCTCCTTTTTTGGATCTTAGGCAATTTATTGGTGATGTACATACCTATCGTTCAATATTCAGGGAGATTTATTTTGGGGCTGTGGGTTCCATTGGCAACCCTGGCCGCTTACGGCTTGGAAGACGTTGTCTTACCGTGGCTGCGTCAAAAGGCTTGGTACGCTCATTTCGGACACCTAACACCCACTCCATACGAAACCTTGCGCCGCATCATTCTTCTCCTCACCATACCATCAGGATTGATTGTTACCCTCTTCTTAATTAGGAATGTCATCACCCAAAAAGATTTCCCAATCTATATGCCAAAGAGTGAAATTCAAGCGCTGAATTGGTTGTCCGACCAGACCAATCCCCAAACCGATCTGGTATTGGCCTATTACCCCGCCGGCAATTACTTTCCTGCGCTATCCGACACACGTGTATTTATGGGACAATTTTTTTTGACGGTGGATTTTGACGGGAAAGTAAAACAAGTAGAACAATTTTGGCAGGAAGATACTCCAGACAGTTGGAGAGAAGAGTTATTAAAAAAATGGCATATCACTTATATCTACCAGGGGGTGTATGAAGATGCGTTAAGTCAGGGAAAGGTTACACCACCAGGGGAATTGGTCTACGATCAATGCGGAGTCAAAATTTACCGCATCACTCCCTAAAGAATTTGAGTGCGTTGATAATTAGACCTTATCTTTTCTGCTAAAATAACCTCATGTCCCAAACCATCACTGACACGACGAAAAAAACCGAAACCTTATTTTTTGTTGTGACCATGCTACTGCTTTTCAACACCGCAGTAGTCTCTCCCACCGACACCGACATGTGGTGGCACTTACGCAACGGGGATGAAATCTGGCACCAAGGCAAAATTCTTTTACAGGATATTTTTTCCTATACGCGTTTCGGCGCGCACTGGGTCAATGCCTTTTGGCTCTCTGATCTGGGACTCTTTGGTTTATTGAAACTGGGCGGATTTTTCGCCATCACTCTTGCAGTTGCATTGATCGCAGTGGGACTCATGGCAACCATTTACCTGCACATGGAGGGCTCGGTCTATCTGCGCGGACTGCTGATCCTGCTTGCGATGATCGGGATCCACCCGAATTGGTCCGCCCGCCCGCAACTCATGTCCTTCCTACTGCTCGCCTTTCTGGATTATTTCTTAGACCGTCATCGCCATGTCAAGAAGCAACCGCTGTGGGTTTTGCCTCTTATTTTCGCGTTATGGGGCAACCTGCATGGTGGATTTATTTGGGGAATTCTTTTACTATTAGCAACCATCGTCGGGGAAAGTTTGGATAACCTGCTAGATAATCCACCAAGCCTAAGTTGGAAGGAAACAGGTCAACTGGCTTTATGGAGTATTCTTGCGGCACTTGCTGTTTCAATTAATCCAAACGGAATCTCTCTTTGGAAATTACCTTTCGAGCAGGTGCAGGTTTCATTGTCCATAACTGAATGGCTCTCTCCAGATTTTCACCAACTGTATGCTCATCCCCTGCTGTGGCTTTTATTCCTGCTCATCATCGGGCTTGCATTCTCAAAAAAAAGCATGTCATTTACAGACTTGCTAAAAGGGCTGGGCTTTACTTATCTATTTTTTGTTGCCCAACGCAATATGGGACCTTTTGCAATTATCCTCCTGCCAATTATCGCAAGGCATCTTAACCAAGCAGTACAAAATTTATTCAAAGCACCGATCATGGAAGATTTTAGAAATAGAATCGCCCAATTGCCACAGCGCAAGCAACTTTCACCGAAAGTAAATTTCATTGTCAATTCAACCCTCGTCAGCTTAATCACTGTATTCGCTATTTGCAATGCCTATTTCATATCCACACCACAAAGCATGGATGTGAAACTTCCCGCGCGTGCCATACAATGGATCAAGGATAACCAGCCACAGGGTCCCAGGTTCAACTCGTACAATTGGGGCGGATATCTTATATGGGAATTAAGGGAGTATCCGGTCTTCATAGACGGGCGCGCCGATCTCTATGGAAATGAGATCATTTCCGAGTGGAACGAGATCAATAGCGGAACTGATAAAGGACTAGCCTTGTTGAATACACGCAAGATTGGCTTTATATTTATAGAATCAGACTCCCCTTTATTAACTAGGCTTCCACGGAATGAATGGCAAAACGTGTACAGCGATGAGATGATTACGATTTACCAAAGAAAACCTTAGCTTATGGAATTTGAATACACGCCCTGTAAAGATACCCTTAAACAACATGAAGCACCCCGAATCTCATAAAAAGGAGAGGAAGGGGGGCGGATGAGAAAGCCAAAGAAGACTGAGAGCGAGACGTAAACGATAAAGCGGAGCTGGAGTATCCCGGCTCCGCTTTCCCGTTCGGTGACAAAAGGTG
>JACRMH010000063.1 GCA_016219545.1 Chloroflexota bacterium | reverse complement strand
TTGCTTTTCCGTCCCATTTCGTTTATCTTTTAACATGATAGACCTCCGATTTCGCTGGCTTTCGCAAACTCAGCTTACTTCAGAGGTCTATCTTTTTCTACCCCTCATTTCTTAAATTCGGGGTGTGTCATGTTTACATCTACAAAACTTCCCCCACTCATAATTTCAAAACTTCATCCCGCCATTCCTTTTGGAGCAGGTCTTGTCTCCCTTTTACGGCAAATACGATTTGAATGTAAATCTGAGAATATGTACCTGCCGTAGTTCCACCAAAGTTATATTCATGCAAAATGATTTTCTTATGATAATCCCGAAGGGATGAAATGATTATAGAACGTAAATGATGGTGTGTTTCAACCCCGAAGGGGTGTCAGAAGCTTTAAATATTATGTCATCCCTTCGGGATTCAGTTACGACTTCTGCTCGAAGGTTCCGTCCAGATTCAAATAATAGGTATCCACTTCCAATTGGGGGAACAGGCGTCTGATCTTTTCTTCTGCGTTGATTAAATCTTCTTCGTGATGTTCCTCGGTTCCGCCGGGACTGTACATCCCGCAATCTTCGTGGTTGATGAGAATGACTTTTGATATCCCATGCAGTCGCGCGGAAATATCCACCTGGCGGATGACATCATACACGTCATATACGCCGCCAGCCATTACAGCGCGGTCATAACTGCCGAAGGTCAGATTCTTCTCCAGCCATTGGTTGATATAAGATTGCAGGCGATAATCCATGCAATGAACGACGATGGCTTCACATTTGTGTGACATAATGATTCCTCAGCTTTAAAGAATTTCCCCTTCCCCACGTTTCAAAAATTGACCATCACCAGATTTACCCAGCCACTTCTCACCATCTACGATCACCTTTCCACGCAGGAAAACTTTTTCGGGGTAACCTGTTAATTCCCAGCCTTCGTATAAATTGTAATCAGTGCGTTGATGCGATTGTGCCACGCCATATTTCACCTTCTTTTCTGGGTCCCAGATCACAACGTCCGCATCTGCGCCGGGAGTGAGCGCACCTTTGCGCGGATACAAGCCGAATATCTTGGCTGGATTCGTGCAGTTATAAGCCACGAATTGATTAGGCGTGATGTGACCCGCACGCACGCCATACGTCCACATGATCGGCATTCTATCCTGCACACCGGGCAAGCCATTCGGTATCTTCGTGAAATCGTCCTTGCCCAGTTCTTTCCCGGGGATCGCAATTTCCTTGCCTTCATACATGATCGGTTTTGTACCATCATAATAAAACGCACAATGATCCGTGCCGACAGTTTGCATAATGCCGTCGTGCAGGCCTTCCCATAAGCGCGTATTATCTTTTTCGGTGCGCATCGGCGGTGAGCAGATCCACTTCGAGCCATCGGCGCGGCGCAGATGATCTATGGTGAAGAATAAATATTGCGGACAGGTCTCGCCCATCACTTTGACGCCGCGCTCACGGGCATACTTCAACATATCCACTTCGCCGCCTGCGTTCATGTGGACGATGTAAACAGGCGTATCCGCTTCTGCGCTCATACCTGCCACCCGCAAGCCAGATTCGACTGCGCCCCAAGCTGGTCTTGTCAACGCGTGCCATTCGGGAGTTGTATGTCCCGCTGACAATGCGTCCGCAACGAGCGTATCTATTACATCTCCATTTTCGCAATGCACCATCACCAACATGCCGTTCTCTTTTGCAATTCGCATGGCTTTGAAAATACCGCCATCATCGAGGCGGAGTTTTCCATTGTAGGCCGTGAAGACTTTCAGCGTGGTGATTCCCATCTTACGCAATGACGGAATTTCCTTTGCTACCTTCTCATCAAAATGAGTTAGGTTCATGTGAAAAGAATAATCAATAGCGGCCTTCGCGGCTTTCTGCATCCACAAGTCAACGGAATATTTAAAACTTTGCGATTCCTGTACAACGAAATCCATTACGGTGGTCGTGCCACCAAAAGCCGCAGCCTTGTGACCTGTGTAATGATCGTCCGATGAGACTGTGCCAAACATGGGCAGATCAAAATGCGTGTGCGGATCCACGCCGCCGGGCATGATTAACTTTCCCTTTGCATCCACTACCTGTGCAGAATCAGCTTCCAGATTAAGTCCGATGCGCGCGATCTTTTCATCCTCGATCAAAATATCGGCTTGAAAAGTTTCAAAGGCAGTGATCAATGTTCCATTCTTAATAAGGATACTCATGGCTGTGTCTCCTGCGATTCAAAAGCGTAAAGTCCCCCATCGAGCAATAAATAGAGGCGGTTGGGAATGACAGCGCCGCCAAGCAGAGCGGATGGCGATTCGAAAGATAATTCCCATGTGGGTTTATCGGCGCCGGGTGCAGCCTGGACACAATCTACATTGACCGTGGTTGCGCCGCATAGATAAGCCTCACCCTTCGAGCCGATTGCGATCACTTTTGGATTTGGATTCAAAAAGGAATAATTCCCTACGACCCGGCTGCCCGCATCCAGCCAGATCACGCGTGTATCAACAAACATCATGGTGTAGTAAAACCATGTCAATCCGTTTTGGGTTACGCCCTGGTCATAAGGCAACAGGAGGACCGTGCCCTCATGCGCCCATGTTTGGCGGGAGTCAATGATGAGTTCATTATCTTCCAAATGCCAGCCGATGATCTCGTGACCGAGACGGAAATAATTGGCTCCATTTGCGCCGCTGAAATAAGCGGGATCAGTAAAAAGAAGATCCTGAGGTTGTGCAAAGGAAATCTCTATAAGTGCGCCCGTGTCAATTTGCATGACACTATTTTTAAGAAAGATCATTTTTTGATCGGGGCTGAGGCGCGGGGGTTCTTCGAGATATGTTTCCGCGGCGACCGTTCTCCAAAGCAATTTTCCTTCAGGAGATAAGGCCGCAACCGTATCCACCAAGGTGACATAGATATTTCCCTGTGCATCCACGATCGGTCCTGAGGTAGCCTGTCTTCCAGTGGAGGCCCGCAATCGCCAGAGACGATTCCCTTTTACATCGAAGGAGGTGATGTATCCCTGTGAATCCGCGACAATAACACGGCCATCAGAGGTCAGGGCTGGCGCGCCTACGGCGATTTCATCGAGTGGAGATTCCCAAATGATCTTTCCATTCGGATCAATGGCTGTCAATATTTTATTTGTTGATGAAACGTAGATGGTGCCATCTGCGCTGATGGAGGGTTTGCCGGCCGCTCCGCCTTCCAAGGGAACATTCCAAATCAACTTTGGTTCAGTATTCAAACTGGCTGAAACCCAAAGCGTGCCATACGCATCATGCCGGTCTGAACCCCACAAGGGTTTTGTGGCTGTGGTTTCAAAAATCGTCCCTGACGCCGCCAGTGGTTTTACATAAACGGACTTGAAGGCCATCCAAGAGCCGAAGAGAAGAAGCAGAATAACAGAAGCAGATACCAGCGCGGTGCGATGCGTTTCAGCCCAAAATAAAACCGGCCGAAGCAAACGTTCCTCGATCCATTCTTCCACCGATTGAGATAAAAATCTAAAACGACGCCCTCCCCTTAACCATTCCTGACTCAGCTGCAAGCGCAGGCCTTCGCCCAATAAATTGAAACCAAGCACACCCATGCCGATCACGCTGCCAACGATAATCAACGGAGCAGGGTCGGTCAATTTGACAAGCGAGGTGGAAATCATTTGTCCGAGCTCGGGAAGCCCGGCAACATTAACCGCTTTAAAATCTGAAATTTCAACCCAAACGCCGCCGCCGATGAAGTAATCAAGAAAACCAAGTTCGGCAGAAATGAGCAAGGTACTGCTGATCTCGAATGCGAGAAGCATCCACAATAAGGACATGATCTGGCGTAAAACGTGTGAATATAAAATACGCCGGTCGGATGCGCCGAGGGCGCGCGCGGCCTCGACAAATGTTTGGGTCTTGATCATGCGCGTCTGTTCGCTGACCATGCGGGCTGATTCTGCCCAACCGGTTAATCCCAGCCCGAAGATGAATGCCCATAATCCACGGTCTGCGCCAACCATGAAGATACCGATCAATGCGGCGATGAGGACTGGAATGGACAATGCGGTGGATAGTAATGATTCAAGGAAACGCCCCCTGCGTCCTTCAGACCAGCCGATGAGCATTCCCAGGACCAATCCTAAAACAAGTCTGACACTCGCTACTGTAACCACCATGATCATGGTCGGGCGTACCGCCCATAAAATGCGGCTTAATATATCCCGTCCGTAACGATCTGTACCAAGGGGGTAACCTTCAACTTTAAAAGCCGGATAAGGCGGCACTCGTATGCTGCCATCCACTTTGAGCGTGTAATTTTCTTCCATGGGATTCTGCGGCGAGAAGGAGGGACCGAAAACTGCGAGGAAGGTCATGAACCCTACGAGAATCGCGCCGATCATCAGAGCCCAATTTATCTTTTTGCGTTGGATCATGCGGCCGCCTCTTTGAAGTGCAATTCTGAATCCGCGCGCAAACGCGGGTCGATGAGACGGCTAAAAAAAGTGGCGCTGAAATCTATCAGCAGGAAGATGCCAACCAGAACGGTCAGAATCGCGGCCACCATCGGCGGCGCCAGCAAATCGGCGGACTGGGAGCTCCTGCTTAATATGGTTGAGATCAGTTTCCCCAGCCCCGGCCAGTTGAACAGACGCTCGATGATGATCAACTCGGCGATCATGATGCGCAGGGATCCGGCAATGGTCAATGCGACAGGGGCGAGGATGCTGCGGAAGGCGAACTTGGATTTTATCTTTTGGATGGAATGACCGAAGCTCAAGGCGGCGGTCACATACTGCTTGCCCAATTCCTCAGACAGAAGTCCGGCCGTCACCTGCGCGATCTTGACCGTGGGCTGGATAACGAGGGTCAATACTGGAAGAATGAGATGCGCGTCCCAGCCAAAACCTTGGAAAGGAATTGCCGGCGTGGCGGAAGAACTCACATAAATGGTGAGCAGAACAAAGAATGCGATCAGCAAAATGGCGACATAAAAACTTGGCAAGGCCAGCCCGATGGTGGAAAGCAAGGTTAACCATGAAGCGACTCCGCTGCGGGAACGCCGCACGGCAAGTAAACCAAGAGTCAACCCGAGGAGAATGCTGATCGTCATGGCGATCCCGATCAATCCGAGGCTGGCCCCTCCAAATCGCGCAATATTTTCAAGTACGGGTTCGTTAGTAAATGTTCTGCCGAAGTCGCCTTTAGACATATTTTTCAAGTAATCAAAATACACAGGCATGATGGGAGGAAGTTCATTCGCTCCAATTGAATATGGGTCACTGGCAGTGACGATGGGCGTGGTTGCAAAAGCAAAGGCAAACCCAATAAAGTTCGCGATCAACAAAACCAGTGGGATAATGGACAAGCGGCGAAGTGCAAATTGGAACATGGATTCTCCGGCAGGCATGAAACGCTATCCGCCATTATAACTTGCGAAAGATATTAAGTTTTCCGAAAATCTGAAGAGAAATGAGCTCCATCGAATCCTGATATAATTTCAACAATGAATTCAAAACGTTTCCTTCTTTTTCTTACCTTGGTCAGTTCCCTTTTCTTTGGGTTGTGGCTGCCCGCAGGCGCCGCGCCAAATTTACAGGCAGTGCCTTCACCCACACCAGGAGCGGACGGCCGCATTATATACGTTGTACTACCCGGCGATAACTGTATCCGGGTGGCAACCATAAACAGTATTTCAGTGGAACAGCTCCGCCTGTTGAATCCAAGTCTGGATGCGAGTTGCACGCTCACCGAAGGACAGGAATTACTGATCGGCATCGTCTCACAAGCAGGGACTCCAACTGTCGGTCCTTCCCCTACGCTAGGACCTCCCACGATCACCCCCACGCCGTTCACGGGTACAACAGAAATTTGTGTTTTGCTCTTTGACGATTCAAATGGCAATGCAAACCGCGAACTGACAGAACCCGCAATTGCCGGGGGCGCAGTCAGCGTGACGGAGATCAACGGTGAGTATTCTTCTTCACAACAAACAGTTATCCCCAGCGACCCTGAGGCATACCAAGGGATTTGTTTTTCCGATGTCCCCGAAGGGAGCTATAACATCACGGTCGGTATTCCCGATAATTACAATCCAACCATAAATTTGAATCGTTCGATAGATGTCAAAGAAGGTGACCGCGCAGAAGTAGGTTTTGGAGCCCAATCCAAAGCTGTGACCATTGACCCCGGCGCACCGGGAGCAGACGCCGGAGGGAAATCTCCCATCATCGGTATTCTCGGGGGCTTGCTTTTATTGGGCGGAGCTGGGCTGGGATTTTACGCATGGCGATCCGGCAGACCGGGTAATAAATTTGGTGGCGGGATGCTGAGAAAGTAAACACAAAAGCGGGCGCTTCCACGTCCGTTTTTTTATTATCCCTAAAACATTCCTGTATTGTACAAATTGAAAAACAGGTTAGGAATCAAAAACCAAAAATAGAAATGAATAAGACATAAAGTTTATGGTATATTTTGTATAGGACAGGAGCATTGCCATGAATGAAAGAATCTTAATTATTGAAGACGATCAGGCTATTCTCAAGTTGTTGCAGCGTGGCCTTGCTTATGAAGGCTACACCGTAGATACCGCTATTGACGGACGCATGGGATTGATCGCGGCACGCGACCACACCCCCGATCTCGTGGTTCTGGATTGGATGCTGCCCGGCATGGATGGGCTGGAAGTATGCCATCGCCTGCGAACCGGCGGCTCGATCCCGATCATGATGTTGACCGCAAAAGACACGGTGCAGGACCGCATTCAAGGTCTTGATGCCGGCGCTGATGATTACATGATCAAGCCGTTCAATCTGGACGAATTGCTGGCGCGTGTGCGCGCCCTGCTCCGCCGCACGCAACCGGAACGTATCCCTGTGCTTAAGTTTGCAGACCTTTCACTGGATACAGGCTCACGTCAGGCTGCTCGCGGCACAAGGATGGTGGCACTGACCGCCAAGGAATACGAACTGCTGGAGTTATTCCTCCGTCACCCCAAACAAGTTCTCACCCGCGAAGTCATCTTTGACCGTGTCTGGGGCTACGACTTCGGCGGCGAGAGCAATGTGCTTGAAGTGTACATCCGATATTTAAGACAAAAACTCGAAGGCGAAGGCGAAGTCAGGCTTATCCATACCGTCCGCGGGGTAGGATACGTCATGAGAGAAAATCCGTAACCACAAAGCGGCAGTCCTGACTGCCGCTTATTTTTTAAAATTTCTCACATTGCCCTAAACTCATCACATTACACTACATAAATGTCCTTACGCCTGCGCTTTACCCTGCTTTATTCAACATTCATGGGGGGCATTCTGCTCATCTTTGGTGTGGCGGTTTATCTCCTTGTCAATGTGATTCTGCTCAATCAAGTTGATACCATGCTCGAAGTCGTCGTCCATGACATTACCAAGGTTACCAAAGTCAACTCGATCGGAGAACTGAATCTGATCGGGCTGCCCCAATTAGATATGACTTCGAATGCGTACATACAGATGTGGGATAGTAACGGGAAACTGATGACCAGTTCCCCCAGTATCGCAACTTTAACTCAATCCCTCGATCCTGCCGGACTGAAAGCTGGTATGGCCATCTATGAAGATTCCTACCTGAATGGAGCGCACCTGCGCGTGGTGAGTGTCCCTCTCCGGGTCAATAACCGTTTGATTGCCACTTTGCAGGTGGGGGCAAGCCTAAGTGTAGTGGATGCAACTCGCGGGAATCTGTTATCAATGACGGCCCTGATTGCAATCCTGGCCGTCCTGTTAGCGGGGCTCGGCTCATGGGTGATCCTCGGACGTGCATTATCTCCCCTTGAAGCCATCACCGATACAGTGGATCAGATCAACCGAGCGGACGATCTCTCACGTAGAATCCCCTATCAGGAACGAGCCGAAAAAGATGATGAGATCGGCGAGTTGATCGTCTCCGTCAATCAAACACTGGAACGTTTGGAATCCCTATTTACATCGCAGCAGCGTTTTCTGGCGGATGTAAGTCACGAACTCCGCACACCGCTGACAGTCATCAAAGGTAACGTAGACCTTATCCGCCGCATGAAACAGGCGGACGAAGAATCCCTGAGCAGTATAGATCAGGAAGCCGGGCGGCTCACACGCCTTGTCGGCGGACTGCTCATGTTGGCCCAGGCAGAGTCAGGCAAACTTACACTTGTGCTCAAACCGGTTGAGTTGGACCTTTTGTTGACCGAAGTTTTTTCAGAGATGCGCGTTCTGGCAGGGACTAAAGTCCACGTGCATCTCAATGAAATTGACCAGGTCATGGTCAATGGAGATCGTGACCGCTTGAAACAAGTCGTGCTTAATTTAGTGTCCAATGCGATCCAGTACACGCCCCAAGGCGGAGATGTATACATCAGCCTCGCAAAGATCGGAGAGCAGGCACGCATCATTATCCGCGACACGGGACCGGGCATTCCTGCCGAAGACCTGCCGCACATCTTTGACCGCTTCTACCGCGCTGAAAAATCACGCACTCGTTCCACCACCAGCGGATTTGGGTTAGGTCTGTCCATCACCAATTGGATCGTGGAACATCACGGCGGGCAGATCAAGGTTGAATCAAAAGAGGGCAAGGGCACAACTTTTGTGATCTGGCTGGGAATCGTTAAGTAATTGTTTGTTGAACGGTTATTTTATGGCAGTCCCAAACGCTGATGCGCCTGCCTGCATAAACTCGCCCCATACTTTTCATACCATTCTTGTAATGCCGGGCTTGGATTAATTCCATTGCGTGCGTCTTCGTAGATGGGCGCGCCATATTGGACATATCTTTTCGTTTGAGCAGACCAGGTCCATTCTGAGCGGTTGATGACACCAATACCGCCGTTATACCCCGCCATGGCCAGGCGCGCATTTCCACCAGATGTTGCAAGTGATTTCGTAAGATAAGCAAGTCCACGTTCGGCGTTAGTGCCGGGATTGTAGGGATCATCCATTGCATAAAAATGAAAGGGCATGACTTGAAAGAGTCCCATGGCACCAGCACTTGATGTGGCTCGGGGATCTCCACAGGATTCGATCTGCATAATTGTGGCCGCCAGATTCGGGTCAAGCTGCGAAGCGGCCGCCCACTTCGAGATGGAATCAGCCCAATATTGGACTTCAATTCTAAAGATGGGGGAAATGCCTGTCGAAGCGATGGGCGGTATTTCCATTGATATTGTCGGGGTGGTCTTCCATGCAATTGTCCCCAGAATTGCGCTGATGAATATCACAACAAACGGCACTATCATAAAACCAGACAAACAGCCGCTCCCTTGTTCTTGCAGGTCAACGGCTGTTTGTGAATAATTTATTACAGGGCGAGCGCGGGGCATATGTTCTCTCTTTTCTGGGTCTCTAAAGGACCCGGCTCGAAATTTTGTTATTAAGTTTTGTGGAATTGTTTTTGCGAGAATAGTCTCGCAGTAACTTTACGCGTTGTAGTGGCGGTCACCAGCATCCGCACTACGGGCATTAACAGGGTGGTAAGTGGGTTCGGGCGGAATAAAGGAGCTTTGCTGTGATGATGTAGTTGGCTTGGGAGCAGAGCGGAAGCCAGAAGTGTTGGTATTCACCGGACGATTGATCTGAGATGCAGACCGAAACGCTGGTTGATTCACCTGACTGCCTTGATTCTGAGATTGATATGCCGGTCGCTGTTGGGGATTATTGTTATAAGAGCGTTGACCCTGGCCTTGTGAGGAGGTGGTGAATAACCGATCTCCTGCCAACGAGAAGGTACCGATAATGAGGAGCCGGATCAACCAGACCATGACGGCAATGAAAATCGGCACAGATTTGGTAAGGGTGTCTGCGCTCATGACCGCGCTGGATTGCAAGTTGGGATTCTTTGCAATCGCAACGGCTACGCCCCACCATGTAAGGGTGGCGTTGAAACCGGCAGCCAAAAGCCACGCGCCAAAGAGATAATAGACTTCAGCCGGCTCATTACTGCCCTGCTCGGGTGTGAAGATGCGGGCGATGCCGGCAAAGTCAATGCCGCAGAAAGCAACGGCGAGGATGGTCGCCCAACGCATCCCTGCGAAGGTCAGGTCGCCGAGCATATCATGCAAAGCAAATTGGGTGGTACTAAAGTTGAAGACCTCAAAGGACAGCAAAGCGCCAATGATCATCATGCCAAAGGTGGCGCCTCGATTGAACTTCATATTATGAGTCAACTTGTACCAGATCGTTTTCAAACCATTCCCAAGCGGATTACTGAAAGTTGTCATTTCGACCTCCTAGTCGGATAAGTAGCCGAGATTCTAGAACACATGTTCTAATTTGTCAAGATTTTATATAGCCCAATTTCCGTTGCAGTTTTATGATATTGACTCAAATCATCCCCCGACTGTAAACTTGTTCAAAACTATGAACCTGTACACTCCATTTGATGGAAAGTACAGGCCGCGAAACTGGAGACTTTATGATTTTCTCGAACACTCCGCGCCCTGAGACTCTGAAAGCTCTTGCGGATGTGAAGTTCACGCCCTTCTGGTTAGACGATCCGGCCAAACCCACTCCTGCTCCCCCACTAATTGAAAATATTCAAGCTGACCTGGTCATTGTCGGCGCAGGTTTTACTGGCTTGTGGAGCGCGCTGATCGCAAAACAAACCAACCCTGAGCGTGATGTGGTGTTGCTCGAAGCTGGCGAAGTGGGTATTGGAGCCAGCGGACGCAACGGTGGATTCGTTGCGTCTTCATTAACACATTCATTTCAAAATGGATTGAATCGCTGGCCGAAGGAAATGGCCAAGCTGGTGGAATTGGGTCACAAGAATCTGGATGGCATCGAAGCTGCGATCAAACAATTCCATATTGAATGTGACTTCGTCCGCTCAGGCGAGATCAATGTTGCGAACGAAGAATATCAAATTGAAGAACTGCGCGAAGAGTCGGAGCACTCCGCGAAATATGGGGAACATATTCAATTTCTCAGTCAGGAGCAAATGCGGGCAAGGGTTAACTCGCCTACTTATCTTGCGGGCATCCTTGATCCCTCCGTGGCGATGGTCAATCCCGCGCGGTTGGCGTGGGGATTAAGAAGAGTCTGCCTGGAACTTGGAGTCCGCTTGTTTGAGGGCACGCAGGTTATGGGTCTGGAAGAGAAGCGCGCGTCAATTATTGTCAAAACTCCGCACGGACAAGTCGAAGCAAAAAAGGTTGCGCTTGCCACAAATGCCTTCCCACCTTTGCTCAAGTCTCTTTCGTTCTATGTGGTGCCTGTTTATGATTATGTTTTGATGACCGAGCCGCTTTCCAACGAACAACACGATGCAATCGGCTGGCGTGGACGCGAGGGATTAAGCGATATCGGAAATCAATTCCATTATTATCAGATCACACCGGATGGACGAATCCTATGGGGCGGATACGACGCCATTTATTATCGGAATAATCAAGTGTCGCCGCATCTGGAAAACCGTCCCGAATCTTTCGCCCGTTTGGCTGAGCACTTCTTCCAAACATTCCCCCAGTTGACAGGTCTGCGTTTCACGCACGCCTGGGGCGGCGTGATAGACACCTGCTCACGTTACACTGCTTTTTGGGGCAAGGCTTATCATGGCAAGGTTGCATACGCCGTAGGATATACAGGACTCGGCGTTGGCGCATCCCGATTTGGCGCACAAGTGATGCTTGATCTATTGGATGGAAAAAAGACAGAACGTACCGAATTGCAAATGGTGAAATCCAAACCATTCCCCTTCCCGCCAGAACCGTTCCGCTCGCCGATCATCAACTTTACAAGATGGTCCCTCAACCGCGCGGATGATAATGAGGGGAAAAGAAATTTGTGGCTGCAACTTTTGGATGCGCTGGGGTTGGGGTTTGATTCGTGATGATAAGACCTCCGAGGTTTTGAAAACCTCGGGGGTCTTTTTGTAGTGTGGAGTCTTTGGATGTTTAGGGCATATTGTTTTCTGACATTTTCATATGTACTAATTGCGCTTATTCCTCAGGTCATTTTCATAGATTTTTGATGCAACAACAGACCCGGCAATGGCTGAAATGAACCATCCAATTGCGCCATTAATCAGTCCCTGTCTCACGAAAAAAGAAAAGATATCCCCGAATGAAACAAATTCAATATTTGGGAGAACGTCCGATCCTGAGAACCTACTAATCAATAACGAAGGAATGATTCCGCCGGCGATATGACCAAGGAATACGAACACGCCTGCAATCGCCGCTGCATTTGCACCAAGATTGGCTGGGATGTCCCATGTACCGATATTGGCATAACGGGCAGTCAGGAAACCTGCAATAGAACCAATACCTGCTGATATGAAAATACCAATGCACCACCCAAAGACTGACACGGTAGCAACAACAAAAAAACTGATTACGCCGACAGCTAATCCAATTGTGACGGGGGAATAGTAGTTCTTTTCATTTTCTTTCGACATTAGACTGCCTTAAACACATTGATATTAACCATTGTGTAATCATCATCCACTTTTTACTTCTTTACCGGCTTCGACATCTCGTCTCTTACCGTGTTGTACAAACTCTCAGCTTTCAAATCGCTTAGCGAATAACACGGCGCTTTGAGATGATCGGCAAGCTGTTGGGCGAGACCCTGGTCAAAGGCAGCGTGCTCCATGTTGATGACCACGGAGCGAGTCTTTTCGCCTGCGATCATTTCCGCAAATTTGAAGCCTTCTTCCTGCGGAGGAAGAGTCCCAATGGACACATTGCCTGCGCCATCGGTCAGCACGATCAAAAGCGGTTCCACATCGGGGTGAATATGTTTCTCATGCGTGAGTACATCATGCGCCATGAACAGCCCTGCCGAGAGCGGAGTCTTCCCGCCGACGGGAATATCCATCAATGCACGTTGTGCGAGTTGAACCGAGTTGGTTGGGGAGAGTACCAGCGTGGCGCGATCTTTCTGGAAGACGATGAGTCCCACACGGTCGCGGCGTTGATAGGCGTCGGTCAACAGCGAGAGGATCGCGCCTTTGGTGGCATTCATGCGCTCGGCAACTGCCATGGACCATGACGCATCCACGAGGAACAAAACCAAATTCGCCACGCGCTTCACGCGAATCTTGCGCTGGAGGTCGCTTTTCTTAATTGAGAAGGCCAGCTTCTTGCGTTCTTCGGTACGTTGTTTTTGGAATGGAGCCGCAGCGCGGAAAGATGCATCAAAGGCAATGTCTGTGAGGTTATCACCTGCTGGACGTGACTTGATATAACGGCCGTGTTTGCGCTCCGTTTTGGTGAGCGAACGACGGCCGGCTTTTTGGCGGGTTAATTTATCGAGCGGGGTGTTTAATTTACGAGGCTGGAAGGTCTCACCAGCTTTTACTTTTTGTCCACCGTCCCACCAATTCGCGTTCGTGCTTGCGAACACTTCCTGTTGCTGCATGGGTTCAGGGTTGCCCTGCTGCGGACCTTCCTGCTGTTCATCTTCGAGTTTTAAGTTTTTTTTTCCTCGCCTTCGCCATCCTGCTTGCTTTCGGATTCATCATCCGTTTCGCTTGGCTGGGATTGACCTGCCAACTGCTCAATGCGTTCCTGCAACTGCTCAGTGGTCATTTCGGCTTGCTGGAAGGGTGTGCGTTTGATGCGGTGAGGAAGAGCCAGCTCCGCGGCGAGGGCAATGTCGTGATCGTTGATCTTGGTGCGGCCTTCGAAGGCGGCCTCGGCGCGTGCGGCTTTGAGGATGACCAAATCTGCACGGTGACCATCGACATTGAGGGACGAGGTCAACGCGGCAATGGAAAGCAAGTCACGGCTGGTGTGTGTGACCTGATCAACGAGTTCACGTCCAAGCGCGATCTTCTGGGAAAGTTCATCTTCTTTTACAAGCCATAATTTACGGAAGGCTTCCGAGTCGCGTTCGTAGGAAAGGTTGCGTTCCATAATGGTCACGCGCTGGCGCGCATCGCGGATGCCGACGATATCCACGGATAGCGCGAAGCGATCCAGCAATTGGGGGCGGAGATCTCCTTCTTCAGGATTCATCGTCCCAACGAGAATGAAACGCGCCGGGTGGGCAAAGGAAATGCCTTCGCGTTCGACCGTGTTCACACCCATGGCGGCTGAGTCGAGCAGAATATCCACTACATGATCGTCAAGCAGATTCACTTCATCAATGTAAAGCAATCCGCGATTGGCACTGGCAAGCACGCCGGGTTCAAAATGACGTTCGCCTTTTTGAATGGCTTTTTCAATATCGAGAGTCCCGACCACGCGGTCTTCAGTGGCGGAGACGGGCAGGTTGACAAACGGCGTAGCGCGTTGTGCGGTGGGAAGATTCTTCGCCGCAGCATAGCGTTCTTTACATTCCGTGCACCATGTACCGGATTTATCCGGGTCGCATCCAAAACGGCAATCCTGCACGATCTTGACATGAGGCAGTAAGGCGGCCAATGAACGGGCAGCAGTTGATTTAGCTGTACCGCGTTCACCGCGAATTAATACGCCGCCGATACGGGTATCAACGGCATTAAGAATGAGTGCGCGTTTCATGCGCTCTTGTCCAACGATGGCTGTAAAGGGAAATATGGCTGGCATTTGTTTACTCCAGTGCGTGATTATACCGCTTGTTTTATAACTTAATAATCCGGTCAATCAATGATGCGGCACTGTGTACCGGATGTTTTATGTTTCAAGAAATGATGGTGGTGGGCGGGCGTAGGGCGAGGTGACCTCGCCCCTACTACATCATGTGTACATTTGGTTTAGAATAGGCGTCAAGTGAGACAACAAAAAGGAGATTGAATGACTCAAAACGCAGACACACTTTTCACGAATGCCATTGTCCTGACGATGGATGGAAAATTAAATCAATATGACCGCGGCGCTCTGGCAGTGAGGGGCGATGCAATTGTGGCGGTCGGACCAGAAGCTGAGATAACGAAAGAATATTCTGCAAACGAAACGATTGATTGCGGCGGGAAAGTGCTCATGCCGGGGCTGGTCAACGCCCATACCCATGTGCCCATGACCCTTCTGCGCGGGCTGGCCGATGACTTGCGACTCGATGTCTGGCTGATGGGTTATATGCTTCCGGTTGAGCGTGAATTCGTCACTCCTGAATTTGTTCGGCTTGGAACTTTATTGGCCTGCGCAGAACAGATCCGCAGCGGGGTGACCACATTTAATGATATGTATTTCTTTGAAGACTCCATTGCCCAAGCCACGGCCGACGCCGGTATGCGCGCGGTCTGCGGGCAGAGCGTGATGAAATATCCCGCGCCGGATGCGCCCTCGTTTGAAGACTCACTTGCCATGGCGCGCGAATTTATTATCAAATGGAAAGGTCATCCGCTCATTGTCCCGGCCGTTGCGCCGCACGCACCCTACTCCACCACACCAGAAATCTTACGCACCTGCGCCGACCTCGCCAGAGAATTCGATGTGCCTTTGCACATCCATATTTCAGAAACTGCGTTTGAAGTGGAAACCATGCGCAACGAACAAGGCATGCCGGTTGTGCCTTATGTCAAAAAGCAGGGCGTGCTCGAAGCAAAAGTGATCGCCGCACATTGCGTCCATATTGACGTTGGCGAAATGAAAACGTTGAAGCATGTCAATGCCGGCATCGCGCATAACCCGTCTTCGAATCTAAAACTCGCTTCGGGATTTGCACCCGTGCAGAAAATGCTCGAAACCGGTCTAAACGTGGGCATCGGCACGGACGGACCCGCATCGAACAATGACCTCGACATGTTCGAAGAAGTGCGCCTCGCTTCTTTCGTTGCGAAAGCTTCCAGCAATGACCCGACAGTTGTGCCGGCCGCGACAGCCCTCCTAATGGCTACCCGAATGGGCGCACAGGCGCTTCATATCGGACATTTGACAGGGTCGCTCGAAACAGGCAAACGCGCCGACTTGATATTGGTGGACACCTCCCCCGTTCATAACTCTCCGCGCTTCCGCCGTGACCCGAACAATGCTTACGCACAATTGGTATTCGCTTCCAAATCCACAGATGTGACCGATGTAATGGTCAATGGCAAATGGCTCATGCGCGCGCATAAATTGCTCACCCTGAATGAATCAGATCTGTTGGATCAGGCGCGTGAATTGGCGCAAAAGATAGATGCCTTCCTGATCGTGCGCGAGAAATCCATCCTTTCAAAACTGATCGCGCTCGGCGGCTCGATGGAGCAGGAATCCTTCGAGGTGCAGGTCAAGGTCAAGGTGACAGAACCAGACCTCATTGTCCAGAACATGAAGCGACCTGAGATCGAGATTGACGCTTATAAACACTATCTGCAATATGATGAGTATTATTTGTTCGATGATCCGTCACAGGGACGCCTGCGCTTCCGTGAAGATGATCTAGTCAATGAAAATGGTGAAGTTGAAAATGTGCGTTCGCGGTTGACGTTGCTTGGTCAAAAAATCGAGGATGAGATCGGTCATGATGTGCTCCTCTCGCGCAGCCGCTTCCTCGCGCCTGCCATTCACACGTCGCGCTTCTATCGTGAATACTTCAAACCGAAGCAGGTCATCACCATTGAAAAGGACCGCCTGCGCTGGCATATCAAATACAAGGAAACGGAACTCTTCGTAAATCTCGACCACATGAAGATACCGGATATGGGCTATTTCCTTGAGATCAAGAGCCGCACCTGGAGCCGTAAGGATGCAGACCTAAAGGCGGAACTGGTGAACGAGTTGTTGAATTTACTCGGCGTTGGCAATGCAGAAACGGTTACGCAGGATTACATTGAAGTTTTGTCGTCATAATCATGAAGTGAGTATCTGAAGACCTTACCACGAAGACACAAAGCCATTCGCTTTTAACGGAATCTTTTTTTTCAACCACTAAGGAGACAAAGGAGCACGAAGGAAAAAAGCCCAAAAATATCCTTTGTGTACCTCACCTGCACTGGCGTGCGGCGCAAGTGTTGTGAACCTTCGTGGTATGGATTTTCCCGCCAGAAACGGGAAAGCCCAAAAATCGTCTGAGGTGCAATCCATGGACACATTCAAAAAAATTCTAGCAACGATCTTTGCATTCCTGTTCATTATCACCGCCGTCCTTGCGCTCATCCTTTTCAACTTTGACCGTAAGGGATTCAGCGCAGGGACATATAAAAAGGCGTTTGCAACCGCGGATTTCTATAACCAGATCCCCGTCATCCTCTCAGAGACAATGCTCTCGTCAATTACAAAACAGGAAGCGCTTCCGCTCGTAATGCAAAGCATGAATGCAAAAGCATGGGAAGAATTCTTTCGCACTCTGCTCCCGCAGGATGTCCTCAAAGTGATGGGAGATGAAGCCTTGAATTCGGTCTTTGCCTATTTGAATTTGCAAACGAATTCCGCGGAGCTTTCGTTGACCTCCCTCAAAACAAGCATGACGGATGGGACAGGCGCGCAAGCCGCTCTTACTCTCTTGAAAACCATGCCTGACTGCACGTTGGAACAAGTTGCTCAAATAACCAAGGATATTTTCGCGGGCAATGGCATTCAGTTTTGCAACCCACCGGAGAAATTGATCCCGGCATTAACGCCGGTGATACAGGTTCAAATGGAGATTACTGCGCTGACCATGCCGGACCATGTGACCCTTATCAAGGCACCGGTTGAAAATGACCCGCGCCCGAGGCTGGAAAATGCACGCATGTTGATGCGGTTGAGTCCCATCGTGCCGCTTGGATTTTTAATGCTGGTCACGCTGTTCGCCGTCAGTTCATTGATAAGCTGGCTGAAATGGTGGGGAATTCCGTTCATCATCACGGGCGGATTGGCGGTCTTAATGAGTTTAAGCGGCGCCAAAGTAACCAGCTTCATCATCCAACGAAGCCTCGTAAATGGAGCGCCGAACATCCTGCCGGCAGTGATGCAGGGATATGCGAGCGACCTGGCTTCTGCGATGGTAAAGGCCTTGCTCACTCCCGTTCTTTGGCAGGGACTTTTGCTCGCGGGGATCGGGTTCGTGATGGTGGTGGGGGCAGGGATGGTGAGAGGAAAGAAGTAAAAGGTGAGAGAAGTGTTGCCAAAGGGTTGGGTTGGTTGTATAGTTGGGGCAAATGCGAGAGATGGTTATTTCGTGTGTGGCTTAGTTCAACTCAGACAGATGCGGTGGCACATAGTCCGTTCCTTCATTTCCCACCACGTCAATCTTTAATGCGTTCGGCACTTCACCTTAAAAGGAATATGTCATGATAAACACTCCACCTAGACTCCTTGAAATTGCCGAACAAGTAAAAAATGGCAAGTCCCCACAAAAAGAAACTGTTCGTACTCTTCTTGGCTGGTTTGGCATCCAGAGGCGTGGGAGGGTGGTAAATATAGTTCATCAAACACTTGATAGTTTGGGTTTACGAACTAAGCCAAATTTTGAGTATGCCTTTATTGATGGACTTGTGGAGTTTCTCCCTGCCCAAACTATCGAAACCAACAACAAATCTTCTCAGATTGACATCGTTATCCCAGTACCGGAAGATATAACTGAAACAATCAGTATTTTTCAGCCAGAAATAGTAGCGATGGATCCAACATATCGTATTGGGAAACTTGCCTCAGCAAATAAGCCTCCATTATCAGTCAAATTAGATATGAAACTTGAGGTAGCAACATCATTAATGCTTCTTCACGATTTTTCCCAACTTCCCGTTATGGAAACAGAGCGAGATGTGAGAGGAATTATAAGTTGGGAAACAATTGGAAGTCGTCTCGCGCTAGGACAAGTATGCAAGAATGTTCGAGACTGTATGGAACCTCATCACGAGATAAGTGTAGAGGTTTCCCTCTTTTCTATTATAGACACAATTGTTATGCACGAATATGTTCTAATTCGAGACTCCACCAACAAAATTTGTGGAATTGTTACAACAAGTGACTTAAGCCAGCAGTTCCGCCAACTTGGGGAACCCTTTCTGCTTTTAGGAGAGATTGAAAACTATATTAGACATCTCATACAAGACAAGTTTACTATCGCAGATTTGGAAAAAACACGAAACCCGTCAGACAAAGGCCGTAAGATTACGAGTGTATTCGACTTAACGTTCGGCGAATATATTCGATTGTTACAAATCCCAATTCATTGGTCAAAACTGAAGCTTTTGATTGATAGAGGCGTGTTTATTGAATATCTAGATAAAGTTCGGCTGATTCGCAATGATGTAATGCACTTTGATCCAGACGGTATTCCAGAATCAGACTTGGCGAAGTTGCGGGAATTTGTTCACTTTCTACAAGGCTTAAGCACGCTCGGTGTTATGTGAGCGGCTATTTCGCATCCTGGCGAGTCGCCATTTTAAATAAACGACCTCGGAAGTTTTGAAAACCTCCGAGGTCTTATGATTTACGGGCATCCATTCGCGAGATGCTCTTCAAAAGTGACGGCGAAAGTATGGAAGCCTGAGCCGTCGCACTTGGCCTGGAAATAATAATATGGGGAAGAAGCAGGGAATGCCACAGCATTCAACGCATCCAAACTGGGATTAGAGATAGGCGCAGGCGGCAAGCCTGCGTAAATATACGTGTTGAATGGAGAATCAAATTTCAAGTCATCAAGGCTGAGCGGATTTGTCCACCAGGTATTTTGGGTGGAGTTATAACCCAGCGCATATTGCACGGTCGGGTCACTGCCGAGGGTCATGCCGGCGTTCAGGCGGTTGATGAAGACGGATGCGATCATGGGCATCTCATCATTTTGAATGGATTCGCGTTCCACGATGGAGGCGAGAGTCACGGCTTGATATAAGGTGAGTCCCTGCGCGTTGAAGCCTGAACGCATGTCATCGGTGATGTGCAGGGCAAAATTGCGCGCGATGGCTTCGAGGAATTTGTCCGCTGTGGTGGCGCGCGGAATGAGATAAGTATCCGGCAGGAAGAATCCTTCCATTGTGGCAGATGAGTCAAGGTTGAGGACTTGGGGCGGAGTCTGCGCGGCGGCGGTGAATGCTTCGGGAGAAATATCCAACCCCGAGGTCGGGAGCGAAGCGGCGATCTCTTCCATCCGCCAGCCCGGGAGAATTCCAAAAGTGATGTCTGTGGGCGTGGCATCCTGTAGAGTCCGCGCAATGTCAACGATGGATTGGGCCGGACTGAGCATATACTGACCTGCTTGAAGGGATGTGTCAAGTCCGGTGTAGATGAGGTAATCGGCAAGATACTCCGCGTTAATGATGAGATTGGCTTCCTGAAGGCGGGTTGTAATGGATGAAACTGACTCGCCCTGCTCCACGTGAAAAGTCTGTTCACCACCATTGGGGTTGAGTGGAGAGGTCAGCGCGGAGCCGTGCAAAAGGAGGCGTGCCGAATAGTCAATGCGGCTTGAAATTGAAAGCGCGCTCGCAGGCGGACCGAATTTGAGCGATGCTTGTGCGGGGATATAACCCAGCACTAGAAAAATGCAGGCAAATATTGCAAGAAGGAAAAGGATGGGATAGATACGGCGCATGGGGGAAAGGATGAATTATGAATTATGAAGGATGAAGAAACAGTTTGTCCAAGTTTGCTCTTTACTTCTCGCTTTTTACTCGCCTTGCCTCAAGATACGATTGCAAAATGACCACTGCCGCGAACGCATCCTGATGACCGGCGCGTTTTTTTCTTGAAACGCCGAGTTCAATGCGGGCGGCACGTGCATCCTGAGTGCTGAATGACTCGTCCCATAATTCTATGGGGGTCTGGGTTTGGTTTTTCAATTCATCGGCAAAGCGACCCGCGCGGCGGCCGGCGGGGTTTGGGTTGCCGTCTTCGTCAAAAGATTGGCCGACGACGATCAAGGTCACATCATTCTGCGCGGCAAGGTCAGCGACCTGTGCGGCGTCAATAGTGCGCGAGATGTGCTCAATGACCTTCAACGGATTGGCGATGGTGGCGGTTGAGTCACTGAGCGCAAGCCCGATCCTTTTTTCACCGTGATCTATTGCGAGAATTCTCATAGTTTTATGTAACGAGCCTTTCGTAAAAATTCTTTTTCAGCACAAGAGTTCTTTCGCGCCAGCGCCGCCCCAACGTAAACGTCAGGGCTATTGTTACGAAGCCGCCTTCGGCGGCTCAGCCTGCGGAGCAGGCTTCGTAATGATAGCACGGGGGCTTGTCCCCGTGCGGCATGGCGCAATAGGTAAAAACTGCGTAAGGTGAGTTATGTAATCGTAGGGCCCGCCCCTACCTAACCTCCACAGAAATATTGAATGGGATCAACGGAAGCCATGGCCACCAGGATGGTGTCACAATGACTTGCGGGTCTTTACGCAGGGAGAAACTCTTCATTAATTTATCCTGTGCCTGCTCTGCACTTCGTCCGCGGACAACGGAAAAGATCTGCATCATATCCACATGACGGAGCAAGGTGCGGGTGGACTCAAGTTCAAAATGGGTTATACCTGATTCATCTGTCGAAAGGTCAGTGAGCGTTTTTAATTTTGTTTCACCAAAAGGTTCAAAGCCTTTTGTAATGGACGAATCCAAAGTGGCGGCGGATAATTGCTTTATATCTTCCGCTGAGATATATCGCGCAAAGAATTCAACCTGCATGGTCAGAGTCAACGTGTTGCCGGGTTGACCAGCTTGCGGGTCAAAATTTTCTTCGATAACTTTGGAGACTTCCAAGGTATCCAGCAATAAAAGATCATCCGGCGAAATCTGGGTGTGCAGTTTTGATTCCGCGTCACGGCGCAAGTTATCCAAAACATAGTTACGCAGTCTTGCACGGTCGCTATCGGTGGCGCCAGTCACCGTTGAATCGGCTCCGCCTGTAACTGGGTTCGGATTGGTGACAGAGATCGAAAGCCCCAACGGTCCCTCCACAACAATGACTGAGTCGGCGGAGACATTTCCACTCGCGCCAGATTGAAGCGCCTCAACCGGCACGTCCACAAATTTATCAAGGCCGGGGTCAAGCAGCGTGTCGTGCAATGTAGTGAACTTGATCGGCGGTTCTGTGATTGTTGAGATCACGGTCCCTGCACGAATGGTCACAGCGGTCTGCCCAAGGTTCTTGAAGCGCGCAATTCCCTGTGACTTTGATTTTGGCACGGAAATTTTATTTGTCACAGTCAGTGATTTTTCTGTGTTGACGGTGATGGATAAGGTCCGCGCAGGCAGTGCGCCGGTTACAGATACTGACTCGATCGACTCGCCTGCCGAAACAGGGATGACCACACGTTGAGTCTGCGCTTCGGGATATAAGGTCAACGCGGCATGCGGGACAAAGAGACCTGCCACTGTTAAAACAGCAATGACTCCCACTGTGAAAGTGAGCACGCGCCCCAGCAGGGATGTCCGCCATGCGGCTTCTTTCTCGTAGATCGTGTCGCGGACTCGGCGCAGGCTGCGGCGCGGCCGCCTCGGAGTGCGTCTGCTTCTCGGAGCAGGAACAGGCCACAGTTCACGTTGAGCCGAGATAGTGGATGGGAAGACCGGAAGCCCAAGCGATTCTGCATCTCGTTTTATATTGTTGAGGCGGGTCACCAATCCCAATTGTGCACCTAATGAATCCGCATGACGCTGCAGGACTTTTAAGTCCAGCAGGCGCAAACTGATTTTCTCGTATTTTGGCCACACGAGTAATATGCGCGGCGTCTTCGCCCACGAAAATTGATCGCGGACGGAGATGAGGTCATCGTGTGCTTCGAGGGTAATGATCTTTGTTTTCAAAGGCTGGTGAAGTTTCGAGAGATTTTTTGAATTATATACTGTTAGGGTGGTTCATGGAGAAGAATATCAGGATTATCAGCATGTCGTTGCGAGGGCGTTAGCCCGAAGCAACCTCCCAAGTATCAGGGGATTGCTCACAGCACTGGCGTACGGCGCAAGTGTCGTCGGAAAGAGCACACCTGCCCTGGCGGGCGGTGCCAGGGAGAGCCCTCCTCGCAACGACATTTTCGTGGGCAAAAACACTTCCGAATATCGCATAAATTATATATAATATACAATCATGGCGACAACAATGGAAAAAGAACTTACCCACAAACCCCTGAAGGAAGAAATCTACGATGTGCTTCATCGGCACATTATCGCGGGCAAATACGGACCCGGTGATTGGCTGCGCCAGGAGGACATTGCCACGCAGATGGGCGTGAGCATGACCCCCGTCCGCGAGGCGCTGGACCTGCTCGTGGCGGCGGGACTTGCCGAGCGCGTGGCGTATCGCGGCGTGCGCGTGCGGGAAATGTCTGCCAAAGATGTGGCGGATGCCTACGGCTTAAGGCTGATCCTCGAAGCCATTACCGCGCGTGAAGCGGCTCTGCATATTACCCCCGGGCAAATTTCAAAACTCGAAAAAATAATGGATGAAATGCAAAAGCATGTGGCATTGAACGAGATGCCGCAGGAGCGGGAATTGAGCCGTGAATTTCACTCCTCCATCGCCGAGGCATCGGGTAATAACCTGCTTGCCAAAGTGTATGCGGTTGTCGCAAATGCCTTCCCCGACTGGTTATTGTATGAAGCGGTCTACCGCAACCCTGACCTTCTCGCAGGGACCGTAATGCAAACTTATGAAGAACACACCGCCATTATGGACGCGCTTATTAATGGCGATGCGGATAAAGCCGTACAAAAATCCATTGCGCATGTTCTGGATTCCGGCAGGTGGCTGGAAGAATACCTTAACATCCCTTCGGAATTGTTGAGAGAAAAAGAAAAGCAAGTTTCATCATTGATCAAAAAAATAAAATAGGAGGCAGTATGTCAGAAGAATTGTTTAAGGAAATGGCACAAAGCATCATTGACGGGGACTCGGATATTTCAACCGAGTTGGCAAAGAAATCCATTGAGCTGAATATCCATCCATTGGAAGCCATTACAAAGGGGTTCGTGGTCGGTGTGACTTATATCGGCGATCAATTTGGTTTAGGTGAAGCCTTCCTGCCGGAACTGGTGATGGCGGGCGAGGCGATGAAATCTGCAATTGCCGTGCTGGAGCCGGAACTTCTCAAACTCGGCGAAGCGCGCGAAATGATGGGTAAGGTTGTGCTTGCCACCGTCGAAGGTGACATTCACGAGATCGGCAAGACCCTCGTCGGCACGATGTTGAGCGCCTCCGGTTTTGAAGTCGTTGACCTGGGCGTGGACCAATCCGCAGATAAGATCATCGGCAAGGCCTTGGAGATCAATGCAGACATTATCGGTATGAGCGCTTTATTGACCACCACCATGGTCCGTCAGCGCGAAGTGATCGAAGAGTTGGATAAGGAAGGCTTGCGCCCGCGTATTAAAGTGATGGTTGGCGGCGCGCCTATTACCCAGGACTGGGTTAAAAAGATCAAAGCTGACGGCTATTCAGAAGATGCGATCGGTGCAGTGAAGATCGCGAAGGAATTGGTCGGCAAAGAGTAGAGACAAATAGGACCTGAGCCGCGAAGGGGCACAGAGGAACAGTATTTTTTCCTTGTGTCCCTTTGTTGTTAATAATCATGAAAGAGGCAAAACCTCGGGAGGGTTTCCTTGACTTCTAAAAATATAAAGACGATCAGCGATCCAAAATTAAAACTGGAAGTGCTGACCAAAGAAGATGTTCAGAAGATTCACAACGCTACTTTGCAGATCATTGAAAAGGTCGGCGTGAGATTTCCATCCAAGCGTGCATTGGAGATTTGGGAAGCCAACGGCGCGGAAGTGGACCATGAAAAGAAGATCGTGCGCGTCAAACCGCAGATCATTGAAGATGCATTGAAGAAAGCGCCGCCCGCTTACAAACTCGCGGCGCGTGACCCTCAGCAGGATTTATATCTTGACGGAAATCATGTCAACCTTGGAACCGACGGCTGCGGCGTGGAAGTCATTGACATTCACACAGGCGTAAAACGCACATCCTGTTTGCAGGATGTCCGCGACATTGCGCGGGTGGCAGATGCCACGGAGGAAGTTGCCTTCCATTGGGTGTCTGTCTCCGCGCAGGATACTCCCGTGGAAGCGCGCGGACTGCACGAATTGAAAGCCGTTTGGGAGAATTCCACCAAACATGTGCAGACTGAATCCGTGTACAACGTGGAAGAAGCCAAAGCCGCAATTGAAATGGCGGCCGCGATTGTTGGCGGAAAGGATAAACTCCGCGAGCGTCCGATCCTCTCTCTGATGCAATGCACCGCTCCCCCGCTTGGTCACGACGGCGGAAGTTTGGATGCCGCGCTACTGGCCGCAGAGGCCGGAATCCCAACCGGATTCATGACGATGGCAGCCTGCGCTACTACAGGTCCCATCACCATGGCTGGAGACTTGGCTGTAGGCAATGCAGAAGTAATTGCAGGGACTGCCCTTTTACAACTAGCTTTTCCCGGCGCACCTGTCTTTTACGCGGCGGCGCAAACCGCATCTGACCTTCGCAATGGTTCCTACACAGGCGGCGGGCCAGAAGATTTTCTCTTTGGCGCGGCAACCAACATCCTCGCGGACTTTTACAACATTCCGCTTTCGATGGGATCATTCGCAACCGGCGCGAAAGAACCGAACTGGCAGGCCGGTCTTGAAGGAAGTCTCTCGACCTTTATGGCAAGCATTGTCATGTCCGATATGCTCCTTGGTTGCGGATTCCTGCACGGCAGCCGCATCTGGTCATTTGCCGAGATGATGATGGACTGCGAAATATTCTCCATCATTCACAAAATGATGCAAGGCATCGAAGTTAATGACGAAACACTGGCGCTCGATACCATCGCGGCAGTCGGTCCCGGCAGTCACTACCTCGGCCAAAAACATACCCGCAAACACATGCGCGAATTATTCATGCCCCAATTCATGGATCGCCGTCCATACTCTGAATGGGAAACCAAGAAAGATGATGCACGCGACTGGGCAGTGACCAAGGCTCGCAAGATATTAAAAGAACATCAGCCCGACCCATTGGATGAAAAGATGAGTTTGGAACTGGATCGAATTATCAAGTCGGTTGAAAAATAGTTCTCATCATGTCGCTGCGAGGAGTTCTTGTTCTTGCCGAAGCAGTCTCCTAATAATATGAGATTGCTTCGTCGGAAAGAGCAAGTGCCCTCCTCGCAACGACATGTCTATAGCGATTTTTGAAAATTAGAGGTGACCCATGCAACCAAAGTTATCCCTGCTTACAGATGACCTGATCGAACGCATCCTTGACGAGGCTTATCAACTATTGCTTAAGCCCGGCATCAAAGTACAAAACGAGGAAGCGCGCAAACTTCTTGCAGATGCCGGCGCGCAAGTGGATGAAGAGACCATGGTGGTCCACATCCCCGCGCAAATTGCAAAAGCCGCGCTTCAAACCGTCCCGAAGAAATTTCAACTCTTTGACTATGACGGCAACCTCGCGGTTGAATATGGCGGCGACACGGTCCAATTTGACCCGGGCTCTTCCGGCATCAGCGTGCTGGACCCCGATACGCTCGAACAAAAAACTGCCGAGTCAGCAGACCTCATCCGCCTGCTTAAAGTGGCGGAACAACTTCCGCAATATGACGCGCAGTCCACTGCGGTGGTATGTCATGATGTTCCAAAAGAGATCCACGATCTATACCGCCTGTATCTTGTTTTGCTTTATTCAAAGAAAGCCATCGTCACAGGCGCATTCAGCAACAAGAATATACAGCACATGATTGACATGGTCGCTATCATGTCTGGCGGAGCGGATAAATTACGCTCGAAGCCTCGTGCAGTATTCGATGTTTGTCCATCGCCCCCATTGATCTGGTCAAACTTCGGGGCTGGGAATTTGATGGCATTGGCGCGCGCGGGCATGCCTGCTGAAATCGTGTCGATGCCTCTCGCAGGGGCGGCGGCGCCGGTCACTTTGATCGGTGCGGTCACACAACACGCGGCCGAATGTCTCGCGGGGATCACTATTCACCAGTTGGCAAAAGCAGGCTCCCCCATCGTCTGGGGCGGCGCTCCCGCTATCTTCGACATGCGCAAAGGCGGCACGCCGATGGGCGCCGTTGAAACCGCTATGATCGATTCATCCTATGCGCAGGTTGGCAAGTCACTCGGTATGCCAACACACGCCTACATGGGCGCGACCGATTCCAAACGCCTCGACATGCAAGCCGGACTTGAAAGCGGCATCACCGCCATGATCGGCGCATTGAGCGGCATCAACATGATCTCCGGCTCCGGCATGTTGGACTTTCTGCTTTGTCACTCCGCCGAAAAACTTGTTATTGATGCGGAAGGCGTCGCGATGGCACAACGCATGTTGCAAGGCATGAAGATCCATACCGAGACATTGGCCACCGGTTTTTATGAAGGTGTCAACTTCAAAGGCGGCGATTTCCTGAAACAAAGGATCACGATGCAGTTATTCCAAAAAGAGCAGAACATGCCCAGCGCTATTATTGACCGCAACTCGATGCGCGGATGGAAGGAAGGCGGCTCGCTGGATACATTCGACCGCGCAAAGGTCCGCGTGAATAAACTTCTCGCTTCTTATCGTCGACCTGAGTTGGATCCTGCCCAAGAGAGTCAACTCCACGCCTTTGTGCTTGACCTTGCCAAACAAGCCGGCATCGAGTCCTTGCCCATCTTAGAAGATTTTCAACCAGCGTAACAGTTTGAATCTCGCTAATCAATGTAGGTCACGTCTAAGACGTGACCTACGAGGTTAAATATGCTAAATCTCTCCGAACTCCTGCGCGTCCCCAATGTTGATAGCGGATTAAAGTATGACATCTCACCCGATGGGCAGAGGTTGGTTTTTTCGTGGAATAAAACGGGGAAGTGGGAACTATATAATATGTCGTTGCGAGGAGGGCATTCTTCCCGACGAAGCAACCCCCAACACAGTGACGAGATTGCTTCGCTCGAAGTACACTCGCTCGCAACACTTGCGCCGCACGCCAGTGCAGGTGTGACGGAAAAGATAGACGGTGCAAAATTCTCTCCACGCTTTTCCCCCGATGGCACACAACTCGCATACGCATTAGACCCTGATGGAAGTGAGTCTTATCACATTGTTCTTCACGATCTAATCACCAATACTTCCAAAGACCTTACGCCCCGCATCGCTTACGCACATCAGCCAAACTTCTCATGGTCGCCGGACGGCAAGATGCTGGCCGTGCTTTCAGACAAGCATGGACAATTTGCATTGCACCTCCTGCCTGTGGATGGGACGGAAGGACGCATGATCAAGAATGTCTTCCATCCCTGTTGGGATGCGGTCTGGTCGCCGGATGGGCAGTGGATCACTATTGAAGCCGAGTCAACGGCGAGTGATAGAAGCATTCATGTGATGCCGATCAATCGTCCGCGCAAGGGAGGCAAAGGCAAAGCGATGAAGGTTCCTACTACGGAATTGAAATTGAATGCACAGCATCCGGCCTGGTCACCTGATTCTAAATTTCTTGCCTTCTCTGGCGAAAACGGGGAATGGCATGATATTGGATTACTCAGCGTGGAGACTCAGGAAGTTACCTGGGTCAACGAATCCGCTGGGGATGACACTCAACCTGCATGGTCGCGGAGCGAAAACATCATCGGGTGGATTCATTCGGACGGAGCAAAGACCAGCTTCCAGTTTAAGAAAGGAAACGATGCTATCCGCGAGAAAAAGATCGGAGATGGAGTCCATTCCTTTCCGCAGTTCACATCTGATGGCGTTGTAATTCTGTATGAAGATCCAAGCCGTCCATGTGACTTGTGGACGATGAATCTCGAAGATGATTCTTTTCAGCAATTGACAAATTCATTACCGGACGAATTCAGTAATGCGAAATTTATTTCGCCTGAGGAAATTTCTTATACAGGCAAAGATGGAACAAAAATTCCTGCGCTGATCTATCGCGCAAAGGACAGCAAGCGTGCGGTGCTCGATATTCACGGTGGACCGAATTGGAATTTGCAGTTTTCGTGGAATCCAACTTTGAGTTATTTGGCATCGCAAGGCTGGACAGTGCTTGCACCGAATTATCGTGGTTCAACGGGCTACGGAAAAAAGTGGCAGAATGCCAGCCGATTCGACCTGGGCGGCGTGGACACGGATGATTGCGCGGCGGGCGCGAAATATTTAATTGAAAACGGGGCTGAAAGAATTGCAGTCACCGGACGAAGCCATGGCGGCTATTTGACCATGACCTGCATGACGATGTATCCTGAATTGTTTGCGGGCGGCTCGGCAGTTGTACCTTTCTTGAATTGGATCAAATCCCATAAGAATTCGCGCGAAGATTTGCAGCATTGGAACATCGAGAACATGGGCGACCCCGAAGAGAATCATCAATTATGGATGGAGCGTTCGCCTTATTTTTATTTGGACAAGGTCAATGCGCCGGTGCAATTGATCTGCGGCGGGAATGATCCGCGCTGTCCGGCATCTGATTCTTTGGATGCGCGTGATAAACTCGTTCAACTTGGAAAAGAAGTTGAGTTGCTATTGTATAAGGATGAAGGTCATTCCTTTTTGAAGATCGAGAATGTAATCGATTCTGAAATAAAGCGTGTGGAGTTTTTAATAAAAGTATTGTGACGCGACATTTATGTCGCTCGTTGTAGTGGTGGCGGCGACATAAATGTCGCGCTACCCATAGGAGAAGATTTTCATGGCGCAATTAAAGTTTTTATCCGATGACGAAGTGAAGGGGATGCATAATGCCACACTGCGCATTCTCAACGAAGTCGGTTATGTGTGGACTCACAAGCCAAGCCTTGAAATTCTCACCGGTGCAGGCTGCAAGATCAAAGGCAACCGCGTTTATTTCCCGCCGGAATTGGTGGAAGACAGCATTAAGAAAGCGGGCAAGAAAGTTTCGATCCGCGGGCGGGGCGGGGTGACAAAAAATCTCGGCGATGGAAATCTATATTTCCATAACCTCGGCGGTGCGCGTGATATTTATGATGCAAAGACAGGCGGTCACCGCATTGCCCAGATGCAGGATGTACGCGACGCGACGCGTCTGCTGGATGCGCTGGAAAACTGTCACACCATTACGCCATTTTTTACGCCGCAGGATGTGCCGGGTGAGTTGATGTCGCTGGCAATGTACCGCCACGCGCTGCCATTTACGACCAAGCCTTTGCAGGGACCCGGCGTGCAGTTCGGACCCGAGACAAAGTACGCGGTCAGGATGGCGGAAGTGATCGGCGACCCGAAAGAAGTTTTGACTCTCGCCCTGTCACCTGTCTCGCCGCTGACCATTCCCGACCATGAAGCAGAAGCTGTGATCGAGATCGCAAAGGCGGGAATTTCTTTTGGCGCGCTGCCCTGCCCCACCGCCGGAGCGACCAGCCCAATGACCATCAGCGGCTCGATTGCTCAACAAAATGCGGAGACTCTGGCGGTCGTGATCCTTGCTCAATTAGTGAATCCCGGCCTGCCCATCGTCTATTGCGGACGACTCGCCATGATGGAGCCGCGCACGGGCGCATCCGTTTGGGGCGGCGTGGAATTAGCCCTCGCTTCGGCAGGCACGGTTCAACTTGGACATTCTTATGGTTTCGCCGTCAACGTGTATGGATTTTCCACCAACGCGCATACCATTGATGCACAGGATGGATTCGAACGCGGACTCAATGCGGCCATCCCTGCCCTCGCGGGCGCTGACGAACTCTCCGGTATCGGCGAGATGGAAGCGGGCGTGATGGGTTCATACGCGCAAATGGTTCTCGACAATGAATTGGCTTATAGTGTTCTGAGATTAAGAAAAGGCTTTAGCGCAGACGAAGAAGCTCTCGGCGTGGATATGATCGCCAGGATCATGGACGGCTCGCGCAATTTTCTCGGACAAAAACATACAATGAAATATCTCAAAGCCGGTGAAGTACAGTTGACCAAGTTCGCAGAGCGAAGTTCATGGGAAGCGTGGGAAAGAAATGGCAAGCAAGGAATGGTGGATCACGCAATTGATGCCGCTGAAAAAATATTGCGTGAACATGAAGTGACTCCGCTCGAACCGCAACAGGAAAAAGAATTGGATGATATTATGTCTGCGGCTGAGAAGGAATTGGTGAAGAAGAGATAGTGAGTAGTAATCAATAATCAGTGACTAGCACTCATCTCAAAAATGCCATCCTGAGAGTAGCGAAGGATCTCGATGCCAAATGTGTGAGACTCTTCGGTCGCGGAGAACGCTCCCTCAGAGCGACACAGAATTTTTGGGATGACTTGTAGTAATCAGTGGTCAGTAAAATTAGAAGTAATGAGATAAGGAGAACCATGCTCAAACAGGCACATGCAATTTCAGAAGAACTTATAGAATGGCGGCGCGATTTTCACATGCACCCCGAAACCGGATTCAACGTCCAGCGCACGGCGGGGATTGTGGCCACAGAGTTGGAAAAGCTTGGATACAGAGTCCAGCGCGGGGTTGGGAAGACCGGCGTCGTTGCGGATATCGGTGAAGGCGGCAAGATGGTCGCGATCCGCGCGGATATGGATGCGCTTCCGCTTCAAGAATTAAATGATATGGAATACAAATCACAGGTGGCGGGTAAGATGCACGCCTGCGGACACGACTCACATACGGCGATGGCTCTCGGCGCGGCGACGATCTTTGCGAAAGAGAATCTGCCCGGACGAATCCGATTCTTGTTTCAACCCTGTGAAGAGGATGCGGACGAGGAAGGTTTTAGCGGCGCCCAAAGAATGGTGCAGGACGGCGCGATGAATGGCGTGGACTTTGTCCTCGCGCAGCATATTGACCCAAAAATAAAGGTCGGTGAAATTTCAATCTGCTCGGGGCCCAATTCAGGCGGCGTGGATTCATGGTACGCAGAGATCATCGGCAAGGGCGGGCATGGTGCGTATCCGCATACGACGATTGATCCTTACAACATTCTTGCGCATGTCATCATGGCCTTGAATGCCATCGTCTCTCGCAGATTGAATCCGTTTGCGCCTGCGGCTGTCAGCATTGGTACAGTTAATGGCGGGTTCACGGAAAACGTAATTCCGCAAAGCATCACGTTGACAGGGACTTTGCGTTATACTGAAACTCATATACAAAAAGAAATCCATGATGAGATCAGGCGCGCTTTTGAAATTGCAAAAACATTGGGCGGAGACTATAAACTTAAATATGTGATCGGCGCGCCGCCGATGATCAATGAAGAAAAAGTTTCGGAGTTGATCGAAGTGGTCGGCAAGGAAATGCTGGGCTCGGAGAATGTCAGCGCTGGCGACCCGACTCTCGGCGCGGAAGACTTTGGTTCCTTTTTAAACCTTGCACCCGGTGCGATGTTCAACCTGGGAGTGCAAAAGAAAGGTCACGAGGAGTTTTTATTGCATCATCCGCGGTTCGATCTGGATGAACGCGCATTGCCCATCGGCACGGCGATTTTGGTCGAAACGGCGATGAGGTTGTTGAAAGAGTAATGTCAAACCTGACAGGTCTCGGAAGACCTGTCAGGTTTTAAGAATTTTATTCAGAGGTGAAAATGCATACCATACTCAAATCAGAAAAGAAAGAAGTCATCATTGGCATTGACAAGCCGTTTGTCATCATCGGTGAGAAGATCAACCCGACGGGCATGAAAAAGTTGGGACAGGCTCTTGTGGACGGCAACATGGAATATGTCATTCAACTCGCGCAGAGACAGGTTGCCTGGGGCGCGGATGTGTTGGATGTGAACGTCGGTCATCCCCAGCTTGAAGAAGTGACCATGATGCCGATCGTTGTTGCGGCGGTCAAATCCGGCGTGGATGTTCCGCTGTGCATCGACTCGAACGACCCGAAGATATTGGCGGCCGGACTCAATGCCGCAACCGGCAAGCCGTTGGTGAACTCTGTCAACGGGGAGGAAAGGCAATTGACGAATGTCCTGCCCATCGTTAAAGATAGAGGCGCAGCTGTCATCGGGTTGACCATCGGCGAGCAAGGCATCCCTGCCACAGCGGAGGAACGTCTCAAGGTGGCGGGTCATATCATTGAGCGCGCCGCGAAGCTGGGCATCCCCGCCGAAGACATTATCATTGACCCGCTGGTGATGACGGTGGGACATAACAGTGCGGCCGCGATGGTGACCTTGAAAGCCATTGAACTGATCCGCAAGGAATACGGCGTGAACATGAGCCTCGGCGCAAGCAATGTTTCGTTCGGCCTGCCCGACCGTCATTCCGTGAACAGCGCTTTCCTTGCGCTTGCCATTCAAGCCGGCGTGACCTGCTCGATCACGGACCCGATCAAACTGGGAAGTTCCATCCGCGCCATTGACCTGCTATTGAGCAAGGATGCGAATTCGATCCGTTATTTGAAATATTTCCGCGCGACAGAAAAACTGAGAGCGCAGGAAGCAGAAGCAGCCGCAGCGGCCAAGGCATAAAATAAATCTTAAAGATAAAACAGGAGACAGAAAACTGCCTCCTGTTTTTTTCTGGTGAAAAGGTTTACCACGAAGGGTCACAAAGGTACACAAAGGGGGTGCTTTCCTTAGTGACCCTTCTTTCCTTTGTGGTTTGGGATTTTGAATTCACCCCCCGCAAAGCGGATTCAACACCTCAACGAATTCGCTCTTCTCCGTGAACCCCACCCAGCGATAAAGTACATTTTCAGATGAATCAAGCAGGGCAAATTCCGGCGTGCCGATGGGAGAGAGCAAGTCATGCCACTTTGTCTGTGAATGAAAATTGACTCTTTCCAAATGCAGGCAGGCTTTGTATTCGTTCTTGATCCCATTCACGATGGGCTGCATTTCTGCACATTCCTTTCAGAGACCTGAAAAGAATTCCAACAAGATGAGGTTCTTTGGTGAGGATGGATCGCTCGAAGCCGAACCGACAGTTGATTCTGTCTTAAGAACAGAGATTACCTTCCCCGCGACCGCCTGACGCGGATCGTTTTTCAGCGACAATCCCAGCATCGCCAGAAGCACAATGGACACGATCAGAAAGCGGACAGGTTTGGTCATATATGCTAGTGTATCGCATTTTTCCTGTCTTTTCTGAATAATCAAATGGGCGTATAGTTGGCATGAGTGCGGGAGATGTTATTCCGCATAAGACCCCGCAGGGGGTGGTTATATGGAAATGTTACGCAAACACCCCAAATCAGGGGCATATCTGGAAAATGTACGCATGAGACCCCATAGAGGGGGATTACACAGAAAGTTTCCACGTAATACATAGTTAGCCAGCCCATGATGGCACAGGGTTTATGAAATTAGGAATATATGTGACTAAAAAATCTGCTCTCCCTAAAGTTTTAGTTATTATTTTGTTTTCTTGTTCTTGCTTTGCTCTTGCTGGTCAGTATGTCTTGCATGGGTGTTTATGGTGGGAATGCGCCCCTGAAAGATATTTTCGAGTATCGGAGTTGGAACTTCCTCATAATTTATTTCCAGATGATTTAATTGTCAACCATATATACCCTCTTTCTGATGAGCATGAAACAATTGACGATGGTGGTCAGAGCATATATTGGGATACTGGAAACGCTGGATATGTGATTTATCGATTCCCTACAATAAGGCGGGCAAAGGTCGGGTTTGACTTTAATAAACATATGCTGTTTTCAGGGGCGGAAGATGTATGGTTATCTATTGCCGATTCAATATTTCCGAACACTACTGCCGATTCCGCATACATAGCATGTGGCAATAGGAGTATTTATATTAAAGAATGTACAATGGTAGCGCGATATCAAGAATATGTGGTCTATTTCTCTGCGGTTATGGATAATAAATTGTTGTACGCAGATTTTGAAAAAATTGTGGTGTATATTGATGAGCAATTGTCAAGCCGTTTATATCCGTGAGAAGACAAAACAACAAAGCAATCTAGTTACAAACAAAAAGCTGCCTAACACCGCATGCACTGGACGCTGGGGAGTCTGCGCAGTTTACAAGCATTTTTCTAGCTTCGAGTTTTTCCTGCTCCGCCCCCTCCGTCCTTCGGACACCTCCCCCAAATACGGCAGTGAAATTTGGGAAAGGATGGAACGTAAGGATGTCGGATTTGGAGGAGGAAGAGCGCTTGGCTTTGAGTTTTATCCTGCTCCCAAGCAGAGTCCACGCCTGCGACAGCAGTCCGCTAGCGCAAAGCGTTAAGTTGCTGGAAAAATTGCAAACAATCATTTTGGTAAATGGAAAATGCAGAAAACCGCTTTTGAAAATTCGGTAAAATTCACTCTAATAATCTGCTCAATCTTGATTGCTACTAGTTGCAGTATCGGAATCCGTCAAAACGAGTCTCTAGATATGCCAGAAGACATGCCGTTGTCCGAATTTATTATCGGCAGGTGGAAATACGAAGGTAAACACAAATTTGAAAGCTCTGAGTATATTGCGGATGTTTTTTGGGAATACACTTTTGTTGACGAAACGAATTTATTAATTTGGACGGGCAACGATGGTGGTACTTGCACCTACAAATTCATTGAAGCAGAATTAATTTCAATTGATTGTAGCCCTCGAATGATTGAATTAATGACCTGGTCAGTAAAAAGAGATGATCAAGATTTATTAATACAACGATTGGACAGCGAATCATATGGAGATGGTGAATTGCTAAGATTTGAAAGAATACCAATACGGTAATTGAGCTATGGTCAGAAAGACTTACGCACTAGGTTTCAATGCAAAAAACGCAGCCTAACATCACGTGCACTGGACGCTGGGGATTCTGCGGCACGCTTCGCGTCAAGCATTTTTCTGGCTTCGGATTTCTTCTGCTCCTAAGCAGAGTCCACACCCGCCCCATGTCCGCTAGCGCAGACCGTTGGGTGGCTGCATATTATGGCAAGGTAGAAGAACGATGAAATCCGTGAAATCAGGCATACCGCACGGTGTTACAGAGAAACTTGTTCGCACAAACAAGGAAGATCTAGCTCAGGGCTATCGCGTTGTCGATTGCTTGGTCGCGGGAAATCATGTTGGGAGAAGAGTCTATAACCAGGATGGCATTCTCATTTTAGAAACTCCCATGAAAGATGGACTCAAACAGGGTCGCGAGATCACCTGGGATGATGATGGGAACTTGCTCTCCATAGAACCTTACACCAACGGCAAGATTCACGGTACGGCGAAACAGTATGGTCGTAACGGCAAGGTGATCGGCAAGTACAAATTGAAGTATGGTACCGGGTTGGATATTTGGCGACAAGAAGATGAACGAAAAGGGGTTTTTGTTTCCGAAGTCCACAGCTTGCAAGATGGCGTGCCGCACGGCTACGAATGGTGGTTTGCCTCATCCCAGCACGACTTGATGCATGAGAGTCATTGGCAAAGGGGAAAGTTACACGGCATTGAACGTGTATGGAATCGCAAAGGTAAACTTCGTCGTGGCTATCCCAAGTTTTTTATTGAGGATCAAGTTGTCTCCAAACAAAAATATGTTAAGATGGCTTTGCTCGATACCACTTTGCCCATCTTGCAAGAAAAGGACAATCTGCCGTATCGAAATATGCCTTCCGAGATCAAAAGCTTGTGAGGATATAACGCCCCCCAACACAGCTTGCAGTGGACACTGGGGATTCGGCGCGTTTTTCAAGCAGTTTTCCACACCTCAGCATTTTCCCAGTCGGACGGCGTTCCGCCGCCCGCCCCAGCGCGGGTAACGCAAACCGTTAGGCGCACAGAAAAGAAACTCGAAAGCTATATCCATGAATGCAGGAAGTTTTCTCAAGAGGACAAAGGAAACAAACTTATCCGAAGATGAATTACTCATTCTCGATGCCTTGTTTGATGCCAGGGATAGGTTTGAATCTCTGATGCAAGAAAACTATGCGAGCTGGCATAATTTGCCGTACTCTCATAGTTTGGAGACCAAGGTTCTAAGAGATCTAATTGACAGACTTTTCGAGAATGGCATCCTCAGTTCTCACGCTTCTGATTTGGATGGCAGAAAATTCTACGGGTTAACAGAAGCAGGCGGAAAACTATGGGAGGTCGAACGAGCTCCTAATTGGGAAAGATATTGCACGGATTATTCCACAGAGGATGAAACTGGACTGTGGATATTATCGGTTGAATCTCCAGCCGCAGCAACTGTCCAAGCATTTGTAGATTGTGCAACTCACTGTCGACTTTACGGGTTCAAACAAGATGAAGTTAAGACAACCACTTTGACCGAGGAGAAGCCCTCCATCGTGTATTGGAAGGCATTTTCAACTGTTTATTCCCTGTCGGTTCCGATGAATGCATTGATGGATGCAAATCAAGTGGATTGGCAGGAATACGAGAGCAGGCGGTCTTGGTGGAGGACCTTAACCGAACTAGTGAAATACCAGATATCATGAGGCCCTGAAAACAAGTACCAGATCTACATAAGCAGTGCGCCTAACAATGCGTGCAGGCGGACTTGGTGGTGGGCCGTGCAAATTTGAGGAGTCCAAGCGAAAGCATTTTCCCGTTTCGTTGGCTGGTTCTCCCACCAAGCCGCTAACGCAAGCCGTTGGGCGGTAAACCCCAATATCGTTAAAGGAAAGGGAATAAAATGAGAAAATTAGGAATTGTCATACTCACCGTTTTCATAGTTGCAGCATGTAGTACAACTAACACCCAGCCTTCAAACCAAACGAGCACGCCGACTGTTGAGCCTTTAGTTCTTACTACCCCTAGAACAACAAGCGCGCCAACCAAAACCCCTACGGCATCTCTTCCAGAGCCGTCACCTACATCGGACTCGATAAAAACAGGTTATCAAGCTGGGATAGTACTTGACCCAGCATTGAAAAATGAAGAAACGCCCATAATATCAGCTTGGATGGGCTACGCAATTTCTCGCACAGAGTGGATACAAGCCAATGTTTCCACAGATGAGATTGTTCAAAGAGGTTATGAACGAACATTCGAAGAGGAAGTGTCTGCAAGAAGTACTTTAGCCATACTTTGGAAAGAATTACGAGGTCCAGACACAAGTTTGAAAAACCCATATTTGGATGACTTACTCAAAGTATACGAGGCTGGCTATATCAAAGAATATACATGGATTTTCTTGGCATCAAGTGACTGGTTACAGCCTGACGGATTGTTGTTGGAAGAGTTTTCAGCATGGTCAAAAAAGAACCTGATAAATCACAGCCCTGAAACTCACGCTGACGTTGAAATAACTGTTACCCCGTGAGCCGCCCAACAAAGCGTGCACATGACGCTGGGGATTCTGCGTAAATCCCAAGTAGTTTTCTACGCCTTATCATTTTTCTGGTTGGACGGCTTCGCCAGATATTGTCATTGGAGACTATTTTTGAGCAAGTTACTTTTCTTAATTCAACCTACGGTTGGTCATCTAAATGCACTTCTCAGCATTGCAATGCAAATGCAAGATGATGGGCATGATGTTCGTTTTTCAGTGCCCGTGATCCATGAAATAAGAACGAACATCCAGATTCTTGATACAGGTCTTGCCATTCCCGATAGAATCAGACGAAATGGTCTTGCTTGTGAACTTATCCCCCCGCATCTTTCTTTGGTATGGAATGCGATTGGCTTACCGTATAAATCAGGGCACAACGAAGTTCTCCATGCTTTTAATATGTTCTCACAAGGATTGGAACATTATACAAAGCATATTCTCAAGCTCATTGAAATATACCGTCCTGATGTTCTGGTAACAGATTTTGCTTTTCCAGCAACAAGTATAGCGGCGGATATCACGAAAATACCATACGTGGTCATTTATCATAGCGGTTTGCCTTTTCGCGGCAAAGGTATCCCCCCATTTGGGAGTGGTTTACCAATCGGGTCTGACCCTAAGTCTTTTGCAAATAACTATATAGAAAAAGAAAATCAGATGCTCAACAACTTTGATAGGCGCGTCAATAAAGCAAGGCAGGCATTTGGTCTGCCACCTGCCGAACCCGATATATTACGTCGCCCATATTCGCACTGGCTAAATATTATCGCCAGTGCCGATTGTATGGAGGCGCTACGCGAAAACCTCACCCAAAACACTTTTTTTGTTGGGACGTGTTTTGGCAAGCGCGTAGAGGTTGATGAATTTTCATTTGACCTGTTGCGTTCTGATAAATTCAAAATTTACGTTTCGCTTGGCACTGTCTTTAATAATAAGCCGGATGTATTCTTGAAAATTATGCGTGCGCTTGACATGCCTGATTATCAGGTTATTGTTAGCGCGGGCGGCGCATATCAAACTCTTCAAAAAAGCGTGTTGCCGCAGAACGCCACTGTTTTCAAGAGCGTTCCTCAAATTGGATTATTACCTAAAATTGATCTTTTCATCAGTCATGGCGGAAATAACAGCATAAATGAAGCCTTGTCTTCCGGCAAACCCATAGTTGTTATGCCAGTAGGTGGGGAGCAGGCTGACAACGCAAGCCGTGTTGTTTATCTAGGGGTTGGTAAAAAGGTTGATATTGCAAATTTTAGTGAAAAACAACTCTTAGATGTTGTTGAAGAAATACGTAAAACCCCGACGTTACAAGAGCGGGCATTGACCATTATGAATAGTCTTAAGTCAACTCAAGGTGTGGTAACGGCATCACGTTGTATTGCTTGGGTGGCTAGCAAAAAACAGCCGCTTAACAGTAAAAAGGGCATTCCGTCTACCATAACGCCAGACCATCTGGAGCAATTGTTAAGATAAAACTGCCGCCCAACAAAGCATGCACCTGACGTGTGGGATTCTGCGCGGTTTTCAAGTAGTTTTCTGGCTTCGAGTTTTTTTCTGCTCCCAAGCAGAGTCCACGCCCACCCACACGCGGGTAACGCAAACCGTTAGATTGCCAGTTGCATCCAAAAATCATGTACATAAAAAGGGAAATCATTATGAACTACGTATCAATCTTCAAAGAAGCCCTAAACACTTTCTGGCGTCACAAATCTCTTTGGGTTTTCGGAATTGTGATTACCATATTTGGTCAGGGAGAATATAGTTTTAGCGTAAACTACCGCGAGTCGTATCCAGCTGGACAAGGTGGATTACCATCCATGCCAGGCAGTGATTTGTTGATCAAGATTCTTGATAATCCAATTCCCTACATAATAGGATTTAGTTTATTAAGTCTAGTGATCTGGATTATTAAAAGTCTGATTTGTTGGTGGTCGCAAAGCGCCCTTATTAGCATGGTTGACGATGCAGATCAAAAAGGTTCAACTTCAGTAAATAGTGGGTGGAACGCTGGAAAGCAACGAGCTATTCCACTCACAATTATGTCCATTCTTTTTGCTCTTCCGACAGCAATTCTTAATCTTCCAGCTATTGCGGGCGGAGTATGGCTATTCTCTCAATTCTTTGATGTTTACAAATCTATGCTGTTGGGAAAGACACCGTCTCCAGAAGAAATGCAGGCAGTATTCCAGCCAATAATGTCAATTTTTTTCTTGGTTTTGCTTGCATCTTTCCTTTAATTTGTATTGGCGGTATTTTTGGCTGGCTTCTTAGTTTACTCAACAAAGTAGCGGCTCGCAGCTTTGTACTAGAGAACCTGACCATAACTGACAGCATTAAACGAGGCTGGAAAATAACACGTAAAAATCTTGGTTTCGTTTTGTTAAATGGCATTGTATTAATTGTAATTGGCGTTATTTTCGGCTGGATTGCCGCAATTCCAGCTTTGATTATTTGGGTGCCCGTTGCGCGTGCATTCCTTCACCAAAATTGGAATACAGCTACCATCCTCGCAGCTATTTTTATAGGGTTTTATTTTTTCTTCGTTGCAGTTGGCCTTGGAGGCATATTAACTAGCTTTAACTCTGCCCTCTGGACAAAGCTCTACAAGGGTATGGTTGTGAATGAAAATATAATCGTGTCGGATAGTCAGGCAATCTAACAAAGCGTGCACTGGAAGCTCGTGCACTGGAAGTTGGGGTACGGTGCAGCATTTTCGAGCATTTTCCTAGCTTCGAGTTTTTCCTGCTCCCAAATCGAATCCACGCTCGCCCCTTGTCCGCCGCTAACGCTCACCGTTGGGCGCTGGGTAAACTGCTGAGTAATACATTGAAAAAGGAAATATAAATGAGTATTACAAATAAGGAGGCTTCTCAATTCCGATTACCACGGTGGTATTACTGGATATTTGTGCCTTTCACTATGCTGGTCTATACCGTATTTTGTTGGTGGTTCGCGATAGAGGCTTGGGGCTACCGTGGCGAACCAAAGCCGTGGTGGTTTGAATTAGCCTTTATACTGACATTGCCAGGTACATTATTCCCTCCTTACATTGGCACGCTATTATGGGGTGGGCTTATGGGCTTTGGAATCATCAAACTGGCTCAATGGATTTGGAAAGTGCGCCACCGCCTTTTGGATGAACAGGTTTAATCTTCTAAAATAATTAGAGCAAACATAAATAAGGTCATTGTCAAAAAATGATAGCGAACATCACAATGTCAAAGAGTCTCAAAATTTGCGCTCAACAAAGTGTGCACACGACTGGTGGGATTGCCCGCAGGGCGTGCGGCACGCTTCGCGTCAAGAATTTTCTGGCTTCGAGTTTTCTCTGCCTCGCCCCCTCCGTCCCGCTTCGCGGAGACACCTTCCCCAAATCCGATCTTAAGTTTGGAAGGGATTGAAACTAAGAGACCGGATTTGCCCGCAGGGTGCTTCGCAAGAGGAGGAAGAGCGCTTGGCTTCGGGTTTTTCCTGCTCCTGAGCAGAGTCCACACCGTCCCATGTCCGCGAATGCACACCGTTGGGCAGCCGAGGCAGCACGTGAAAATACTACGCACTTCACAGGAACAGCACAACACTTTAGTTGACAGACGCGTCTATTGTCCATTTTGCGATGATAGACCTACAGCCATGAGGTGACCGTCAAAGATCCTTTGATGTAGAAACAATCATATTCAAAAACCGAAAGGAGTAAAAATGAAAACCAGGATTGAACTTCTTTTTTTTGCTCTTATACTGGCTGCCTCCGCGTGCAGTCTGCCCACAGAAAGGCCAGGCGCCATTACCCCTCAGGCATCTCCGCCATCCCTGACAACCCCAGAAGCTACACCTGCAATGGCATTAACAGAGACGGATGCATGCAAATTGCTCAATGAGGCAAGAGCCAGCACGATATTGGGCGAAACCGTCAACCCACCCACACCTAGCAATGCTTCAGGATATTCAGTGTGTACCTTCTTCACCAGCACAGGGAAGGGCATCTATATCACGATCACCATGGGGGAACAGGCGAAGAGGAACTTTTTGAATGAAATTGCACAGTATCAAAAAGGCTGTTCGGTCGGTTATTCCGGCGGCACAAACACGGCCACCCCATTTCCTCCAGAGGTCGAAGCGCTGATGAGCAAATCGGTGCTGGAATTATTCCAAATGGATATACAGATGCAGGGGAATTGTGGAGGGAAGATTGAGCCCGTGCCGGAGTTCGGGACCAACGCATATGCCTACCTCACCCCCATTGGATTTCAAATCGGCACAGTGGCGATCGTTTCGGGTGATAATTTCTATTCCTTTGCTTATGCAGATCCCGAAATGGATATTGCCCAAATGGTGGAAAAAGCCAAAGAGGTTGCCCGCGCGGTGTTGTCACCCACTCAGATAGAAGTCGCGACACCGATCAGTGATCCCACACAGGTTGAAGTACCTACGTCGGTCAGCAGTCCCACCTGGGTTGGTTCCACGCCGGTCAGCAACTCCACACCCACCCTGGTACATTAACAGGAAAAGTGTATTCGTAAGTTGATCGAATCCCTCATTGGGAAATAGTCCCGGCCGTGGTATTAATTCATAGATGGCATTGTGATCTTCAAAAAGGAAAGGTTCTAACAGGCTCAAGGCTGCCCAACACAGCATGCATTGGACGCTGAGGACTGTCACTTCGTGGCGTGCGGCGCGCTTCGAGTCAAGCATTTCGCTTCGAGTTTTTTTCTGCTCCCAAGCAGAGTCCACGCCCGCCCGCTAGCTAAACTAATAATCAACCTGCCATGAAAGAACCAATCACTTCTTACATATTGAAAAGACTAAAGCGAGGGGCATCAGAAGATGACCTCATCTATTCTGTTTGTCAAAAAACAGGATCATCCTGGGAAGATGCGCGGGCGCGTATTGAACAAGTCAGGAATGAACATCTGACAGATATTGAAGCCAGTCAAGCGCCGCTCAAAAGCCTGGCATCTTTTATTTTTTACATCATGGGTATCATCCTTACTATCGGACCCATCGTCTATTTGTGGGCTTTGTTAGACATCACAAGGACTTTCCTTGTTTTTGTTTCCAGTGGAACCGAGGCTGATGCAGAAACCGCACTGAGGCTTTTTGAAAACCGTTGTGCGCTGCTAAGCTGGTTTGAACTTCCATCGATCATTTTCACGATAATGGTTGGCATTGGGATCATAATTGCGAATGTTCGATATATGAGTGGAATTTGGGAACAAATATTCCGTAAGTGGAAGGCGATTGAGTAGAAAAGCAACTCAAGATCATACTCACCACGCCATCAACCGATTTTCTATGATATGAAAGGAAATGTTATATGAGCCCAATCCGCATGGAAAAAATAGAATCAGCGATCCGCATCGTGCTTGAATTCAACGAAGCCTTCAACCGTCATGACGTTGCAGGCATGATGAGGCTCATGAGCGACGATTGCGTCTTTGAAAATACAGACCCCGCTCCAGATGGAACTGTGTACTCGGGAAAAAAGGCGGTCACCCAGTTTTGGCAGGACTTCTTCCGAGAGTCACCTCATGCTCACATTGAGATCGAGGAAGTTTTTGGATTTGGCAAACGCTGCATTATGCGCTGGAAATATACCTGGAAGGATGCGGACGGAAAAACCAGACACGTCCGTGGAGTGGATGTATTTCAGGTGAAGGAAGGCCTTATTAGCGAAAAATTTTCCTACGTCAAAGGATGATTTTTCAGGCCACACTATTTCGGTATCGGCAATGAATACCCGCCATCCATGACCAAGGTCTGCCCCACGATCATGGATGCGGCGGGCGTGCACAGGAACGCGACCACTTCGGCAACTTCTTCGGGCGTGATCAACCGCCCTGCGGGGACTAGTTCAATGAATTTTTGCAGGATATTTTGCTGGTCACCCATTGACGCGAAATGGTGCAGCGCATCTGTCTCAACGACGCCGGGTGACACTGCATTGACATTGATTCCCTTTGAGATCAACTCGACACCCAGATAGCGGGTCAGCGATTCTAAAGCGGCCTTGCTCGCGCCCACGACCACATAATCGGGCAGTACTCTCGTTGCGCCAGCGCTCGAAATGCTGACGATCTTTCCTCCGCCGCGCTTCTGCATCAGGTCCGCGCAGCGTTGAGCCGAGAAGAGCAAGGCGCGCGCGTTGATGTTCATTGTCCAATCCCAGCCTTTGGGTTTCTGTTCCATCGCAGGGCGGTTATATCCCGAAGCGGCATTGTGGATCAAAATATCCAGCCCGCCAAATTCCTTTTCCACTTCATCAAATAGACGATTGAGATCATCCATGTCGCCCATATCCGCCCTGACGAGTAAGGCACGGCGGCCTAATTTCTCCACCTCACGAACAGTCTCTTCGGCAGGCGCGCGGTTGCGGAAAAAGTTGATGACCACGTCTGCGCCGTGTTGTGCGAAATGCAAGGCAATGGCCTTGCCGATCCCTCGTCCTGAGCCGGTGACGAGGGCGATCTTGTTTTGAAAGGAATTCATTGGGCTTTTCCTGTTTGTGATGTAGGGGCGACGTCATGCGTCGCCCCTACATGATGATTCCAGATTAATTTGATGCAGTATAAAGCCAAAATCTTGAATGGTACAATTGCCAAAAGGTTATGTGATGAAGGACTTTTTTGGAAGACGCGTTTGGGTCATCCTCCTGGCAGTTGTCTCGCTGGTCGGGTTGATCATTCTTGCCTCGGGGTTGCAGCAATTTAAGTTTGACCCGCCTCACATGCTAAAGCTCGAAGATCTCTTTAATTTTTCAGCCCTGACAAATGGGGAAGAGATACCCCCGGCATCCTGGCTCCGTTATGTAATGCCTGTCTTGCTCGTCATCACCTTGTTGCTTTTCCTGGGTCCTTTGCGTCCCATGACGGGCAAAGACCTGCTGAAAATGCTCCTGCGTTATATTATGTTTACCGCCATCGCCATGGTCGTTTTTGGACGCCTCGCCCAAACCAGCCCCCTGTTTAATCAGGATTTACAATCCCAATCTACAAATGAATCTGGCTTAGATGCTGCGCCTGGGGAATTTTCACCCCCTCAAGTGAATTCAACCTGGGAATTTGTGATCGCGTCACTGGTTGTCGTCATCGTTGCGGTGCTCCTGTATTTTGTGGTCAACCGTATCATGGACAGATGGTTCAAACCTCAAAGAGAGCTCAAGGAAATTGCCGAGATCGCACGGTCCGCTTTGAACGATCTTTCAGAAGACAAGGTTTCTAAAAATGTGATCATCCGCTGTTATGTGCGCATGAACTCTGTCGTCAAAGAATCGCGCGGCATTACCCGTGAAATGGATATGACTCCCGCCGAGTTTGCCCAACATTTGGAGAAAGCAGGTCTGCCCCATGATGGCGTCCACGGATTAACGCATGTATTTGAAAAGGTCCGCTATGGAGCGCAGGAGATTCAGCCCGATGAGATCAAGGAGGCCACGCAATGTCTGACCATGATTTTGAAGGCAAGCCAAACATAGGTACTCAACCTTAAATGAAAAAAATATTTGGAAGCAGAAGCTGGATCATCCTACTGGGACTAGTTGCACTAACCGGATTGATCCTGCTTGCATCGGGTTTGAGCAGGCTAAAACTTGACTCATCACAAATGGCATGGTCGGAAACCATTTTCGATTTTACCGATAAAGCCCACAGCGAAAATATTCCACAAGCTTCATGGGTGAAGGCCCTGTTCCCGGTCACGTTGATCATATCTTTTCTATTGTTACTCGGCCCCATGCGTCCAATGTTGAGCAAAGATTTGACGATGGCGTTACTACGCTTCTTTGTTTTGATTTTTGTAGTCATGCTGATTATGGCGCGTCCCCTGCTTGAAAAATACACCCAATCCTCTTCGGGAATGCCGGGAATTGCCAGCGTACATCAGTCTTTTTCAGCCCCCACGATCAATTCAAATTTGGAGTTTTGGATCACAGTTTTTGTTGTTATTATTGTCAGTGCGATCTTCTTATTCGTTCTTAACCGTATCATCAACTCAAGATTTAAACCCAAAAAGAAATTGGAAGAAATCGCGAATATTGTAAGATCCTCCCTGAACCAACTCTCGGAGAATCAGGATGCGCGCAGTACTATCATCGTGTGCTATCAGCGCATGATCTCTGCTATAAAAGAATCCCGCGGACTCACCCGTAAGGATGAAATGACGCCTGCTGAGTTCGCCAAATATCTGGAGCGGGCAGGGCTCCCCCGTGACGGTGTGCAAAGACTCACGCATGTATTTGAAAAAGTCCGCTATGGCGCGCAGGAAATCCAGCCGGATGAGATCAAGGAGGCCAAGCAATGCCTGACCAGCATTCTGAAAGTATGCCAGACCCAGCCCTAACGGCCTGGAAGTCCGCCATTTATGTAGCAAGTTTCATTACGATCGCTTTTATATTCTTTTCATTCCGCAGGACGATCGTTGGCGCCATTGTGTCGACGGCCTCTTACATCGTCTGGTCGGTCAATATTTTCGGAAGCATCATTCCACAGCCGGTGTTATGGGTCTTGTTATTGGTATTGATACTATATATTGCGGTCGGCAGTTTTTATGGCAAGCGCTTCTGGGACAATAAAATTCAAAGAAAGCTGGGCCCGTCCATCGGTCCGGTGGAAGCGCGCGCCCGATGGATCGAGGAACGATCCCGCGGCACTTATTTCAAATGGCGGTTGGCTAATCTGCTTGGCAGGGTATATCAAGCTATTCAGGAAGCCAACCGGTATGATAAATCAAAAGACGACTCGGTCCCAGCGCGGGTGCATGATTATCTGGATGCCGGCCTGAACACCAGTTTCGCCGATTATTCACTCCCAAAATTATTTCAAAAAAAAGAAGAGACTCCGCTGGACATGGACTTGGAAGAAGTGGTGGATTATCTTGAAGAACAATTGGAGATAAAAGATGAACGCTAAATTAAACGAAGTGCCTCTAACGGGAAAAAGTGTAATAGATGAAGTTGAACGCGCCTTTGTAGGAAAGCGAGATCTTTTGGAAACGATCATGACCGCTGTTCTGGCCGGCGGACATATTTTACTGGAAGATTATCCAGGGCTTGGGAAGACTCTGCTGGCGCGGTCATTCGCGACTGTGCTGGGTCTGGATTTCAAGCGCATTCAATTCACCCCTGACCTTTTACCGGGAGACATCACTGGCGGCTATATTTTGGACCGCGAGCATAATCAATTCCAACTTCGGCAAGGACCGATCTTTGCCAACATTGTACTGGCCGATGAGATCAACCGCGCTTCGCCGAAAACACAGTCCGCGCTGTTGGAGGCGATGCAGGAGAGACAAGTGACCCTCGATGGCGAGACCATGCCCCTGCCCGAACCTTTCCTTGTAATGGCAACTCAAAACCCGATCGAGTATGAAGGGACATTTCCCCTGCCCGAAGCACAATTGGATCGTTTCATGTTAAAGCTTTCCGTAGGTTACCCTGATGTAAAGGAAGAAAAAGAGATTCTCCAAAGACGTCATTCGCGCCAACGAGATGATGTGGAACTAAGTGTAGTCAGTTCTGCTGAAAAATTAATGGGACTGCGCGCGGCCATTGAATCCGTCCATGTTGACCCCGACCTTGAAGATTACATCGCCCGCCTTGTTCACGGTACCCGCACAGACCGGCGCGTGGCTGTGGGCGCAAGTCCGCGGGCTTCGCTGGCATTCCTAAAAATGGCGCGCGCTCATGCCGCATTGACAGGGCGTGAATTCGTGCTTCCAGATGATATTAAACATTTCGCATTACCAATCCTCTCCCACCGCATCCTCTTGACTCCCGAACATTGGGTGGCACGTGATGTGACCGGTTCTGTCATCGCGAATGTCTTAACAAGAACCCCAGTGCCAGTGGTCGAAGGGATGTAATGAGTCGCATCGCTCTGCTGGCGGTCTTGATCTACTTCATCATTCTGACCGGTGTTGGTACCCTTAATGGAACCGTGCTGAGTCTGGCTTTGCCGTTGGTAGTTTATTTGCTGGCAGGTTTATGGCGCGGGCCGGAGAAACTAGATCTTTCGGCAGAGAGAATCCTGAGTTCGGAACGCGTCAAGCCCGGAGAGAAAGTTACTGTCAGCCTGACCGTCACCAACCATGGAGGGGCGCTTGGCGAGATCTTGATCCATGATCCGCTTCCAGTTTTTTTGGAAGTCGTTGAAGGGTCGAATGACCGTCTTGTGAGACTGCCGGCACACGGCAGTATTTCATGGTCATACACATTGCAAGGCAGGCGCGGATTCCACCTATTTCATAAACTTGAAGTAAATGCCGAAGACGGATTTGGATTGGTGGTCAAACGCAAATCCCTGCCCACAAGCGGACAACTGGTTGTGCTTCCACCTGTTGCACGAATACGGCGCATCGCCATTCGTCCGCGACAGACACGTGTATATTCAGGACTCATTCCTGCGCACCAGGGCGGCGCGGGGATCGAATTCTTTGGTCTGCGTGAATATCAAGCCGGAGACTCGCCCCATCACATTAATTGGCGGGCATCGGCGCGGCAAGGCAACGCATTATTTTCAAACGAATACGAACAGGAACGCGTGGCCGATGTGGGGATCGTTTTGGACGGCAGGAGTGAGGTCAATTACTTAAAAGGGAATCTCTCGCTCTTCGAAGATTCTGTCATTGCAGCCATGTCCGTTGCATCCGCCTTGCTTTCAGAAAGCAATCGCGTAGGGCTATTGATCTACGGTGACCGCGCCAGATGGACATCACCCGGATACGGCAAACGCCAGCGTGAACGCATCCTGCAAAGTCTGGCAATGGCCAGGACCGGTGAGAGCCAGAATTTCAGGTCACTTTTCATTCCGCATCGCATGTTCCCGGCCAACTCACAGATCATTATCATCAGCCCGCTTCATGCGGACGATCTGCCCGTCATTGCCCAATTGAAAGTAAGCGGCTATCAGGTTATGGTCATCAGCCCAGACCCGGTCTCATTTGAAGCGAGCAGGCTTGAAGATCGCAAGTCGCTAAAACTGTCCGCGCGCATTGCACGTCTTGAACGGGAGATCATGCTGCGCCGCCTGCGCGGGTTTGGGATCCAGGTGGTGAACTGGAACACATCCACACCCTTTGAACAAGCGGCACGCACCTCCCTCAGCCGGCCGGTCACCTTCCTGCGTGCCATGCAAAGCGGGCGTGGAGGTCGTGGATGACCCGGCGCGCCATATATGTTTCCATTTTTATTGGTGCAGCCATTCTTGTATTTGGGATGGCAACACAAGGACATCCCATTCCCGCAATTGGCATTGCCCTGCTAGGATTGGCGTGGATGGTTGCTCATAAAAGAAGGATCCGCTGGGTCGCCTCGCCCGCCTTCGCGATATTTGTAGTCATTTCTGCGGCAAGCATTTGGGGAGGCATTGCCTCGTGGATGGCTTTAACCTGCGTGATGTTTTCACTCGCTGCCTGGGACTTAGCCCTATTCGTTCAACGACTGGAAATGACAAGTGAGCCAACAGACCGCAAAATAATGGAGCGGACTCATTTCACTCAACTTGGGTTTGTGATCGGATTAAGTTTGCTTGGGGTATTTGCCATCACCCTCATCCGCATCAACCTAACCTTTGGAGGTGCGGTGATCCTGGCACTGCTCGGTGTCTGGGGCATTAGCTCCCTCGTCTACCGTCTGCGGCGGCACGAGGATGATATTGATTTATAAGAGTTAATCAAAATATATATTCAGATCAGAGCAATCAAAACGATTGCCGCAGTTGGGACAGGTCACTTTGCAATTCTTTTCATGCATCCTTGTTCCACAGCGGTCACAGATCCATTCCCTCTTTTCGCTCCATACAACAGGCTTGAACAACGACGGATCAAACTCATTGATTCTTTCCCTGCCTAATTTCTTCAATTCATTCATGACAGCATCTGCGTCATTTCTTAACTTCGCCACCCGCACTCCCCTGCACACATCGGGAAGGTCATTCAGCCATCTCATGCTTCTGCCATATACTTTGACCGCACCATCATAATTTCCGCGCGTGATGTGCAAAAAGCAGACCGCCACTTGTAGTATTCCCTGATACAAATTTCGAATATCACCCTTTTCATCCCGCCATGCAGTTTCAAGCGCTTCATGCGCCTCAAAGAAATCCCCTGCATTGAAAAGATGAATCCCTTCAAGCGCCTGCGGATGTAACTTGCCATCACAATCTACCATCATTGCGGCAGTATAACATGCCGTTAATTTCACGAGTACAATTTAGTCCATGCAAAGAATAACCCCGACAAATTTCGCGCTCGCCATCTGTATCCTATTGGGAAGCGGCTTTCTCGCATACGGTTACTACCTCGCAGGATTTGATGTTTTTGTGCGCTGGTTTATGTTTTTTGGATTATTTTGGCTGGTCGCCTTATACAACCGCTGGGACTGGTTCTCGGCAGTCGCATTGATCTTAACCGTGCTCGCCTCTGCTCTTGGACTTTGGCTTGGTCTTCACTCTGGATGGATGATCGCCGCCTCGATCTTTAGTCTCGTCGCATGGGACTTAACCGAGTTCCATAGTCAAATCCGCGCGATGCCAAAAGACGAATTGAAGGGTATTGAACGGCGGCGTCTTGCACGATTAAGCCTTCTTGCCCTAATCGGACTCTTATTTGCCAGCCTGCTCCTGCTCGTTCGTGGTCAATTCACGTTGGATTGGCAAATACTACTGGTTGTCATGGCAGGCATAGCAATTGTTTTATTTTTTGTCGGGCGGAAACCAGGTTAGTTCAGTTCAATATTTCTAAACCAATCTTCCGTTTCAGATGGGGTTGTAAAATGCATAACCTTCAAATGCGAATTTTCAGGTTGACGAAACAGAATTGGATATTCGCGTTTCCTTCTCCAGTAGGTTTTGAACAACCAGTGAAAAAGAGAATCATCAGACCAGATTTTAAAGTGCCACCAAAAGGTCTCGCGGTTGCCATTCCATAATTCCTCCCGTGTGATCCAACGGCGGACTGTGCGAGTCAGCAAGCGCCAAAAAACGAGTGGAAGTGAATAATCCAACCAGATGATCGCCTCAGCCTTCGGCCAGATCTCATCACGCACAGCATGATAATTTCCTGCCACCACCCAAGTCTGCACACTCGTTGCCGCTTTAACTCGCTCTCTTAAAACTTCAGGTCTTGCTTCCTGCCAGTTCGGTTCCCAATGCAAGGCGTCCAATTCAATGAAGCCCCCGCCGATTTTCTCAGCGAGCTTTTTCGCCAGCGTGGATTTGCCTGACGAGGTTGCGCCAACAACAACAATGCGGTGATAAGGGAAGGGTTCCATGATTCTCCTTTTATCAAATGAAGGATAAGGCGCGGGATTATAATTCAACAATATAAAATCTAAAATCGCAAATCTAAAATGAGGACTTCCATGTTTGATCTTCCCGATGATGAAATTGTATCCCTTTCCAAAGAGCATGTCTTCTGGACGTGGTCTGCTCAAGCCAAAGTAAACCCCATTGCTGTCAAACGCGCCAAAGGTGTGTATTTCTGGGATGTGAACGATAAACGTTATCTTGATTTCAATTCGATGACGATGTGTGTCAACATCGGGCATGGGAACGAGAAGGTCATCAAAGCCATGCAGGATCAAGCTGCAGAACTGCCTTATGCCGCGCCGGGCATGACAACCAAGATCCGCGCGATAGCCAGCAAGGCCGTGGCAGATGTCACACCACAAGGAAAATTAAGCAAGATTCTTTTCACACTCGGCGGTGCAGATGCGAATGAGAACGCGATAAAACTCGCACGTGGTTATACAAAACGATTCAAGATTCTCACACGCTATCGTTCCTATCACGGCGCGACGATGGGCGCCATGGCCGCCACCGGCGACCCGCGCCGTCAAATGTGGGAGCCGATGACCATGCCGGGCGTCGTGCATTTCCTCGATCCGTATCGCTATCGCTCCACGTTCCACCGGTCAAACCCAAACATCAGCGAAGAAGAATTCACGCGCGATTATCTCAACCATTTGGAAGAGATCATTTTATATGAAGGTCCTGAAACCATCGCGGCCATCTTGATGGAATCCGTGACCGGCACAAATGGCATCATCATTCCACCGCAGGGATACATGCAGGGCGTGCGCGCCTTGTGCGGCACATACGGCATCGTGATGATCGCGGACGAGGTGATGAGCGGTTTTGGCCGCACGGGCAAGATGTTCGCAATTGAACATTGGGATGTAGTACCTGACATCATGACGATGGCCAAGGGACTCACCTCCGCCTACGCCCCGCTCGGCGCTGTCGCAATGCGACCTGAAATTGCTGCAGCCTTCGATGAGCACGTCTTTGAAAGCGGGCTGACCTATACCTCGCATCCCATTTCACTGGCGGCGGCCGTAGCCAACATCAACGTGATGAGGGAAGATAAACTCGTCGAGCACGCGGCAGGCATGGGCGGAGTCCTGAGGCGCATGTTGACCGACCTCGGGGAAGCGCATCCATCCATCGGCGAAGTCCGCAATATCGGGCTGTTCGGCATCATCGAGTTGGTTAAAGATAGAAAAACAAAAGAGCCATTGGCTCCGTGGAACGGGTCTGCGCCGGAAATGACAGCCTTGAGGAAGTATTGTACAGACCACGGACTGTTCTTGTATACACATTGGCATACCGTGTTGATCATCCCGCCCCTGATCATTGATGAAGAGCAGTTAAAAGAAGGCATGGATGTGCTGGACAAGGCGCTGGAAATAACGGATAAGGCAGTGAGCAAATAATGCACAGGGTTGCCAAGTTCAGGTTTCACTTGTATAATCCCGCATACATTTCAGTAAGTTGGAGCCACCAGTGACGGATGAAAACGAAGCCCTAAGCGGGCAAGGGGCCGAAAACGCCCAGGGAGAACACCCTAACAATCAAACCATGGAATCATTGCTTGAATCAGAATCTTTAAGCGTGGAATTGCCGCAAGTCGGCGAGATACGCAAAGGCATGATTGCAAGTATTGGCGCAAGTCAGATTCTCATCAGCGTCGGAGCTAAATCCGAAGGTGTTGTTGCCGGACGTGAGTTGGAACAACTCACAGCCGAAGAACGCGCCGAATTAAAAGTGGGACAGGAAGTAAACGTTTACGTGCTGAACCCCGAAGATCAAAATGGCAATGTCGTTTTATCTTTCAAGCGCGCACAGGAAGAGATGTCCTGGGAAAACGTTGAGAAGATGATCTCCGAAGAGACCGTGATCGACACAAAGATCATCGGTTTCAACAAAGGTGGTTTGATCGTTGCCGTCGGCAACCTGCGTGGATTCGTTCCCTCCTCACAGATCAGCGCCTCACGCCGCGCACAATCATCAGGTGACACTCCTGAACAGCGCTGGCAAAAGATGGTTGGTCAAGCGATCTCCGTCCGCATTATCGAAGTGGACCGCGAACGCCGCCGCCTCATCCTTTCAGAGCGCTCCACAAATACAGAATCCCGTTCCTCCATGAAAGACCGCGTTATCAGCGAATTGGAACAGGACAAGGTCTATACCGGCAAAGTCACCAGCCTCGCAGATTTTGGCGCATTCGTCAACATCAACGGCGCAGATGGACTTGTTCACCTCTCCGAGCTTTCATGGGACCGCCTCACCCACCCCAAGGAAATGCTTGAAGTCGGGCAGGAAGTTAAAGTCAAGGTCATCAACATTGACCGCGAGAAGAAACGCATCGGCTTATCCATGCGCGCATTACAGGATGACCCCTGGAAGAGCCGCGTGGAAAAATTCAGTGTCGGACAACTTGTCGAAGGCACGATCACCCGTCTCACCAAGTTTGGCGCATTTGCCCGTCTTGAAGGCGACATCGAAGGTCTCATCCACATCTCCGAGTTAAGCGAGAACCGGGTTGAGCATCCGAAGGAAGTCCTCAAGGAAGGCGAAACCAAGACCCTGCGCGTCATCCGCATTGATGGCGAACAGCACCGCATCGGTCTCAGCCTTCGCAAAGTAGACTCGGCCGCATTCGCCGACAAAGACTTCAAGATGCTCACGCAGCAGTTTGGCGAACAAGATGCACAAGTTGCAGACAATCCAGTAATTCCATCGGATACAAACTCCGATGAAGAAAATAAATCAGAATAAACCACCAGAGCGCACCGAAAGGTGCGCTCTTCAATAATCCCCATGCCAATCCTAGTTGACGGTCACGCAGATATCGCCTACAACATGCTAAGATACGGGCGCGATTATACGCGCGCTGCCGCAGAAACCCGGCAGATCGAATTTGGCAGTGCCACTGTAGCGGATACTGAAGATTCACTCCTCGGCTGGCCAGATTATCAGCGCGGGAAGGTGGCGCTCATCTTCTCAACACTCTACGGCACCCCGGCGCGCATGAGCAAGAGCCAGAATAAATCCCAGGTCTACAAAACATTTGACGAGGCGCATCAGCTTTATCGTGAACAATTGATGACCTATCATCGCATGACCGATTCGATCCCCGACAAATTCCGGCTGATCGCATCTTCCCGCGACCTGAACCTGCTTCTCGACCATTGGAATTCCACCGCTGAAAAAGAACATCCCGTTGGCATGGTGGTGCTCATTGAAGGCGCGGAATGCATCCGTCATCCATCCGAAGTGGAGGAATGGTATGAGCTCGGCGTGCGCCTGATCGGACCGGCCTGGGTCGGCACACGCTTTTGCGGCGGCTGGCGCGAACCAGGCCCGCTCACAAAAGATGGGCATGAACTATTATCCGCAATGGCTGACCTCAACATTACACTTGACCTTAGTCACATGGATGAACAAGCCACGGTTGAAGCATTGGATATTTACCGCGGACCCATTGTAGCCACACACGCCAACTGCTTGTCTCTATTGCCTGGTTCGAATTCAAACCGCCATCTGTCCGACCGCATCATTGAGGGAATTATCGAACGTGACGGTGTGATCGGTGTGGTCCCGCTCAACGAGTATTTAAAAGTCGGCTGGAAATCCAAGACGGATTCCCGCGCAGACGTTCCGCTTGACCTGCTTGCAGATCAAATTGACCATATCTGCCAGATCGCAGGCGACGCACTTCATGCAGGCATCGGCTCTGACTTTGACGGCGGCTTTGGCGTTCAATCCGTCCCGCCGGAAATTGACACAGTTGCAGACCTGCAAAATCTGGTATCCTTGTTACAGGCACGCGGATATTCCGAGACAGATATCGCGAATATTTTCAGCGGTAACTGGCTGACGCGCCTACAAAGGAATCTGCCAACCTCATGAACCCTACACAACCCGAGACCGTCACCTCACCTGTAGAAGAACCTCTTCGTGATGATCCAATAACGCCGCGCATCCGTTTCAGCATGGCAATAACTTTGCTTGGGCTATTAATTTTCGCAATAGGCGCCAAGCCGGTCTGGTTCAATTTGGATCGTCGTCCTGTCGTTGGATTTGTTCAGATCTCCGTTTTTCTGGCCGGGCTGGCGATCATTTGTTTGGGTGGATATATCGGACTGCTTACTTTATGGTGGGGGCGCGAACGTACCATCACCTCAGACATTGGCGCAAGGCTGATCGGCACGGGTTATGTGGTATGCATCTTCGCGGGGCTGGCAGATATTTTCGGCATGGGCACACAAGCTTTTCCAAAATCTCCCTATTTCGGGCCGTGGCAGGCTTCGGGTGTGCTGATCGGTCAGGGGATCATTGCGTTAGGCTTCCTGCTCTTAATCCCATTTCACAATTCAAGAAAATAAAAAGACTCACATGGCAGTGAGTCTTCTATTCGAGTGCCCCCACGGGGATTCGAACCCCGGTCGTGGCCTTGAAAGGGCCGCGTCCTAGGCCTCTAGACGATGGGGGCTTTTTTTGAGCGGGCGAATTCTATCATCCCCCTCCATGAGCGTCAAGCAAATTTAGCTCTGAGTTTCCGGTTTCACGCGTTGATTAAGTAAGGCCATCAGATCGATTTGATTCCGGTTGACCAACATGCCTGCGCTTTCAACACGCAAGTTTGGAATCAGGATGCCCGTCAACGTTGCATTGAAGATGGGCAGGAACTCACGTGAGCCTTCGGTGATGAGGGATGTAAAGTCAAAGCGTCCGGGCAACTCCATGATGCCTTCGATCTCAAACATCTGTGTGGTAATGCGGATCGGGTATTCAACCACACTGGTAAATCCCCCGCGCACGATCCCCTGCGGACCAAGATCCTCACGGCGCGCCAGACAAACAGCGTAGACATGCTTCTTCATCATGCGCACAAGTTCAAAATGGTCCACAAGTTTCGTGGGCATGTGCAAACGCGCAAGCCGCGCATCATTGACATCCATGGACGAACGGGTGGGGTCGTTCAACATACCCATCGCCCCGTGGCTGGAGACCATGATCTTGCCTACAGCCCTGTAACCGGAAGTTAAAATATCTGCAGCAAGAAAACGATATGTGCGGGGGGAAGTGTCCATGGACATGGCAGGTATCCTCTGTCAGTTAAGAATCATGAATGGGGCGAGGCGCACCGGTATGAGGTCGGGGGCGAGGCGGAGTGCGGCGCTGATTTTTCGTCGGCTTGCCTGCGTTTGGATCGAGAATCATATTCAGCCACAAAATTGCCTTTTCATCATAATCACGTTTGCCGCAGACATCGCAGATCCAGGCGGGGAAATGCGGGACCGTGATCAATTCGTCACTCAACCACGTGAAGTATGTAAGCAGGCGCGGACGCATAATACCTGCATGACACTCATTGCAGGGAATGGATTGTGGAGGAAGATTCTCTGGTTCGTTCATTTCAATTCGCCGGGGTCTGCACGATTAATTGAGGATGTTGGATCACATCCCATAAGGGCGGCGGCCAATAGATCAGCACGGCTTTGCCAACTACATTTTTAGAGGGCAAAAGTCCCCAATCTTTTGAATCGTTCGAGTTATTACGGTTATCGCCCAGCACAAAAAGTTGTCCTTCGGCAACAAGCCATTCTCCAGAATAGGACGGCGTAGCTGCGATGTAAGGCTCTGTTAATTTTTGCTCGTTCACGTATACGTTTCCGGCCGAAATGCGCACATGATCTCCTGGCAGCCCGATCACACGTTTGATCAATTCTTCCTGCGGGTTCATTGGAAAATGGAACACAATAATATCGCCGCGTTGAGCAGAACCAAAGAGATAACTCAGCTTACTTACCAGAACAAACTCACCGTCTTCCAGCGTTGGGCGCATACTGAAGCCATCGACCCGCACACGCGCAGATATTCCATTGATCGCAAAAAATAAAATGAGAGCCAGTAACAGGGTTTCAAGAATATCGAGCCCAAACCGACGCCAATTAATTTTTTCCTCTTCCCCAACTTGCCCTTCAACCACAGGTTCCTGAATTTCAGCCTGTTCATCTTGTTGTAAAGTTTCCAAACATACCTCCATACCTGCGCGAAATTATACCTTTATTTTTTCGAAGTTCACTGGCTCTTAAGTCTTACCCCATGCAAAGTATGTAGGTACATGCAAGATACGCTTTCCTTGCCTACGCGCTGATTCATCAAGGCTTTTCATTTTTTGGATTTCCCCGCTTGGAGCGATGCCCCTTAAGTCAGATTGGATCACCGTCCATTCACTTTCCCAGTCTTCACCAGTTCGCATCACTTCCTGACTTTGAATGGGTCCTGTTTCAATCAGTTTGATCCCCGCCTGATAAAAAGTTTCTGCAAGCTGTGAACCAAAGGATGGATTCGCTCCCTGCCTTCTCAGGGACTCGGTCTGCCATTTGCCAAGTGATACAAGCTCATTTGGCTCATCCACGCGTTGACTATAATCCGGTTCGGCAATGGCCAGTACCTGATTGCTGACGCGCGCCATCTCGCGCATCACCTGCAAGGGATTATTCACCCAAAGCAAGAGGAAATGACAATAGGTGATATCAAAAAATTTATCGGGGTATGGAAGTGAATGTCCATCGCCGCATACAAGCGAAACTGTCGGGGCGTTGACCTTACATTCGGCGAGCGAAGCAGGCTGAAGGTCAAGCCCATGACACGAGGCGGATGTTTTGAGGTCATGCAAGATCGCGCCGGTTCCGCATCCCACTTCAAGGACTCGATGCGCAGCAGCTAACCCCGCCTGTTCAAATAAATAAACTCTCAGGTCACGAGTCCATGCGGCTTGCTGGAGATAACGCGAATGCCAGTTCATCCTTCACAAAATGTTTTTTGATTCCTGGGTTCATCCCACCAATTAAGAATGAAATCAACCTGCTCAACGCTTTCAGGGGAACGCGGATAATATAAATTACCAGGGCGGGTTTTATAAAGCCTGTTCACTTCATCAACGGCCTCTTGGTTTGTGTATCCACGCCGAACAAGATAACAGCCAACGACCATGCCCGTCCGCCCTACCCACCCCAGCAATGAACATAGACACAGCCGCCGTTTTTGATGACGTCATCAATTGTATTGAGAATGGATGTCATTAACTCTGAGGAAGGGATGCCATGGTCACGAATGGCAAAGCGCCGGTAGGATGCGTTGATGCCGTAAATTTGTGCCTGTTCTTTCAGTACTGGTTCATAAGAAGGAAGTTCATGAGATTGGGTAAGGTCAATAAAAGTATTGACTCCGGCTTCAAGAAACAGGTCAATCCGTTGACGCATGGTTTCGGGGTTGATACTACCTGGATATTCGCCAGCCAGAAAGCGGTTTTCTTCGACCCAGTAGGATTCGATGATGGGAGATTTGGTCATAAGTTATTTTTTAGAAATGTCTAAAATGGTGAAAACAGAAAAACCTCTTACCAATAAGCTTACAAAGGGCACGGAGACTTTCAATGGATTTCTCATTGATCTCCGTGCTCCCTGTGGTTGAGTTTTTAGGATTATTTGGAAATCTTTTCCCAATCATCCCGCAGGAAATTACCCAAAATTTTATCCGCTTCACCTTGCGCAGGGAGGACATCTCCGTCGGGTTCGACGTACATCCAGGTTTTGCCTGCACCAGCTGGGACTTCGTCATCTTGTGTCTCTATTGCCATGGGATGTGATGCAGAATATGGAACTGGCAGGTCAAAACGAATGGTGAGACGGAGAGAACTCGCAACGCTTTGCAATTGAAGAAGTTCATCGAGCAAGTCACTTTCGGATGTGCTTAGGGAGATATTTTCCACAGCAAGGTTTGCCAGTTTTTGTAGAATATCCCTGGCATCCTTCACATTTTGCCTGTTCAGTGTGAGATGAACGGTTAAGAAAAGGTCTTGTGGGACAATGGTCTCAATGGCTTTCCATGAACGCGGTTCATCGGGCTGCAGAATGACCATGACATGGTCCAGCCCGGTTTGCAGGAGCAGTTCAAGATAATCCTTGTCGGCAAGTTTCAGTCCATCGGTCAACAGCCCGCAGACCTGTCCATTCTTTTCGGCGTGGGCGATCAATTGCGGAAGGTCTTCGCGCAGAGTCGCTTCGCCGCCGGTAAAGATGATGTGCGGAATACCCGCCTGCCAGGCCTTATCCATAATGGTCTGCCACTCTGCTGTGGTCAGTTCGCGGTCGACTCTTTTAACGGGCGCATATTCAGCGTGGGTGTTGACAGGGAGTTTATAGGTCAGGGCGCAATCGAGTCTCAGTGTGGCATCTGCTGAATGTGGCTGGACCCGCTCAAAGTCGAGGAAAGAGGCGGGGTCTAGATCGGGCGTAGAGATCAGGGTTTCGATCCTGTCTGCGAAGCTGTTGAAATCCGCCAGTGCAGTTTTCTTATCCACACGGTAACGCGCAGAAATTTGTTTTGCGGCATCCTCAGGCGCTGTGCCTTTGATGAAATGAAAGGCGCATTCTGCGGCGGTGGGATTTAACTGCATCACCGTGGACGCGTTGAGGATGAGCAACCCCGAACCATCCTTTTGCAGGCGCAGATGCAGGCGGTACGGTTTTTCATCCTGCATGGCTTGCATGTGATGGGTGCCAGCGGGCAATGGTGCAACCTTGGTAAAAATTTGATTGAGGAAGTTCATAGGTTCTCCTATCTATTTAACAATCCGAGGTCGGCAAGAAAGAGATAGATGTAGCCAATCAGCATGATCATCCAGCCAGCCATTTCAATCCGTCCCCAAACACTTTCGAGGGAAAGCGAAAAATTATCCTTGATGGTCTGGACGATGTTTTCGAGATTGTTTAATTTGTTCTTTAGGTTTTCTTTCCAGTCTTTCAGGTAAAACTCGCTTTGAATGGCTTCGTAAAGTTTGGCTGTGTACCAATCGCCGATGAGGAGCAGATTCTGCTCGGCGCGCTCGAAGTCCAACATGACCTCAAGCTTGTGTTCCGCGATCTGACGGATGACCCCCCTTGTAGCGCGCGGACGGCGTTTATTCTCGAAGAAGGTTTCGCTGATCTTATCGAGCATGGTGTCCAGGGACTGGTCCAACATGCGGAAACGCAACAGTTGATAGTTGCCGATCTTCAGCAGAGCGATATCCGATTGATAGTCTTCATTAGGCGCAATGATGACAGCGCCTTCCCAATCCACCAGTGTAAGTTCAGCGGCGGAGTAACGCGCTCGAGCGGCAAGGATCTCATTGAGTTCTTCAGTATCGAACACCTCGCGCTGTGAGCGGATGAAGTTCGCCAGCTCGCGCGAATTCTTTTCGATCCATTTATCGGGTGTGGGTTTGGCTTGCTGCACAAGGAGGATCGTGTATTCTTCATACAACCCATTTTGGCGGTATTGGGTTGGGATGAATTTGCTTTCCAGTGCGCTTTGTATTTTGGCGCGCTCCTGCAAGACAGATACTGCAAATGGGTCTATCAATTCAAAGTGACATTCAACCATCTGCACGCGCCCATCATAGCGCTGGCGCGTGACCGTGACCGCGTGCCCTTCAATCAGCACAGTCTCTTCGCCGAGAGTGACAAGGTCTATGTCAATCGGCTGAAAATACGGCGCGTCTTTAAGTCCCTTGAACGGTTCGATCAAAGGAGCTTTGCCGTCGTCGGCATCGGGGAAGGCGATCAGGTAGCAGATTTCCATGAAGTGGTTACAGGTTGAAAATCAAGGGTTGAAAGTTGAATGTTGAAAGTTAATTGTTGGCGTTGTATTGTGTTAACAGATTATATAGGATGGCGATGACATCGTTCAGGTGTTCATCCACCCGGTTTGGGAAGGTCTCATCAAGATATGCAAGCGTATCATATTCAGTGTGAAAGACCGCACCCCCATCGCCATATTGAGGGCCAACTTGAGTATAGCCGTCTTTGTTGCCAAGAGTCCAGTTGGTGGATTCGAAATATGCGAAGGGAATGCCGGCTTTGTCAAATGCATCGTAATCGCTTATCCCGTAACCGTCTTCAGACAACTCCACATTCGGGATGGTCTGCAATGCAATCTCGTTGAGTTTAGCCCAACTCAATACCCAATCGCGTAAAGCGGATTTGCTTTCGCTGCAATAAACATAAGTGATATCGCCTGCTATCAAGGAATCCAAATTGATCATGCCGACTGTGTTGCTGATCTCATCTGCGCTCAAAGTATCAACATATTCCTGCGAGCCCAGCAATCCCGCCTCTTCCCCACCGAACGCGATGAAGTGAATGGTATAAGGCGTGGAAATATCCTTCAATTGTTCTGCAAGTTCAAGCAGGATGCCCACTCCCGAGGCATTATCGTCCGCGCCAAGCCCTTCATCAGACGAGTCATAATGCGCCCCAATGACTATCACTTGATCAGATTCGCCACCTTTGACGGCGATCACATTTGCAGACTTGAAGATGGATTCAGTTTCGTCGTCCACCCAGCCGGACCTGCTAAATGGTTGGATAACAGGCTCATAGCCAATTTGTGCGAACGTATCCTGAATGTATTGCGCGGTTTGTGCTTCCTGCTCCGTGCCTGTCCAACGAGCGCCGATCTGTTCAGTGATCGCGGCAATATGTCCGCGTGCGGTTGCGCCATAAACGATCTCAGCGGGTTGAGCAGCTTCAAGGGTTGCATCAACTTCTGTTGCAGCGGACTGTGCAGTTATGGAAGGAACAGCCACAGAAGGAATGGTTGTGGCGGGGAGAAATTGTCCACATGCAAGGGAGGCTAAGATCAGAAGCGTGGAGGACAATTTCAGGCTTTTCATTTCTATGACCGGATAAAGTGCGGCATTTCAAATGGGATTTCCAGGGAGAGTTCCACAAACCCAGCGTATTGACCATTCATAAACCACGGACTTTGATAGATGACTTTCTTCACACCGTTCTTTTCAATGGTGTATACATTTTTGACCCGCGCAGCTAGCAGCCTTTCCGTTTTTTCACGCGCCGGGTCGGGGTGACAATCAAGCATGTTCGAGCCGACAAGTTTATATCCGCCGTCTTTTTCAAAGGTCTTGGCGGCCTTATCGTTCATTTCAAGGATGATTCCTTCCTCATCACAAACTGTGACCGCGGCGGGGAATTCCTTGATCCATTCATGTTCTTTCATGTTCGCTCCGTTGAAAATCATTCACCACGAAGTGTCACGAAGGGACACAAAGGATATTTTATTTTTTCCTTTGTGACACTTCGTCTCCTTTGTGGTTTACAAAGGTTTCTGCAAACCTTCAACCTGAAACTGCAAGGGACATCCACCGCCGCACTCGGACACAACGGGACAGCCTTCGCATTTGGACGGCAAGCCCTGACGGTCACGCAATTTTGTAGACAAGTTGTGATTCCAAATTGAATCCCATGAGTCAGTGAGCATGTTGCCCACCGGCTGATAATAGGATTGACACGGGAGCACATCGCCATTTGATTCGATGCACATGCTGTACAGCGCGGCAGTGCATCCCTTTACGCCGAGGTTGCTGGCGGTCGGGTCAAATTGACAGTATTGAGTCGGCGTGTACCAGATGAGTTTTTGCCCACGTGCTGCTGTTTTTTGAACAGCCATATCGAGGATGGGCTGTAATTCACTTTCGCGCAGACCCGTCCCAACGGTCAGGCCGTGACCGGAATAAATGAGCGCGTTCAATCCAATGGTCGGCACACCGATGTCCGCAAGAAAATCCAGCGTTTCGGGAATCTTGTGAACATTCGATCTCAACATCGTCGTGTTCGTCATCACATACAATTTGCTATTCAGCGCATTCACCAAACCTTGAACCGTCTGCTTGAACGCGCCTTTGGAGCGCATCATTTCATCGTGGATGTTTTCATCGCAAGATTCGACGGTGACTTGAACATGGTCAAGACCTGCGTCAATGAGTGTTTGCACATATCTCTCATCGGACAAACGGCGCGCGTTCGTATTCAGACCTGTGATCTGGCCGTTGTTTTCTGCGTGTTTGATCAACTCTGGCAGATCGTTGCGCAAAGTGGCTTCGCCGCCGGTGAAGATAATATGCGGTACGCCAAGCGACCAAAGCTGATCCATGATCTTGAACCATTGATCCGTTGTCAGTTCGGGGAAGTTCCGCTCGCGGGCATTATAGCAATGCGCGCAGTCGTTGTTACAGCGATACGTAACGGCCAAGTCCATGCGATAGGGCGCGGAGGGACGCGCGCTGAACGGCATGACCGAATCAAGGTCAAGTTCGTGAATGGGACAAGCGCCGTCGGGACGAAGAAGTTCAGAAAGTTGAAAGCGGAAGTCAGACAGATCATGGTTTGCCTGGGTTGTATTGACGCGGTATTGTTTTGTAATGGATGTGATGATCTCCCCTGCCTGCTTCTCTTCGAGGATTAGATAAGCCATCAATGCGGCGGTGGGATTCAGATGCATAACCCGGTTCGCGTTGACGATCAACGTGCCGGTCCCGTCGGGATCGATCCGCAAATGGATGCGGGATTTTTCATGTTCATCTTCGCGAACATAATGAAATAATCCGGGTTTCGGATTTTCGATCTTGGATTTTCGATAGAATATTCCAGTAAAGATGCTCATGGTTCACCTATAAACGTGGTCTCGACATGCCTACAAAAAAACTGTGGGGCACACTTGCACCACTGATCACTAATAACTGATCACTTCTCACTATCTACCGCCGCCGGCACAGGCACAGGCACAACCGGCACACGCGCAGGCACAGGCACAACCGCCGCTGCTGCGACCGCCGCCGCTTCGTCCGCTGGAGGTTGGCTTGGGGGGAGGATTGGTGACACCGGTGATCTTTTCAGTAAAGGTGCTGACGTTGCCAATGACTTTTTGTGAGAAGGTCTGCACGCCGCCGACCACTGATGCGGCGAAATCTGCGCCGGGGAGAGAACCGCTACCTGAGCGCTGACCCTGCAAAGGTGACGAGATCCCGCCTGAGGTCGGGCGTGACCGATATGTCGGGTCATAGCTCCCCCACCACATCGGCACAAACACCGGTCCATGGAAGACGCGGCGCGAACGGTCATCATATTCTCGGTCCAGCATGGTCCATTCAAGCTGTTGATCGAAAAAAGCCATTTGCATTTCGGGCGTGTTGGCTTTTTGCACCTGCGCCCAGGCAGTCTCCATGATGCGTTTGTAATACTCAATGGTTTCCTTACGGCTGAAACCTTTCATTTTTTCCGAGACCGCGCGCACGAGACTAACGGTCATGGTCTCCAAACCTTTGCGGCGCTCTTTGATATCCTTTTCATCGAAGGCTTCCATGAAGTGTGTTTCATACTCATGTAATTCCGTCTTTGCACGGTCCCCAATGGATTTCAATTGAAGCGGCTCGCGCGTCACCACTTCGGCAACACCTTTCTTGACCACGCCGAACAAGATCATGGTCATGACTTTATCGAGCGGCTCCTCCATCAGGATGGCGGCCTCAACGGCGGTCAACCCGCGTTTGATACCGTGACCTTCAATTGAAACCTTGGGCGGCAGGTATTGCATTTTGCGTTTATTGCCTTGCACTGCGGTGATGATCGGCATACCCACAAACATGAATGCAAAGAAACCACAGCAAAGGATGTTGAACATATTGCCGATCAACCCTTCGATAAGACCGGTAAGATCAAAAGGCGGGGCGGTGACAATGGCGGTCTCGGGCACATAGGATTGTGGAAATGATGCGCCGAATAAATATTGAGTGGACCCGCTGGCCGCTGGATTACTCCAGGTATACATGACGCGTCCCTGCTCGTCTATGCCTGTTTGCGGTTCTGACGGGAAGCCATCCGGGGCAGCGTGCCAGCGCGGTTCGCTGGGTTGCACTCCCGGCGGCATGTGATAGATGACCGTCAGGTCGGTGACACCATATACATATTGAGGGCCAAACCAACTCGGCGAGAAGACAGCGCTGGCGTAAGCCTCATCGTTATCATCTTTATGTATAACTCCTTCCACTGTGCCAATGACAACATGCAGCGTTCCGTTTTGACCGGGTTGAATGGCATACGAGCCCATATCCACTGAAAAGCCCGAACCGCCTTCGCCTAGAAACTCAGAAGAGATCGAAAGCGGACTGCCATTCACATATGCCGACACATTGGAGAAATTGCTATTGGGTGCGCCGACATCCACCATGTCAATGACGTGACCACCGGATGAGTTGGAGAATGTGATCTGATAATCCAGCATCATCGTGCCGTCTGAATTCCAAAAGACATTCACGACTTCCTTATCGAGGCTGAAATAATAGGCTTGGGCCGAAACACCGGTCACCAATCCAAAGGTCAGGAAAAGAACGAGGCAGATTGCAAATAGTTTTTGTTTCATGGGAATCTCCGAGAAAACGTGTCGAAGTGTCATGTGTCAAAAGTGTCACATGACACTTCGACACTGTAGCACTCCTTTAGACACTTCTTTTACCACTTCGGTTCTTCGGTCATTTGATAGATGGTGTGGCAAAATGGGCAGTTGACCATCGGTGCGCCATTGGCGAGTGTGATGTCTTTAGCGCTTAATGTACCGCCGCATGATCTGCATTTCACTTGTTCGATCTTCGTCTCGCCGGGCAGGTCCACTTTCATGGTGACTTGTTGAATGATTTCGGTCTTTGTTCCTCGTATGGCTGCGTAAACAAGTCCTGCGCCGCCTGCAAGTACGAGAATTCCAAATATCCCCAATACAACACCAGTGGTTACCCAATTTGCCTGACCATTTGGCGCAGTCGAGCCATAAAGCGTCAGGCCGCCAAACCCCAAGAGGCACAAGCCGATCAAAAATAAAATTCCTGCACCTATGTAAAGAACGATTTTATTTGCCATGAAAAGTCTCCTGTTACCGATCCAATTTACTTTTACATACGACAAGTCTAGCATTTTCGTCTCTTTCAAGCAACTGACATTTGTCCTTATATTTCGCCTAAGGTTGTCTGATTCTCAGAGATGAGTTTGGCTTTATACTTGAGGAAAATCTATTTACCACAAAGGCAACGAAGGGGCACAAAGAAAAATCTTTTAAACCTTTGTGACCCTTGGTGGTGAAAATGTCTCTCAACGAACAATACAACAAATGGAAAGAAAACACGCTCAAGAAGTCTTTGGAAAAATTCAAGGAGCGCAAGGAATGCTTTGAATATTCTTCTGGACTTGAAGTGCCGCGCCTCTCTCTCCCGCCGCAAGTTGACTCTGCTTACGAGGAGAAGTTAGGCTTCCCCGGAGAATATCCCTACACCCGTGGAGTCCAGCCGACGATGTATCGCTCGCGCTTTTGGACGATGCGGCAGTATGCGGGCTTCTCCACAGCGGAAGAGTCCAATAAGCGTTATCGCTATTTGTTAGCGCAAGGTCAAACGGGGCTGAGTGTCGCTTTCGACCTCCCAACTCAAATTGGGTATGATGCGGATGATCCCATCGCGCAGGGAGAAGTCGGTAAGGTGGGCGTTTCGATCTCGTCCATTCACGACATGATGCAGTTGTACGATCAGATCCCGCTCGACAAGGTTTCGACCTCGATGACCATCAACGCGCCCGCGGGTGTTTTGCTGGCGATGTATATTGCGGTTGCGAAGCGTCAGGGTGCGGACATGCGCGGACTGCGCGGCACCATCCAGAATGACATTCTCAAAGAGTACGTGGCGCGTGGGACGTATATCTTCCCCCCTGCTCCATCCATGCGGCTCATCACCGACATCTTTTCATTCTGCGCAAAAGAAGTTCCGTATTGGAACACGATCTCGATCTCGGGCTATCACATCCGCGAAGCAGGTTCCACCGCTATTCAGGAAGTTGCCTTCACGCTGGCAAATGGAATAGCGTATGTTGAAGCCGCGCTCAAGGCGGGACTCGACATCGATTCTTTCGCGGGACAACTCTCGTTCTTCTTCAACGCGCATAATAATTTATTGGAAGAAGTCGCCAAGTTCCGCGCCGCACGCCGCATGTGGGCAAGGATCATGCGCGAACGTTTCAAAGCGCAGAAGCCATCCAGTTGGCAATTGCGTTTCCATACACAAACGGCTGGGTCAACGCTCACGGCGCAGCAACCTGAGAACAACGTAGTACGTGTGACTCTGCAAGCTCTTTCCGCCGTCCTCGGTGGGACTCAAAGCCTGCACACTAATTCAATGGATGAGGCATTATGGCTGCCGACCGAAAAATCTGTCCGCGTGGCGCTGCGCACACAGCAGATCATCGCGTACGAATCAGGCGTGGCTGATTCAGTTGATCCGTTGGCAGGCTCGTATCTAATCGAACATCTGACCGACGAGATCGAAAAAGGCGCTCTTGATTACATCGCCAAAATTGACGAGATGGGCGGCGCGCTGCAATCCATCGAACGCGGATACATGCAGAACGAAATCCAAAACGCCGCCTACGCCGCGCAGCAGTCTATTGAAAGGAAAGAAGATATTGTTGTCGGTGTAAATGCGTTTGAAGTGAAAGAAGAAAGAAACCTGGAACGTTTGCAGGTTGACCCGTCCATTGAGTTGGGTCAGCGAGAGAAGTTGAAGAAGTTGCGGGAATCGAGGAATCGGGAATCGGTAGACCGGTTGCTCAGTAAATTGGTGAACGCGGCGAAGGGAACAGAGAATTTGATGCCGTTGTTTATTGAGTGCGTGGAGAATGACATCACGCTGGGCGAGATCAGCAATACGCTGAGAGGGGTGTGGGGTGAGTACGTGGCGGAAGGGTTTTAGGAGAAGTTGAGTAAATTAAAGGACGGCTCTCCAGCCGTCCTTTTTATTGTTTGAGTGTATACTTTCAAAATTGAGCACATATGAAACCACTTGATAAACATTACTTATCACTTCAGTTCAAAAATAATATTCATTCAAAGAATGGAAACGAATTTCAAAGCTTTTTCGAAGATATTATGGAGAAAGCATTTTTGGATTTCCAAAAAATAAGACCGCGCGGCAATGAAGGAGATGGCGGAAATGATGGGTACAGAAAAGAACTGGGAATATATTACCAAGTTTACTCACCGCGCACGCCAAAAATAAACGAAAAAGATGCGGCAAAAAAGCTGGTGAGAGATTTTCAAAAGCTTAAAAACGAATGGAATGAAATATCAAACATAAAAACATACAACTTTGTCTTTAATGATAAATATTATGGATCAGTTCAATTGCTTGATGAAGCAATAACTACATTACAAACAGCCAACCCGAGTATTGAATTTAATCTCTTTTTAGCAAAAGATTTGGAGAATGTATTCTTTTGGCTAAGCGATTCAGATGTTTTAGGTCTGGGTTTTAATATTGACCTAAGACAAGCTGTTGAAAATGCTTATAGTTATTTAGAACATGTGAAAAATGAGCTCGATAGAGAAAATGCAAACTTTGCGCAAAAGATATTAGAAAATATCAAAGACATAATCTCAGAATTGAACGATGAAAATTTACTTCTCGAACATGAAATTTTAGAATACAGATGTCTACAAAAACTTGAGAAAATGGATGAGGCGAAAGAAGGATATGAAAATATCTCAAAAAGATTTCCCAAGGATTCTCGCCCGCTTCTCTATTTAGCAGAAATCTGTTTGAATGATAAGGATTTCGATGGAAACAGAGAGCTTCTGGAAAAAGCCGAAAACATAGATCCTGATTACTGGCTTTTAAAGCTTGAACAACTAGTCAGAAAGCTTCATCTTGGGGAAAAGATAGACATCGAAAATATAGATGAGGATACATTCCCAGATGACCCAAAAATAAAAGCAAGTTTCTATCGCTTGTACGCGCTGTTTTTTCAAAAATTGGGTGATGAAACTAATGCAGATAGTTTTATAGAAAAAGCCGTTCACTTAAGCCCTGATAGACTTAATAATTATCTTGATGAAATGACACTCATCGAAATCAGAATGCTCACAAATGAAGACATTGCACAAAGACTGGAAATGTCTCAACAATTATTGGACAAAGTTGCAAAGGTTGAACACAAATTTCTTGATCATAGCGATATCGGTGCGCGAAATAAAGCAAATTTGAATATCTATAAATTAGATGCACTTCTTGTGCAAGACAAAATTCTGGAATTTGTAAATCTATCAAGAGAAACTTTTAAATTAGCAACAACTTGTTACTTTGACAGACGAATCGAGCAAATTATCGCAGGAGTGTTCAAGCTTATTTCATTGCCTGAAAATGAATTGAATCAACTGTTGGAATATCTGAGAAACTCGAAGAAAGAGATTTCCGACGAACTTTCAGGAGTGCTTGTTTTTCAACTTAGTCTAAGAGATGCTTTATTTATCAAAGGGAAAATGTTTTTTGAAGAAATTAACAACCGAAAATATTTTGAGTTTATCAACGAATTTGAAAAAGGAAATCACGAGCGCGTATTGGAGTTTTTAAAACACGATGTTCCGCTTGCCATAGCTCTTGCCAGCACTCCTTTGAGGAGCTCACCTGGATTGAGAAGAAAAATAATTGAAAATTTACCAAACGACAAAAACATTCAAAAGGATAAATTAAATTTATTACTCAACTTTGATGAGATGGATTTTGATGAGGCATTCCAAATTCTAAAGCAACTTGATCTGTCAAAGTTGGACTATATTGAATGTAGACCAATGCTGCAAATTGCGCGACGAAAAGAAGCTTGGGATTTCGAAATTATCATTTTAAAGAAACTCCTAGATAAAGAAGAAAACGAAAAAGAGATATTCAACTTAAAAATACAATTGCTATATGCCTATCTAAATCTAAAAAAATTCCCAGAAGTCATTAGCACTGGGGAGCAGTTGCTAAATGAGGATTTCGCAAAAAAGCTCTTAGATTCAAGGAACAAGGAAGGGCTTCTTACAAATACACTTATTGCTTGTTTAGAGAGAGGCAAAGTTGATAATGAAGCTTTCAAAAAAGCTGGAAAATTGCTAAAAGAATACCCATTAGAAAAACCGTCTTTTGAGTTTAAAGCTGGGATTGAAACTGAAATATATTTGAATAACGATAACGTAGAAAGTGCTCTAAAAGCTCTGGTAGAAGGGGTGAAAATTAAAAAAATATTCTCCCCTCAAGAATACGCAAGATTGCATTTTCTGTTTGTGAATATTGGAAATCGAATTGATCTGAATCTAGATTCTTTAGAAAAGGTTCAAGAAAACACATTTGTAAAATTAAGAAACAAAGATCAATGGTATTTTATAGGGAGTGAAAATGAGTTAGACGCTTTGTTGATTAATGGAGACAGCAATAAATACCCTCTATTTATTGACAAGAAGCCTGGCGATAAAATAACATTTGATAACAAATATAGTTCAGAGATTTATGAGGATGTAATTGAATTAGTATTTTCGACAGAAAAGTATGTTTTATGGCAAAGCGGTCGGAATTTTCAAAATCTCGCTAAAGCTGGTGATCTCGCGGGTGCACAGTTGATAGAAATTCCTCCAAAAGACGACACTGTCGATATCCAGAATTTGTTGGAGTATTTTGAAGATTTAAAAACACGAACAGAGCCACTTTTTGAGATGTATTGTAAGAACAACGTTCCATTAGCTATGTTAGCTATAAGTGAAGGTGGACTTGTAAATGCGATAGGATATATACAACAAGAAAACAAAGGCTTTATTAATTTTAGTGTTGGAACTACCGAGGAACTTGAATATCAAAGAGAAATTGCCAAAAAAATTGTTGATGAAAAAATGCAGTTTTATATTGATGGCACATCAGCTATGTTTTTATCTGAAACAGGAATGTTGCAAAAGATTTATGCCCAATTGCCAAATTTGAAGGTACCTCAATCGGTGATAAGTTTATTAGCCGAAATTACAGATAGATTCCGATATGCACCAGGGCAAACTGGTCACATGGGATACGCCCAAGGCAAGATAACTTTTTCGTCTATTGATAAGGATAAAAGAGATTTAATTCGCTCTAACTTTGTTGCGAGCATTAAGGTACTCGAATCAAACCCGAAAAACATTGGCGTTATTTCTTTGGCAAACAAGATAGATTGCTTTTCCGAAACACAAGTTTCGGCCGAATTAAGTGATGCTTGCATATTAGCGCAAAAAGAAAACTTGCCAGTCTTGACTGAAGATTTTCTTTATCTAAAGGTGAACGAGCTTGAAACAAAGAAAAAAGCACCAGAATATTTTTCCTCTTGGGCGCTAGTACGGGTTTTATATGAGGAAGGCTATATTACCTTTGACGAATACTTGGAATATTTTGGTTATTTGTCTTCTTATCGATTCAGATTCTTATCTCTAAACCCTGATGATATCGAGAAAGCAGTCTTTGGCGATGGAGACATAAAAAATATTAAGCCTGAAAACATTAGAAGGTTGAATTTTCCGCTTACATTATCAGAAGATTATGGTGTCCCCTTTGACGTAGGATTAAAAGTTGTGGGAATATTTTTCTTTAGAAAAATGATGGATGATGCTGTCGAACTAGATATTGTCGAGAAAATATTTGTTGAAATAATTGAATCCTTTCCGACCAAAATGAATAAAAAAGAGTTTGGGGAAAGATTGCTGGGCGCTTGTATTACTATATTCGAAAATAATGCACCAAAGAATTTATGTAGACTTGAGGACAAGCTAAAATACCAAAAAATTGAGAAGCTATTACAGGTAATCGAATCCTTTAGTGCAGAATCAAAATTGGTAACACCAAATTAATAGAAATTATTTTGTAAACTATATCCATTGCAGGAATGGCGGGAGAGCGCCCCCTCCGCCCTAGCGAGAGGCAAAGTGACAGTCACCTTAGAGGTGACTGTCACTTTTGATTCGTGATAGAACGATATTGCGGGCATGATCCGCTCGATATTGATTGCGGTAGAGCAGGTATAATGAGGATATACAGGATATATCCTCATGGCAAACAAAATATTAGTCTCCCTCCCCGAAAAATTTCTCGAAGATGTTGACAGCGTGGCAGCGGAAGAACATCGCTCGCGCAGTGAGTTGATCCGCGAGGCGTTGCGGGCGTATCTGGAAACACGTAAAGGCAAAAAGGTGGGAGAGCAGTCCGCAAGTTATGCGCTCAAGAAATCGAAAGCAAAACGCAAATCAGAGAAAATTTTTCCCAACATTGAAGTAGTTCGGTCTACGGGAGGCACAACTGCTTTAATACGTGGAACACGAGTCCCTGTGCATATTTTGATCGGCTATTTGCAGATCGGAGAAACACCTGAAATTATTACAAAGGAAATCATCCCGCATATTACGCTGTCGCAGGTGTATGAAGCTATTCAGTATTATTTTATCCACCAGGCAGAGATCGACAAAGAACGTGAAGAAAATACAGAAGAAGCGTCTCGCCGCATGTTGCTTGAAAAACTTGGCGCGAAAAAATATAAGGAAATCACGGGCGGATGAGCAAAGAAACCAAAAAGAATTCCCCCAAACTGCTTCTCGATGAACATATTTGGGCTTACCTTGCAAAACTTCTACGTGGGCAGGGCTTTGATGTTATCCATGTCAATGAAGTTGACATGGTCGCCACGCCTGATGAGAAAATTATGGAATATGCGGTTGGTGAACACAGGGCAGTTGTGACTTTCAACATCAAGGACTTTGTCCCATTGGCGATTCAATATTACGAAGATGGAAAAGAACATTATGGGGTTGTGGTATCGAAGGAGCTTTCTCGCAGCGAATTGCAAAAGCGAGTTACAAAACTTTTAGAGAATGTTACTGCTGAAGAATTGATCAACGGCATAAGGTATTTATAGTCCGCGGCGGGAATGACGGGAGAGCGGTCCCCTCCGTCCTAGCGAGAGGCAAAGTGACAGTCACCTTAAAGGTGACTGTCACTTTTGATTCGTGATAGCCTCAATGATGTTGAGCGAAGCAGGTATTTTGAGGCACTGGGGTACAAAGTAATCCGCTTTTGGAATAATCAAGTGGAGAATGACGTCAATGGGGTCATGCGGACAATTGAACTTGCTTTGAAGGGTTAGTGAGTCCGCGCTGCCCCTTCCACTCTTCTGGCATTTTTTATGATCTTTCAAATTCTTGAAATCCATAAATCAGCGATGTACAATTAAATACGAAAAGGGTTTGTTTTATTTTCGGGAGGGACGCCATGAAAAAGAATGTCTGGCGGCTTGCATTGCTTCTTGTCTTGTTGGTTCAACTGGCTTGCGAAGTAGAGGATGTTTCGCCGGAGTATTTCTGTGAAGCGAAGGGCGGCAAGTGGCATCCATCCACGATCTATGAAAGTGCTTATTGCGAAAGTGCTACGCCCACGCCAAAACCGCAGACAGAAAACCAGGCGGGGGAAATGCCAATAGAACCTGAGGGAGCTCAGCCTGTTGCCACAGAAAAATATCTCACGCCCACTCCTGCGTCCGCGCAGGAATGCAACGCTACTATTTACATCCAGACTCAAATAGAGATCGTAAAGACTGTGCAGGAAACATATTATCGGGACTGTGACTACAAGTTGAGTGCGAGCAATATCCACCCGACGGACGGCATTTGGGTCGTCCGCCGCACGAATACAAGTGTCCACAGCGCGGCAACCAACCTCGACGACAGCTACTGGTACTCAGAGCTGATCTTCCCGGGTCAGGTTTGGGAACAGCAATTCCATTCCTCCTATTCCACAAACGGACAGTTCAGCCGCCAGGGCGTGGACAGGGTCGCCGGTGTGTTCGACCGCCCCGAATGCTATTATCTTCTCAGCTCTGCCGAGGTGGAAGCGATCAGCCAACCCGTGGAGTGGATGTGTGGTCCGTGATGTGCGAATAGGAAACTGAAATGCAAAAACAGCCCGTTAAAATAATATTTTTCATGCTCCTTTTATGGGTGGTCACACTGGCATGTAATACCGTCAATAACGGCATCTTCCCCACTCCAACCTACATATCCATTGCTCCCCTTCCCGTCACGGCACAACCATCCCCAACAATTGATCCATCCCTGCCTCCGCGCTGGATCGAATATGAACGCGCTCTTTCCAGTGTTCTGCTTGGACCAATCGGAAACACTGTACCCGATCTTGAAAGCGATCACGGTTTATGTGAATGGATATTCATGGGAGGAAAAGGGGAACAGATCTATGCCTGGGCGGAATGCGAGAATGATGAGGGCACAGCCACCAGCGCACCTGTGGTGATCTTCCTTGGAGAAGACGGTCATATCAAAGCCGTTGTCATGCCTGATGAAGGATGGGGCAATATCGAGGAATTATTCCCTGCGCCGGTGGTGGAAATGATCTATTCGAATCCGTTCAATGCAAAAGCTGCCATGGAACATATCCGGTTACGCCGTGCGGACCCGTCCATTCCGCCGATCATTGTTTTGGAAGGCGGAACGCTGCCATAAATCTTTTGAACGCGCAAATTTTGAGTCAGGAATGGTGGGGCCGGTCTTGCAATAGACTCAATTTGGCATTTCGAAGTTGAATTGATACTTGTCCATGATCGCCCCGATCATCTTGATTTCCTCATCGGTCAACGAGAGGAATTCCAAACCCGTATTGTAGTAAGTCCGATGGTCTTCCAATTTACACCATGCCACACGCGCCGAAATGACCATGCGTGAGGCGGGGTTTTCAGAGGTCTTGCGGAATTCGATAGCCAGGCTTAATGTCTGTTCGACTTCGATCGGGTTTTCACTCACCAGTAAAGCACCTTTCAGGGTTAGGTCCCCGAGATAACCCAGCAGACTATTTGTAAGACCGTTATAGACCGGCGTGAAAGTCATTACTTTCCTGCGTTTTTCCATTCTCAATTTACTTTTCATGGGGGCCTCCTGAATTTCATATCCAGTTTAATAGACCTTTAGAATAAAAGCAACTCCCCCGGCAGTCGTGTTCATGGCTTTTGCAAAATCCGGTTTGCGTCGCTTGGAGGAAGCATATTCGCCGGAAACGGGAGAGTCAAAAACATGTGCGTCAACAAAAATTATCGGTAAAAGTGCTAGAATCTCCGTCGTGGACTTTTCCCGAAACTATGCATTACCCGAAAAGCCCTGCTTTTTTTGCAATCTTTGATGAAAATATTAACCAACCCGCGGAATCTACATGCACAAATCAAAATTTCTCCCTTATCTTGAAGCCCTCTTTGCTGTGATGGTATGGGGCGCATCGTTCATTGCCACAAAAATAGCCGTGGGAGAGATCTCCCCCATTGCAGTCGTCTGGGTCCGTTTTGCGATGGGCATTCCCATGCTGTTGATCGCTGTCATTGCGCGCAAACAATTTTCATTTCCAAAGGCCGGTGATTGGCTCTACTTCACACTGCTCGGATTTTTAGGGATCACCTTCCATCAATGGCTGCAATCGAATGGATTGAAGACCGCGCAGGCCACCACCACCGCATGGATCGTTTCCACGTCTCCGGCCTTCATCGCCGTTTTGGGCTGGATGGTCTTAAAGGAAAAACTCAGCCTCCTGCAATCCTCGGGCATTGTGCTTGCCATGCTCGGTGTGCTGGCAGTCGTCAGCAAAGGTGACCTCTCGACCATTGCCGTTGGCAACTTTGGAACAACGGGTGATTTTCTGATCCTCATTAGCTCGGTCAACTGGGCGGTATTTTCCATCCTCTCGCGGCGCGGATTAAAGAGTCATCCCTCCACGCTGCTCACATTTTGGACAATGACCATCGGCTGGCTCATCACTTCGGTTGCATTTTTTGCCGGAAAAAATTATGTGGAAATTCCACTGCTCGACGCACGCGGCTGGATGGCAATGATCTTCCTCGGTGTCTTCACCACCGGCTTTGCCTACATTGCGTGGTTCGACGCGCTCAGTCAATTACCGGCCGCTCAAACGGGAGCCTTTCTTTTTGTCGAGCCGCTGACCAGCATGGTCGTGGCAGCAGTCATCTTGCATGAGCAGATCACCCTCGTTTCGGTTTTGGGCGGCGCTGTTATTTTGATTGGTATTTGGTTAGTCAACAGGAAAAGTTAAAAGTTGAAAGCAAGAGCAACGCGGAATGCAAGTGTCAGTCAAACTAAAAACGGTTGGAGATTAGGAATACAGAAAGGGGATTCTCTCAGCTATCGGGATGCCCAGCTCGATGACTATTCCCAACTCCCCCGGCATAAGTTTCCGCATCAGACTTTAAGCCTCAGTCTGCGTGCAAAGACTTCAAGCATTTCCCCCGCCGGAACATGGGGCTTCGGGCTGTGGAATGATCCATTTGGAATGTCGCTCGGGTTCGGCGGGACTCCGTTCCGCTTGCCAACGTTGCCGAATGCAGTCTGGTTCTTTTATGGGTCAAAGGAAAATTATTTATCGTTTACAGATAACAAGCCTGCAAATGGATTTATGGCACAGACATTTCAAAGTAAGGGCGGGGTGACCCCGCCCTTACTGGCCGCAGGATTAACCTTGCCTTTTTCAAGAAAGACATCAAGAAAATTATTGAGCAAGGTAATTGACGAAGACTCTGCCTCTCTCAGCGTGGATGTCACTCAATGGCACAGATACAAGTTACAGTGGGGTCCGAAGCGCGTTCTATTTTATGTGGATGATGCCCTCGCGTTTGAGTCGCCTGTGAGTCCGAACGCTTCGCGACCTTTGGGAGTCATCATCTGGATGGACAATCAATATGCGGCATTCACACCGGAAGGAAGGATCGCGTTTGGGGTTTTGGAGGGGCAAGAGGAATGGCTGGAAGTTGAAGATATTGTAATAAGTGAAATGTAAAAAAAGGCTTCGATAAACTCGAAGCCTTTTTACTTCTCACTTTTTTACTTTTTTACGCTTTTGCTTTTTTAGCTTTCGCCATCTGCATTTGAATCACAGCATAGACCAACCCAATCCCCAGCACAATTGCGCCCAGCATGTTGATGTTGATCGGCAGGGATGCCTGATATTTGCGGGCAACGGTGTCCAGCAGAATGCCGAGAATAAAGAGCCCGCCGAACAGACGGTTGTGATAGAAGCAGAAACCGGAGAACCAGGTCGGCCAGAAGGCTTCAAAACCTTTGGGGGCAGCGTCGGGGCGCGGCTTGGATAACACAGCCACAGCATACATGGCGCGCTGTGCGGCAAAAATAACGAGCAGCATCAAGGTGGAGAAATATCCCGTCGCTACGAGATAGATGACAACACCATAAGCAATAACAATGGAAGCGATGTTGGTATAGCGGGCAAAGGTCTGCCCCACACGCACCGGGAAAGTACCAACGCCCTTCTTCTTGTCATCTTCCATCTTGTCTATGTGCTTGCCAATGTTTATGCTGGCAACGCTCAACCCAAAGGGAACGCCCGCCAATGCAACCATGAACAGGTTGGACATGTCGCCGCCATTGCCGAGAGCCAGAACAACATACACGCTCCCGATCATGATGGGTCCCCAAATCAGGAAGATGGCCAACTCGCCGAGCCCCCAATATTTGAAGGGCCAGGTATAGAAGAGCAGGACGAGAGCGCCAAATGCAAATGCGCTGATGATGAACGGATTAAAGTTTGTATAGAACAGGGCGAATACACCTGAAAGCGTGGCCAGTACGCCGCTGGTAATGAACCACTTGATCTGATTGTCTTTCGTCCAGAACTTCTGCACGAGCGGGTGCACACCATACTGGGTGCGGAAGTAATTGTTCTTATCCACGCCGCGCGAGAAATCTGTGTAATCGTTGAGCAGGTTGTTCGTACCATGCGCAATGAATAGACCCAGCGTGACAATGATCCACGGCAGCCATGAAAAATAATCATAGCGCCAGGCCAGAAAGCCTGCGATGATGCATGAATAGATCGTGACCGTGGTCACCGCCGAACGGGTGGCGATCAGCCACTTGGAAATGACATCCAATGCATCCCACTCTTTTTTGTCGTCCATCTTGATGAGTTCCCATGAAGCCTTGCGCCACATGGCAAAGTTAATATTCATTCTCTCTCCTTTGAGTAAATTGAAAAATATTGTTTGGGATTATACAACCCTTTTGTGAAATAAGATACTTTTATCCGATTAAGAAAATGACGGTGGTCAGGAAACCACCGTCACACGAGGAAGACACCGCCGAACCTGGAAGGTCTACATCTCACTTGTCATAATGAAGAGCGGCTTCATTTCAAAGTTCTCATACTTTGGACGATAGCGGGCGGTATCGTAGAAGCGCGCCACATCCACAAATTTTTTGGTGGATGTTACAACATCCAAAGGCAGGTTGTCATAACGTCCATTCTTCAAGACCACCAACCTGCCGTGGATGGAGCTCAGGATCAAGTCAAGCGCCAGGTTGCCAAATGCCATTGGGACAATTGAGTCAATGGCGTCCGGGTCACCGCTGCGCACCATGTAGCCAAGCTGTTGGCTGATGACTTCCACTTTTTTACCCTTATTGTATTTCGATGAGAGTTCCTTGACCCGCGAAGAAACCAGATCGCCGATGCCGCCCAACTTGGCATGACCATAGGCATCGGTGGAGAGGTCCTGAAAGATCATTTCGCCATTCTCAAACATCGCTCCCTGCGAAATGAGCAGGATGGAATAATTACTGGGGTTTTCGTTGCGATCTTTTACCATTAGCTCGGTCAGGTGTTCAATGTCAAATTTAAACTCCGGGATCACGCAGCGATGCGCCGCGCCTGCCATCGTCGGCAGCATGGCGGTAAAACCGGCATAACGTCCAAACACTTCGAGGATCATAAAGCGTTCATGCGAACCCGCGCTGGTGCGCATACTGTTTGCCAGAGCAATGGTGCGCGTGACGCAAGTGCTGAACCCGATACAATAATCCGTGCCGGGCACATCATTATCCATTGTCTTGGGAATGGCAACCACCTTGAAGCCTTCTTGATACAGCCGCACTCCATAACTAAGGGTATCGTCACCGCCGATGGGGACAATATAATCCACGCCGAGAAAATCAAGATTCTTTAGTACCTCGGGCGTCAGATCATTCATCTTTTCGGCATACTTATCCTGCAAATGAGCAGGGACATCTTCCTTCTTAACCTTGCCCGGATTGGTGCGGGAGGAATGCAGGAATGTGCCCCCCGTCCGCCCCGCACGATTGACGATCTCTTCCGTGAGGAACTGAAAATTATTGCTGTTATCTGCATCCTTATCACGGATAATATCCACCAGACCCGCCCAGCCGTGCCGAATTCCGACCACCTTATATCCTTCACGCAAAGCGCGGATCGTTACTGCGCGAATGGCAGGGTTTAACCCCGGCACATCGCCGCCCCCGGTCAGGATTCCAATTACGCCTTTAATTTTTTCAGTCATAGAAACCTCCAAGGTTGATGGAAATGTCTGTTAGTACCAAGCAATAGTATATTCCATTCTTAAATTATTTTTTGAATCTCCAAACCAGGATCACAGCCCACAGTCCGAGAATGATCGCCACCATTCGAGTGAATGGCAACTGCACGCCAATCGAAAAATAGCGGCTGGCATACCACTGTCCAAAAAAAATCAGGAAGACGAGTTCCATGGCAAGCACGCGCGGAACCCAGGTATTCTTCGTCTCGCGCCACCAGATCCACACATTCCCTGCAAGGATGGCCTGCCACAAGATCATGATCGCCCGATAGCGTGGGTTATCCCATTGATCGCCTCCGCCGCGCAGAGCCGTGAACAGGATCCAGATGAACATGAAAAGACTCAACCAGATGAAGACCGCGCGCTTCTTTTTCTCACCCTCGCTTGTTGACGCCAAAAAGGAGAGGGCCAACGCCGGCAGCAGCGCATACCACCCCATAGCTCGCAAGACCTGAATAATGCGCCAGATCAATAAAGTCGGCTCGGCAAAGGCCGCAGGCAGGACAGGCTGGAAAATTCCATAAATAGTGACGAAGGGCAATTGCATCCAGTCGGGAATTTTCTTAAAGACGGCATCCACCATCCCGGAACTGCGCTTCAGTTGAAGCCCCCCCCAGCTCGCTACTTCACGGATGAAATTATTGAGAACATCCAGCGGGTTTCCATTCCCCAGATTCCCATTTCGATTCAACGCGAAGGAAAGCAGGAACAAGCCAAGGATCAATACAACAGCAAAAACAAAAACCATGCGCCATGATATTTGTCTTTGACCTCTCGTAAAATAAACCCAGCCAGCAAGGATTATCAGGGTTGCCACTGCCACGCCAGGCGAAATAAGCAGCATACCGGCAATGCCAAGTCCGAGCCATAAAATGGATTGACGGTGGTTGAGCAGCCCCGAATGCCCTTCGAGGGGCGTATCGAAACCACGAGTACTATACAAACTAACAAATCCCCATAACACAAAAGCACTAAAAGCCCATAAATAAGGTTCGCGTAAGGCAGAGCCTCCGATCAATATACTTTCAGGATATAAGGCATAGATCCAACCGGATGTTGATGCAAGCCTTTCACCCCATTCCTGATTGACCGCCTTCCAAAAAAAGGGCAATGCCAATGCTGACATGAATGCGGAGAGCAAAACCAACATGAGTGTACGGTGCGAGTCGGGGGATACATAGCGATATATAAACGCGCTAAATGCCAGCAGTCCGCCGTATTGATCGGAGGCATAAGTTTTACTGAACGCGTTAAAAATTGAATCTTCTGAGGTCGCCAATTCCCAAGCCTGAGCATCGCGGCGATGCGCGTCTGTGTAGGTGTATCCCGCGCTTTGATCTTCATCAACATAACCATAGACAGGTAATGCCAGATACGTTGTCACGCCGCCGGCAAAACGCAGGATGAACGCAAGGGCAATCATCCATGCCAGAGTTTTTCCGCCGCCCGCCCATTTTGTAGAAAGAGTGAGAAGTGAAATGGTGATAATAAAAAGGAAGGAGAATCCCAGCCAGCCCATCAGCCAATTGCCAGTTTGCAGGACTGATAAAACTGCTCCCAGAATCAGCGAGAGCGGAATGATCCAAAGGAAGTCTTGTTTCTTCATATCCCCACTTTTACCACAAGTTGAGAAGTTTCATAAAACTGGATACGAAGTTTATGATAAGGCGTTGACAAATGTTCATTGTCCAAAGAGCAGGTATCAAATTGTGAAAAGAAGCGCGAAATTCATCCTGTATTTTTGCAAATGAATCAAACTGATAAATCCACTATTCGCTTTTGGCGTATAATTTGCACCTGTCGGGAGGAACGAGGAGAGAATGATTCTTTCCTCGATACTCCAAAACCCACATTTTCTCTAAGGAGGAGAAACGTGAAACGAAAACTTTCTATTTTACTTTCGCTGGTAGTGCTTGCGAGTATGTTGCTCGCAGCCTGCGGCGGTGGGGCAACTGAAGCCCCCGCCGCAACTGAAGCGCCTGTGGTTACGGAAGCCCCCGTGGCAACCGAAGCCCCTGTGGCTACAGAAGTCCCCTTTGTGGATCATGCTGTTGTTACTGACACCAGCTATTCCGCAGACAGTTGTGATTACGGCGGCGAGTTCAAGTCCATCGAAGCGGTAGATGCCTTGACCGTCAAGATCACACTTTGTGTGCCCGATCCTGCCTTCCCATCAAAGATCGCTTTTTCATCCTTCGCGATCCAACCTTCAGAGTACATTGAAGCCAATGGTGGAAACGGCGCTTTGCTCGAGCAGCCCATCGGCACCGGTCCCTACAGCGTAGTGGCTTGGGAACGTGGAAGCCAGATCGTCTTTAAAGCATTCCCGGAATACTGGGGTGATAAGGCATTGGTGCCTAACCTCGTATTCAAATGGGGTTCTGAATCAGCTCAACGTTTGGTTGAGATTCAGAGCGGCTCTGTTGATGGTATTGACAACGTTGGCACAGATGATATTGCTGTTGTCCAGGCTGACTCCAACCTTCAATTGAAGGCTCGTGAAGCACTGAACGTTATGTACTTCGGCTTCAATACCGACCCGCAGGTTACCGGATGGGACAATACCAAGAATCCCTTCACCGATGAAAAAGTCCGTCAGGCGATTGCCATGGGTATTGACCGCAAACGCATCGTGGACAACTTCTATCCCGTTGGCTCCACTGTTGCCGATTACTTCACCCCCTGCGCCATCCCGAACGGTTGCGTAGGCGATGCCTGGTACACATTCGATCCTGCGGCTGCCAAGGCCCTTCTTGCCGAGGCTGGTTATCCCGATGGCTTCACCACAACAATTCAATATCGCGATAAGGACCGCTCCTATATCTCAGGTCAAACCAATGTTGCTACCGACTTGCAGGCTCAGTTGAAGGAAAACCTCAACATTGACGCAACCCTTGAAGTAATGGAATCCGGCGCCTTCCTCGACGCGGCTGACTCTGGTCAATTGACCGGCATGTACATCCTCGGCTGGGGCGCTGACTATCCTGACCAGACAAACTTCCTCGATTACCACTTTGGCGCGGGCGCTTCCATTCAATTCGGCACCAAGTTCGATGATTTGACCGCTGTCCTCAAGCAGGCTGCCTCAACCTCAGGCGATGAAGCCCGCAAGCCTCTCTATGAACAGGCTAACAATTTGGTCAAACAGCACGTTCCGATGGTTCCGATCTCACACGGCGCTTCTGCTGTTGCCTACCTGGCAAATGTCACCGGTGCACATACCAGCCCGCTTGGCAATGAGAAATTCTCCGTCATGGATAACGGCAAAGACACCTTTGTCTGGATGCAGAACGGCGAACCCCCATCACTTTATTGTGCAGATGAAACAGACGGCGAAGCCTTCCGTGCCTGCGAACAAGTGACTGAAGCCCTACTCAGCTACGCAACCGGCGGTACAGCGGTCGAACCTGCTTTGGCAGAATCCTACGAAGCCAATGCCGACCTGACCGTGTGGACCTTCCACCTGCGCCCCGGCGTCAAGTTCCATGATGGCTCCGACTTTGATGCCAGAGACGTGCTTGTGTCGCTTGCCCTTCAATGGGATGCGCACAACGCTCTTCACACCGGCAACACCGGCGCTTTCACTTACTTCAGCGCTTTGTTCGGCGCGTACCTGAACGCCCCACCCGCTCAATAAATTCAACGCAATAACTATTAGACCCCCGTCAAGAGAACTCTTGGCGGGGGTTCTCCCTAAATAGATATGACCACTTATATCATCCGACGACTCCTGCTTAGTATTCCAGTTCTAATTGGCATTTTATTTGCTACCTTCGCGTTAGCTCGGTTAATCCCAGGCGATCCATGCCGCGCCATGCTGGGAGAGAAAGCCACCAAAGTGGTCTGCGATGATTTCCTCCATCGCCATGGTCTGGATAAACCCATCCCAATTCAATTTGGGGTGTATGTAAATGAGATCATACACGGTGATTTTGGAAATTCATTCCGTTATTCCAAGCCCATCACTGAGCTGTTCATGGAACGTTTACCCATCACCGTTGAATTGAGTTTTGCCGCTCTGCTGGTCAGTGTCCTCATAGGTATTCCATTGGGTGTGATCTCCGCAGTCCGTCACAACTCCTGGTTGGATGTGATCACCATGTTGTGGGCAAACATCGGTGTATCCATGCCCGTTTTCTGGCTCGGATTAATGCTGGCATATCTTTTTGCGCTCACATTAAAAGGCACACCATTTCAACTGCCTCCCTCTGGAAGATTGAGCGCTGGAATTATCACAGTCCCATTTTTTGAAACGTGGGGAATGCACTTAAAAGAAGGCACATTTGGTTTTATCATTCTTGATTTCCTCAGCCGCATGAATGTTTTGAATGCAGTGCTCTCAGCCAATTGGACATTGCTGAAAGATGCGGTCACCCATTTAATTCTGCCAGCAACTGCACTCGGCACAATTCCCATGGCCTTGATCGCGCGCATGGCGCGTTCAGCCATGCTGGATGTTCTTGGACAGGATTACATCCGCGCCGCGCGCGCAAAAGGACTATCCCGCCGCGCTGTAATTTTTAAACATGCATTTAGGAACGCCCTACTTCCTCTTTCCACTGTGATCGGCTTATCGCTCGGCGGATTGTTGGGAGGCGCTGTCTTAACAGAAACCGTCTTTAATTTATCCGGTGTCGGGCGCATTTTATATGATGGCATCACCGCCCGCGACTATGGCATCGTACAGGGATTTACTGTCGTCATTGCAATTTTCTTCGTTGTGCTGAATCTGCTTGTGGATGTTTCCTATGCATATCTCGATCCCCGCATCCGTTTGGACTAGGAATTGAATCATGACAACCCTCACCGCAACCCCTCCAAAATTAGATTCTGAAGCCCTTACCCTTAAATCAACGAGCCTCTGGCAGATCACATGGCATCGGCTTTTTCGCCGCAAGTCCTCCATCGTCGGCATAATCATCCTTGGTCTTTTGGTGTTGATCGCTCTTACTGCGCAGTGGATCGCGCCGTACAGCCCCATCCTATCCATGCTGGATGCAAAACCGCCTCAGGATATACAAAGGCGTTCCGCCCCCTGCATCTATCTTTTAGGATGTCCGAAGGACCAACCGCAGCATCTCATGGGCACAGACGGCAACCTGCGCGATGAATTCAGCCGCATGTTATACGGTGCGCGCCTTAGTTTAATGATCGGTCTTTCAACCGTAGTATTTGCCATCATTATCGGTACGATTCTCGGCGCATTGGCCGGTTATTTCGGCGGTTGGATTGACAACCTCATCATGCGTGTGATGGATGTCCTGTTGGCATTTCCCTCGCTGTTGCTTGCCATTGCCATTGTGACGGTTCTTGGTCCCGGGCTGATCAATGCCCTGCTTGCGATCGGCATTGTCTCCATCCCGGCCTATGCCCGCGTTATGCGCGCCTCCGTGTTATCCGTGCGCGAAATGGACTTTGTCTCTGCAACCCGCTCACTCGGCGGTAATACTTATGAGATTCTCTTCAAGTGTATTCTGCCGAACGCGTTGACCCCGCTCATCGTTCAAGGGACTCTCGGCATCGCCTCCGCTATTTTGGATGCCGCTGCGCTTTCCTTCCTCGGTCTCGGCGCACAGCCCCCCACGCCGGAGTGGGGCTCCATGCTTGGCGCGGAACGCAATCAAGTCTTCACTGCGCCGCATCTTGTCTTTTATCCCGGTCTTGCCATCATGTTGACAGTGTTATCCTTCAACTTAATTGGTGACGGTCTGCGCGATGCCCTCGACCCAAGACTGGTGCATGTAAGTTCGTAAAAAATATCGTAGTAGCGACTTCAGTCGCTCTGCAGTCTTACAAACGAGATTTTATTTTTTTAAAACAAAAACGCGGCCAATAATGGCCGCGTTTTTGTTTTGTTCATTCCTTGTTAACGGAACATGCCCCAAACTGCCAGCATCCCAAAGAGGATCACCACCAGCCCCCCGCCTAAAACAATGTCGCGGAATTCGCGCGCATCATGCAAATGAAAGTCTGGGAAACTGCCGGCCACTTCCCAGCGCGGACTGGCAAACCAGGCGAAGATCGCTCCGCCGAGCAAACCGCCAACGTGTCCCCAATTATCTATGCCGGGCGTCAGCCCAATGAACAAGTTGACCGCGATAATGAATAGCGCATTGCCAATGGCCTGCTTGGCCTGTCCGCCAAATAATTTGCGGTTGTGATAAAAGAAGGCCACTTCCGCCGCGACCAGCCCAAACACCGCAGTGGATGCGCCGACGGAATATCCATTTTCACCGGTCAACAGGAATGAAAACACATTGCCTGAGAATGCACCGAGAAAATATAAGGCCGCAAACCTGCCATGCCCGAAGTGTTTCTCCAGAAGCGTACCGATGGAGAGCAAGGCATACATGTTAAAGAAGATGTGCATTACAGAACCGTGCAGGAATACCGGTGTGATAAACCTCCACAACTCCCCCGCGCGGATGGCCATATTGAACCGTGCGCCATAAATTTCAAGCCAGTCAATTTGACCGGCGGGATACCCAAAAAATGCGACGCTTGCCAGCTGAAGGATATAGATCAGCGCTGTAAAGCCAATGATCGTATACGTCACAGTAGGGACCATGGTCGGTAGGGCGACGCGCACTTCACGGGGTGCAGGAGCAGGCTCAACGTTAAGGGGTGATGCGGGGATCTCGTTCATAAAGTCACCTTGCGATGTTTCACTTTTAAATGTTCCGATTCAATAATGGCGCGGACTCTATTCACAGTATCGTCCAAATGAAAATCCTGATTTACGATCACGTAATCGAAAGCTTCGAGTCGCTGCAATTCCTTGCGTGCTGTGGCGATCCGCAGGGATAAAGAGTCTGCGGTTTCAGTTTTGCGTTCGCGCAGGCGGTGTTCCAACTCGTCCTCGCTTTCGCAGGTAATGAAGATCAACAAAGCTTCAGGAGCGAACTTGCGTACCGTCTCTGCGCCCTGCACATCGATCCGCATGACCACATCCTCGCCGCTGGCAAAGGCATCGCGCACTTCGCGTTTGGGAATGCCCTTGTAATCGCCATACACCACCGCATACTCGATCAATTCATTGTCTTCGATCATGCGTGCGAATTCATCTTCTGATACGAACCAATAATCCCGCCCGTTGACTTCGGATGCGCGTTTGGCGCGAGTTGTAGCAGTGACCACAAAGTGGAAGGGGAATCCGCGCTCGATCATGCGCAGCACTACGGAATCTTTTCCAACGCCGGATGGACCGGAAATGACAATGAGCAGGGGTTCAGGTTTTCGGAGTTCAAATGTATTCGACATGGGTTTATTGTACCAAAGGTAGGGGCGGGATGACCTCGCCCCTACGGTCTGTAAATTTTAATTACGAAGCGGTAAAATAAGGATATGCCAACTTATGACTTTATCTGCAACAACTGCGAAAAACGATTTGATGTCTTCATGACCTTTAGTGAATATGGGAAGAAGCCTGTCCATTGTACATTTTGCCAAAGTGACAATGTCCGCCGCCGCATGACAAAGGTGCGGATCGCAAAGTCGGATGAGCGCCGCATGGAATCTGTCGCGGATGATTTTTCCGGTTTTGAAGGACTCGAAGAAGACCCGAAAGCGCTTGGCAAGATGATGCGCAAGATGGGCAAAGAAATGGGTGAAGAACTCCCCGCTGAATTCGATGATGTAGTGGATAGATTGGAGTCGGGCCAAAGCCCCGAGGAAATAGAATCCGCTTTGCCTGATCTGGGTGCGGGCAGCGGAGACGAATAACCAAAAACGGAGTCCCCTTTTTGTGAAGGGGACTCCGTTTTCTTATGTGTAGGGGCGGGGTCATCCCGCCCTAATTATTTTTCAAGCGCACCTAAAGCCAGCCAGGCTTTGATCAATGCGAGTTGGTCGGGAGTCAATGCAAAATTAGTGTAGGCGCCGCTCTCAAAATTAATGACCATAAGACTATTGGCCGGGTCACCGGGGACAAAGATCACGCCGTTTTGTCCGCCTTGCATTGCAGCGGCATAAGTGGAGAGATCCAAACCCGCAAAACCTCCGCCTGCCCCGTGACATTCAAGACAATTCTGCTGGAACAGGGGACCGATGTTGGTATTCCATGTGATCACATTTGATGTTGGGATTGGCGTTAATGGGACCAGCGTTCCCGTAGCTACAGCAGTGGGCGTGACCGTATTGCGCGGAGTGGGCGTCCAGTGGACGTAGACTTGCACAGGTTGATTATCCTGCGGAGGGACGGTGGTCAGCGCGGTCTCTTCCCCGTTGAGAAAACTATATAGTCCGCCGAGCAGGACCAAAGTCAGCACTGAAGCGATGGGGAGATAAATCTTTTTGCGTTTTTTGATCTTGACCGGGTCCTGTTCCTGATCCGGCACACCGGCTTTGATATCAGCCAGTTCACGCGGATGCTCGTGGAGCATTTCCTTTTCAGTTAACTTTCCCGTCCACATGGCCTTGTTGAAAAATTTAATATGCACGCCATACATGTGCCAAAGGATGATGGCCAAAACGGCCAACACCGCCTCGCCGCCGTGAGCAGCTTTAGCGGCCGGGATGATCTCGCCGGGCAGGAATTTCGCGGCGGTGATCGGATTCCACATCAGGAAACCGGTGACCGCCATGACGATGGTGCCCCACACAAAAGCCCAGTACTCCGCTTTTTCTTCAAAGGTGAAGCGCCCCATTTGCGGACGTGTTTTGCGCAAGCCGATGTTATAAAGCAGGGAATACAGCGCATCGAGGGCATCTTGAAGCACGGGCAGCATGGTCATGCGCATCCGCAGGACGTAAATGTTGTAACCAGCCAGGACGAGGTGATAGACCGTGCCGAGGATTAGAACGATGGCGGCAATATGGTGAATACTACGGACCTGTTCAATGCCGCCGAGTATTCCGATAAGAAATTGCGAAGTGACATTGAAGGCAAATTTTTGGACAAGCCCCGTCAGCCCCAGCGTGGTGAAGGACAATAGCATCGTCAGGTGTTCGATGCGGCGGGCAAGAGGGAAGCGCTCGTAGGTGCGTTCTTCTGTTTGTGCGGTTTGATTAGTCATGATGAGCGGCTCCTTTACGACGTTCGATCAGCCGTCGGATAATGTCTGTGACAACGAAGACACCCATGCCGCCCAATACAGACGGGATGAGGAATTTGTAAAACAGGTTGACGTAATATACGAGTGAATATTTTTCAGGGCTGGCAACATAGTGACTCATCCATGCGTCCGGGAAGTTGGCAGTCGCATCGGGATGACAGCGCATACACTTCAAAAGCAGGTTTTGTTTCAGCGCAATGCCGGTTTGAGGATCATCCACTTTGGAAATATTGTGTACGCCATGGCAGTCCGTACAGACCGGTTTATTGGTTGGCTGGTTGGGAGAGGTCTGCTCAAAGAGGGTAACCGTCGTGCCGTGGAAATCCGCCACATAGGTATTCAAGATATTGGTTGGGAGTCCATATTTTTCCATCAGCGCTTCATTGGCATGACACTTGGCGCATAACTGCGGCGTATCATTGCGGAATTTCGCAGTGGTGGGGTCCTGAATATTGTGAACACCGTGACAGTCAATACAGGTAGGTACATCGAGGTTGCCTTCCTCGCTTAATGCCGCGCCATGCACGCTGTATTGGTACGCTTCATAAATTCCACTATGGCATTGTGAGCAGGTCTGCGGAATGTGCAATCGGGCGGTGCCCAAAAGTTGACCACTGGTCTTGTCGGTAATGCGCCCCTGTTCATGCGGATTATGGCAGTCGGTGCAGATGGCGGCATTTTGGTTTCCGCCAGCCAGTGAACGTTGATGAACACTGTCCAGCACTTTGTGATATTGCTCTTCATGGCACTGCTGGCAGATCGTGTAATAGGTGATGGATATTTCGCGCGGACTTGCAGCCTTAAGCTCCGGGTGAGGGAATCCTGTGAAATCGGCATGGCAATCGGTACAGGCGATCTCATTCTCACCGTGAACTGATCTGCCAAATTTAGATTCGTTGATCGTAAGGGGAAGGACTTCGCCGCCAGACATGGTGAGCGTGAAATCCTCTTTGCTGTGACATGCCAGACAGATGCTGTTATCCACTCGAGCAGACGGCGCTTTCGCAGGCTGAGCCTGAGGCGCGGCCAGCGCTGTCCCTGAGGTATACCCGGCGATTGCCAGAGCAACCAGCGCCAGTCCGGCAAGAAGCGGAAAAATGCGCATTAATTGATATCTTCTCATACCATACTCCCGAAGCAAAATCTCGAAATTAAAGCGGAGAACGCGGATGAGTTCCCATTTATCCGCGCTCGCCCACATTCCACACGAGTTTATAACGGGTGAAATTTTACAGTTTTTACCCTATAAACCGAAGTGCTGAATATCATTGATTTAATATGATTTTGAGAGTTTTTTGTATGGATTTGACGTTGCCATGTGTTTAGGTGCTCATGTGCCATGTTCGGCTTGGGTCTCCCAACCTGAGCCAAACTGATAACAGCGTTCAAGGTGTGAGTTTTTCGCTATACGCCATTACTCGCTGCCTAGCTGGGATGCATTCTTTTTAAACGCTTTTTTCATTAGTTGCGATATGGGCATCAACATCAACCAACCTGCCACCCCTTTTGGATACATTGCCATGCTCCTAATCGTTTCAGTACCCTCGTCTGATCTATGGAAACTCCAAGTCTCAATAAAATGAGTCGCCAAATATTTCAATGGGGAATCGAATTCCTGAAACCTTAATTTTATCTTGCTGGTTTCGTCCCATTCAATGATCTCTTCAACATGTGACGAACCGTCTGTGTTTTCCACTTTAATCCTTGATCCTACCAAGGCAGGAGTCCTGATTTCAAAGCGGGCACTTTTTATTCCCGGCAGGATGGAATATCCTTTAAAGTCCGACCAACGCTCAGTATCGAGAAACGTTGAACACATTTCCTCAGATGACTGTTGTGAATGACCATGGATCACTATTTCGATGGGCTTGATCTTCATATTTTTCCGACTTTTTTGAATCTGTAGTTATTTGCCATCACACTTTCCATTGTAATAATCCCACACGTCACAGGATTTTCCGCTTTTGAAGGTGCATGTCCCCTGTTCATTTTCCAAGTTGCTGTTGCCTGTGACCGCATATTCGCCGCCGGTGAGCGCGCAATATCGGGCTGCGGGTGTGACGAGTCCTGTGATCTTCAACCCACCCATTGGACAATCGCCGTTCATCAAGGCCCATTCTTCACATTGACGGTTATCCTCAAAAAAGCAGACGCCATATTGACCGCCGTCGCCGCGCGTCTGGATGCTGAGAGTCCCGCCATTGTTGATGCAATTCGTGGATGCGGGGTTGGCAAGCTGCGCGGTCGGCTCCGGCGTTGACGTGGCACACGCGCCAAGCAGGGTGGCAGATAAGGAGAGGCAAAAGATGATTTTGATTAGTTTAGACATGGGAGTTTCCTTTTTTTTACAATGACGATATGGGAATTATAGTCCTGTAAATGCGCTATCGGACTACCCATCAGAAAGAAAATTTTACACTTCAAGAACAAGCCCATCATAGGCAATTTCATAACCATGCTGGGCGGCAAATTTCGCGAGTTCCGGGTGAGCGGGGTTACCTTCATGTGCAATATGTGTTGCGAAAACGCGGGAATTTTCTGTTAATAGTCCTTCATTACGCATACGTGCTACGTGTTCTATTACCTGATGAGCACTCAAATGGTCGCTTCCGGGTTGGTCTGGTCCATAAGTGTGGTCGAGGATCACAACATTAAAGCGCATTTTAAATTGATGAAAACCTCGCCAAGTCTGTTCAAGCAGAGTTGCTGTATCCGTGCCGTAAAACATACAGCATCCATCGGATTCAACCGCGTATAGCATAGCTCCCATCGTCGGCGCATGATTTGCAGGGAACGCTGTTACGCGATAGCGTCCAAAAGTGAAAGGCTGTAAAGGTTCGATGGGATGAATTTTTAGATTTAATTTTTTCCCGGTCTCAGGTGATAAAAGACTATCGCCTGAAAGGTCCCGCTCAAAGGTTTGTGCTGCCCGCTGCAAGGTTTCGTGCGAGGCGTAGAAATGCAAGCATGGAGCATCAACCACCCCATATTCAGGGCTTTTCGAAAGCAGGTGGGATAAGTCCAAATGATCTGCATGTGGATGTGTTTGAAGACAATAACTTACGTTCGACAAAGAACAACCATGCATTTGAGATGATGTCATAATATCAGGGCCGAGGTCAATCAGCAGGTCATCATTGATCAGCAAGGCGGAACGCTTTCGCAAACTTGGTCCGCCGAGTTCCCTTGCCCGTTCACAATTGATACAATTGCAAAAGGCTTCCGGAAACGCATTTGCGGCAGAAGTGCCGAGGAATGTAATTATCATACTGCCTACCTTCTCGGTTCAAGTTCATCGGGTGTCGGCGCTTGGAAGAATTCGATCCACGCTTTGAGTTTTGTCTCGGGAATATAGGCTGCTCCCTGGGAAAGTTGTGTGTTCCTTATCGCAAGGCGCTCCAACAATTCTGTCTTTGGGACATTCAAAAAATGTATTTCACTGCCTGCGCCTAATTGTGCCGCCCGCGCACGATAATCCTCCCGTTCACTTCTTGCCCAGAATCCAAAGTCAAGTATCACATTTACACCTAACACGAGTACGCGTGCTGCAATGTCCCAGAGCATTGATTCGATGAGAGCGTGCCTGGCATCATGGTCTGTTTCTTCCACATCATGACCAAAAAGCTGGGTGTGCCACTCGTCGGGTGTTAACCGAAGAGCCGAATATTCGTGTTCAAGCTGTCGCGCGAGTGTTGTCTTTCCCGCGCAAGGGAGACCCACCATAAGATGAAGTGTTGACATATATGCCCTCTTTTTATTTACGCTTCATTATAGTCCTGTAAATGTGAGACCTCCGGGTTCTTAAAGAACCTGGAGGTCAGGGGATACAATTTCGGCGGTTGCGTTAGCGGACAGGCGGGCGTGGACTCTGTTTGGGAGCCAGAAAATGCTTGAAAAGCCGCACCGCGCCCCAGCGTCCAGTGCATCTGATGACTATCTAACGGCACTCGTGATGATATGGTTTCTGAGCATGCTGTGTAAGCCCGCATTTTACCCTTTCAAGGTTCAAGCCAACGGAAAGTCGCCAAGATAGACTCGAGTTCCTCCAAATCTTGATCTTTTTCTGGTGGGAAAAGTGGATCATCTTGAGCCCATTCTCGAAAACCGACAACAAAGTCAAAACACACTCTTTTAGATTCTTTAGCAATTGCGTAAGTCTTCCAGGCAAAAACAACACCTGAAGGCTCAAAGCCATTATTTACCGTAAATTCATTTTCACCGATCTGAATTTTTTCTGCTTCAGGCGGAAAGCACCATTCCGCAGATTGTTCAATACCTATCGCTAATAATCGGTCTATACGTGGGTTGGAAGGACTGTTTCGGAGCCGAACCTCTACGCTTCCACCAGGTGTGATTCGAGAAAATTCAGCTGTGTATGGGAAATGCATTGAAAAACCGTAACTTTGGTTGAGACAATCCCAACCATCTGATTCGGTAGTCTGGCTAGCCACTATGCATGCTGGATTGTTCGCTTGGATAGGGGTAATACTTGATACTGTAGGTGTAATGGATGGAGCTAGTGTGGCTGTAGCCAATGGTTTTGGGGTAGGCGAAGCAGGTGTGGAGGATAGAGTTGGCGTGACTTGTTGCTCAGAACCAAAGGTGAAGCCACTACAAGAAATCAATATAGTAGCGAGAATAATGAAAACGGAAAATTTTACTGTGTTGATCATGGGCTGAGATATTTTACTCAGAAGGTAATATCTTTCAGATTTTGCTGGCTAACGGTTTGCATTAGCAGACAGTTGTGCAGGCGTGGACTCTGCTTGGGAGCAGGAAAAACTCGAAGCCAAGCGCTCTTCCTCCTACAAATCCGACATCCTTACATTCCATCCCTTCCCAAATTTAACTGTCGCATTTGGGGGAGGTGTCCGAAGGACGGAGGGGCAGAGCAGGAAAAACCCAAAGCCTGAAAATGCTCGAAAATGACCACGAATCCTGCCTGCCCAATGCCTGCTTTAATTAGTTCGCGTTTTGTTTGAAAGTGATTTTGTCTAACCTGTTTTGAAAAGATCTAATCGAGCCTATAAACAATAGCAAAAGGAGTACTAGAAAAACCGAGAGCGTTGATATAGCAAATACACCTTCATTTTTATTTGGATAGATGTACCACATGCTTATAAGAATAATTACCACGACCGTTATAAGGTAAATAAGGCGATTAAAAAGCCCATATTCCGTCGAAACTACGTTGTAACCCACGCCTTCGGTTGTCTGCATTTTTAGGATTCTTCGCATAAATGATTGATACATACTTACAATGACTAACATTATTACACATATCGTCATCCAAGTTTTAGGCCTATTAAGAAATTGAAACGCCAGTACTTGAGAAAAGCCAATCAGAAAATAAGTCAAAGATAAAACAAAGTGATGGAATGCGTTGAGTTTTACTAACCTAAACAAATGAAAATAAGCCATAAGGAAGCCAAACCAAAAATGCAGAGAAATCAAAAGACTACTAATCGTTGTAATAACGATGAATATATTCATACTTGGCAAGAAATCAAAAACCTTCTCGCCTAAAACCGCAATAGTTATCCCTTGAATTACACTTGCCAAAGAAAAATAAATGCTTGCTTGAATTTCTTTGAAATCAGGCATGGCTAACAAGTTGGAAATTTTCGGCGTTTCGCCGTTTTTAACCTCCAGTGCTTTTACAGATTTCCTTACCTTTAGCGACTTTTTTGCTTTTTTCATCTCTGATTCCTGATTACGGAAACGGGCTAACAATTTGATTACCGGGCAGCTAAACGGGCGTGGACTCTGCTTGAGATCAGAAAAAACTCGAAGCCAGAAAATGCTTAAAAACGCGCAGACTCCCACTAGTCGGGTAGTGTCGGGTAGTATCATGAAAAGCGGACATGGCAGATCGATGTCGGGTAGGTCCGCAGAGACCGTCGTGCAGCAAGATCGCCATGTCCATTTCGTCAAGAGCCCGAACAGTTGCAAGGTCTCGAAGACCGGATACTAGCGTGGGCTCAACTCCATTATACAAAGCGGAGGCAGGAATGACAACTAGTAGTGGAAAATTCGTAGGGATTGATGTTGCTAAGGATAAGTTGGACATCGCAGAGTTGGGGGAGAAGGAAGCAAGCCTAGTAAGCAATGATGAAAAAGGAATAGCCAGCCTCGTCCAGAAAATGCAGGCACTGAGACCAGAACTGATCGTGGTGGAAGCAACGGGAGGATACCAGCGAGCAGTGGTGTTGGGACTGTACGAAGCAGGACTGCCCGTAGCAGTGGTCAACCCCGCGCGAGTGAGACAATACGCCCGTGCCTGCGGATTGTTCGCCAAGACCGACAAGCTGGACGCCTTCAACCTGGCAGAGTTTGGGAAACAGGTGAGACCGAGACCGTTTGAAGCAAAAAGTGAGGCAGGGCGTTACGTATCTGCCCTTTTGGTGAGGCGTAGGCAGGTGGAAGGGATGCTAAAGGCAGAAAAAAGCCGTTTGCGGACGGTCCATGTGGACATGCGGGGCTCCTTGGAGCGAATGAGCGAAGTCTTGAAGGAAGAGATCAAACACCTCGAAAAAGACCTGGACGGTTTCATGAAAGAACATGAAGACTGGCAAGAACAGGAGCAAATCCTGTGCAGTGCCAAGGGAGTGGGTCGAGTGACCGCTGCCACCTTGCTGGCAGAACTGCCGGAGTTGGGAAAGCTGGACCGCAAGAAAATCGCTGCCTTGGTGGGCTTGGCGCCGATGAATTTTGACAGCGGCAAGAAACGCGGCTATCGGAAAACAAAGGGAGGCAGGATCGAAGTACGTAGTGTGCTGTATATGTCGACCTTGGTGGCGACGAGATACAACCCGTTGATCCAGGCGCAGTATCAAGAATTGTTGAGACGGGGGAAAGTCAAAAAAGTGGCGTTGACAGCCTGTATGCGGAAATTCCTGACCATCTTGAATGCAATGATGCGAGATCGAGCTCCATTTAGACAGGCGGCGCTGGTCTAAGATGAATTGGTTTTCCCTTTATGGAGGTTTTTGCTCTTGACTTTCAAGACAGTTGCTGCA
>JACRMH010000062.1 GCA_016219545.1 Chloroflexota bacterium | reverse complement strand
TGTATGCGGAAATTCCTGACCATCTTGAATGCAATGATGCGAGATCGAGCTCCATTTAGACAGGCGGCGCTGGTCTAAGATGAATTGGTTTTCCCTTTATGGAGGTTTTTGCTCTTGACTTTCAAGACAGTTGCTGCACGCTTTGTTGGGCAGGTTTTGGAAATAGTAAGTTAGTTTGCCTTTGTAGCACAATAAAATTTATATAAATATTTCAACGTCATATCAACATGCATTACTTGTCCAGATTATCAAACAGGGAAAGTTGTTGAACATTAGGATCATCTTGTTTTATTAGTAAATCTAAACTTATCGCGAGTCTGGTGCTTTTTCATCATAGCGTCAAAACTTGTTTGTAAGTTTATTCCTTGCGAATTTGCCAAACAAATAACTGTATATAAAATATCTGCTAACTCTAACCCTAAATCTTGGTCAGGTTCGTCAGGCTTTTTTTCCTTGTCACCTTATAAATGGTTTATCAATCTAGCGGTTTCCCCAATCTCCTCAATTAAACGTGCCATTATCGATAATGGAGCCTAATAAGTACCTCCAAAACTATTGATCCAATCATCAACTGTCTGCTGGGCTTTTTTTATGGTGTAGTTTGACATAATGTCATCCAAAATGTGTTTACATGGATTTTATTGAAGAAGCAACCCTTTGCGAAAAACATAAAAAATATAGTTATTAATATAGGCCGAGCTATTTCCAAATTTTTGCTCTGCTTGCTGTTTTAGCTTTTCTAACGAACCTTCCCAATTATATAAATGTTGCAAACCTCGTTGAACCCATACATCTACTGGGAACACATCCGTACGTCCCATTCCAAACATCAGAATTAATGAACCTACTTTTGGCCCAACACCTGGCAGTATACGTACTTTCTCCTCCGCATCCTCTTTTGATAGCTCCTTCAAATTATTCCATTCGTTGTAGTTTATTGATAGTATTTGTGCCGATTTTAAAAGGTATTTTGCTCGATATCCCATACTACATTCTTGCAAAACAGATAAATCTGCTTCTGCAACTGTACCAACTCGCGGTAATATGAAGCTTACACTATTGTCAACGAACTCTACTTTATGACCAAGTTTAGTGGCTAGGTTATGCATCATTCGATTCAGATGCTGAATTGATGTGTTTTGTGAACAAATGGAGTCGCATACTCTTTCAAATAAATCCACATCCCTCATAAGTCTTAAACCGGGTGCTATCTCAAAGAGCTTTTTGATTTCAGACCATTGATTAACTTGTTGTAATAATGTGTAAAAATCATCATCAAATCTGAACTGCCAGCGTAATAAATCTGTGGCATGTTGAATCTCGTCCCCCGCGAGTCGTTTACCTAATTCAGGTTTGATTTCAGCTAATAATTTGTTTTTTGCTTGGTGGATTGTTAATTTGTAAAAAGCGTTGTTGTATGAGCATGTCCGACTATATCTTTCGTCATCCTCTCGTTTCCAGAAGAAAAAAGACCCAGGACATTGTTCGCTATCCATAGTTGTGTCTAAATTAAAAAACTCTGGTAAATTAATTTCAAAATTCATATGCACTCCGTCAAACCATTTCGTTGAATACAATCAATTGTGGTATGTAAAATAGTAGATGCCGTTTGCGTACCATCAATTGACTTGAAGTTATATTCTTTGCTTAACTCGTAATATATAGATTGTACTGTACTTTGAAACTTCAATCCATCTTGATTAAATCCTCGCGCCAACGGGTCATTATCGAATTGGCGACTTAATGCTATTTCGGGTGGCACATCTAGGAAAATAACTACATTTGGCAAAATGCTGTTTGTATAAACGCGGCGGCTCCAATCAAGGTTTAATCCAAAGGCAGTGTTATAAGCTAAACTTGAGAATATGTATCTATCTGAAATTACGACCTTCCCTTCGCATAGCGCAGGTGTGATAATCAACTCCATTTGCATAAAATAATCCAAAGCATAAGCTAATGCAATAGAAAGTGGGGATGGCTGTTTTCTGAGTCTTAATTCATTAAGTATTTGTTGCGTGGTTGGAAAAAAAGAACGCGAGCATTGCAAAATTGAACAACCAGAAGCTTCTAATGTTTCTCGAAGCGAATTTGCTAAAGTTGTTTTGCCTGCTCCGTCAAGTCCTTCAATGGCTACAAAAAAACCTTTTTTTTTACACATGCTTATCCTATACTCATCCTTATTTGGCTAACCAAATAATTCAAGTGGCCGTTAGAATTCAGAAAATCATGGGAGTTTGTGTCAAAGTTCAAAATTGTTTTCGCATCGACAAAATCAAGCGATTTTTTGTAACCTTTATCAAGTGCATCTAAATATTGTTGAAAAGAGCTTTTATCTGTATCGGTTTCCATATGACGATTACGATGTTGTACACGTAAATATAAAACATCAACAGGGCAAGATAGGTATAACAAAATATCGCAATGAACCAACGGTTTGACCAAACCATACCAGTCAAGATATAGATTTAAGTTTTCACTTTGTAAATTCGCGAAAGCGTGTGCCAAATCATCCCATATAGTTCCGTCTACAATAACAATATCATCCTTCTTTTGGGCATCTAAATACGTGCGAACACGGTATTGTAAAAACCACATTTTGGACTGGAACGCCCATTGTTGGGGATTTTGATAGAACAATTCGAGATAAACATTATTATCCACTACTTCCTCAAACATACTGGCATTTATTGCCTTATGTAGGTTGCGGCAAAGTGTTGTTTTACCGCTAGCAACATTTCCCATAATTCCAATAATTAGATTTTTCATAATCTGTTCACCCCTTATTCAATTTCTCTATTGCATCTTGAAGTTCTGGAAGAGTTTTAGTCAACATGGTAAGAGAATTTAATATCATTAAGTTGATTTGTTTTTGGCTATCAAAAATTCTAGAATCATCAACATAACCAATCACAGGATTGCCCTTGGCTTTCGCAAAGAAATACCCGATTTCCCAACTGGTGCCAGAATCTACATCAAATCCATTCAATACGGCTACAACCATACTAGACTCATCTAGCTGAGATAAATCCTTTTGAAAAAAGGTAAGGGATGAATCATCATCACTACTAAATACACCTGCATCTCGATGCGGTAAATATGTTGTGTATCCACAATCTTGACAGACCTTATCAATGGATTCCAATAAATCTCTTTCATTACTCGTAAACAGTGGTCCTGCTACATAAATTTTTTTCACGGTCACAACCTCCTATATTTTTTGAATCACTATCATTGGCATGGCAAAAGAAATCGTGGTGCGGAGCATGATTATGAAAGGAAAGGATTGAAATTTGTTGCTCGATCAAAATAATCCTCAGATTCAGCCTTTTTCAAAGCATTAACAACAAGATAAGTTAATGGGGTGGCCAATATTTCATAAACTACTTTGATTGACCATTGCGCAATAATGGCTTGAGCAATGGCATTATTTGGAAATATTCCGATGAAAGCAACATAAATAAACACACAAGAATCTGCACCTTCCCCAACAAGTGTTGATAAGATGGTTCGGAGCCATAAGTAACGTCCACCTGTGCGGACTTTTAACTTTGCCAATACTATAGAGTTAAGAAATTCGCCTATCAAATATGCGGCAAAAGATGCAATCAATAAGCGGGGCGTAAAACCAAGTATGGCTGCATAGGCATTTTGCGCATCCTGAGAGGAACTAAAGACACCTGCTGACCAGAATGGGGCGGAGGGGAGTAAACCAGCAATCCAAATTGCTATCACCGCTACAAGATTACAGAAAAAGCCCGTCCAGATTACTTGACGGGCTGATGAAAATCCATAGACTTCTGTAAGTACATCACCGAATATATAAGCGATTGGAAAAAGAATAACCGCCGCTGGCACAAAAAAACCAAATAAATTCACTACTTTTACGGCGATTATGTTTGAAATAACCAGCGTAGTTACAAATAACGCAGTTATAAAAGGAAACCAGCGATAAGTTCGCTTGTTCATAGTATAAAATCCTTTGCTTCTTGGGTTTTAAGAAATTCAGTTTCTACCTTAATACTGATTCCGCCGCGTATACTGAATATTCCTGTTACCTTGCACCAATGAGGATCTAGTATCTTAACTAAATCATCAAGCATTGTATTAACAACATGCTCATGAAAAACTCCTTCATTCCGATATGACCATAAATACAACTTGAAAGATTTAGATTCAACGATGGCTTTGTCTGGAATGTATTTCACGATAATTTTTGCAAAATCGGGCTGCCCTGTTATAGGACATAAACAGGTAAATTCATCAGTTTCCAGTGTAACCAAATAAAAACGCCCTGGATCTCGGTTAGGGAAAGCTTCTAATTGTTTATTTGGTACAGCTTGTTTCCCAATATCATCTGCCATATTTCCTCCAAATCTTTCCTGTCTTAGTACTACATTGTCGGATAGGTGGTGCTTTGTTGTCATGATATTCTCCAGATTGTATTTACACTTCGCGCCAGCGCCCAACGGTTTGCGTTACCCGCGTGTGGGCGGGCGTGGACTCTGCTTGAGATCAGAAAAAAACGAAGCCAGAACAATCATCGAAAAGCCGCACTGTTCACCTAATAATGCGCGCTTTATTAGGCGGCTGGATATTTTTCAATTGTCCCTGTTTTTTGTAAATATGCCAATAAGAAATGCAATGATTGCAACAATTAAAGTTGTAAATACGAATAGACTAGAATTTGAGTTTGAACGTTCAATAATCAAGTTTTGTCTTGGTTGGGATATTGCGCCAATATCCTCACGTTCGTTGCTAGGCAATTCGTTAGCGCGAAGCAAAGTAACAGAAGTAATAGCACCATTAGTCATCGCAAGAAAAAGCATAATTCCTAAGTAGGTCTCCGCATTACTGTAGTCTGTAATAGAAAGTGTGTAACATGCAGCATAGCCACCGATTGAAGAAATGATCATTGCCCAGCCCAGTATACCCATTTCTAAGTTGACTTTAAAAAACCTTTTTTCTAATCTTTTAAATTCTTCTGGGTCATCAAGCTTTCTTTTTCTGAAGAAAAAAATGACTGCAAGATTCGAGTAAAGCAATCCAAAGGAAAGAGCAGTGAACATCCATGCTGTAAAAACAGTATTGGGAGATTGTGGTATTAACCCACCAATAGAAATAAATCCGGGTAAAAGTAAAATGAGAAAGTTAATATAGACAAAAAGCGAACGAGATTTATTCTCCAACCAATATTCTCGCCTCTTGCTATCGCCAGCGATAGCGATTGCCATTAATCCAGCGACAGTAAATGAAATCTGCGCTAATGTAGTAAAAAATGATACTAAAGAAGATGATGTTGTCATAATTCCATTGAACCATCTAGATAATATTATCCAACTGTTTGCACCAGTGGACAGGTGGGTGGGCTTGGACTCTGCTTGGGAGCAGAAAAAAAACTTGAAGCCAGAATATGACCGTAATACTTCGTTTTGATCTATTATGTGTGAACTTACACCGCTAAAATACCCGCGCTTGTGCCAACTATACAACTAATTGATAAATTCCGCAAAGGCAATTTAAGGAATCAAAAAGAGACAGCCATTTTGTGAAGCAGTTGTCTCTTTTTGATCTTTGAGATGCTTCGCGCCTGACAATCCGCGCTCAGCATGACACATGATTGATTAAACCTATTTCAACACGATCCCGCTTCGTGGGGGAATGGTGACTTGATTCCCCGCGATCACAGGCTTGCCAAATAAGATGTGGGGTTTCTTTTCGAGTGGCAACTCAATCGTGCGCGCTTCGTTTGAAACATTGAAAGCCACTGTCAGCTTGCTTTCCTTGTATGTGCGGGCGAAGGCCATAACATCCCCGTCCGCAAGGATGCGTTTGTACTCGCCGCGGCGCAGGGCGGCTTGTTCCTTGCGCAGGGCGATGCAGGCTTGAGCGAACTCGCGCAGGTCAGTGTCCCATTGGGATTCGTCCCACGGGAAGGATTTACGGCAGTAGGGGTCATGTCCGCCGTCCACACCCACTTCATCGCCATAGTAAATGCAGGGCGCGCCGGGAATGGTGAACATGAAAAGCCAGGCCAGTTTGAGGGCATCCTTGTCACCGTTGGTGCAGGTCAGGAAGCGCGGCATGTCATGGCTATCCAATAAATTCAGTTGGGCGCGCGTGATCTCGGGACTGTACAAATTAAAGAGACGGTCTATCTCGTTGGCGAAGTCATACGCCCTCATGGAGGGATGGACCCGGTTTTGCAGTCCGCCGCATTGATTGACCACGTTCATGTTGACCCGCTCTCCGCCGAAGAAACTCAGCGCCGCGGCAGTCACCAGATAATTCATGACCGCATCGAACTGGTCGCCCTGTAACCATCTTTGCGCCTCATGCCAGATCTCCCCGACGATGTATGCCTCCGGGTTAATGGCCCGCACGCGCCGGCGGAATTCCTGCCAGAACGAGTCATCGTTGATGTCACCGGGCACGTCCAGCCGCCAGCCGTCAATGCCGAATTTGATCCAGTGCTCGGCCACACCAAATAAGAACTTGCGCACGGCGGGCGTGTTGGTATTGAACTTCGGCAGGGCGGGCAAATTCCACCAGCCCTGATAACCGATTGCCTTCAAACTGCCTTCGCGTTGGATCAATTCCTGTTCGTGGTGCGTTGGGTATGCGCCCCAAGTCTTTTTATGGTTCAGCCTTTCTTCATCGAAGAAGAACCAATCTTTATAAGGCGATGCCGCGCCTGTTTCCAGCACGTGATGGAATTGCCAGAAGCCGCGGCTGGCGTGGTTGAAGACGCCGTCCAAGATAACGCGGATGTCTCGTCTGTGGGCTTTCTCCAGGAATTTTTTAAGCGCATCATTCCCACCGAGGAGAGGGTCCACGTTGAAGTAGTCAAAGGTGTGGTACCGATGGTTCGAAGCAGAAGCAAATATCGGGTTGAAATAGATCGCGTTGATCCCCAGGTCCTTTAGGTAATCCAGTTTATCGGCAGCGCCGTACAAGTCACCGCCTTTGAATCCGTATGTGGTGGGGGCGGAGTCCCAGGCTTCGAATCCCGCGTCTGGAAGTTTCTTGCCTTTCGCAAAACGGTCCGGATAAATTTGATAAAAGATCGCGTCCTGTACCCAGTTGGGGATGTTCATATTGTGTCCTCGGTTTTAAATTTTTTACCACAAAGTCAACTAAGGGTCACAAAGGTAATAAAGAGGGTTTTCCTTAGTGACCCTTTGTGACCCTTCGTGGTTAGATAGCTATTCGCCCACCGACCCGAACATCATTCGTTCGAGCAGGGTGCGTTGGAAGATCAGGAAGACGACCACCACCGGAATGGACATGATGATGGCCAGCGACCCGAGATAACTCCAGGGCTGCGCGCCGCCTTGGTATTGGGTTTGCACAATGGCGTAAATGGACATCGCCAGCGTGACCGTATCCGCTTTTTCCACGAAGAGCCAGCCAAGCGTGAATTCGGAATATGCCATCAGGAAAGCGATCAAACCCGCAACCGCGATGGAAGGCAGAGCAAGCGGCAAGGTGACTCGCAGGAAGGAGGTCAGATCATTTGCGCCATCGAGAAAGGCGGCTTCTTCAATTTCTTTGGGAATGGCTTGAAAGGCCGCGCGCATGTTCCAGATGCAGAAGGGCATGGCAAAGGTCGCGTATGTAATCACCAGCGCAAAAAGCGTGGTGCGGATGTGCATCAGGCTGAGGATGATATACAGCGGCGTCATGAATGCCACCGGCGGAAGAACGGCCGTCAGCAGTAACGCGAACAATCCCGTTTGCCGCGCCGGAAATCGGAAGCGCGCAAAGGCATAAGCCAGACTCATCCCAAGCAGGATGGCGATCAACGCGGCGCTGGCAGAGACCAGCAAACTATTCTTGAGCAATACCTGAAAATCTACAGACTGATAAGGCTTGTCCAGCACCTGCATGAAGGCATCAAAAGACCAAACTTTGGGCAGGAGGCGGAACTCGGTCGGGCGTCCTTTGAGTGTGCCATCGAATGCCAAACGTACCATGCCCCAAATGGGAAGCATCACGAACAAGCCGATAAGGAGCAACGCGGCTTGAGTACCGAGTTGCCGCAGGAAGGAAATTTTATGCATAAGTGACTCCTGCGCCTGCCTTGCTCCAGCGGTTGAAGAGCATTACAAAGAACATCAACAAGATCACGGTAATGATGTTGATCGTCGCTGAAACCGCGAATTGACCTCCGTACCGTCCAAACCCATTCGTGGGGTTGAAGATATTATAGGATAAGGTTGCCAGTGTCGAATTCCAAAAGCCGTAGGCCTGAAATAAATAGAACTGGTTAAAGGCGAAGATACCCCGCACAATGATGGCCGGGATGAGCAGCGGTAAAAGGAGAGGCCAGGTAACATATTTAAAGGTCTGCCAGATGCTGGCTCCATCAATCGCGGCGGCATCCAATACTTCTTTTGGAATGGTCTTCAGCCCGATACTGGCGGCCAGCATCATGAAGGGGAAGCCATACCACATGGCGGGCAAAAGCAAAGTGACCAGCCCAAAGCTGAAACTTTGGTCCAGCAGATTAACGAAAACCGCAAAGATGGAATGTTCCCCAAACTTATCTGCAGCCAGATACAGCCAGCCCCAATCTCTTTGAAAGATATTGACCCACATCATCGCCCCGATCATTTCGGGAATTGCCCAGGGGAGAATGAACAAAGCCTGCCAAAACTTTCCGAGCCTTACCCCGTTCTGCCAGAGCAGGAGCGCCACGCCCAGACCCAGCCCGCCTTGAAGCAAAACAGAGAGCACAGTCCACGATATATTAAAGAATAGAACACTCCAATTATTCGAGTAGGTGATGAAACTGAAAACCTTTGGATATTGGTTCAACCCTACGAAATTAACTTTATCCGGTCCCGCCCCAATATTGGCCGGCATGGTGGGGAGCTGCCCGGTTAATCCTTGTGAGATGGCGCGCCAGATGCCGCCATTAAACCCATCACGGATGGATGCGGCGTTGAAGTTGGTTAATGAGACCCCGAATTGGAAAAGCAAAGGGAAGAGGGTTAGAACGGCGAAGGCGATCAAGCCGGGCACCAGCCAGGGCAGGGCGCGGCGTGTCTCTGCTTTCAAAAAATCAGATCTATTTGTGTGTGTCTTGCGTGCCTTCCACAAGTTAAGAATATTATCCCGAATGAGAAAGACACCTTCTGCGGCAGCGAAACAAAGCGGCACGGTCAGCGTGATGATGTATTGCGGCCATTTGGTCGGCCAGATCAAAAGGAAGGCCATGGCAATTCCAAGCCAGAGCACGTAGAGTCTTTCTTTTTTCCATAAACGTGTCAACCCAATAATGGCCAGTGTTGAAATGTATGGGTCGAATGGAAAGGGGAATACATCCTTATGCCAGACCCTTGGCGAGAAGAATAACCATTTGATTGGCTGCCACATTGGGAAGCTTGCATTCGTCACTTCCGTCGCTGACGATGAGTAGCCCGCGTGATAAAAAATGGATTCACCGAGCCGGCCGATCGGATCGCTCCAAAGATAGGGATCGAATAAAAAGAAAATGACCACAGCCAGCACGCCCCAGAGCGCGGCGGTCCGCAGAAAGGATTTAACCGTTTTCCCTTCTCTGGCATCCATGTACCAATCTATTAAGATGGCTATGCCGACCACACAATATAAATATTTGGATGCGGCGGTTAATCCCAATGCGATGGCGGACAAGATTAGCCAGCGGTTCAACCCGGACCGTTTGGACTGCTTCCATTTCAGATAGCTGATCACCGCGATGAGGCTGGTCAGCGCGGGCAACGCTTCCAGCATGATCTGCGAAACGTATTTGATGGTGAAAGTATGGAGCGCGAGAAAGAGTCCCGCCAGTGGATTGATCACCGCAACGATGGCAACGGTGATGATCCCGAAAATGGCATTGACAATACGCGCTGGTTTGACAAGGACACGCGGCAGGTACTTATTCGGTCCCGCAGAGGTTGCGGCTTCGGGGGTGAGTTGTTTTTCCGGCGCGGTTAAAATGCTGAGCCCGATGACTATCTTTGCCAGCGGGGGATGCTCGGGGCGGTAATTTGCCTCCAGAAAACCGGACCAATTTCCAGTCCGAATGAGATGCGCGTATTCCTGTCCCGCGCGCAGGTAGTCGTCTTCGTCATAGTCAATTGGCAAATTGTTGACCGCATGAACGCGAAATCCAACAGCCACTGCCATGACGAGCACTATGGAAAGTACATAGAGGAGGGAACGAAAATTTATTTTCATTGGGATTGCACCGGAATTATAGGTAGAATAGGTTCAACACATCATTCTGTTAAGTTTGGAGACCACGCGCATGCAAGTTGACCCTGCCAGTTTAGACCCTGAGTTAAGATTTGCGAGAACGTACGCGATTGCATCTGCCGCACTGGGATTGATCAGTTTATGCGCGGCCCTCATTCCCATGTGCGGAGGGTTGTCGAGTGTTCTTGGGATCATCCTCGGCGTTCTCAGCTTGAAAACGGAAAAAAGTAATACTGCGATTGCAGGCATTGGGATATCGGTTTTGGGCTTGTTAATCACCGTTATTTATTTTATTGTCCTGGCGTTCTTTAGAAAATAATGTAATGGTAGGGGCGGGGTCACCCCGCCCCTACTTTAAATTGAAAAGATACATTTGATAGGGAGGCAATTCATCAAGAGGAATATAACCGCTGAAATTGCCGTCTATGACCTTCAAGGATTGAGCTTGAGCACTTCCGAATAAAGATGTGGGAGTTAACGTGCCATTCTTGAGAATGCTTTCTCCCAGACTTAATTTGTAATCCGAGATGGGCGTTTTCCCAAGATTAACCAGGATCAGGATTTTTTCTTTGCCGCTCGTGCGTAATAATGCGAACACGGCCGGGTTGCCTGTTTCAATAAGGACCGCATCGCCGATCTGCAGGGCGGGATGTTCCTTGCGGAGTTGGATGAGAGTCCGATAGTGATTGAGCAAGGAAGCGGGGTCATCAGTTTGTGCGGCTACATTTACGGTCGTGAAATCTTCATTTGGCGCGCGCCAGGGTGTATCGGTGCTAAAACCAGCGTTCGCCGAATTTGACCATTGCATGGGCACGCGCAGGTCCTCGTCTGGTTTTTGTCCTTGCATGCCGATCTCTTCGCCGTAATAAATGAATGGCGTGCCGGGGGAGGTGAGCATAAGGAAGGCTGCCACTTTGGCTTTATCCACACTGCCATTGAATACAGACATGGCGCGGGTCTGGTCGTGATTGGTGAGGAAGGTGGCGTAGTTGAAATCTGGCATGTCTTGGAATGCAAATTTGAACGCGCTGGTGATCCCAGAATTCGCACCGCCGTTGGCGCTGTTCACAAATCCGCTCGACATTTCGAAACTAAATATCTGATCCATTTGGTTGCCGGTATAAGATTTGATCACCGATGACCCTGCGCCAAATACTTCGCCGACTGTATAAGCCTGCGGATTTTGCCCTTTGTATTCTGTGTAAAAACCTTTGAACCATTCATGCGTGGCGGGAGTATTTTGGACCTTGTCGCCATCTTCGATGAGATGTTTGGCGGCATCGATCCGGAAACCGTCCACGCCAACTTCCTTTAACCAGAAGTCTGTCACTTTTTCCATGGAGGCAGTAACGGCGGGATTGTTGTAATTCAAGTCCGGCATACACCCGCAGAAGAGCCCGAAATAAGATCCCTGATTGCCTTCGCGCCAGTTCCCGCCTTTGCCGGCTTCAGACCAGACGTAGTAATCACGATAAGGTGAGTTCGGGTCGCTGTTGGCGCTCTTGAACCACGGATGCTGGTCGGAGGTGTGGTTGAGGACAAGGTCAATGATGATGCGGATGTCACGCTTGTGAGCTTCTGCCAGCAGGTTCTTGAAATCGTCCATTGAGCCATAGTCAACGTTGACGTTGTAATAATTGGTTACGTCATAGCCATGATAGGAAGGGGAGGGGAAGATCGGCATTAACCAAATGGCGTTGACGCCAAGCGATTGAAGATAGTCTAATTTTTGAGTGACACCATTGAAGTCACCGATGCCGTTGCCGTCACTGTCATTAAAGGAGCGGACGAAGATCTCGTAGAAGACCGATTCATTCCACCATTGGGCTGATCCGCCTCCGAGAGCAGAGTCAGCTTTCGGCGCGGGAAGAACGCATGACGATAGAATAGATAAGAGAAACAGCGTGGCGAGAATCCGTTTTAGCATGAGTTTGTCCGGGCGAAAAAATTTCCTCTCCTTATTAAATAAAGGAGAGGAAATGAGGTGGATGAAAAGGAAAGTTAACCTTTAACGCCGCCAGTCGTTAACCCGCCAACGATTTGTTTTTGGAGGGCGATATACACTACAGCGACAGGCATGGCAACGATGACGGCCATCGCAGCGAATCGATTCCATGGGATGCTGCTGGCGTATTGACCGGTCATATTGTAAAGGGTCATGGCGAGCGTGTAATCCTTGGGCTGGGTGAGGAAAAGCCACGAGGTAACGAATTCCTGCCAGTTGCCTATGAAGCCGATAAAGAAGGTGACTGCGAGTTGGGGAGCGGCCAGCGGCAGGATGATCTTCCAGAAAGTTTGGTTGGTATCTGCACCGTCAATGGCGGCGGCCTCTTCAAGTTCTTTTGGAATGGTATCAAGATAGCCTTTGAGATTCCAAATAGCGAAAGGCAGCGCGCCGGCAGACATGGCGATGCCCACCCCCAGCAGGGAGTCGCGCAGGTTGAAGATCAACCTGCCTCTTTCACCACCGTCGCAGGCAAATAAAGGCATTAATGCGGTAACACCTTGACCGCAATCCACTATTTTGAATTGGTTAAGTAGTAAGTACAGTGGCGTTACCAAACCAACGCCGGGCATGAGGAGTGGAATAAATACCAATACCATCAGCACTTCCCGCATTTTGAAGTTGAAACGTGAGAAAGCATAGGCGGCCGTCACAGCCACAAGTAATGCAACCAGCCCGACGCTAACTGAAAGTCCTACGCTGTTGCGGAGAAGTTCGCTAAAGGAAACCGGATTTCCGGTGGGATGGTCGAATACCTGTTTGTATGCAATAAAGGAAATTTCTTTTGGAAAGAGTTCCAATGCGGATGGACGCTGGGTTTTTGGACTAAGCGATAACGTGACGATATACATGATGGGGAACATCACGCTGAACAATATAAAGAGACACAGAGCTTGTATGAGTATTTGTCTCCAAAGAGGTAAATCACGTCCGCTGGATTGACCGGAGGTGTTCATGGTTAGAAAACGGACGAGCAAATTTTTACTGGATGCAGGCGATTGAGCGCTCATGTTAAGCCTCCGAGTAGCTTTGTGTGGCGCGAGTAATACGGTTGGTGATCAAGAGGACAATTAATGCCACACCAAAAATGATGACCGCGAATGCGGCGGCAACGCCAAACCAGCGCAAATTCCGGACAAGGTTATAGGCAAATGTAACAAGGATTTCGGTGGAGCGGGCGGGTCCGCCGCCTGTCATGAAGAACACCAGACCAAATAAATTAAACGTTATCGTGAAGCCATAAACTGCGGCAGGAACCATGGCAGGCCTAAGGAGTGGGACTGTAATATTCCAAAATTGCTGGGAACCTGTCGCTCCGTCAATGGATGCGGCTTCGTACAAATCCCTGGGAATGCTCTGCAATGCGCCTGTAGCGATCACAGACATCAACGGCCAGCCCAGCCAGAAATTGGCGATCATCATGGCGTAGTAGGCCAAGGTCAGCGGCGCGCCGGGGAGGAAGCCTGGAATGGGCGGAGTGTATTCGGTCAACCAGCGCAGACGGACAGGGTCGAGATGCCCAAAAAGGGCAGTGACGGTGGTAAGAAGTTGATTCATGGCGCCGTATTGCTCATCGAAAATATTGCGCCAGACGGTGGCAACCACAATGGGAGGTACGACAATAGGGAGGATGTACAGGGCGCGGTATAGCTTTTTGAACCATATCCCTTCCGTGTTGAGCAAAACAGCGATCAATACCCCGGCAGGGACGTGAAGCATGACATTGCTGAATGCCCACCAAAAATTGAATTCAAGCACACGGAAGAAATTGAAATTCTCAACCGGCAACGCGCCGGTGAAAATATCTATGTAGTTTTTTAATCCTACGAATCTTAGTTCCGGGGATCTTAATCCCAGCAAAAGATGCTGGGTTTCAAAATTCGTAAATGAAATAATGACCTGATAAATCAATGGATAGAATGTGATCACCCCCATGATCAGGAAAGCTGGCAAAAGATAATAATATGGCAGTAAATTACGTTTTACCCTTAAGTTTTTGTCTTTTTTATTTGCTAATGCCATGATCGTTTCTCCTGATAAGAATAATCATTTAGGTAGGAGCGGATGGGTGAAACCCATCCGCTCCCTGTAATGCAAATACTACGATCTAAACTTTATTTGGGTTTGGTAGCGCCTGCAAATCCAGCGGCGACCCAGTCAGCTGCTGGTGTTCCAGCTTCGAAGACCTGGTCGGTTCCGCAGAAGTTGCCCCAATAGTTGCCCATGGCTTCCACCTGAGGGCGGAAGTAGGCGGTGGAGAAGGCTTCGAGCAAGCCCTTGATGAGGGGATCGGTCACTTCAACGGTGGTGTTGGCAGGAACGTGTCCGGCATCGTTCATCATCATGGTCTGAGCGGTTTTGTTGGTCAGGTACATTGCCACTTCAAGAGCGGCGGCCTGGTTCTGGCTGTTCGGGTTGAAGTAGAAGCCGTCCACGCCGAGGAGGGGATTGGAAGGACCACCAGGTCCAGCGGGGAGCGGGGCTACACCGAGTTTATCGCCGAGGGCTTTCTTGTAGTCGCCCATGGCCCAGTTGCCGTTGGTGATGGCAGCGGCTTTGCCTTCAGTGAAGGGAGCCAAACCATCAGAATCGCTCTTGGGCCAGCTATTGGCCTTGGAGATTTGATAGAGGTCATTTACGTAGGAGACTGCGGCGGTGACTTTTTCCTGATTGGCAGCATCGGTGACGAAGTTGAATTGATCGTCAAAGATCTGGCCGCCGAAGGAGCCAAAGAAACCATATTCATGGTAGCAACCATAGGTGATGGAGACTTCCGTGCCGCCTTCCATGAGAGCCTTGAGCTCGTCGGTGGTGGCTGGAGGAGTCGCGATCATATCTTTGTTGTACCAGAAGACAACAGCCTTCAGGGATTCAGGAAGACCATACAACTTACCATCGTACATCATGCCGCCTTTGGCGAGGTCGCTATAGTCACCAAGCTTGCCAGCGGCGAGTTCGGTGATGTCAGCAACGGTTCCGGTGCGGACTTGTCCACCAAGGTTGTCGTTCGGGGCGATGAACATATCTGGTCCGCCGCCAGCGGCAACATCAGTGTCGTACTTGGTGAAGATGTCATTGAAGGGGACTTGCAGAACGTTGATCTTGATGTTCGGAAGATCGGTTGCTGCACTTGCGAGAATTGTGGCTAAGGCGGTCTCTTCAGCAGAGCCGGTGCCATAAGCGTGCCAGAAGGTGACTTCAACGGGTGCGGCCACGGGGGCGGGGGTCGCCTTGGGTCCGCAGGCTGTGAGGGCAATGCTGGCAATGACCAACAAACTAAATAACAAACCTAACTTTTTCATTACTCTTCTCCTTACAAAATATGGTTTTGATTGGATTTGACGATATGTTCATAGGTATTTTATCATGACCTTTTTGGTAATTAACGATCACCTCCTTTTATTCGGTTGGAGCTGTCTGTTTCAATTCAGCCGAAAAAACATCTTTGGAAACAGGGCTTTTTCTTTCTGTCGCATCGTGTATTGCAATGTTGATCGCCTGTACGATAGCGCCCATTAAAGAGGAACGTCTTCCAAGCATTGCGGTTGTGATGTGGACACCTTGCTCGGAAGCGCGCAGGGAACGCTCACGCACTGCCTGACGGATGGAGGTTGTTAACAGGTCGCCTGCTTGTGCAACTCCGCCGCCGATGATCACAGCGCTGGGATTGAATAGGTTCACCAGACCCGCAATGGCGATTCCGATAAAGGTACCTGCCCGCATGATGATTTCTTGTGAAGGCAGATCTCCGCGGCGGGCCGATTCCGCCACTTCCTGGGCAGTCAGACTTTCGACCGGGATATTGGATAGTAATGTGCGCTTGCCAGACTCGACCATTTTCTTTGCTTGAGCTGCGATCGCATTGCCTCCGGCAAAGGCTTCCATACAACCATGGCTACCACACGTGCAGAGCGGACCGTTTTCATCAATCGTGATGTGACCGATCTCTCCGGCAGAACCGGTTGTGCCGCCGTAAATTTGTTGATTAATAATAAGACCCGCGCCAATGCCGCTTCCAACTTTTATATAGGCAAGGTTTTTCTCTCCGCGACCTGCGCCATACGCCCATTCGCCTAAGGCGCCGAGTTCGGCATCGTTATTAAGGGAGACGGAGCATCCCCATTCTTTTTGAAGTGTATCGCGTATCGGGAATCTATCCCAGCCAGGCATGATCGGGGGTGACATGACCATACCCGCATCTTTGACTACCGGACCCGGCACGCCGACACCGACAGCCATCAACTGGGAAATATTGATCCCGTAACGGTCTACCAACTCGCGTAAGATGCGGCTTACTTCTGCCAGACAAACTTGCGGTCCCTGATTGATATCAAAGGGCAGGGAAGTTTCCTCGATAATTTTTGCCGAGAAATCCGCAAGAGCGATATTGACATGGGTGGCTCCCATATCTACTGCCGCGACCATTCCGCGCTTTGGGTTGATCTCCAATACTACAGGTGGACGCCCGTTGGGAATGGCCCTGCTCTCTGCTTCAAGAATAACACCATTGTCAATAAGATCGTTTACGATCAGAGTCACTGCGGCACGTGTTAAACCCATTTGATCCGCCAGATCTGTTCTTGAAATGCCGGTAGTGGCAAAGCGAATCAGGTCAACAGCGGAATGTTTGTTAAAATTCTTAATATTTTGGTTGGGAGAAATCCAATAAAACATACAATTTGTGCCTTTGATAGCTCTGTATTGCTTGTTTATTCTATATAATAATAGCACAAACTTATAATTTATCAAGTGTTTTAACAAACTCTAATTTTGGCGTTTCCCAGAAAAATGAAAACAAGCCGCTGCGCAACAAACTAGGCGCAACGGCTCGCAATGGAACAATAACTCTGGCAGGTTATCGAATCGCTTCTTCCGAACTTGCATCGAAGATGTGGAACTTGCCCATATCAAAGATCACTTCTGTCTGATGCCCAACGCGCAAATGGGAGCGCGGGTCAACCCGGCCGACAAAAATATTCTTGCCGCTTAACAAATAGAGCAGGGTTTCGTTTCCCATTAACTCTGTCACGTCAACCTTCGCGGTCACTTTTTCACCATTGATATTGGATGGGGCGTATTCAGGGTCATGGATATTCTCAGGGCGAATACCAAAGATGACATTCTTGCCATCCATTCCTTTGAAGGGCGTGGCAAAGGACTCCGGGATTTGAACTTTGAAATCGGTGGTATCCACAAATATCTTTTCGCCGCTCTTGACGATCTTGGCGGGGAAGAAGTTCATGGATGGGGAGCCGATGAAGCCTGCCACGAATAAATTATTCGGATGGTCATATAAATTTTGAGGAGTATCCAACTGTTGCAGATTGCCTTTGTTGATTACGGCGATGCGGGTAGCCATAGTCATGGCTTCAGTTTGATCGTGAGTTACATAAATAAATGTGGTCTTCAAACGTTGATGCAGTTTGCTGATCTCGGCCCGCATTTGAACGCGCAACTTTGCATCGAGGTTCGAGAGCGGTTCATCGAAAAGAAATACCTTTGGCTCGCGGACAATGGCGCGACCCACGGCCACACGCTGGCGTTGTCCGCCGGAGAGTTGGCGCGGCTTGCGTTGAAGCAGGTCTTGAATTCCCAATATATCTGCGGCTTCATCTACGCGGCGTTTGATCTCATCTTTCGGGGTCTTGCGCAATTTGAGACCAAAGGCCATGTTCTCGTATACCGTGAGATGCGGGTATAGGGCATAAGACTGGAAGACCATGGCAATGTCGCGGTCTTTGGGGGCCACATCATTGACAACGCGGTCGCCAATTTTAATTTCGCCGCTTGTGATCTCTTCCAGTCCTGCGAGCAGGCGCAGGGCGGTGGTCTTACCACAGCCTGACGGTCCGACCAATACAAGGAATTCTTTGTCCTCAACGTTGATGTTGAGGCTTTTGATGATCGTCAGATCACCAAATTTTTTCTCGACGTTCTGAAATGTTACGCTTGCCATAGTTTCCTCCAGTCAATAGAATATAGTGACGTGATTATAATCTCAAATTTTATGTAAGCGGAAAACAACCAGGTTGGAAAAATTCATCAGCGCAGGAAATACTTTTTGAAAGACCGGCCAATAAACAGTCCGGTATCGAAGCGGTGTTCCGATTTTGGATCCATAAATAGGCAACAAAAAAGATGCGGGATGGTCATTCAGCTCCCGCATCTTTTATCATGAATGTTTTCGAGTTTAGGCTAAAGATACTCCGATCAAATGTCCGATGCCATAGGTCAAGACAGCGGCCATGAGACCAACCAGCACTTGACGTGTACCCGAGAATAAAATGCTTTTGCCGGTCATCAAGGTGATGGCCGCGCCGATGATGAAGAGCCCCACGCCGCTGACCGCCATGCTGATGTAGATGGCGACGCTTCCACTCCAAAAGAAGAATGGGAAGATCGGGAAGATCGCGCCGACCGCGAAAAGGATGAACGAAGTGAACGCCGCTTCGTAGGCTGACCCGCCTAATTCTTCCGGGTCAATGCCAAGTTCCTCGCGTGCGAGTGTGTCGAGGATGCTATCCTTGTCTGCCATCATGTGTTCGGCGAGTTCGCGCGCCCGGTTTTCGGGCAGCCCCTTGGATTGGTAAATGAGGGATAACTCCTCCATTTCCTCTTCGGGATTGGCGGCGATCTCTTCTGCTTCTATACTGATCTGGTTCTCGTACAACTCACGCGAGCTTTGTACCGACAGCCATTCACCCAAAGCCATCGAACCTGCCCCCGCCAACAGACCCGCCAATGCGGCGATCAGGACTGCCGAGTTTGAGTTGGTTGCCCCTGCCACGCCCATGACCAGACTCAAAATGGAGACCAGTCCATCATTTGCGCCAAGCACGGCCGCGCGTAACGCATTCCCTCCGCCAGCGCGATGACGTCCTTCCATTTGCGCCACACTTCCGCCGGGCAGCCCGCCGGAGCCTTTGGAGGCCATGGATATCAAGCGCGCATGTGATTTTTCATCAGCCGCAAAATTTGCAGCCTCCGCTTCAGGTTGACCATCATAAGCGCGGCTGTCCGCTTTTTCATTGGAGGCGATGGTGGGCAGAACAAATTGCGGACCAAACCGTTTCGCAAGCCAGATCATTGTGCTTGCCCGCCAGGAGGGTCTGCGGGGCGGAGGCTTGACTCCATGTTTCTCCAGTTTATGATCCCACGCGGCGGCGTGTTTTTCCTCACTTGCTGAAAGCTTGCGATAGACCTCCGCCATTTGCGGCTGTTTTTCAGATTCTGCAAGTGCCAAATACAATGCCGCCCCATCAATTTCTTTTTGACGATTTTCAAGGTATCGTTTTACATCGTCTTCTTTGGACATGAGTCCCTCCATAAATAAAAACCTTTAGGGTCTCACAGACCCTAAAGGTTTTTTGTAAAAAAATTACGCCTGTTTCAACGCATCCCATCCAGCATATTTTGCGGAATCACCAAGTTCTGCTTCGATGCGCAGGAGTTGATTATATTTCGACACGCGGTCTGACCTTGCAGGAGCGCCGGTCTTGATCTGACCTGTGTTGAGGGCCACGGCGATATCGGCAATGGTGGCGTCTTCGGTCTCGCCTGACCTGTGAGAGGTGACCGCTCTCCAGCCTGTGCGCTGACATAGATCAACGGCTTCGAAGGTTTCAGTCAGCGAGCCGATCTGGTTCACTTTGACGAGCAAAGCATTGGCGGCATTTTCCTTGATCGCCCTGCGGACGCGTTCCGGATTCGTCACCAGCAGATCATCGCCGACGATTTGGATCTTGTCGCCTAATTCCCTGGTCATCAGGCTCCACGAAGCCCAGTCATTTTGTGCGAGACCGTCTTCAATGGAAACGATCGGATAATCCTTGACCCACTTCTTCCAGAAATCCACCATCTGCTCCCCGCTGAGTTTTTTACCTTCCTTGCGGAGATTATATTTTTTTGTTTTCTCATCATAAAGTTCAGAGGCGGCCGGGTCGAGGGCAATCGCAACATCCTTGCCGCGACCTGCTTTGAATCCAGCTTTCTGAATTGCCGCGAGGATCAACTCAATGGCTTCGTTGTTCGCCTTCAGCGCCGGCGCAAATCCGCCTTCATCGCCGACGAGCGTGCCATATCCATTTTCTTTCAGGACAGATTTCAGTGCGTGATAGATTTCAGCACCCCAGCGCAGTCCTTCAGAAAATGACGGCGCGCCGAAAGGCATCACCATGAATTCCTGCATATCTGTGCTTTGCCAGTTGGTGTGCGCGCCGCCATTCATGATGTTCATCATCGGAACCGGAAGCACATGAGCATACACGCCGCCGAGATAACGATATAAGGGCATTCCAAATGAATTTGCGGCCGCCTTCGCCACTGCAAGGCTGACTCCCAAAATGGCATTCGCGCCAAGCTTGGATTTGTTGGCTGTGCCATCCAGCATGAGCAATTCAGCATCAATGGCTTTTTGTTCGGAGGCATCCCAACCGAAGAGGGCATCTGAAATGATTCCGTTGACATTGGCAACCGCCTTTGCCACGCCTTTGCCGAGGTAGCGCTTCTTGTTGCCATCGCGCATTTCCAAGGCTTCATGTATGCCGGTGGATGCGCCTGAGGGAACTGCGGCGCGTCCCCATGCGCCATCGAACAAGGTGACTTCAACTTCCACGGTTGGGTTGCCGCGTGAATCGAGAATTTCCAACGCGGATATGCTTTCGATCGTAGTGTCCATTATTTACTCCTGGGGTTATTTATTTGTGCCACGACATTTATGTCGCAGTGTAATTGTAATGCGACATAAATGTCGCGATACTGTTTATTTTCAACAAGTATAATCGCATTTTATATGGAGAGTTTTTCGTGAACACATCACAGGATTTTGACCCGCGTGACCGGAAAAAATATTCCCTGGAGGAAACCAAATTCCGCCGCATTTTAATTTGGTCAATCTGCAATCTTTTCCGCGCCATCATGGTGATGAAAATGGAGGGACTGGAACATTTTCCATTGGATGGCGCAGTCATCATTGCCGCGAATCACAATACCAATTTCGATGTCTTTCCCATGCAGTTTGCGTTGCCGCGTCCCATCTTTTTTATGGGCAAGGCGGAATTATTCAACACGCCGCTTGACCCGCTTCTCAGAAACCTAGGTGCGTTCCCAGTGTATCGCGGCGAGAAGGATGAATGGGCCATGCGTTACGCACGCAAGGTGCTTGCGCATCGTCAAACACTCGGCATGTTCCCCGAAGGGACTCGCTCAATGGGCAGGGGACTCAATGTCGCCAAGACAGGCACGGCCAGGATGGCGATCGAGATGAATTGTCCGATCATCCCGATGGCAGTGACCGGTTCCGATCAATTCTTCAAAGGCTTTCCACAGCGCTCCAGCGTGACCGTGAAATTGCTGCCACCTATTTTGCCGAATCCGCACGATACGCCTCTTTCCCTCACCGACCGCCTCATGTTCACCCTCGCGGCCGGTCTCCCCGAATCAATGCGCGGAGTATATGCCGAAGCACCAAAGGGATTTAGAAAGTAGGTTGATATAAATCAAACCTCGGAAGTCTTGAAGACCTCCGAGGTTTGATTGAATCTCACAACTCATGGCACTTACTGATCACTAATCACTGATCACTTCTTCGCCCTTTCCTTCGCCGCCTTCAACAATCCAACAAATAATGGATGAGGTTTCATGGGGCGTGATAAAAACTCAGGGTGGAATTGACTCGCGACCATGTAGGGATGATTCGCCAGTTCAACGATCTCGACCAATCTGCCATCGGGGGAGAGACCGGAGAAGACCATGCCGTGTTTCTCGAACTCGGCGCGGTAGGTGTTGTTAAACTCAAAGCGGTGACGATGCCTCTCGTCCACGCTTGGGACTCCATAGGCGGCGGCTGACTTCGTCCCCGCTTGAAGCAGGCACGGGTAAAGTCCGAGGCGCATCGTTCCGCCCATATTGGTGATCGAGCGCTGGTCTATCATAATGTCAATGACCGGGTTCTCCGTGCTTCGATCAAATTCAGAGGAATTCGAATCTTCCAGTTCCAATACACCGCGCGCAAAATCAATGCACATCACTTGCATCCCCAAACACAAACCTAAATAAGGGACTTTATTCTCGCGGGCATAGCGCGCCGCCAAAATTTTGCCTTCAATACCGCGCGAGCCGAAACCGCCCGGCACAAGGACTGCATCTGCTTCTTTGACGACATCCCAGCCTTTATCTTTTTCAAGGTCAACGGAATGGATCCAACTGATCTCCACTTCAACGTTGTTTGCGAGCGCTGCATGTTTTAACGCCTCACGGACTGACATGTACGCATCCTGCAGCTCGACATATTTTCCGACCAGCGCAACCTTCACTGTCGGCTTCGGCCGGCGGACATCTTCTACAAGCTTCTGCCAGGGCTTCATGTTCGCTTGTCGTTTTGCGGTGAGACCGAGTTTCTTGAGGAATAATTCGCCCACGCCAAGTTTTTCCAAAAGTAACGGGACTTCATACAGCACGTCCGCAGTGGGCATGGGGATGACCGAGTCTTTTTCCACGTCGCAGAAAAGCGCGATCTTTTCGCAGAGACTCTTATCCACGTTTTGGTCCGCGCGCGCGATAATGATGTTTGGTGAGATACCAATGGAACGCAGCGCAGCCACTGAATGTTGTGTTGGCTTGGTCTTGATCTCACCGGTTGCTCCGATGGTGGGAAGCCATGTGACATGTACAAAGAGACAGTTCTCACGTCCCACCTCATTGCGGAGTTGACGCAACGCCTCAAGGAATGGCTGCGACTCAATATCGCCAACTGTCCCGCCGACTTCGAGGATGACGATCTCCGCGCCTGTTTCCTTTTCGACCAACCCGATCCTGCGTTTGATCTCATTTGTAATATGCGGAATGACCTGGATCGTGCCGCCCAGATAATCACCGCGTCTTTCGTTCGCGATGGTTTCGGCGTAGACCTGTCCTGTGGTGAAGTTGCTGACTCTGGTCAGACGATTGTCAATGAACCGTTCGTAGTGACCGAGGTCGAGGTCGGTCTCTGCGCCGTCATCGAGGACATACACTTCGCCGTGTTGGTAGGGTGACATCGTGCCAGGGTCAACGTTGATATAAGGGTCCAATTTTTGAACCGCGACGTTAAAGCCACGTTCCTTCAAAAGCAAACCCATCGCGGCCGCGGTCACACCTTTCCCCACCGATGAAACCACACCGCCTGTAAAAAATAAATATTTGGTCGTCATAAGTAATCTCCTTATTAGACCTGACAGGTTTATTAAAACCTGTCAGGTCTTACTCATAAAAATACAAAGAGAATGGGGAGGGCGTTTAAGCCCTCCCCATTCTGGGGTTGATTATTTTTTGGGGTAAAGATTTTTCTTCTGTTCATCCAACCAGCTTCACTAAGTCTTCGGCGGCGCGCCGCATCTCCAGGAAGATCATGCCAAGTTTGGCATCCTGCCTTGCCATGGCCGTCAACACGGCTTCTTCGCCGATGGCGGTTAACACAATGGAGCCTTTATCGCCTTTGATATAAACCTGTTCAAGTCCGCCGCGCCCCAATTCGCCGGAAATACGTTCACCGAGGCTGAGCATGGCCGCAGACATCGCCGATACGCGGTCTTCTTCCACGCCCTGTTGTAATGCAGAGGCCATGATCAGGCCGTCTACAGAAACAATGGCGGATGCTTCAATGTCGGGAGCAAATGCCTGCATATTGCGAAGGCGTTCCACCATTTGGTCAGAACGTGATTTTGTCATAACTCGGTCTCCTAGGGAATTAACTTACTCATCTGAGTTTACCAGAAAAATAATCATTCGAGAATTGCTTCATGCTTTCAATTCATGGCATTTGCAATTTGACCCTGCATACCCTTCATGTTAAACTTACCAATTGCCATGTTCCAGATGCTTCTAGCTCTTTCCCTTTTTTTATTTACCCAAACGGCGGGACCTTCCATTACATCCCCTCGATCAGGGCAGATTTTGCGCGGGAAGGTGGAAATAATCGGCAATTTGGATGTCCCTAATTTTTCATCTGCTCAACTTGAATTTAAATATGACCTCCCTGCAGAGGGCGCATCCGACTCCGCCGAAACTTGGTTCAGCATCCAGACATTTTCCCAGCCCATCAAGGATGCCCCCCTCACGGTCTGGGACACAACTCTGCTGACAGACGGTGATTACACCCTGCGCCTGCGCGTCTTTCTTCAAGACGGTTCTTTTCAAGATGTGCTTGTTTCAAACATAAAGATCGGCAACGACATCTCCCTGCCAACGGATACTCCCACTGCCACGTTGATCCCAACAGCCACGATCCCGCCTCCCACTGCAACCCGTTTGCCCGATGCGGTGATAAACGCCTTTCCCTCCCCAACGCCGTTGACAGTTAACCCGGCTTCGGTAACCACCACCTCCATCTATTCAACCTTCACACAAGGCGGATTGATCGTCCTCGTCCTATTCGTTCTATCTTCCCTTATCCTCCGTCTCCGCAAAAACTGATAACTGACCACTAATTACTGATAACTATGACAGACTCCTTCCTCCTCATCGGCCTCGGCAACCCTGGCCGCGAATACAAAGATACCCGCCACAATATTGGCTTCATGCTCATTGACCGTATCGCCGTACGCCTCAACGCGCATGGAATGAAATTACAAGCCAAGGCCATCGTCATGTCCACGCTGTATGAGGAGCGCAAGATCATCCTCGCCAAGCCGCAGACTTACATGAATCTTTCTGGTCAATCTGTGCAGGGACTATTACATTTCTACAAACTTCCTGTAGAAAATCTTCTGGTCGCCCACGATGACCTTGACCTGCCCTTCGGCACGATCCGTATTCGTCCCGGCGGAGGCCCCGGCGGACAGCGCGGCATGGCCTCCACCATTGAACAGCTTGGCACCAAAGATTTTCCGCGCCTGCGCCTCGGCATCGGCCGTCCGCCCGGCCGCATGGACCCGAAGGATTATGTCTTGCAGGAATTCTCCAAAGACGATCTGAAACTCCTGCCCGAAATTTTAGACCGCGCTGCCGATGCCGCTTTGGAATTTGTGATGAAAGGTTTGAATGCGGCAATGAATAAATTCAATGGCGGCATTGAATAGTAGAGTCACCATGAAAGAAAAAGTCTCTTCTGAATTTACCTACCTACGCAAATTATATCCGGTCGGATTCTTAATTGGGCTAATAGCTGTTTTGTTTTTGCCGAATTTGGATATATACGGGAAAACAATTTCTTCCATTATTTGTGTAGTGGGTATGTATGTTTTATTTAGCACATCTTTAGAATTGAAAGATGCAGAAATTGATGAACATTATATGTATGTAACCGACAGTAGAGGAACAATTCAGATCCCACTGTTAATGATAAAGGCTGTTAGGGAGTCAATATTTGGCGTTCAAAAGAATGTGATTATCGTCGAACTTAAAATTGAAACACGATTTGGATCGACAATAAAATTTGTTCCCAACTATTTCTTTGGATGGCCGCTCTTGCAGAATCCCATTATTAATCAATTAAAGCAACTGGCGGATATAGAAAAGAATTCATAAAATATTATGAAGCTTTTATTAGCCCACTTACACGAATTATCCCAATATCAGCAACTGCTGACTCAACTTCAAGCAGGGGAATCAATCTCTGGCTTGGGGCTGCCACGTTCTGCGCGCCTGCCTATCCTTGCCGCTTTGCATGGTGATCTGGATCAGCCAATTCTCTTAATCACTGACCGCGCCGATCATGCCATGTCTTTGTATGATGAACTTGGCTTTTGGGTCAAGTCGCCGCGCTATTTATTTGCGGAGCCGAATCCATTATTCTATGAAGAAGCCGCCTGGGGAGTATCCACTCGCCGCGAACGTTTGCAGGTGCTTACTGCGCTCTCCTATTTCCATTTACCATTTACACAAAAACCCGAAACACCGCCCATCATTGTCACCTCAGCACGTTCATTGATGACGCGTACCTTGCCGCGCAGGGATTTTCTCAAGGCGTGTAAGAAACTGTCCGCAGGGCAGAGCATTCAACCCGATATGTTGATCCGTGAGTGGGCGAGGGTCGGCTACCAGCGGGTGAACACTGTCCTCGAGCCGGGTCAATTCTCACACCGCGGAGGTCTGCTGGATGTTTGGCCTGCCACGCAGCCTTATCCTGTCCGCCTTGATTTTTTTGGCAATGAGATCGAAACCATCCGCCAGTTTGACCCTGCCACGCAGAGGACCATCGAAACACTTGAAAATATTTTGGTCACCCCTGCGCGTGAATTTTTAACGGATTCTGTTGACGCACAGAACCAACTTTCAGAATTTCACATTCCGCTGCTCCATCCAATGCAAGCCTCGTTGTTGGATTATCTCCCGCCGAAGACTTTGGTCTTGGTGGATGACATAAATCTGGTTGAGGTCATTGCGAATGAAGTGGAGGAGCAGGCCGTTAAATTTAGAAAAGAAAGCATTGATGAGGGCACGCTTTCAAAAGATTTTCCCATTCCATACATTCCGTGGTCGGAATTGAACGACAGCCTGAGCGGATTTTCTTCGCTTGAGTTGGGATACTCCGGCGATCAGTCGTCAACGCTCAGCGAGCAGTTTACGCACGATGAAAGATTCGGCGGACGGCTCAAACAATTCATTGATTACATTTCGCCCATCGTGGAAAGGGGCGAACAGATTTTTATTGTCTCGCGCCAGTCGTCACGCCTGCAGGAATTATGGAACGAGCATTACCCCAATTCCCAATTCCCAAATCTCCAATTTATCGAAGCCTCACTCTCCGAAGGTTTTACCCTAACCACTACTGCTCATGCCGCCTCGAGCATAGTTCACCTGATCACTGACTCTGAGATCTTCGGATGGGAGAGACCGCAGCCGCGCATCAAACAAAGACAAAGCGCCGAGACTCCTGAATCGCTATATGCGGACTTGCTCGTCGGTGACTATGTTGTCCACATTGATCATGGCATCGGACGGTTCGCGGGTCTGACTCAGCGACAGTTGGAAGGCCACGAAAGAGAGTTTCTTGCTGTTGAATACGACAACGCCGACACACTCTTTGTCCCTGTGCATCAAGCCGACAGACTCACGCGCTATGTCGGTGCGGATGGCGGCAAGCCTGCGCTCGATCATCTGGGCGGGACGGGCTGGGCAGAGACAAAGTCCCGGGTCAAAGAAGCGGTGCAAAGAGTCGCTGAAGATTTGCTCGATCTTTATGCGCGGCGCCAGGTGGTGGAAGGATTTTCCTTTGCCGCTGATTCCCAATGGCAACAGGAACTCGAAGATAGTTTTCCTTACGTTGAAACGGACGATCAAAAGACAGCCATTACCGATATTAAACGGGATATGGAACGCGCCCGCCCAATGGATCGCTTGCTTTGCGGTGACGTAGGCTATGGCAAAACAGAGGTGGCTTTGCGTGCTGCATTCAAGGCTGTGATGAGCGGCAAGCAGGCGGCCGTGCTTGTGCCCACGACAGTGTTGGCTCAACAACATTTTGAGACTTTCTCGCAAAGACTCGCCGCCTTTCCTGTGAAAGTTGAAATGCTCTCACGATTCCGCACGCATCGCGAACAGACTGAGATTTTATTAAAACTTGCTTTGGGTGAAGTGGATATCATCATCGGCACGCATCGTTTGATCTCTGCAGATGTGCAATTCAAAGACTTGGGACTTGTAGTTATTGATGAAGAACAACGCTTTGGCGTAACTCATAAGGAGCATCTCAAAAAACTTCGCACCGAAGTGGATGTGCTGACGCTGACCGCCACGCCGATCCCACGCACTTTGTATATGGCGTTGACTGGCGTGCGCGATATATCCAATTTGAATACGCCGCCCGAAGAACGTTTGCCTATTGTTACGCATGTGGGTCCTTATTCGCCGCGGCTTGTGCGCCAGTCCATTTTGCGTGAATTGGAACGCGGCGGACAGATCTTCTTTGTGCATAACCGTGTCAACACCATTGACGCGATGAAGGCGCATCTTAATAAACTTGTCCCTGAGGCGCGGGTGGATGTTGGGCATGGACAAATGGCCGAGGGTCAACTGGCCAGCGTGATGCATCGCTTCAACATGGGCGAGATAGATATTCTGCTTTGTACCACCATCATCGAATCAGGGCTGGATATTCCCAATGCCAACACGCTCATCGTTGACCGCGCTGATACTTTTGGCTTGGCGCAACTCTATCAACTCCGCGGACGTGTAGGACGCGGCGCGATGCGGGCTTATGCGTATTTCTTCCGCCATAATAAAATGTCGCCGACTCAGGACGGTCAACAAAGACTTGAAGTCATTGCTGAGAACACACAGCTTGGTGCAGGCTATTCGATTGCGATGCGCGACCTTGAAATCCGCGGTGCAGGCGATCTGCTTGGCACACGTCAGCATGGATTCATTCAGGATGTAGGCTTTCATCTTTACACACGCATGTTATCAGATGCGGTACGGCGTTTGCGCCGAGTTGAAAGTTCCAAGTTGAAAGGTGAAGGTTTGCCTGAAGCTACGTTTGACCTTCAACTTTCAACCTTCAACTTACCCTTGAGTTTGCCCGTCAATGTGGATTTGCCTCTCGCGGTCGGTATTCCTAGCGAATACATTTCAGATCAGGATCTGCGTTTACGGTTATATCGTCGCATTGCGGACTTGCGTGATGAAACTGAACTCGATGCGCTCGGGTCTGAGTTCCGTGACAGGTTTGGTCTCATGCCGGAGATGACTCAGAATCTGTTATATCAAATGCGGGTGAAACTGCGCGCCGAAAAAGTGGGATTGACTTCGGTAGGTATGGAATCTTCGGGGCAGATCCTGCTCAAGTACGCCACACCCGTTGACGGGTCGGAGGCGATGCGCCTGCCTGATCTAGGGAACGGCGTGAGAGGCGGCAAATCCGCTTATTGGGTAACTGTCGCTAAAGAAGAAGTCTGGACTGTGAAATTATTGGAAGTGTTGACACAGTTGGATCAGTGATTTTCGGGTAAAATAGAACACACGTTCCCCTAATCAACCAACCTAAAAAAACATGGACTTCAAACTTAACGCTCCCTTTATCCCGATGGGCGACCAGCCCGAAGCTATCCGCGACCTTGTACAAGGTGTCCGCGATGGCAAAAAGAATCAAGTGCTGCTTGGCGCCACCGGCACAGGCAAGACCTTCACCATTGCATCCGTCATTCAGGAACTGCAAAAGCCGGCGCTCATCATGGCGCACAACAAAACCCTTGCGGCGCAGTTGTATGCCGAGTTCAAGGAGTTCTTTCCTGAGAACGCGGTCTCGTATTTTGTTTCTTATTATGACTATTACCAGCCCGAAGCCTACGTGCCGAGGCATGACCTGTTCATCGAGAAAGAGACTCAGATCAACGAAGAGATCGAACGCATGCGCCTTGCTGCGACGACAGCATTGATCTCACGCCGCGATGTCATTATCGTGGCGTCGGTGTCATGTATTTATGGCTTGGGTTCGCCCGAGGAGTTTGGCAAAGGAACTGTCACCCTTAAGATTGGGGACATCTACCGTCGCAATGCCTTGCTGAGGCAGTTGATCGAGAGTCAGTATCAACGCAACGATATGGAATTGAAGCCGGGCACATTCCGTGTGCGCGGTGATACGTTGGAGATCATTCCGGCTTATGAAGATAAGCGCGGCTACCGTATTACTTTCTTTGGCGATGAGGTCGAACGAATCATGACTTTCAATCGCGTAAGCGGCGAGATATATGAAGAGCCAAACGAAGTATCCATTTTTCCTGCGAAACAATTCTTGACCGATGCCGACCGCTTGAAGGATTCAATTGTCAATATTGAAGCTGAACTTGAGGAACGACTGAAATTCTATAAGGACAATGGTAAATTCCTTGAGGCACAGCGTATCGAACAACGCACGCGCTATGACCTTGAGATGTTGAAGGAAGTTGGCTATTGTTCGGGCATTGAGAATTACTCGCGCCAGTTGGATGGTCGTGCGCCCGGTTCACATCCGTGGACGATGATCGATTTCCTGCCGAGTGACTATCTGCTCATCATTGACGAGAGTCACATGACCGTGCCGCAGATCCGCGGGATGTATAACGGTGACCGCGCGCGTAAGGAAACCTTGGTGGAGTATGGCTTCCGTTTACCATCGGCGATGGATAACCGTCCGCTTAAGTTTGAGGAGTTCGAGCAGGTGATGGGTTCGACGATCTACACTTCTGCCACACCATCCCATTATGAGATGGAACATGCGGATCAGGTTGTGGAGCAGATCATCCGACCAACGGGATTGGTGGACCCTGAGGTGGACGTCCGCCCAACTAAAGGGCAGGTGGATGACCTGGTCGGAGAGATCAGCCAGCGGGTGGGAAGAGGCGAGCGCGTTTTGGTCACGACTCTCACGAAGCGTATGTCGGAAGAATTGACGAAGTATCTGAAAGAGTTGGGAGTCAAGGTCCAGTATTTGCATTCAGAAGTGGAAACGCTGGAACGCATCGCCATTCTGCGTGACCTGCGACTGGGTACTTTTGATGTGCTGGTGGGAATCAACCTTTTGCGTGAAGGCTTGGATTTGCCTGAAGTTTCACTGGTCGCGATTTTGGATGCGGACAAGGAAGGCTTCCTGCGCTCGGACACGGCATTGATCCAGACGATCGGACGCGCCGCGCGTAACGTCAATGGACGCGTCATCATGTACGCCGACCGGGTTACCGATTCGATGAAACGCGCGCTGGACGAAACGAATCGTCGCCGCGCGAAGCAGGTCAAATATAACGAAGAGAATCATATTGTGCCGATCAGCATTCACAAGGAGATCCACGAGCTGGCTGAAATGATGAGCGCCAAAGCGATAGGCGAAGAGAAAGCGAAGTATAAGACTGCGGCGGACGGCTTGCCGCGCGGCGAGTTACGTAAGATCGTGGATGATGTGGAAAAGCAAATGAAAGAAGCGGCGAAGAACCTTGAGTTTGAAAGAGCCGCTGCTCTGCGTGATGAACTATATGACTTGAAGAATTTACTGGCCGAAGATGAAAGCCTGAAACCCTGGGAGCGCATCAAGTTGATGACAGGGGAGGAGTAGGAAATTAAGATAAGACCTCGGAGATTTTCAAAATCTCCGAGGTCTTATCTTGACAACTTTTAGTTGCTCAAACTTCCGAAGTGTAAGAGGTTCTAATTCATGTGGGTATAGATAAAAAAACACCAACTCAAGGAGTATCATCTAATGTACAAGTCTTCTCTATCAAAAAAAATGCTATTGCCAGGTATTCTAATTATTATTTCAATTATCTTGAGCAGTTGTTCGGGAAATGATGGAGGCAAAATAGGTCCACTGGTTACAATAAACCTCCAATTTAGCGAACTGCCCAAGTTGAACCAGGTTGTTAACTTGAAAATTTCCATTTCCACACCTATTCCTATAAATAATATTCAAGCTCAATTACTATTGCCGAATGGATTTACTTTGGTGAGCGGAGAAGCGGAATGGGGGTTTGATTTGGACGCGAATCAAAGTTATGAAACGGAAGTTGTAGTTATGGCAAATACCTTAGGGGAAAGCCAGATTCAAGTGGATGCAACCGGGCAGCAGGACACGGCAATTATTGGAAATAAAAAAATAATATATATAAATGTTTTAACTGATACTGCGGATGTTTCCATTGAACCATTTATTGCCGTCCCAACTTCCAATGGTGAAGCAACATCAACTATTCGCTAAGCTAACGCGCCTGTTAAAATTGACTTATATCCAAAATCTGAAATGAAAATAGGGGTTGAATTTGTTCTTTTTATCAGTGCTATGACTCTGTTGAGTGCAAACAATAGCAACTTGACCCTCTCAACCCAGAGTAACGTGCGGAGTTCTGGATTAACAACCTGGAGTGGGGGTCTTGTAGATTACATCCGAAGCGTAAGTTTCCAGTTTGTCTGACCTTTGGCTAATAGATGGTGTGATCAGATACCAAGGCTGGGCGGATGAATTGTCATGATAATCGTTCCGTGTTTCTAAAAAATTATTCTTCCTCATCTTGTTCTTCAGGTTTGATGTCCTCGAAAGATGCCAGCAGTTTATTCGCCCGCTTCACCATTTCTTTTGGGACAAAGATTTCCACTTGGGCAAACGGCATTGTATAGTATGAATGGGAAACAGAATCTTCCACCAGTTCCGCGTCAATGCCTTCGGCTTCCAGAAAACTTTTGATCACTTCGGCCTCCGCAAGGCTGTTCGCTTCGCCGATCTTTTCGTATTTTAAGGCGTCCATTTTGTTTGGTCTCCTATTTACAGTATATAACAAATCCCTGTATTCTTTCCAGTAATTCTTAATATGCTGTTACGAAGGCGCCAGCCCGACACTTGCGCCGCGCGCCAGCGCGGTGAGCAATCTCCAATTATGCGGAGACTGCTTCGGCAAAAACAAGTGCGCCTCGCAGCGACATACTCATAATGAGAATTGTTGATTTCTTTCCCTAATCTTTCCCTTTTCTTTACAAACCCTTTACATGGCAGAAGTATCCTTTGGGACGTAATCAGGAACAAACCTGAACTATCACTCAAAAGGAGTATGAAATGAAAAAGACAATTTTGATCGTAGCTTTAGTTATAGCAGTAATCGCCATCGGCGCATTTGGTATTGGCGCAGTTTACGCCCAGGGGACAACCACCCCGTTCGTCGGGCATGGTCCCATGATGCAGAACGGCGCAAGCGGAGTTTTGCACACTTTTATGGTCACCGAATTCGCAAAGAAACTTGACCTGAATGTGAATGACGTCAACACGCGCATCGCCGCCGGCGAGACCATGTATGACATCGCCCTCTCAACAGGGGTAACCGCCGAAGAATTCCCTGCCATCATGACCGAAGTCCGCACGAATGCTTTGGATGCGGCTGTGAAGGCCAAGGTCATCACTCAGGCACAGGCCGATTTGATGAAGACGCGCGGCAGCAGAATGAACGGCGCTGGCTTAAACGGTGATTGCCCAATGCTTGACGGCGATGGAACAAATGGCACTGGTACCCGTGGCGGACCCGGTATGATGGGAAACGGTCAAGGCCGCGGTATGATGGGCGGAAACTGGGGCGCTCAGCAAGTCAATCCGTAAGACTGTAAAGTAATCAACAAAAAACTGGTGATCTCGCGACCACCAGTTTTTTGTTGAACAAATCCAGAAAGCCTGTGAACTGAATTTACCAATCCCCCGCATATCCGATTGCGTATGGCTGTGTGACCTTTTCAATGTGAAAGCGTTTGAGTTCCACCAGTTGACGAATGTGCAAATTATCATGTGCCACCCAGGCGGCGAACATTTCACCTGCTGGGACCGATCCATATTCGGATGTGTAGGTTGTGTCCCAGTCAGCACCAGACTGGTCAATCAGCCAATCCAGTGATTTTCTGCGTTCATCAAAAAACTTCATTTGCATTTCAATAAAATTTTGTTCGTTGTATTTGCGGGAAACGACCCAACTTTGCGGGTCGATCTCGTGCCACTCTTTGTTTTGACGATGGAGGATAAAGTCCAGATGTTCACGAAAATCCTCACGTTCCTCGTCATAAAGATGGCAAATCACTTCAAGAATGGACCACGTCTCAGGCGCAGGTTTGACCTGGGCATCATCTTGTGAAATGTTCGCGGTCAGCGCACGGATGATCTCTGTACTGTTTACCAACTCTTGATACAGCTCTGTAAATATCATTTTGACCTCTTCCTCTGCTTTCAACCTTTGACCTGCAACCTGTAAACTAGACCTCTTGCATAAGTGCGCTAGAGAGCGCACACTACACAGAAAAAAATTATGTTTTGTATAGCGGACGTTCTCTAACGTCCGTTTTACGATTTGACTTTTGCAAGAGATCTACTCTAATTTTCAAACTTTCCGACAATTCTCAAAATGTCAAAGCCTTCTGCGAAAGGGGCTTCTGCCAGCGCGCCATGCCTTACCATGATGGAACGGGTCAGTTCGCTGTTGAAGTAATACTTGTCACGATAAGTTTCATACTGCGAAAGGGCTTCGATCTTTTTCTGAACGTCCTCTTCGGTCACTTCGACTAAAAAGTGCGGGAAGAATCCATAAGACGAGCGCACTACGTCAAAGCCCAAGACTGTGATGCCGCGAAAGGCGCGCAGGGCTTCATCGGTCATGGTGAGATGGTCCTGGTGGACATCCTGTTTCGAGTGAACGAAGATCAGATCGGGTTGAAAATCCCTGCGTAGTTTTAGGAAGTATTCCAAAATTTCCTGACGCGCATCGGGAAAGACACGCGTAATAAAAGGACCAAAGACGATCTGTTCTTCAGGCACTCCCAGCACTTTCATGGACTTGAGATGTTCGCCTTTTACATTTTTCAGGTCGGGATTTTTTTGATTATCCGATAATGTGACACACAGGATGTCTGTCTTATGGACAATGTGATGGATCAAAGCGCCGCACCCGATCTCAATATCATCAGGATGCGCGCCGAGGAAGAGGACTTTTTTACCGAAGAAGTTCATATTGTTCCTGTAGGGGCGGCGTCCTGCCGCCCTGGGCGGGATGACCCCGCCCCTACGTATTATTTTGTCGCCAAAATTCCACCGACGACTTTGGTCATGACCAGTTTGCCGTCTCGGTCAAACCATTTCTTTGCCACGGTTTCGATCTTGCCAATCAGGGCTTCGTATTCCGCATTGTTGTTGAACATGGATGTCCACAATTTGCGGTCTTCGCCAAGGGATGCGCGGACATAATCCATGAATGGCGCAACTTCGGGGAAGGTGAGATGGTTTTCGAATTTATGTAATTCGGTCTTTGCGAATATCTTGCTGATGGTATTGAAAATGTCGCCCTTGAAGCGAGAAGAGCCGGGCATGGGCGGGATGGTCGCGTTGGTGGCTTCCTTGATGATGTCGTAGAACATCTGCTTGTTCTCAGGCAATGGACCGGAGACAAAGAGCCGTCCGCCAGCGTTAAGCACCCGGTGAGACTCACCAAATGTAAAGTCGAGGTCTGAGGCGTAGTAGATGGCGAAGGCGCTTGTACACAGGTCAAATGTGTTGTCTGCGAATTTGAACGGCTGGTTGAAATCCAAAAATTGGAAATCAATATGTGCGCCGATCTTTTTATTTTTCTCGCGTGCCTTTTCAAGCAATTCTTCGGAGAAATCCCCGCCGGTGATCTTTGCGCCGCCTTTTGTGTATTCGTTGAAAAGGAAGGAGAGTTTGCCCGCGCCGCAACCGACATCGAGAATTTTCATGCCAGCCTGGGGTTTGAGCAGGTCGTTCGTCCAAACGTCAATGTTGGCTGAGCCGTATTTCTCGTGAATGTCAATCCGCATAAGCAGGTCTTTGCTCGGTTCCTGATAATCAATTTTCATTTATTTCTCCTTGAAGATATTATCCTACATATTTTCCAAGCCGCGATGATACCATTTTATTCTTATCTTTTTGTGCAAAGTCTCAGTGCTATTGTTCAACCAACTTGCCAACTTTCAACTCTTTCAATGTTCCAACTCCTGCCGCAAACATTGTGACCTCGATCTGTCGCTTCGTCAGCTTCATCCTTTCAATGGTTTTCTCTGTTGAGATCGCCGCGGCTTTGAGGAACTGCCCGGCCATGCCGCCGAGGGATGCGCCTAATGCGATGCATTTGGCAATGTCGAGTCCGTCCTTGATGCCGCCGCTGGCAAAGATGACCATGGCTGGGACGGCTCGCTTCACGCTGAGAATTGATTCTGCAGTTGGAATTCCCCAGCCGACAAATGTCGCCGCAAGTTCGCGTGTAAATTCATCGGGCGCGCGGTGCATTTCCACTTGTGACCAGCTCGTGCCGCCTGCACCTGCAACGTCAATTGCTCTGACCCCGCAATTTGCGAGTAACTTTGCCGTGCGTTCTGAAATTCCCCAGCCAACTTCTTTTACAAGGACGGGCACTTCCAACTTCTTGCATATACCTTCTATTTTCTTTGCCAGACCCGAAAAATCTGTGTCGCCTGCATCCTGCACGGCTTCCTGCAAGGGATTCAAATGCAGGTAAAGTGCATCAGCTTGGATCATGTCCACGGCTTTGCGGCACTCGTCAATGCCATAACCGTGATTTAGCTGTACTGCGCCGAGATTTGCAAATAATAAAATATCCGGCGCAACTTTCCGCACTTGAAATGATTCGGTTTGCTCGGGGTGTTCGATGGCCGCGCGCTGACTCCCAACGCCCATGGCAAGTCCGCACTCCTGTGCAGCTTCGGCGAGGCGCAGGTTTATTTTTTTTGTAGACTCTGTCCCGCCGGTCATGGAACTGATCAGGATGGGGGAATTCAATTTTTTGCCGAACAGGTTGAGGGTCGTGTCGATGCGGTTTAGGTCAAGTTCAGGCAACGCTTCGTGGACGAAGCGGTAATTTTCAAGCCCGGTTGTCAGAGCTGAGCGGACATCCTTTTCTAAATTTATTTTAATGTGGTCGGTTTTTCGCTGGTGGATGGGCGCAACTTTTGTCATAAGGTAGTGTTCCTGAGTGTGATAGTCTAATGCGGCTTGACACGGTTTTTACTGCTTGTTGTATAATTCGCCAAACTTATCGTGATTTATGCGGCACTCTGTAGCCCAATTACAATAGTCTAATCAAAAAAATAAATGGAGGTTGTCATGACAGACACATATAATGAACTTGTAGGAATTGTGAAAGATTTACTCGGTGCGGATGAGGCGAAGATCACGCCTGAAGCCCGCTTCCGCGAGGACCTGGAAGCTGATTCGCTCGATCTCGTGGAGTTGATCATGGCTTTTGAGGATAAGTTCGGCGCCGAGATTTCCGATGAAGACGCCCAGAAGATCACAACTGTTGGCGAGGCTGTGAAGTACATCGAAGCGCACAGCAAGTAAAGCAATTAATTAGGGTGATTATAATCGTAGAGCCGCCTGCAAGGCGGCTCTATATATTTCATGAGAGTAGGGGCGGGATAACCCCGCCCCTACAGTGATTACAATAACGTTGGAATTTCTTCCGGGTGTTTAGCCACTTTTACGCCAGCGGCTTCGAGGGCCTTCACCTTATCAGCGGCTGTGCCTGCACCGCCTTCGATGATCGCGCCGGCATGTCCCATGCGTTTTCCGGGAGGCGCGGTTTGACCTGCGATGAAGGCTGCAACCGGTTTGGTCATTTTCGAGGCAATATATTCAGCGGCTTTTTCTTCTTCATTTCCGCCGATCTCACCGATCATGATGACCTTTTCGGTCTTGGGGTCATGCTCGAACATTTCCAACACATCGAGGAAGTTCGTCCCGTTGACCGGGTCACCGCCGATGCCTACGCAGGTGGATGCTCCCATGTTGAGAAGCTTCATTGCGTAGAGCACTTCGTAGGTCAGTGTTCCAGAGCGTGAAACCACGCCGACATTTCCGGGGATGGCAATGTCACCGGGGATGATGCCGACCTTCGCTTCGCCGGGGGTTAATAGACCGGGGCAGTTTGGACCGATGAGGCGTACTTTTTTCTGGTCAAGGTAATTGCGGACGCGCATCATATCCTGCACGGCCACGCCTTCTGTAATGCAGATGATGAGCGGGATGCCGGCGTCCGCGGCTTCGAACATAGCGTCAGGTGCGAAGCGAGCCGGGACGAAGATAATGGTCGCATTTGCATCGGTTGCATTTCGGGCTGTCTTTACGGAGTCAAATACGGGAATTTTACCGTCGAGTACCCATTCGCCGCCTTTGCCAGGGGTGATGCCGCCGACAACATTTGTGCCATAAGCAACCATTTGAGTGGTGTGGAATAAGCCTTCGTTGCCGGTAATGCCTTGCACGAGCAGGCGTGTGTTTTTATCTACTAATATGCTCATGGATTATTTCCCTTGTTTTGCGGCTGCTACAGATTTTCTAGCCGCATCCGCCAAAGTTTCGGCGGTGATCATATTCGCGTTCTGGAGAAGTCTGCGTCCTTCTTCTGCATTTGTGCCGACGAGACGGACAACCATTGGAACCTTTGGTTTGACTTCTTCCATTGCGGTCAGGATGCCGCGTGCCACTTCGTCACAGCGGGTAATGCCGCCGAAGATGTTGAACAAAACTGCCTTGACATTGGGGTCGCTCAGGATGATGCGCATGGCTGCCGCGACTTTGTCAGCGGGGGCGCCGCCTCCGACATCTAAAAAGTTGGCTGGTTCGCCTCCGAAGAGTTTGATCACATCCATACTGGTCATGGCCAGACCTGCGCCATTGACCATGCAGCCGATGTTGCCATCCAGCTTGATGAAGGATAACCCGTACTTGCGGGCTTCGATCTCGGCGGGAGCATCTTCGTCAGTGTCGCGCATTTCATTCAAGTCGGGGTGACGGAAGAGGGCGCTGTCGTCAATCATCATCTTGCCGTCCAGCGCGACGAGTTTTTTATCTTTTGTAATGACCAATGGATTGATCTCAGCAAGTGTCGCATCGGTGGCTTTGTAAACTTCCCAAAGCCCCATGGCGATCTTGACGAAGTCCTTCATGTAATCACGGGGCAGGTCAATGGCGACGGCCACATCACGTGCCTGATATTCGCGCAGGCCCAGCAAGGGGTCAATGTGCATCTTGACGATCTTCTCAGGCGTCTTGGCAGCGACTTCTTCAATGTCAATACCGCCGGCGGCAGATGCAATCATCACAGGTTTCTTCGCCGCGCGGTCATTGGTGATCGCGAAGTAGATTTCCTGTTCGATGGCAGAAGCCTCGTCCACAAGCACTTTACGCACGGGCAGTCCTTTGATCTCCATGCCCAAGATCTGCGTGGCAAGCTGTTCAGCTTCGGCGGGATCTTTGGCCAGTTTTACCCCGCCTGCTTTGCCGCGTCCGCCTACCAGCACTTGTGACTTAATAACAACGCGGCCACCCAACTCTTCTGCAACTTGCCTTGCTTCATGAGCGGTAGCCGCAACCCTACCTTTCGGGATCGGGATGCCGTACTTTGAAAAAATTGTTTTTGATTGGTATTCGTGGAGTTTCATAACTCTCCCTCGCAGGATTTTTTTATAAAAGCAGGGCGATTATACACCTTAAAAAAATCGCCCTGCAATTTTTTGGTTCAATAAGAATTGTCGTTTATAGGGGCGGGGTCGCCCCGCCCCTATAAATTGATTAAGGAGTCGTGAATCTCATCAAGCGGTTATTTACGCTGTCGCTTACCCAAACGTGCCCTTCCTGATCTACAGTGATGCCTGAAGGTAGCCCGAAACTGGAAATCGAATCACCGAAATCGCCCCAAACGCGGAGTAATTTTCCGTCATTATCAAATTCCATGACGCGGTATCCATCGGGATCGGTGATGAAAACATGCAGGGCATCGTTGACGGCAATAAATGGCTTGTTATCCAGAGACTGCCCAAACCAGCCGTACACGTCCCATTGTTTGTCAGGTATGAACGACAAACCGTTTTCATCCTCGATAGGGACAAAGGTTTGCACGCGCTGGTTCCATGTATCTGCCACATAGACCGTTCCATTCTTATCAACTGCGACACTTGTCGGTTCATCGAATTGACCGGGATCAAAACCACCGGAACCGAACTGGGTGATGAAGACCCCGTTCGCATCAAACACGACGACGCGCTTGTTTCCGGTATCCATGACGTAGACTCGCCCTTCGGAATCCACCGCCAATCCGCGCGGACCGTAGAAGGCATCCGGCGTCTCTGCCTGACCAAAGATTCCCCAGGCTTTGATGAACTTGCCGCTGGCAGTGAACTTCTCCACACGATGATTCCATGTGTCGGTTGCGTAGACCGATCCGTCCGGTCCGATGGCGATTCCCCATGATTCGTTAAAGGTCCCCGGGCCAACGGGGATGGAGGCTCCATCTGCAAAGGTGCCCCATGAATTTATAACATTCCCTTGCATATCAAGATGAAGGATGCGGTTATTGCCAGAGTCTGAAATATAAACTGTGCCGTCCTTGGCAAAGGCAAAGGTGCGTGGTGAACTCAGCGGGAGTTGACCAGGCTGCGTAACGTTCAGGACGAGGTCGGCTGACAGCGTAACATATTTACCTTCTGTAGGATCAACTGTCGTTTCGGAAGCGACCGGTGCAACGCCGTAATTCCACATCTGCTCGGTCACATCCTTGCGGATATAGAGTCGCATCCTCGAGGAAGGTTCCCAGGTTGCCACGGTCAAGTCTGAGCGGCCTTTGGCTTGGGCGTATGCGGTGTAATCGCGGTTGAGCCAGATTTGAAGGAGACCGTTTCTAATGGCGGGGTTGGTGAAGCCTTCACAGAATTGCGAGAAGTCTTTGGATTTAAATAATTTGAAGACGCTAAAGACTCCATTACAGGCATATTCTGGCGGGAACGGCTGGCTCGCATCACGGTCACTGGTCAGGAAGAAGTAATCCTGATTCGGCCACCACATGCGGACGTAATCGATTTTATTGAAGCCATTTCCAAGTGCAGGTTCGATCTTGTCAAAACTAACTTGTCCCACGATGATGAGGGTTTTGTCTCTTAAGGAGCGGGTGGGTTGATCGAATGAACTTTGATTCGTGAAATCACGCAGGTACCAAACGAAAGGCCATGACACGCCTGTATCGCCATTGGTGTCGTAGGCAAGGGCAACGTTCATGCCGCCTGTGGTGCGTTGTGAGATCTCGGTGGCTTGTTTGATAATGTCTTTGATGCCCGTCGCGCCGTGTGCATAGACGAGGTATTCAGTAGCCTGGTCATATGTGATGTAAGAGGCGCGGAACGCGGCGCGGGCAGTGAGTACTGCCAGGAAGGCGAAGACTACCAGAGTGAAGACACGCCTCATCTCCCTGAATGTCCATGATTTGAAAAAGTAGAACATAGCAACCGCAGATAAAATCGCGACGACCATAGGCAGGAGGAAAGCATTGGTGGCTTGTAATTGCGATAAGTCTTTTCCCTGAAATGGAGGGATGGGACCGTTGTAAGCATAGATCGCCCCGCCTAAACTTGCAACAAATACCGCGAGGGTTGCAATGCCCAGCGGGACACGTTGTTCTTTTAATTTTTCCCAATCGGTTGTTTCAATGATCCGCCCCAAGGCCCAGCCTGTGATCAGGATCATCGGCCATGCCATGTGATAGGTGAGCCACGGCATCCTTTCACCGGCAAAGGTGAATGCAGCGACGCTGATAATGCTCCAGTAAAAAAGCAGGCTGAATGTGTTCGAGAAATTCTTTTCTTCTGAAACCGCAATATCCCGCTCTTCTATTTCAGATACTTCTTCAGAAACTTCCAATATTTCCGCTTCCGGCAGGAGGATGACCTCGTCATTCTGGTCAACGACATCTTCTTCAATTTTGGAAATTGCCCTTCTTCTTAATCCGACGATGAGGGCGAGGATGAGCCCGAGAGCGGGCAGGAATTCATAAATTGGAATTTGCACCAGCACGTAGTAATACCAGGGCTGGCTTCCGCGTTGAACATCTTGCTGGACGATCCAATATCCCAGCGAGCCGATGGTGCCTGTGAAGAATCCGTTGGCATTGGTGAAGATGGTCGTATAAAAAATGGTGTAGGGAACCCAGAAGAGCAGGGCGGTCTTCCACCAAAAATCCTTGTTCCAGATCAGTCCGATGACAACTGAAATGATGAAGGTTAAGATCAAAAATCCACCGATGATCAAAATGGCTTTTGGGTCCGCCAACATAGCTTGAACTTGATTAGCTTCTGCCGGGATGGTGACTTGAGTCCAACGTTCTGTAAACTTGATGAGGAAGGGTGAGAGCATTGGCAGGACGATGGTGCCTGAGACCATGAGCAAGTCAAAGGCGCGGTCCTTACGGATGCGTTCCCAGGAATATCCCTCAATTAAAAAAACTGCCGCAACGACGAGCGCGATCAAAGATGCCAAAACGAAGATGATTATGATTATCGGGGACGTGGAAGCAGCCAAAGGCTCAGTCAGAGACGATGCTGCGGCGTCTGGGTCACTCGGCGCAGCGGTCTCTGCTCCGGTGATGCTGGCTGCATCGCGGGTGAAGAGCATGTAGCCCGCAGTAGCACCGATCAGCAGGACCGCAATGCCGAGAGAAATAATGAAGGCACGATATTCTTTTTCTGCGCCTTTCCACGGACGGCGCGTGACCTGGGCGATGAAATACACTGCAAGGTAGATCAGGGCTTCAGCAGTGTAAATAAAAGAGGTTTCTTTTACCAGGAAGTGAAGACCCAATGCGCCTGCAAGCATAAGCAGATATTTTCTGCCGCCGACCTCGAGATGACGCAGCATGGCATATAACATGAGAAGCCCGGAGAGGCCGGTGAACGATTCGTTGCGGACGTAGCGCCCGTAATAAAGCATATAGGGGGATATGACCAAAAGGAAACCCGCGATCAGCGAACCCCATTTGCCCAAATAACGCCGCCAATACCAGACCATAAAGACAGTGGCAATGCTAAACAGCGCGGCAGGGATGCGCGAAGTGAAGTCATTTGCGCCAAATAAAAAGTAGGTCAGCCCAACCATATGGAATTGAAGCGGACCGTGCATCATGGGCGAATGTTCATATCCCATCCCCTGGGATAGCCGCCATGAATAATAGGTGTGCAAACTTTCGTCGTGACTCATCACGCGCGTTTCGAGCATATAAAAGCGGGTGACGATTGCCAGCAGGAGGATCGCAATAAAGATCACGATCTCGTTCGTGACGTTGGGCAGTGCCGGATATATGGGTCGTTCGAGCCAGTTTTGTTTTTCTCTGTTCATAATTCTCTTTTTCGCTGTTTAGTTTTGAGACTTATACTTCAATCCAAATTTTCTGACAAGTTTCGGACCTCGCACGCCTATTGAGGCTGCAAGGGTGAAATTTTACCCGGGAGTTGAAGTAATAGGTTCAAATTGAGGGGTAATTGTGATGGTTGTGTTTGGCGGATAAATGGTAATAGTCGGTGTTTGGGCGCATGTGGGAATTCTGATATGCATGGATGGTTGGATATTTTCCTCCTGCATGTGGTTGAAATCCATGATCAATTCTTTTGTCACGGAGAATTGTAATGCAATGATGTCCAATGTATCGCCAGCTTGAACCTGATATTCTATAAACTCGCAATCTAGAAATATTTCATTTACAGATGTCAGGTATGTGGACGGGGTGGGAATGGGGATCGCTGTGTAGGTTGCAGTGGGGGATGAGACGCCGATGATCGAAAATTGCCAGGAACCGATTACAACAGCAATAACGGCCAGAATCATCATTGCCATTTTTGTCACTGTAAAACTGTTTGCAAACCCGATAGCTGCGTTTTTGCTTCCGCCCAAAATCCGATCAAGATTCATCGGAGTGGGATGCCGATCCAATGTTGGATTTAGCTTGTGTAAAATATTTTCAACCTCACTCAATTCGCTTGCATAGCTTTTGCATTCCGTGCAATTATTGAGATGAGCATTCAGGATGGAATGTTTGTCCGCATCCAAGGCCTGGTCGGCGTTGAAATTGATCAAACTGCGGGCTTCCTCATGTGATATTTGGGTCACGGGTTATTCTCCATGCAAATGCGATAAAGCACTTCTCAATTTTTCACGTGCCGTATGCAAGCGGGAATGGATCGTCCCTTCATTGACTGAGAGTATTTTCGAAATTTCCGTAATTGATAGGTCGTGAAAGTATCTGAGCACAACAACCATTCTATGTCTTTCATCCAGTTTGTTCAGCGAATTCCAAACGGCAGCTTCACTTTCGTTCCTAATGACCATGTCTTCTGGCAAAACTTGTTTTTGCGGATCAATTTGAAAGATGGAGGTCAGCGTTGTCCGTAACCGTTCCAGGATCTTTCTTTTTCGCAGGTGACTGCGGCTGATATTCAACGCAATCGTGTACAGCCAGGCCTTGAAGGATGTTCTTTCCTGATAGTTTTTCAAGGACTTCAGCGCAGCGATGAAAGTTTCCTGCGTCACTTCATTGGCTTCACTCGTCTCGCCGAGAATGGAAAGCGCCAGTCTGAACACGCCCGCCTCGTATTGGCGTACCAACATTTCGATTGCCCGTTCGTCACCGGCGATGCAATCTGAAATGAGGTGCGACGGTTCTTCGCTGTCCATGCTTTTCACATTATTAACGCTTGTCGGGTTATAAATCTTCACGGGAGTTTTTGATTGGCGTGTAGCCAATAGTGCACGATTTTTTCTAAGAGGATGAATCCTGCCCTGCGAGTTGACCGCACCCTGCGGCAATATCTATTCCCCGGCGCATACGGATCGTACACTCGATCCCAGCCTGCTCCAGCGTTTCTTTGAATATCATCGCCCGCTGACGGTTCGTCGCTTCGCCCTGATAGCCTTCGGTGGGATTAAGCGGTATCGCGTTGACGTGGCACAGTAGCCCTTTGAGCCGTGACGCAAGTTTGCGTGCAACTTCCGGCGTGTCATTGACTCCATTGATCAGTGCCCACTCAAAGGTCACGCGGCGATGCGTTTTTTCTACATAATAACGGCAGGCTTGAATCACATCATCAATTTTATAGCGCTTGTTGACCGGCATGATCGCCAGCCGTTCCGCATCATCCGCCGCATGTAATGAAATCGCAAGGTTGACCTGCCGTTTTTCGTCCGCAAATTTTTTGATCTGCGGCACAAGTCCCACCGTGGAAATGGTAAAGCGCCGCGCGCCGAAGTTGTATCCATCGGGATCGTTGAGCGTGTCTATGGCGGCCATGGAATTTTCGTAATTATGGAAGGGTTCGCCCATGCCCATGAAGACGATGTTCGTGACGGCAAGGCTTTCTTCTTTGAGCGCCTGCGCATAATGCATCACCTGCGCCACGATCTCGCCGCTCGTGAGATGACGGCTGAACCCCATTTGACCTGTCGCGCAGAAGACGCATCCCATGGCACAGCCGGCCTGCGTGGAAATGCAAAGTGTGCGGCGTCCCTTGCCTGAATTGGTGTTGGGATCATAGCGCATCAGCACCGCTTCTATTAAATGCCCATCCTGTAATTCAAAGAGGGTTTTGCGCGTCTGTCCATCCGAGGAATCCAGAAAGAGTTTTACTTTAAGAGGAGAGAAGTTCAATCTTTCATTGAGCTTCGCGCGCAGCGGTCCCGGCAGATTGGTGAACTGTTCCGGCGAAGAATACAAATGTTGATATAGTCCCTGCCAAATTTGTTTGGCACGATAGGTGGGTTCATTCCATTGTTGGAGGAGGTTGGTGAGGTCGGGAAGGGTCAGATCGTAGATGAGCATGGAGATATGATACCAGACTGTAGGGGGACCCTGAGAATATTGTAAACCCTAGTGGCTTCTTTCGTGAATGATTACTTCGTTAGGTGGAGGCGTCTTGTTGATTGGATACTTGGTTAGCAGTGAAACTCTTTAGGGTTTATTTTTCCAACGCATCCAAATTACCTTGCACAACTTTTATGTTGGGGTGCTCAGGCGGCAAAAACTTTTTGAAGATTGCAAGCGCGCGCTCGAAAGCCACGCGTGCGCCGATCAAATCGCCTTGGGCTTGCATCACAAAGCCGAGGTTGTTGATACCATAGGCAACTTGTGGGTGTTCTATGCCAAGATTAGCTTCCCAAATTTTTATGGCGCGCTCATAAGCCGCGAGTGCGCCACCCAAATCACCTTGGTTATGCATCACACCGCCGAGGTTATTGATGTCTCTAGCAACATTAGGATGGTCGGAACCAAGGGAGGCTTCATCTATTTTCAGGGCGCGCTCGAATGCCGCGCGTGCGCCGGATAAATCGCCTTGGGCTTGCATCACAAAGCCGAGGTTGTTGACGAGTGTGGCCACATTTGGATGATCTTCGCCCAGGTTTGCTTCAAAGATTTTCAGTGCCCGCTCGAAGGCCGTGCGTGCGCTGGCCAAATCGCCTTGGTCTTTCATCACGCTGCCGAGGTTGTTAACGCCAGTTGCGACTTGTGGATGTTCTGTGCCAAGATCAGCTTCCCAAATTTTTATGGCGCGCTCATAAGCCGCCCGTGCACCGACCAAATCACCTTGATCTTTCATCACTTTGCCAAGGTTATTGATATAAATCGCGTCATCAGGATCAATCTTAGAAGCGCGCTCATAAGCCACGAATGCGTTTGAATAATCTGCAATCATCCTTAAATAGATGCCATAGTTATTCCACAATGCGCCAGCAACTCTTATATTTTTATTCTCCGCGTACAAGGCAAGCACGGGGATGTGCGGCTTGATCAAATCAAAGCGCGCAGGCAAGCCTGTGTCAAGTACTTCTTTTGATATTGTGGCAAATGTATCCCCAAGAGCTTCGAGGATTTTTGTGTCCTCCTTTGATAATTTACCCGCATATTCTGCCAGCAGCGGGTGAATGGTGGGCTGGGCGTCGCTCTCGCGTAATAAGCCCGAGCCATAAAGCAATGCAAGAGACTCATCGCATTGTTCGCTTGAAATTTCAAAAGTCTTTTCAAATATCTCCAGTGGTATGGCGGTGTTCGGTGCTAGGTAGCCGGCGGCGAGAAATATCTTTTGAGCCGTTACATCTTTTAGTGCCAGCCATGAAAACGCGAAGGTGCGTTGCAGGTCAAGATCATGTCCGGTGGCGGCGGGTAGATCGGTGCGCCAGTTTTTCATCGAAGGATGCGCCAATGATTCTTTCGCTTGTTTCAGATAAACGGTCACGGTCAAGCGTGGATGTCCATTCAAATAGCGGCTTGCCAATTCCAGTGCGAGGGGAAGAAAGCCGAGCCTTTCAGATAATGCCTTGAGTTCGTCATCCTTGTCTGCGCGTTGTTTCATTGATTCTTTTAGGAAGGCGAGACTTTCCTCTTTTGTAAATAATTCAAGGGGTAATGGATGCAACCCCGAAGTCGGTGGCCAGTCCGAACGGCGTGATGTGATCAACACTCTTATATTTGAGTGATTTAAAAGTTTCATCACATCGTTGACCAATTCCACCTGCTCAAAGTTATCAAGGATCAGCAGACGCGGTCCATCCGCTTTCCATGTATTCAAAGTGAGAGTCACTTGCGAAGGCTGCTCTTCGGGAAAATTGTCCAATCCCATCTGTGCCCCGCAGGATGCGATCTCGCCATTGAGCGATTCCGGGTTCGCCAAATTTAACCAATGCACGCCGCGAAAGAATTTCCCATAACGATAGGCAAACTCCACGGCGAGTTGAGTCTTGCCAAGTCCGCCCATGCCGGCGATGGCTTGGTTGATGACTGTGCTTGAATTTTGTTTTAAGAGTGATTCTGCAAGGGAGATCAAGTCCGCTTTACGGCCGGTGAAAAGCGGGTTGCGCGAGAAGGGAAGATAGGAGCCGAGAGGCAGGTCGCTTGGTGAGGGGAGAGGTTCATTTTTGTTGAAGGTGGGAAGTTCAGTCTGAGCAAGTGTGCTTTGAATGGGTAAGCGTTTGTTTCTTCCAATTGATATATTTTGATTTTTTAATTCTTCCCCCAAGACCCGTAAATATTCGAGAGTTTCCAAGTCTGCTAATGCTCTTATTTTTTCACGGAAGGTTTCATCCGCAAGTGCAAATTCTTGTTTGAGTAGTTTGATATAGAAACTGACTGCGGTCTTTATTCGCTCTGGGGAAAGTTGGGCGAATTCTGAGGTCAAAATACTTGTAAGGCTTTCTGGAAAATCAGAATCTGTTGGATGGTCAAAGAACTTGCCGATGGTATTACCGAGAGTTGTTTTATCTACCGGCAAATCTACGAAAATTGCTTTGCCAAGGTCTTTGTCAGAGAACTCTTTTTGGAAGCGTTCTTCGACATGCTCCAGCGCAGTTTCAATCGCCAAAGCCCGGTCGGTTGGCGACCTTAATTCATCCACGAATTTTTTGCCGAGTTTATCCTCAACAAAATTTTCAAGGATCGCAAGACTTAATTTGCCAAGTTTCTTTCCAAACTGTTCCATAATTCCCTCCATGGACTAACAGAGGTGTGGTCTCGATATGCTTGACACCACTTGTAAGGGAGCACCCGAAGTGACAATCACCTTTAAGGTGACTGTCACTTGCTTTTGTACTATTTTACTTCAACGGTAGTGGTAAAACTCAAAGTGAACTGAGCAATAGTGAAAGTTCTGAAAATAAAAAACTGACACCCAGCAGGTGTCAGTTTTTTATTAGAATAAGAAATTAGTGATGAGCGGCGAGCGGTTGTGTGTTTTTCTTGAGCGTGCCGGTAACTTTTGTAAATCCGTTTTCCTGCACGTCAACCTGCCTGACCATTTTTTTGATATGTGCCACAAGTACACTGCTTGGCACAGGTTTGACCAGAAAGTCATCTGCGCCTGCGTCCAATACTTTGGCGACCACTTCAGGGTCATTAATGGCCGACAGGATAAGAATGGGAGTGTTGCTGAAGGAGCGGATCGCTTTACAGACTTCGCGTCCGTCTATATCCGGCATCATCAGGTCAAGCAATATGACATTGGGAGAATTCTTCTTTGCGAGCTCAATTCCCTCTACGCCAGTATTGGCTGTGATTACTTCAAAACCATGAGTCTTTAGCAGCATGCTCATTAATTCGGTAATCGCAATATCATCATCAATAACAAGTATTTTGGTTGTCATAATTTTTCCTGTCCCCATTATGCCTTGATTTGCATCATAATCAACTTTGCAATGAGTTTACAGATTAAAAAATTAAATTTTACATTGGTGATGTTTGTCAGTTGTCAATCCGGTCATTTTTGGTAGAATAATTCAAGTTTGTTAGTGAAATTCAATATATAGGAGTCAAAATGACTAAATGGGTTTATCTCTTTAATGAGGTTAAGGAAGTTGAAAAACTTGCCGGTGGTTCCTGGGATAGCGTCAAAGGTATTGTGGGTGGTAAGGGTGCGGGTCTTTTGGATATGACACGGGCAGGCGTCCCAGTCCCACCCTTCTTTACTGTGACAACAGTGGCTTGTAACGCGTATCAAAAAGCAGGTAAGTTTCCAGCCGGTATGTGGGATCAGGAATTGAAGGCTCTCAAGGTGATTGAAAAAGCAACCGGCAAGAAATTCGGCGACGCGAAGAATCCGCTGCTGGTTTCCTGCCGCTCCGGCGCGAAGTTTTCCATGCCCGGCATGATGGACACGATCCTCAACATTGGTCTAACGGATAAGGTTGCGGAAGGCATGGTGCAGGCCACGGGCAATCCGCGCTTTGTCTATGACTCGTACCGCCGCCTGGTCGAAATGTTCGGCTCGGTCGTGATGGATACAGGCGATGAGATCTTTGAACATCCGCTTGCAAATTACAAAAAGGAACAGGGATATAAGAACGATACCGAAATGACCGCCGAAGATTGGAAGGTCATGGTCGAAAAATTCAAGAAAGCATATAAAGCCAAAACAGGCGATGACTTCCCGCAGGATCCATTCAAGCAGTTGGAATTGGCAACCGAAGCCGTGTTCAAATCATGGAATGGCAAACGTGCGGTGGATTATCGTAACAAGGAAAAAATCTCCCACGATCTGGGGACCGCAGTCAATATTTGCACGATGGCATTCGGCAACATGGGCGATGACTCAGCCACAGGTGTGGCGTTCACGCGTAATCCGTCCACTGGTGATGCGTTGATGATGGGTGAGTATCTCATCAACGCCCAGGGCGAAGACGTGGTGGCCGGTATCCGCAACGCAAACCCGATCCTTGCCCTGAATGGCGAAATGCCCAAGGCGTACAAAGAATTCATGGGCATCACTGCAAAACTTGAGAAGCATTATCACGATATGCAGGATGTCGAGTTCACCATCGAGCGTGGCAAGTTGTGGATGCTCCAGACCCGCGTGGGCAAGCGCACCGCCAAGGCAGCCGTCAAGATGGCTGTGGATATGGCGAATGAAAAACTCATCACCAAGGAAGAAGCCGTCAAGCGTGTAACTCCTGAGAACGTAGATGCATTACTTCACCCGCAGTTCGATGATAACGAAATGAAGAAAGCCGAGAAGGACGGCAGATTTGTTGCCAAGGGAGTTAATGCTTCCCCCGGCGCGGCTGTCGGCCAAATTTATTTCGATGCCGATATGGCCGAGAAAATGGCGAAGGAAGAGAAACAGGACACCATCATGGTGCGTCCGTTCACCAAGCCGGATGATGTCCACGGCATGATCGCCTCAAAGGGCGTGTTGACCAGCGAAGGTGGAGCGACCTCCCATGCGGCAGTCGTTGCGCGTCAGTTTGGTATCCCCTGCGTAGTAGGCGCATCTACGATCAAGATCGATCTCGAAAAGCGCGTGATGAATGTCGGTGACATGACTCTCAAAGAAGGCGATTGGATTTCCGTGGACGGCACGACCGGCAAAGTGTTCGCCGGAAAAATTCCTTCCGTTGAACCGAAACTCGAAGAACAAACCGATCTGCTGACCCTGCTCACATGGGCGGATGAAATCTGCGCGCGCAAAGATGTCCGTGTTGCGCCTGCTGGTTCTCCCACGCGCGGTCTGCAAGTTTGGGCGAATGCCGATTACCCGAAGGATGCGCGCCGCGCCCGTTCCTATGGCGCTGTCGGAATTGGTCTGTGCCGCACCGAGCACATGTTCTTTGAACCCGAACGTCTGCCCATCGTGCAGGATATGATCCTTTCTCAAACAGATGAAGGACGCGTAGAAGCATTGAATAAACTTCTGCCGAGCCAGCGCAAGGACTTCGATGGTTTGTTTGAAGCGATGGACGGCTATCCCGTTATCATCCGCTTGATCGATCCGCCTTTGCATGAGTTCATGCCCGACGCCGACGCCCTCTTTGAAGAAGTCATCACCATGCGCGTCAAGGGGCAGACCGAAGGCTTGAAAGAAAAAGAGCATTTGCTCGAAGCGATCAGGAACTTGCACGAGTCGAATCCGATGATGGGGCTGCGCGGCGTGCGTTTATCAATCAACATGCCGCAGATCGTCGAAATGCAAGTCCGCGCGGTTTTTGAGGCCGCCGCAGACTGCACCCTGCGCGGAATCGTGGTCAAGCCCGAAGTGATGATTCCCTTAACCGGCACAGTCAAAGAACTCGAGTGGATTCAGCCACGCCTGGAAAGAATTGCTTCCGCAGTGATGGCAGAGAAGAAAGTCAAGTTCAGTTATAAATTCGGTACGATGATCGAAATCCCGCGTGCGGCAGTGACCGCGCAGGAGATCGCGAAGCAGGCTGAATTCTTCTCCTTTGGCACCAACGATCTAACCCAGATGACCTACGGTTACTCGCGCGATGATGCCGAGCGTAACTTCCTCATCACCTATCAGGAACAGAAGATCCTCGAAAAGAATCCCTTCCAGACGATTGACCGCGACGGCGTTGGCAAGCTCATGCAATGGGCGATCAATGAAGGACGCACAACGCGCCCGAATTTGGAAGTGGGCATCTGCGGTGAGCACGGCGGCGACCCTGACTCAATCGAATGGTGTCACATCATTGGTAACAATTACGTTTCGTGTTCCCCGTTCCGCGTGCCGATTGCCCGCCTTGCGGCAGCTCATGCGGCCTTGAAGTATCAGGCGAAGAAGGCTGTTGCAAAGAAAGTCCCTGCGAAGAAAGTTGTGAAGAAGGCAGTGAAGAAAGTTGCCAAGAAAAAGTAATTGATAGTGGTAATTGGTAATATGTGAGGACTCCGAGTTATTGAAATTCGGAGTCCTTGTTTATTGAAAAAGGTTATTCCCATGCCCCTCATTCTCTTTGATTTCGATGGCGTTCTTGCTGATACTTTGAATGATATGCTCCGCTTTGCGCAGGAAACCTGCAACGAGTTGAATATCCATCACACCGTTGTTCAAGCGGATTTGAGCGAACTCGAAGTGATGTCCTTTGCAACGTTTGGAAGGGCGTGCGAAGTTCCGGAAGATTTGGTGGGGGAGTTTGTCCGCAGGTGTACGGGAAAGTTCGCTGAGAAAAAGTCCCCGCCTGGGATATTCGATGGGTTGGGTGAAGTCATAAGGAAATTGGCGCAAGAGCACTTGATCGCAGTGGTCACAGGGAATACCACAAAGAATGTCAACGCATTTCTTCTCCATCACGGGTTGACAGATTTTGTCCGCGCGGTGTATGGAGTGGATTTACCCGGTTCGAAGGTGGAGAAAATTTTAATGGCGAAGAATCAGTTCGTGGCAGAGGATGAAATGGTTTTGATGCTGGGCGATTCAGTCAGCGATGTTCGCGCGGCAAAAGAGGCGGGAGTTCTGTCTATTGCGGTTGGTTGGGGACATCAGAGTCTAAAAAAGTTGATTGACGCACAGCCTGACGCCTTTGTGCATTCTCCGGCCGAGATACTTGATGTGATTGGAAAACTCACGCATCGGGATCAGACAAATCGCACAAAGACTTGATTCCCCAATAGTCTTCCACGTTTGGTCAACCGATAAACCTCCGAGGTCTCGCCGTTTGCTGGCGCTTCGGAGGTTTTACATTCGAGCAGACCATTTTGGATCAACTCTTCGATCTCTTTTGGATAGACATCCAAAAGCCAGCGTCTGAATCTTAATCTGAAATCTGATTCTGTTACTCCGGCATTCGTTAGCCTGAGATTGTTCAGCATGTACTCAGACATGTCATCTTTCAACGTCTGCTTATGTTGGTTGACGGTGGCAGGGGAGAGGGGGAAGGGCAGAGGGCGGAAGGCGGAAGGCTGAGAGAGACGTTCGATGTAGGTTTTGATTCGTAGTACATTTGAATAGCGATAGCCGTTGGCGTATCCATGCGCCCCAGCGCCGAAAGCCAGGTAAGGGAGGTTGTGCCAGTATTGGAGGTTGTGTTTACACGCGAATGACGGTGGACGATGGACAGTGGACTGTGAAGAACGGTCCGTCGTCAATGGTCCACGGTCTAATGCCCAATTTGATATTTCATAATGAACATAACCACTATCTTCCAAAAATTCTTCAGCATATTCATACATCTCAGCGGCGACGTCGGGGTCGGGGAGGGGGAGCAAGCCCTTCGATGACCAGCGTCCGAAAGGCGTGCCGTGTTCGAGAGTGAGTGCATAAGCGGAGATGTGCTCAGGCTGCAGGTCAACGATGCGTTGAAGTGTCGTCTGCCATGTGGATAGAGTCTGTTCGGGCAGGCCGTAGATCAAATCGAGATTGACGCCGTAACTGTGGCGGTCAAAGCCTGCTTTTCTGGCATCTGCTACAGATTGAATGACAGTAAAGAAATCGTGGATGCGTTCGAGCATTCGCAATTCCTCGGTGTTGGCAGATTGCACACCAAAGCTGATGCGGTTGATGCCTGCTTTGCGGATCGCATCTAACTTTTCGGGCGAAGTTGTACCGGGGTTGGCTTCGATGCTGATCTCCGCGTCAGCGGTCAATGTGAAGGCGGCGCGTAATGCTTGTAGTACAGAATCAAATTGCGGCGCGGAAAGAAGCGAAGGAGTCCCGCCTCCAAAGAAGACCGTATGCACATTAATGGGATTCGGCTTGAGCGAGGTTACTGCTTCGATCTCATTTATTAAAGCCTTGATGTAAAGGGGGATTGAATCTTCCTGCCTGGCGTAGGTATTGAAGTCACAGTAGGCGCAGCGGTGTTTGCAAAAAGGGATGTGGATGTAGATGGAAGTGTTTTCCATGAAAAGGAGTATAGCACGGTGCGCCGCACGATGGCATGAATGATAGTACGTGACGTACCGCAGGTTGAGAAAAGTACCTGTGAGGTCATCCGGTTAACCGAAAAGGGAAACCTGAACGGGAAAATAGCACGCCGGAAAAGGGGTGAACTGGGAAACCGTTTACCAGCTGAGTTGCCCCAAGACCTGATGATATGGGTAAAGCTAAACTGCTTGAAGTCCAGTGGTAAGTTGGAGACTATTCCTCCCTTGACACAACGGTTGAGGTCAAGCCCCGACAGCAGCATCTCGTATAAGCGAGAGATGCGAAATTCTCCTGTCGGGAACGATGGTCAGTGAGACCTATCAAACCACGAAAAGACACCCTAAGTCATTCTGATAACGTCATTCATGACTGTACTGCGGGATCACCTATGGGGCGCGAGCCCTATGGTGACGGAAACTCCATAGTAGCCGGTGGTGTAACGTCCACCCAGGGAGGTCGGGAAAGCCGACCGCAGGGCGAAGGGAGTTAGGAACTATCGCTTGTAAAAAAGAAAATGGAGGTATGCGCAATGCAGAAAGCCGAACAAATTCTACAAGCAGTGCAAAAGATGGGTGAAAAACGTATTCCCCTGACGCGGGTTTATCGAAGTCTTTTCAGCGAGGATTTATTTCTGGCTGCCTATGACAAGATAGCCCGCAATCGTGGCGCTTTGACTGTGGGAACAGAAAACGACACGGCAGACGGAATGAGCCGGGAGCGCATTCAACGCATCATCGAAAAACTGCGCAATGAACGGTTCAATTTCCGTCCCGCCCGTCGCATCCAAATCCCCAAGAAAAGCGGAGGAACACGCCCGCTTGGTATTCCGAACTTCACGGATAAGCTGGTGCAGGAAGCCCTGCGAATGGTGTTGGAAGCCTATTATGAGCCTCGTTTTCGAGACAGCTCGCACGGTTTTCGACCCGGACGCGGATGCCATACAGCGCTGGCAAGTCTGCATCAAAAGTTCAAGGGCGCGGCGTGGTTCATTGAAGGCGACATTCGCGGATGTTTCGACAACATCGATCATGAAGTTCTGATGGCAATTCTCGCAAGAGATATTCAGGATGGTCGGATGCTCAACCTCCTGCGGATGGGACTGGAAGCAGGTTATTTGGAAAACTGGCAGTACAACCGCACTTATAGCGGTACTCCACAGGGCGGTATTCTCAGCCCACTGCTGGCAAACATCTACCTGCATGAACTGGATGCTTACATTGAAGAAGTGCTTATCCCACAGTACACACGCGGGAAAAAGCGTGCTGATAATCCTGAGTACAGTAATTTAGCGTATGCTATCAAATGTGCGCGAAAAGCGGGCAACGGAAAACGGGTTCAGGAACTTGAACTCCAACGCCGCAAACTCCCGTCTCAGGATGTGCATGACCCGAACTTCCGAAGGCTGAAATACATTCGGTATGCAGATGACTTTATCCTCAGTTTCATCGGAACAAAGTCCGAAGCAGAAGAAATAAAGGCAGCCGTCAGCGCGTTCTTGAAAGAAAAACTGCACCTCGAAATGAGCGCATCCAAAACCCTCATCACACACTCGCGCACTGAACACGCGCGATTTCTAGGATACGACATCAGCGTGTATCACGCGGACGACAAAATATCACCCCGAAGCGGGACACTCACAAAGACCCGAAGTGTCAACGGATGTATCAGGTTGGGCATCCCTTATGGCAAGGTTGACGAGCTGGCAAGGCGCTATATGCGCGGCGAAAAGCCCATTCAGGAAGCTGGATTATTGGCGTTTTCGGACGCTCAAATCATCAATGTATACCAGCAGCGTTTTCGTGGTGTGGCTGAATACTACAAATTCGCCACCGACAGAAAAGCGTTACGCAAGCTCAAGTACATCATGGAAGTTTCATTGACAAAGACACTGGCGAACAAATTCAAATCCACCGTTGCCCGTATGTACCAAACATATGGAGGAAAACGCACCGTGCAGGAATATACCTACAAGGTTCTGGTTGTGGAAGTGCCAACCAAAAACGGAACACGGTATATCTACTGGGGCGGTATTCCTTTGAAAGTTATCAAGACCGGCACAGAAATACTTGATGACAACAACGGACGGCGGAATGTTACGTTCAGTTCACGTACTGACCTTGTTCAAAGGCTGCAAGCCAACGAATGTGAAATCTGTGGTTCACAGGAGAACTGTGAGGTGCATCATGTTCGGAAACTGGCTGACCTGAAAGAGCGTTGGCGCGGACGGAAAGAGAAACCCGCCTGGGTGAAGACGATGATTGCGATGCAAAGAAAAACGCTGGTGGTGTGTGCGAAGTGCCATGTAGCAATTCACACAGGAAAACCGTTACCCACTCGAAACACTTAAGTTCTGGAGAGCCGGATGATGCGAAAGTATCAAGTCCGGTTCGGAGGGGGGTCTGTGGAAAAGTGTCCGCAAAGGATAACTCGCCACATTCCTACCCTACAGTATATCTGGAGGCTGTGAAAAAATTCCTGCCATATCTGGCGCTTGACTTTTTAGAATATACGTTCTAAAATATGACTATTGTTGTCCGGTTAACTAAAAGGAGAAACCCATGTCCAAGAGAAATGTAGTCCATGTTGAGATCCCTGCTGTGAATGTAAAAGGTGCAGGTAAATTCTATGCTGACCTGTTCGGCTGGAAACTTGAGCACATGCCTGAAATGAATTACACCATGTGGGAAGCGGAAGATCACACAGGCGGCGGTTTCCCCGAGGTGTCGGCTGAAAACCCTGCCGGGCAGGTTCTGGTTTACATCGCCAGCGATGACATTGATGCAGATTTGAAGAATGTGGAAAAACTTGGCGGCAAGGTCGTGCGCCAGAAGACTGAGATAACCGGCATGGGTTGGTTTGGTATCTTTCAAGACCCGACCGGAAATGTGTTGGCATTGTATACAAGTATGAAACCGGATTGAATAAGTGAGGTAGTTATGAAAGAATCTGTCACGACCCGGGTGACTGCGCTGTCTGCACAAGTGACATGTATGGATAAGGCGAAGTATGAGGTTGTGAGGAATTCGATTCTGAAGAATCTGTATGCTTACGGACCACTCACACATGAACAACTTGGCAGGCTGGTTGAGTCTCATCTAAAATCCAAACTCAACGATCTGGTGGCGTGGTATTACATTGTTGTTGAACAGGACTTGGAACGATATGGTGAAGTTCGGGTGGCCGACGCAGATCACCAGTTGATCGAAATTAATCTGTAACACAAGGTTGCAAGGAAAATTCAAAAAATATGGAAAAGAAGCCTGCATTAGATTTGATAATGGTGGAAGAATTTGTAGGTAAGGCACACGGCGATCTTGACCGTGTCTCAGAATTGTTGGAGCGTGAGCCATTGCTCGTCAATTCCGCCTGGGACTGGGGCGGGGGAGATTGGGAGACCGCCTTGGGCGCCGCATCTCATATGGGCAGAAAAGATATTGCAAATTTCCTACTTAAAAATGGCGCGCGTATTGATCTCTTTGCCGCGGCCATGTTGGGTAAACTCGAAGTTGTAAAATCGGTATTGATGCTTTACCCGGAAGCGATCCATGTGCCCGGTCCACATGGCATCCCCTTGATCGCCCATGCTGAGATTGGCCGTGAGGATGCAAAAGCCGTTTTGGATTTTTTGAAAGCTTTCAAGCAGCCAAATTAAAATATATAAGGAGTCGAACATGAGCGGAGTACGAGTACTGGTCGGTACACACAAAGGCGCTTTCATTTTGACATCGGATGCAAAGCGCAAAAAGTGGAATGTCAGCGGTCCGCATTTTGCAGGCTGGGAGATCTATCATATGCATGGCTCGCCGGCAGACCCGAATCGTTTGTATGCGTCTCAGTCCACGAGCTGGTTTGGACAGATCATTCAGCGTTCCAATGATGGCGGAAAAACATGGGAGGCAGTGGGCAACAATTTTGCTTATGATGGCGTTCCCGGCACACATCTTTGGTATGACGGTACACAGCATCCCTGGGAGTTCAAACGAGTCTGGCGTCTTGAGCCATCGTTGACTGACCCGGATACTGTCTATGCTGGTGTGGAAGATGCAGCTCTGTTCCGTTCCACGGATGGTGGACAGAACTGGCAGGAACTTCCTGGATTGCGCGAAGCGAAAGGAAATCTTTGGCAGCCGGGAGCTGGCGGGATGTGCCTGCATACGATCATCCTTGACCCGAGTAATGCTCAGCGGATGTTCATTGCCATTTCAGCCGCAGGCGCTTTCCGCACTGATGATGGCGGCCAAACATGGCGGCCGATCAATCAGGGACTCAAATCCTCCGGCGAACTTCCTGACGCGAGCGCTGAGGTCGGTCATTGTGTTCATAATATTGCCATGCATCCTTCACGCCCAGGCGTGTTGTTCATGCAGAAACATTGGGATGTGATGCGCAGTGATAATTCTGGCGACTCGTGGCATGAGGTCAGTGGTGATCTGCCAACCGATTTTGGATTCCCGATTGCGGTGCACGCGCATGAGCCTAACACTATTTATGTCGTCCCGATCAAAAGCGACTCGGAACATTTTCCGCCCGATGGAAAACTGCGCGTTTATCGCAGCCGCACAGGCGGAGATGGATGGGAGGCGCTGACGAAAGGTCTACCGCAAAGTGATTGTTATGTGAATATTCTGCGCAGCGCACTGGCAGTGGATACACTCGACTCGTGCGGAGTTTATTTCGGCACCACCGGTGGACAAGTGTACGCGTCTTCTGATTCCGGCGACAGTTGGATGCCCATCGTCAGCAATCTGCCTGCTGTGTTATCGGTCGAAGTGCAGACATTGCCATGATCCGTGTTGTACTGCCGTATCATCTCCGGACGCTGGCGAAGGTCAACAAAGAGGTGGAGATTCAAATCGAAGGGCTGGCAACTCAAGGCGCGATCCTTGATGCGCTGGAGTCGCAATATCCGGTGTTGCGTGGAACGATCCGCGACCAGGTTACAAGGCAACGACGGCCCTTTATCCGCTTCTTTGCATGTGGCGAGGATATGTCTCTTGAACCAACTGATTCTCCATTACCGGAGGCTATCGTGAAGGGAACAGAGCCTTTCCGAATCGTAGGGGCCATGGCTGGCGGATAAAAAATGTTATAAGGAAACGTTGATGTATGCAATGACAGGAAAATTTATAGCCCAAGCCGGCAAACGTGACCAGTTGATCGAGATTCTCAAACGCGCCGCCAATCTTGTGGGTCAGTTGCCGGACTGCCGTTTGTATATAGTGAGTGAAGATGTTTCAAATGAAGATCATGTATGGGTTTTTGAAATGTGGGAGGATAAGGAAGCGCATGACTTTTCTTTGAAAGATGACAAAATCCGTGCTCTTATCACTGAGGCGATGCCATTGATGGGTGGGCCACCCGATGGAGTTGAATTACGAGTTGCTGGCGGATATGGAATTGGAGGCTGAGTTTTCAGCCCGTTCTACTTTGGCTAGCACCGGAAATTTAATTCTTGACACCTATAATTAGCCATGATAATCTTGCGTCCATCGTGCCCAGTTCGCCTTTGAAAGCGTAAAGGTGGCTGGGTAAAAATTTTTAATCAGCAGGAGAATAAAGATGTCAGAACGTATCGTTGGTACTGTTAAGTGGTTTAACGCAACCAAAGGCTATGGCTTTATTGGGTATGAAGGCGGAGAGGATGTATTCGTACATTTCTCGGCTATTCAGTCCGATGGGTATAAAAAGCTGGAAGCCGAGCAGAAAGTGGAGTTTTCCGTTGAAGACGGCCCGAAGGGGAAACAGGCTGCCAACGTTGTGCCACTCTCGTAAGACTGATCCAGTAGGACTAAGTTTTGCGAACTCAACAGGGTTGCTGTGAAGCAACCCTGTTTTTATTGTTAGGAAATTGTAAAGACAGAAACAGAATTTATGACTTAGCATATTTAAGAGAATGTTCTACAATATCAAGAATCTTAAGAATTCTGAGTATCTCGTATTCCAGGCGAAAAACCCTAAAATACTACAAACATAACCTTTTTAGGGTTTTAACGACTAGTTACTGGAGGTTTTCTATGGCACTCTTAAATATATTTAAAAGCGATGCATCCAAGCGGATCGTGCTTACCAGGGGACATGTGGTTTCCGAATCATCACGTTGCGTGCAATGTGGGATTTGTTCCTATAACTGTCCGATTGGGATCAATGTGCGCGCGCATGTTTGGCGAAACGAACCTGTCAACCACAGTGAATGTCTGACTTGCGGTGAATGCGTTGCGCGTTGTCCACGCGGTGTGTTGAGCTTTTCCGAAATTGACATATTTGCCCGGAGGGAGGAGTGAGGTACGTAATTATCGGAGCAGGCGTAGCTGGAATATCTGCCGTGGAGGCGATTCGTTCCGTAGATAATACGGGCGAGATCGTAATGATAAGCGATGATCCGAATGGGTATTATTCCCGTCCCGGACTTGCCTATTATTTAACAGGGGAAATCCACGATACGGCTTTATTTCCACGCAATAAAGCGGATTTTCAAAAATTAAATTTCAACTTTCTCAGGGGGCGGGTGACGCATATCCTGCGTAAGGATCATGCGTTGATCATTGATGGGAAATCACGACTCGCGTATGACAAATTGTTGATTGCTGTCGGCGCACGCGCTCTGCCTTTGGAAATTCCCGGTTCGAATGTGGAAGGTATCGTGAAACTGGATCATTTAGTAGATGCTAAAAACATTGTAAAAATGGCGAAGTGGGGAAGATCTGCTGTTGTGGTCGGCGGCGGGATTACCGCGCTCGAGTTGACCGAAGGATTGCGTGCGCGTGGAATGAAGGTTCATTATCTATTGCGCGGCGACCGTTATTGGAGCAATGTGCTCGATAAATACGAGTCCGAAGTGGTGGAAAAACGCTTGGAGGAAGAGGGAGTCATTTTGCATCACCACTCAGAGTTGAAGGAAATTTTCAGTAAGCGCGGGCACGTGAGCGAAGTTGAATTACAGGATGGGAAAAAAATTAAATGCGATATGCTGGCGTTTGCTGTTGGCATCCGTCCATGCCTTGAGTTGATCCAGGATACCGGGCTTGCCACGGACCGTGGAATTTTAGTGAATGAACATTTGCAGACAACAGACCCTGATATTTTTTCAGCTGGAGATGTGGCGCAAGCCTTTGATCCCCTGACAGGAAAATCCATTCTGGACAGCCTTTGGGATCCGGCACGCGAACAGGGGCGGGTGGCTGGTTTGAACATGGCCGGACGCAGAACAGCCTATTTGAAGTCTGCGGCATTTAATGTGACCCGTCTTGCAGGTTTGACGACGACAATCATTGGCGTTGTCGGGCGTGGTCGTGATGAAGACATGATCGGCATTGCGCGCGGTGACAGTGAGACATGGCGGGAATTACCCGAGGCAATTGTGGCGCAGAGTGGCTTTGATATTAATCACATGCGATTATTGATCGGCGATAGTCATTTGGTTGGCGCAATTCTGATGGGTGACCAGACGCTCTCGTGGCCTTTACAAAAAATGATCGCCTCCAAAGCGGATATTTCGCCCATCCGCGAGCGCTTGATGGAACCCAATGCAAAGATCGCTGACCTGATCGCTCAATTTTGGATGTCATGGAGAAAGCAAACGGCATTATAATTTTTGAAAAAATAATTCAAGAATAATGGAGAGGAATATCATGCTTCGTGGAAACAAAGAACTCTGGTGGGCACTTGGGGTGGGAATTCTGATAACGGCTGTTTATGGGGCCGTTGTTTTTTTTACCCGCGAAATACCTGCGGCTGGTGAATTGTTCGGTCATGGACTCGGCATTATTGGTTTTATTATGATGCTTATGACCGAAGTGCTTTACAGCATGCGCAAGCGCACTCGTAACGCCCGTTGGGGCAGGATGTCTTCCTGGCTTCAGTTTCATATCTTTACCGGGCTGATCGGTCCGTTCATGGTGTTATTCCATTCATCATGGAAGTTCAACGGATTGGCAGGCGCGGTTACACTTTTGACCATCATTATTGTATTCAGTGGAGTCGTTGGGCGTTACATCTATACCCGCATTCCGCGCACGACAGACGGCCTTGAAATTGAAGGCTCAGTCTCTGAAGCTTCACTCAGGCAAGCGCGGCAACTCATGGCGCTCTGGCATACAGTTCATATTCCAATCGGTATGGCGTTGTTTATTTCCGCTTTTATTCATATTGGCGCAGCTTTATATTATTCAACATTTCTTAAATAAGGGGAGCTATGAAAAACAGCAAGCTTGGGTGTTTGACTAACACCGGCATGATCGCCCTGCTAATAACGGTGCTTTCCATTGCCGGCATAGCATTTTCCAGCGGATCGCTTATGTTTTCGGCTGGAGATTTAAATGCCCAGGAAGGTAAACCGCTCCGCGGTGTAAGTTCCCATGCTCAAATAAAAAAATGTTCAGACTGTCATGCTGCGGTGTGGGGAACCACCACAATGGCTGATCGTTGCGCGGCTTGTCACACTGACATTGCCGCGCAATTTATTGATGCGACCAGCCTGCATGGGACGCTCGCACAAAACAGTCCCTCGCTTGCCTGCCGAAGTTGTCACCCTGAACATCGCGGCGCTTCTGCGCCGTTGACGGAATTGAATGAAGCCACGTTTCCGCATGAGGCGCTGGGATATTCTTTGAAAGCGCACCAGTTGACAGTTAAGAATGAACCGTTCACCTGTGCAGACTGTCATCAGGACGACATCACAATATTCGCATCCAACACCTGCGACGATTGCCACCGTCAAATGGATTCTGTCTTCGCCTTGGCACATGCTCAGGCATACGGGACGGCCTGCCTTGATTGTCACGATGGAGTGGATAACTTTGGAGAAACTTTCGACCATGCCGGCTTTGCTTTCAAGTTGGAAGGTGGACATGCAGGACTGGCTTGCGAGAAATGTCATAGCGGCGCACGCGTACTGACTGATTTTGCCAACGCCGCGCAGGATTGTTATGCCTGTCATAAAGATAAGGATGAACATAATGGTCAATTTGGCACAGATTGCGCTGCCTGTCATAATCCATCCAGTTGGGAAGATGCGAAGTTTGATCACAGCCTTTCCAACTTCCCACTGACAGGCAAGCATGTAAATGTAGCTTGCGAAGATTGTCATAAGAATGGCCAGTTCAAGGTATTAAATGCAACCTGTGTTTCCTGCCATGCTGAACCCGCTGAACATGCCGGTAAATTTGGCACGGACTGCGGCTCCTGCCATAGCACAACTGCCTGGTCTCCGGCTACATTTAATGGAAAGCATACCTTCCCCTTGAACCATGGCGAAGGCGGAGCGGTCTCGTGCGCCACTTGTCATCCATCCGACTTTAAGACTTATACCTGTTATGGTTGTCATGAACATAATGAATCCAGAATTCGCTCGAAGCATTTGGAAGAAGGTATTTCCAATTTCGAGAACTGTGTCGAGTGTCATGCCGATGGACGCGAACACGACTAAATAAAACTTAAAGGGAGAACAACATCATGAGAACTGCCCGGCTCGGATGTTTAACAAATTACGGCATTATTGCCACTCTTATTACATTATTTTCCATCGCAGGCGTTGCCTTTGCCAGCGGTTCGCTTATGTTTACGGCGGGAGATCTGAACGCCAAGGCAGGAAAACTGCTTGGCGGTGTAAATTCTCATGCTGAAATTACGGAATGTTCAGATTGTCACACCGCACTTTGGGGATCCGTTATCATGGCGGATCGTTGTGTGGATTGTCATACTGATATTGCCGCTGAGTTGTTGGATGTTAATGAATTACATGGAGCGATCCTGGTTGAGGAACCAGAGCTTACCTGCCATGATTGCCATCCTGAACATCGCGGCACATCGGCCCCGTTAACCGATATGGGCGAGCATACGATTCCGCATGACGTGGTGGGATTTTCATTGAAAGCGCACAAGTTGACGGTCAATAAGGAACCGTTTACTTGCGCTGACTGTCATCAACAGGATCTATCCACTTTCGCATCCAACACCTGCGACGACTGCCATAGTCAAATTGATGCTGTCTTTGCTTCAGCACATTCGGAGGCCTACGGGACGGCTTGTCTGGACTGCCATGATGGGGTGGACCACTTTAGCAAACCCTTTAATCACGCCGACTTCAAATTCAAATTGGAAGGCGGTCATGAAAGTGTGGCTTGTGACCAATGTCATTTTGGCGCGCACGCACTGTCTGATTTTGCAACGACATCGCAGGATTGTTATGCCTGTCATAGCGCCAAGGATGAGCATAAGGGATTGTTAGGTAAAAAATGCGGGGCTTGCCATAATCCGTCCGACTGGAAGGATGTGGACTTTGACCACGACCTTTCAATATTCAAATTGGAAGGGAAACATACCAGCATAGAATGCGAAGAGTGCCATACCGATAAATTGTTCAAGGGCACGCCGACAGAATGTTATGCCTGTCATAAGAAAGATGATCATCACAACGGAAAATTTGGGACAGTTTGTTCGGCCTGCCATGTTTCAACCAGTTGGAAGGATGTCACCTTTGACCATGATCTTTCAGCATTCAAGTTGGAAGGGAAACATGCCACAATAGATTGCCAGGAGTGTCATGTCAATTTTGTGTTCAAGGGCACGCCCAAGGATTGTTATTCCTGTCATGAAGCGGTTGATAAACATAATGGCAGGTACGGCACGGTTTGTTCCGCTTGCCATATCCCGACTGCCTGGAAGGATGTAATCTTTGATCACAGGCTTTCCAAATTCCCATTGACAGGTGCTCATACAAATGCTCCTTGCGGGAGTTGTCATAAGAGTGCTGATTTCAAAGGACTGAGTCCGGACTGTGGAACGTGTCATGGCGACCCGGCTTTCCACTCGGGTATGTTTGGAACGGATTGCGCCTCCTGCCACAACACCAGCAATTGGTCTGCAAAATATCGTGGATCGCACCCTGGTATCGCGGACGAAGGCGGTTCGGGTGTAAATCATGGACATACCTCATGCCGTACCTGCCATACTGTCACACTTCATGACGCTACCTGCAAGGCCTGTCATGACGGTAATGGCGGCGGTGACGATTGAAAGTGGCGGTCAAACGTTATAGCCTTATAATCAGGGCATCTCGTGAAGCAAGCTTTAGGCGGCTGTGCACTAACGTGAAATGAGAAAATCGAATATATGACGGCCGCCATTTAAGAAGCAAATGAACAAATATGAAGTCATTTCTTCTCCAAAACGAAAACGCGGCATCCCCGGATCGCTGGTTCTGGTACTCGTGTTTATTATCGCGTTCGCAGCAGCTGGCGCTAATATCGAGCTTCGCCGCAGTGTCGAGGAAAATGAGAGTGCAGTGGTTTTGCTCTTACGTTTCGAAGGACTTGCCTATCAATTGTCTGCCTTCGAATGGGAATCCATCAGTGAGGGGCAAATTTCTTCGGAGATCGTTGAGGGTGTACAAAGTACCCGTGATGAAATGGAACAAATCATGGGGGAGTTGGAGCAACTTTACCCAAACAGCGAAAACCTGCGTTTAGTTCGCCAATTCTACGCGACTTATAATTCTGCCATTACTGAAGAATTCAAGTTGATCACAGCTGGAGACCTCAACCAAGCTCGACTCGTTGACGAACAGCAAGTGGATCCGGCCTTCGTTGTTTTTATTCAGGCACTGACTTCAGACAGGGATGCCTACAGCGCGAAGGCAAATCAGGTGGAAAATATAAACAGTTTTGGTTCCTTGCTTGTGCTGTCCTTTACAGTCGCTGCGATCACATTATTGCTCTTGCGTTTCCAGAAAGCGCAGACAGCAATTGAAGAGGCAGCCGCCGAGCAAAAAGCACTGGCACGGCATCAAGAGGATTTCCGTCTGCTGAACGAAATGGGCAACGAGTTGCGGATCTGCCCCACTGTTGCGGAGTCCTATACTGTCATTGCCAATTATGCCCAGCGGTTGTTTCCGAACGTTTCAGGCGCGCTGTACATCATAAATACGGTAGATGGTATTTTCGAAACAGTGATTACATGGGGGGAAACCCCACCTGAATTGCCCGGGCGGGGGCTCTCGCCAGATAAATGTTTGGCGCTACGCCAGGGACAGATATATACGTCGGAGGACTCGACCAGCCACGGAGGTCTTTGTCCATACCTCGGACAACCCAAGCCGGAAGATTATCTGTGTGTACCCATGTTGGCGCAGGGCAAGACTCTAGGCATTTTGCATCTCAGACGCTCGAAATCTCTGCAGACTTCGGAATTGCAATCGGCGGATGCTATGGTCGTGTTAAAACGAGAGTTATCCGAGACAGTGGCCGAACATATTGCGCTGGCTATAGCGAACCTTAAATTACAGGAGACTCTGCAATACCAGGTGGTTCGCGATCCGCTCACCAGCTTATTCAACAGGCGTTATATGGAGGAAACATTCAAGCGCGAGTTGGATCGGGCCGCCCGCCGTAAAATGGACATTGGCATAATGATGCTCGACATTGACAACTTCAAGCACTTCAATGACACCTTTGGTCACATGGCTGGTGATGCGGTTTTGATCAAACTTAGTTCTTTATTAAGGGCGTTTGTTCGTGGTGAAGATATATCCTGCCGTTATGGAGGTGAAGAATTCCTGTTGATTTTGCCTGAGGCTTCTCTGCAGAACACTCACCAGCGGGCTGGGCAATTGAAAAATGAGATCCAATGCATGTCTGTGAATTATCAGGATCAATTGCTTTCGGGCATTACTGTTTCTATTGGAATTGCATGCTTCCCCGAACATGGAGACACAATTGAAAGCCTCTTGTTCGCCGCCGATTCTGCTCTATACCGTGCCAAAAATGAGGGGCGTAACCGATTGGCGATTGCGTAAACCCAAAGTTAGCCTTACTCTTGGGGGCGTTCCCTGTGCGTGTCACCCTTGCATATAAAGCACTTGTTCTCACATTGTCTTTTTCTTCTGCGTTTCGGGTACATACTCGCGCGGCTCCAACATCCCCCAACGGCTGGCGCCGAGATAAAGAATATCCAGGATCAAGTCTTCGTAGCGAATCCCTTCCGCTTTGGCTTGCAGGCAAAGATCGCTGTAGTCGGGAGTCAGGCCGGGCAGGGTATTGATCTCGATCAAGCGCGGATTACCTTCTTCATCGAGGCGGATGTCTGTGCGCGAGACATCCAATGCGTTCAGTAGTTGATGGGCGCGCAAGGCGAAATACTTTAACTTTTTATCTAACTCCGGGTCAATATCTGCGGGACAGAAATAGCCGGGCGAGCCGTCTGCGCCGACATCTTTTGATTTGGCTTCATTGCCATAGACCCAGGGAGTGACGGAACGGCTGCTATCCAACTCAAGGACCGGGAAACGATGGAAGCCGTCTTTTTCGTACCACTCGGGATGACGTGAAAATAATTTTGAATCAGCGCGTCCCATTACGCCGACAGTGAATTCCCGCCCCGGCAGAAATGTTTCGACGAGAGCCGGTTGCAGATACGTATTGACAATATACAGCGCACGCTCGCGTAATTCTTTTTCGTTATGGACGATGGCTTTCATGTCCACGCCCATGCCGGTCCCTTCACGTGCAGGTTTGACGAAAAGAGGGAATTTTAATTCGGGGCGAAGCGGTTCTTCACCGGTTGCGAATTCCTGAAAGGGGGCAACCGGCAAACGCCGGTCACGCCAGATGCGTTTGGTCAGGGTTTTGTCGAGCGAGATGCCGTTCGTGAGAACACGTGACCCGGTGTATGGGATGCCAAGCATTTCAAGCAATGCCGGCACTTGCGCTTCGCGTGCATCACCGCCGAGACCTTCAGCGATGTTAAAACAAATATCAGGTTTGACCTCGCGCAGGGCGAAGGGTAAATCTCTATCCGCCTGGATAAATGCTGTTGAATGGCCGTCAGTTTCCAGCGCAGCACGGATCGAGTCTACGGTTTCGATGTGATCGAAGTCCGCAAAAGCATCCGGTGGTACACCTTCAGGTTTGGGATGATCGTCTTCCTTTATGTTCGCGAGGATCGCGATCTTCCAATAGCGTTTCATGTGATGACTGGGAGGTTTTTCTTCTTCCCGCTTAAAAGACTCAGGCATGTTTGCTCCTATGTTTTGAAATAACGGTCGTTAGTATAGTACAAGCCGTGCAGATAACAAGGGCGTTATCCATTTCTTAAGGTAATAATAATTTTTTGTTTTTCACCTTGACGAAACATCGGCGCGCGAATACAATGCAGTCCGTTATCCAACCGGCGTCTCCTTATGGAGACGCATTTTCTGCCAATGAGCATCTAATGAATGAACAAACTTCCATCGTTGAAAATGACCACCCGCAAGTGACCAATCTCTCGCAAGTGGATGTTGAAACGGTCAAGGCTGAATTGGTGCGAATGCATCAAAGCACAGCCGAAATGATCAGCGCTGAAGATGTGGAGTTGAGTCAGGGCGGAGTGCTGGAAGTGAACGCTGTTCATTTAAGTTCACGCCAATCCGCTTTGGGGATCGTGCAGGCCGAAGATGTATCGATGCAGCAAAGCGGAGCGGCGGCTGTTTGGGCTGAGAAAATCTTGATGAACGGGCTGGCAGGCGTGGTTGTGGCTGGAAGCGTCGAGTTTGGTAATGCTTATGCAGGTGTTGTCGCCGGCCGCGAAGTCCGGGCTGAGAAGATTGAGTCGTTCATTTTGTTATCCAATAAAGTGGAAGGCAATGTGACCACGGTGATGGACACCCGCGGCGCGTTGATCGCAGGGCTGGTCAGCGGTTTGTTTATGGGCATCATGTTATTATTGGGGCGCATGTTGTTCGGTAAAAAATAGAATGTTTAGCGGAATTTGCCGCTTTTCAGAAATTCATTTCATAGGGTGAAGGTAACCGCGCGATCGCGGTGAGAGGCGCCCGAGGAGTAACGATGGAAAAAGTTGTACTAAAGGCTACCAAACGTGATGTAACCGGCAAACAGGTGAAAGCCTTGCGCCGCGCTGGTCAATTGCCAGCTGTGATCTACGGACGTCATGTTGACCAGCCGATCTCTATTTCGTTGGATGCGCATGTTGCTGAAATTGCATTTGCCAAGTTGACATCCTCCACACTTGTGACACTAGATGTGGCTGGTGAACAATTCACAGCCATTGTGCGCGAGAAGCAGCGCAATTTTATCAAGGGCGTTCTCACTCATGTGGATTTTCTGGCGCTCGATCTTACTGAAAAGATCCGCACCAAGGTCCGCCTTACTTATACGGGTGTTTCTTCCGCTGTGAAAGATTACAGCGCAGTGCTCGTACACCGCATGGATGCAGTCGAAGTGGAATGTTTGCCCATGGACCTGCCCGAACGTCTTACCGTTGATATTTCCCCGCTTAAGGAAATCGGTAATAACATTCATGTGCGTGACATTATCGTTCCCGCCAATGTAACTTTGCTGGAAGACCCCGATGATGTCTTGATCGTCGCCACTATCGTCAAGGAAGAAGCCGCTGATGTTGTCGCAGCCGTTGTTCCTGGCGCTGAAGTCGCCGCTCCTGATCTTAGCGTTGAACGCGGTAAGAAAGAAGAAGAAGCCGCTCCAGCCAAGAAATAAGTCTTATAGAATTCAAAAAATCCGCCATCAAAATGATGGCGGATTTTTTATTTTAAGACATCAAGTACTTTCAGAAAATTGACTGTCATCCTCGCGGTGGCGCCCCAGAGCAATTCACCATCATAGGGATGATAAGCGATCAAAGATATTTCCGATTCACGCAATGAAAATTCCCAATAATTATTTCGATTTGCCAACCATGCCAGAGGGATGGTGAAGACCCGTTCCACTTCAAATCCTTCGACTTTAAAAGCATAGGGGAATGGGATGACCCCCACGATCGGACTCACCCGAAAACTGCTGATCGTTATCAACTGGCTGAGTCTCCCGAGGACTTTAACATCCGCAGGCTTCATGCCGATCTCTTCTTCAGCTTCGCGTAAGGCGGTTTGTTCAGGAGTTTCGCCTTCGTCTGATGCGCCGCCGGGAAATGAGACTTGTCCCTTGTGTGATTCGACCCGGTCTGTGCGGCGAGTAAAAAGAACATGCCATTCAGCTTTGACATAGGTCAAAGGGACAAGCACTGACGCATTTCTTAAGCGCGTGCTCGGCTTGACCGGGATCTCAGCATAGCCGTCTGAATCCGGCGCGTTCTGTTGAGCCATGAAAAGTTTTTGAGTGATGTATTCTTCGGAAAGATTCATGTATAACGTACCGCGACATTTATGTCGCGCTACTCGCGCACGGGGCTTCCGCAATAGGCACATTCAGCGGTGACATCATCCAGCCATTCAACTTCATCAGGGCGGACAGCTCCGCCGCACGAAGGACAGTGGGTGGGCAGGATGGGTTTCTTTGTGATCGCAGGCTCGGCCGAAAAACTTGTTGATGGATTTGCATTTAACAAATTTGCGATCTCATCTGCTTCTGCGTTTAGATTTAGTCCCTTGAGTTGGTCAACGGCACGTTGACCCAATGCCATCATCCGAGGGATGCGTCCCTGTGAAGCGAGCAGAGTCAACCCATGCTTCACGTGAGCAACGCCGATTTTGTTTTGTCCGCTCAAGATGGCGGCGCGGCCTGCTTCCATAAATAGAAACGGCGCGCGTTGCGGAAAGCGACTCTCTGCACCTTGTGCCAGGTTGGCGTAGGCTTGTGCTGCACCGGCATAATCGCCAGATGCCATCAATTGATTGGCTCGTTGCAGCATGGGCGGAATGTTGGGGTTGCCCAACCCTCTAAACGCACGTTGACCTCTACGACGGAACATAAGTTAATCTCCTTATCACAGAGGTGACAGTCACTTTTAAAGTGACTGTCACCTATTCTTCCACGCTGATTTCATTCATCAATTCCAACCCGCGCGGATCGGTGGATGGCTCTATTTTTCTGGCGAAGACCAAATAACCTGTATGCGCCACCATTCTGTCAGTGGGGCGGATGCGGGCTGGGTCCGATTTATAATGTCGAAGCATGACCTCGCAGACTTCCACGAAGGCGAAATTATTTTTCTTTAGAGTGATCAATGTCCGCTCAACTTGGTTGAAGGTGGGGATCAATGTCCCAAAGAAACCGCCGGGTTTAAGTGCAGCGCGGACTTGAGCAATGTACTCGTTTGGATTCTGCACATCAAGGAAAAAGGCATCTGCATCGGTTTCGTCGAAACCCAATTGAATGTCACGCAGCTTGAAGTCTACGCGCGAAGCGAGACCAACCCGTTCGACATTTTTTCGGGCCAGATTCTGCGTATCCACTTTTTGCTCATAAGAAATGACTCGTCCCTCTGCGCCAACAGTTGTGGCCAGCGCAATGGTCATTGAGCCTGAACCGGTTCCCGCTTCCATTACTTGTTGACCGGGTGCGATGCCCATCATGATGAGAAGATAGCCAATATCTTTTGGATACAAAATTTGCGTGGTGCGCGGAAGGTCATTGAGAATATCGGCGATGGAGGGCTGTAGTAAAAAGAACGGCGCGCCCATGTGACTGAAGACCTGCGAACCCCAGGGTTTGCCGATCAGGTCATCGTGCTTCACCACGCCGCGATGACTTTGAACTTCGCCTCCGGACTTGAGTGTGACGATGAAATGTTTGTGCGTAAGCCCGACCAGTTGTGCAAGGTCACCTTCGCGGGCAGTGGATGAATAGATCATAAGGTTAATTGTATTTCCTCTTCAGTCTTCTTTTCGATTTGTACGGGCACGTTCTATAATTTTTTGTTTGCATTATTTTTCTTCGATGTCCACACTGATGATCTTATCGCCGGGCGGCAAAGACGCACCTTGTGATGGGTCGCGCGGCGTTAATTGCTCGGCTATGTCCAGTCCGCTGATGACTTGCCCGAAAATTGTGTAGATTCCGTCGAGGTGAGTTGCAGGTGCAAAAGTGATAAAGAACTGACTTCCATTTGTATCTGGTCCCGAATTCGCCATACCGATCATTCCGGGCTTATCGAATTTCAAGTCACTGGTTTCATTCTTGAAGAAATATCCCGGGTTGCCTTTGCCTGTCCCGCTGGGATCGCCTGCCTGCGCCAAGAAACCTGGGATCACGCGATGGAATGTGACTCCGTTAAACCAGCCCTGCCGCGCAAGGAATACAAAAGAATTCACCGCCAGCGGAGCTTTATCCGGGAACAACTGTATTACGATGTCGCCTTTTTCAGTATGGATGGTCGCAATGTATTGCTTGGACGGATCAACATTGAACGCCGGGCAGGTCGCAAATTGTTTTTTGCCGAGCGCGATCAACCCGACGACATCACTTATGTTTTGATAATCGAGCAGATAAGATGGCTGCAGAGTGCCATTGATGAGGATGATCGGCACGGCCGGAATGTTTAATTTCTTGGCCGCATCCACCATGGACTGCATTCTGGTAGCTGTCTTATCGGCATTGACCGCCGCTGTGAGTTGGTCCCCGTCAATATCCACTTTGACAGCTTCTCTCACAACCCAGGCATTGAACTGGTCTGGTTTCAGGTTTGTCCATTCGTTATATCTGGTGAAGAGGAGGTCATACATCGTCCAGAATTTTCCCTGCTCATCTGCGGCGAGCGCGGCCAGCACAGCTTTGTCTGATTTGTCGGCGACACCGATCAACGGCAGGGGACGGAACACAAAGCGCAGATCGCTTTGTTCTCTCATCATTTTTCCGACAATGGTAGCCATGGTATTGCATCCCTGTGCCTGAAAATCGCAATACTCGATGATGGTCACAGCGGCATCTGTGGGTCCGATTGCAAAATCACTTTCACTGACAGGAGGAAAAAGAGAATCGGAACTGGGCGCAGCGGTGGCTTCGGCCGTGATCGCTGAACAGCTTACCGCAGAAGTGGGCGTGTCTACGATGATGGGCGTGGTGACGATGGCAGTTTGTGTTGGCGTGAGTGCGGTGTTTGATGAACATGCACTCAGGATGAATATGCTGGTGGTGATTATAAAAAAAATTAGAAGGGATTTTTTCATTGGTTATTTCACGGCCTTTTGCAATTGTTCAAAGTTGGTCATCCATGCTATTGTGTTGACAAAATCAGCTAGCGAAGCGCTTTGTTCACGCAGGGCGCGCACTGCCGGGCCGACCGGGTCCTCTCCGGCCGCGCCGCCGGGTGAACTGGCGTAAGCTCCGTGAAATGCAAAATAAGCTTGATTCAGTTTTCGAAGCAAATATCCGTTTTGCATAAAAACCAGCCGGCGTTGTTCCATATAAGACTCGGCTTCTTCAATTTTCCCTTCGGCAAGCAAGGCGTCTGTTGTAACACGGGTGATATTCATTTCTGCGCGGAAGTCAAAGGGTGGGGGGGCTAATAATACGGAGCGGAAATTTCCAAACGAAGCAGAGACCAATTCAAGGCTTGAGGTTGAAGCGCTCATCAATTCAGGATAAAAACGCTTTATCACAAGCGCTCCAATTTCATCGCCCGTGATGGATGCAGTCGTCTCATTCATGGTGCGAAGTTCGGGCGTTTCACTATATAAAATTCCCAGCGGACGAAGGGTCAGGTAGTTGTGAGTCCATTCGTGGGCAACGGTGCTGAGTATCCATTTCAGATCAGTAGTGCGCATGACCATGGTTGGGTAAACGCCTACGCCTCCAATGCCGACCACGAGGGAGGAAGTATTCAGGCCTTTATCTACGCGGTCTTCGAGCGCGGCTTGTTCATCTATTGTGAGGGTTGGGTCTATCGAGATATTTGCGATCTGCTCAATATGATCCCGTGGAGAAACGATCAGCGCGTTGGGCAGGGGAGTGGAATGATACAAGACATTCGGTACAGGCTGACCCAAAGTAGTGAGTCCGTTTTCTGCGAGGACCTGACTCACCTGTTCTTGCAGAACTGCTTCTGCAAGCGGCGCCAGTTCTGCTTGCCTTGAATAAAGTTTTGTGAGTTCATCACGCACCGATATGGAATTCTTTTCCTTGTCTTGGATGTTCGCATCGGCGTAGATCTGTTCGAGCAGATATTCTTTTTCCAAAATGGTTTGGGTCACTCGCATATATTCAGCGACGACTTGTTTTTGCGATGTGTGATCGAGCGTATAAGGAATGTCGATGGATTCTGAGCGTAATTTTATAAGTGCGGCATTCCCCATCCAGGTCAAATAGTTGAATTCGATCTGACGCGTGTATTTCCGCACCTTTTCGATCTCGTTCGTGAGCGACGGATTGCTATAACCGGTGATGAGGGCTAGGATGATGAGGGTGATGGTGATTTCAAGTCCATGTATGATGCGTTGAAACATGGGTTGGATTATACCCGTGCGGGCACAACGTAACAAAAGGGAAGGGCGAGACTTCAAAGTCTCGCCCTTCGTTTACACCCTGCCCTCTACAACAGGTTATTTTTTGTTTCGTAAATATTCGTCAATTGCGCGAGCGGCCTTTCGTCCGCCGACCATGGCTGTGACGACGAGATCGGGTCCGGTCACACAGTCGCCGCCGGAGAAGACTCCTTCGCGTGAAGTGTTGCCCCTGGATTTATCCTTGACGATGATCTCATCCCATTTTGATACTTCAAGACCGGGTGTGGTCTTGCCAAGGATCGGGTCCGCGGAGTAGCCAAGCGCTAGGACTGCTGTATCTGCCGCGACGCTGAAATTGGAATTCTCTACCGGGACTGGTGCGCGGCGTCCTTTTGCATCCGGTTCGCCGAGCTTCATTTCAATACATTCAACGGCAGCAAGTTTGCCGTCTGAGCCGGCGATGAATTTAATGGGCTGGGTCAGGAAGCGGTACTTTGCTCCCTCTTCACGGGCCATCTTGCGGTCTTTCTTTCCACCGGGCATTTCCTTTTCTGTGCGGCGATAAAGACAGGTCACTTCTTCAGAGCCGAGTCTCAGCGCGGTACGCAAACAGTCAGAGGCTGTGTCACCGCCGCCGATGACCACTACGCGTTTGCCAACTTCCAACGGTTTACGCATATTCTCAGGAAGCATATCGCCTTCCACATTGCCGCGGATCAAAAAGTCGGTGGCTTCGTAAACACCGGGAAGATCAGTGCCGGGGGTATCTTTCATCTTTGAGTCTATTTCCGCACCAACGCCGATGAAGACGGCTTCAAAGCCTTCTTCGAATAAGCCGTCAATGGTTTTGTCCTGTCCAATGTATGTGTTAGGAACGAACTTCACGCCGGCGCGTTCAAACTCTTCCCATTTTTCAAACCAAACATCCTTGGGAAGTTTGAAGTTGGGAATGCCATAAACGAGCAATCCGCCGGGAGCGGGCTTGGATTCAAAGATGGTTACATCATAGCCTCTTTGAACCAATAGATCTGCGCAGCCCAGGCCGGCAGGTCCAGCACCGATGATGGCTACTTTCCTGCCTGTGGGTGTTCCAACCGGAATTACATAACCTTGCGTGCGGCGTTCATAGTCCACAGTGAACGCTTCCAATTCGCCGCATAACACTGGCTGTTGATGTTTATTCAATACACAGGAACCCTGACACAATGCTTCGTGAGGACAAACACGTCCGCATACTTCGGGGAGGGAACTGGTCTTGTGATAAATGCCGGCAGCTTCTACAAAGCGTCCCTGCTCGATCAGCCACATAGCAGAGGGGATATCGTTTGCAGTCGGGCAAGCCATCATGCAAGGTGCGGGGTCGGGACAATGAATGCAGCGAGCGGCCTGTACCATCGCGCGTTCGGGTTCAAATTCAATAACAACGGCTCCAAAATCGCAGGTGCGCGCTTCAGGAGTACGTAGGTCAAGGTCAAAAAATTGGCTATTGGCGCGTTGTTTACGGTCAATCGCTAAGAATTCACTGGGAACAGCCTGCATAATGCCTCCGCATCGATGGGTTAAAACGCTACATCTAAAGTCGCTTTTTAATATGGATGATGATACCTAATCTAATTGTCCATACACAGGCGTAAATGTCACCAAAGCGGACGACAATCGTCACAATTTTCTCATTAGACATTTATTAATTTCAACATCCAAAACCAATTGAATTCTTGTTCCTGAATTAGAATGAAAGGAATTTACAAAACCTGCACAATTTTTCCATATTGGGTAGATATACTTACAACACTAAAGACGCGTATGATTATTAAACGCGGAATGACATTCGGAGGAATCGCATGAAACAGTTTTTTACAAAGTTGTCCCGTAGAACGTGGATCATTATTGGAGTAGCTGCAGCTATCGTGGTTGCGGTTATTTTCATAAATTCACGCGCGGGAAACAACACTGCGGCAGTCTATCAAACAACGTCCGCAACTCGTGGTAATTTGGTGGCGATCATTGGCGCAACCGGCACAGTGCGCGCAAAACAGACGGCAGTAATGACCTGGCAGACGACCGGCACAGTGGAAAGTGTCAACGTGAAGGTTGGGGATAGTGTGCCGGCCGATTTTGTGATGGCTGGTCTGGCAAAGACTTCCCTTTCACAAAATATTATTATGGCAGAGGCAGACCTTGCCAGCGCGAAAACGAATTTGGAAAACCTGCTCAATTCAAATGTCAACCTGGCACAAGCTGAACAGACTTTGGCGAGTGCCAATCAGGCAGTAGAAGATGCTCAAAAGAAAGTAGATAGTCTGGACTTCCGGCGCGCTTCAGATGACTTGATCTCCCAGACCGAGGATGAAATCACGTTGGCAAAGCGCCAGGTCTCGCGGGCGGAAGATGCATATAACAATGTAAAACATCTTAAGGATGGAGATCCACTAAAGGCACAGTTGGAGCTAAACCTGATCAACGCCCGGTTCAGCCTTAATCAGAAAATTGCCACCCTTGAATGGTATTTGGGCAAACCCAGTGAGTTGGATGCAGCCCAGTATCGCGCTGCCCTGTCGGTTGCTCTGGCACAGCAGATTGATGCTCAACGTGAGTATGACCGCTTGAATTCCGGGAATGTAATTGAGATCGCTTCAGCACAAGCCCGTGTGGATGCGGCTCAGGCGACCCTCAACATGGCGATAATCAAAGCGCCTTTCCCCGGCATCGTGACAGAATCCTATCCACTACCCGGTGACCAAGTTGGCGGGGGCACCAAAGCTTTTCGCCTGGATAACCTTTCCAGTTTATATGTAGATGTGGAAGTTTCCGAAGTGGATATCAATAGTGTCGCTGTTGGTCAAACCACCACACTTTCATTTGATGCCATCCTGGATAAAGATTATCACGGGAAAGTCGTTGAAGTCGCGAATGTTGGCAACACAGTGGCTGGTGTTGTGAATTTCACGGTAACCGTTGAATTGACCGATGCCGATGAATATGTCAAACCTGGCATGACTGCCGCAGTCAGCGTTGTGGTGCAGGAAGTAAAGGATGTCATCTTGATCCCCAACCGCGCTGTGCGTTTGGTTAATGAGGAACGGGTTGTGTATGTGTTGGTAAACGGCAGACCTGTTGAGGTTAAAGTGACTCTCGGTGCTTCATCCGATACGATGAGTGTGCTGACAGGCGGCGATCTCAAGGAAGGCGACCTGATCATATTGAATCCGCCTTCCATTATGATGGGCGGGCCCTTCGGAGGCTAATATGGATTGGGTGATCGAAGCCCGTAACATTACGAAAACTTATAAGATGGGTGAGTTTGATGTGGAAGCCTTGAAAAACGTTTCTTTTAACATCAAGCGCGGAGAAGTGATTTCCATTATGGGACCTTCCGGCTCAGGCAAATCTACGATGATGAATACGCTTGGCTGTTTGGACAGGCCCACTTCAGGCGAATATATTTTGGATGGCGAGTCAGTTGCTGATATGAATGACGATCAACTCGCCAGCGTCCGCAATCGGAAAGTTGGTTTTGTGTTCCAAAGTTTTAACCTGCTTTCACGCCTTACTGCGTTGGGAAATGTTGAATTACCTTTGCGTTATGCCGGTCTGACAGAGGGACGCCGCGAACGTGCAAAGGCCGCTCTCGAAGCTGTCGGGTTACAGGATCGCATGACCCATCGTCCCTACGAATTATCCGGCGGACAGCAGCAGCGCGTAGCCGTTGCTCGTGCCATTGTCAATGACCCGGCTATGATCATGGCGGATGAGCCGACTGGGAATCTCGATTCAAAAGTTGGCAGGGAGATCATGAGCCTCCTGCTCAATCTCAACAAGGAACGCGGTACAACATTGATCATCGTAACGCACGACCCCAATATTGCAGAACAAACCCAGCGCGTGATCCGTTTGCGCGATGGTGAACTGGAATCTTCCGGTGAAGAAAAGGCAGGGATGAAGAAATGACAATTGGACAAGCCATTCTCGAAGCCCTTGAAAGTTTGAACGGCAATAAAATGCGCTCCGGTCTCACAGTGCTTGGCATTGTGATCGGCGTTGCCGCAGTGATCGCCATGCTTGCAGTTGGCAATGGCGCGCAGGCCGCTATTACAGGTTCCATCAGCAGTATCGGCACGAATCTTTTGTTCGTATTTAGAGGCGGGTCAGAAGGAGGATCGGGGATGGGTCCCGGTGGTGGAGGAGGCAGAAGTGGAAACAATGACCGTCCGCTGACTCTTTCTGATGCGGCCGCGATAGCGGACCCGTTTGCGGCTCCTTCTGTGCAGGCGGTTGCTCCTGTTATTCAAGGGAATGCGACTTTAACTTTTAGCGGAGAAAAATACAGCACGACGATTTCTGGCGTCACGGCCAATTATGGAGAAGTGAGAAATCTAGATCTTGCCGAAGGCGAGTTTATCAATGAAGAGAACCTGCTCGGACAGATGTCCGTTGTGGTGCTGGGTCCCGGAGCCGCTGATCAAATCTTTGGCCGCCACGACGGTGTGGTTGGAGAAACCGTCCGCATTGAAGGACAGCCTTTCCGCGTGATCGGTATTTTGGTGGCAAAAGGCGGGGGTTCCTTTGGCAGTGAAGATAATAATGCTTATATTCCATTTTCAACGGCGCAGGCACGCTTGATCAAAAAAAGTTCCCGCGATCAAGTGGATGTGATCTATGTTGAAGCGACTTCTGCTGAGTCAGTGCCGACCGCTTCGGAAGAGATCGGGAATATTCTGCGCCAGCGTCATCGCACACCGATTGGCGCGGATGACTTTACCGTTTTTACTCAACAGGATTTTCTAACTACATTCTCAACCATCACCGGAGTACTTACGATTTTCCTCGGCGGCATTGCCGGCATTTCCCTGCTCGTTGGTGGTATCGGTATCATGAATATCATGTTGGTATCGGTCACTGAACGCACACGCGAGATCGGTCTGCGAAAGGCCTTGGGCGCGCGTAAGAAGGACATTCTGCTCCAGTTCCTGACTGAGTCATCCCTACTGAGTTTGATCGGCGGTATTATCGGTATCATGTTCGGCTGGTTGATCGCTTTCATAGTGGGGAAGGTGGCTACGGCAACGGGCAATAATTTCACACCCATTGTTGGAACGAACGCTATCATACTCTCGACGAGCTTCTCTGCGATCATTGGTTTGTTCTTTGGCATTTACCCGGCCAGCCGCGCCGCGAACCTTGAGCCGGTGGAAGCCCTGCGCTATGAATAGGATTGGATGTAAAGTTATAAGATAAAATATATACCACAGACGCTGGATGGAATGCATCAGCGGATAAAATGCTTGAGAAACAGAATCAATTTTAGGTTTACGTGTGACCGTCATTTTGCATCAAATTAATTCAGGAGATGAATCATGTCCGAAAAATTGAATCAACTTAAAGAAATCCTCGGCGAAGTCTCAGACTTGAATCACGCGGCAAGCGTCTTGGGCTGGGACCAGCAAGTGAACATGCCTCCTGCCGGCGGCGAGGCACGCGGGCAGCACCTTGCCACGCTCGGAAAAATATCCCACCAGAAATCAACGGCAGACGAAGTTGGTAAATTGCTGGATGACCTCAAACAGGAATTTACCGGTTCGGATTCAGATGATGCCGCGCTGGTGCGGGTCGCCGCGCGCGATTACGACAAGGCCACACGCGTTCCTTCCGAGTTCGTAGCCGAGCAGGCCGTTGTGACATCCGCGGCGTTTGAAGCGTGGGTGGAAGCGAAAGGCAAATCAGATTTTTCGATCTTCCGCCCGCATCTTGAAAAAGTGATGGACTTGGTTCATAAATACGTTTCATACTTCCCGCCCACAGAACATCCGTATGATGTGTTGCTGGACGATTTCGAACCCGGCATGAAGACCTCTGAAGTAAAAGAGATCTTCGACGCGTTACGCCCGCAGCAAGTGAAGTTGATCAAGGACATCCGTTCCGCCAAACAGGTAAAGGCCGATTTCCTTCACAAGAAATATAACGAAAAGAAAGTTTGGGATTTTAGCGAAGCCATCAGCGCCAAATTCGGTTATGACTTTGGCCGCGGCCGTCAGGATAAGGCCGCCCATCCTTTTGAAACATCATTCAGCGTGAACGATGTGCGTATCACGAATCGTTTTGAACCGGATAGCCCGCTTTCAACATTGTTCAGCGGAATGCACGAATCGGGTCATGCCATGTATGAGCAGGGGATCAATCCTGCCTATGACCGCACACCGCTTGCGCATGGCGTTTCTTCCGCAGTCCACGAGTCGCAATCCCGTCTATGGGAAAATATTGTCGGGCGTTCACTTCCGTTCTGGGAACACTTCCTGCCCGAGTTAAAGAAAACATTCCCATCCCAATTGGATGGCGTTAGCGCGAAGGCTTTCTATAAAGCCATTAATAAGGTCGAGCCGTCACTGATCCGCGTGAATGCAGATGAAGCTACTTACAACTTGCATATCATGCTTCGCCTTGAACTTGAAATTGGAATGCTCGAAGGCAAAGTAGCGATTAAAGATTTGCCTGAAATCTGGAATGCGAAAATGCAGGAATATGTTGGCATCACACCGCCGAATGATGCGCAAGGTGTGTTGCAGGATATTCACTGGTCTTCCGGTTTGTTCGGTTATTTCCCAACCTATGCGCTCGGCAATCTTGTCTCCGCGCAGTTGTGGGAAAAGATCAACAAGGACATTCGCGATCTTGACGAACAGATCCGCAAAGGAAAATTTGACGCCTTGCTTGGCTGGCTTCGCGAAAAGGTTCATGTTCATGGTCACAAGTTCGATCCGCAGGACCTTATCCAAAAGGTTACCGGTTCAAAGATCAACTCCGCCGCTTACGTCCGCTACCTGACAAAGAAATACAGCGAAATTTACTCCTTGTAATGAAACCGTCCCGCAGGATGAAATATTATTGTGACACTCATCTTGCGGGACTTTGATTCCCTCAGTCATGAAACTTAGAATTATTTTTCTCGCCTCTTTTCTTGGACTTTTATCTGCTTGCACGCAATTGGTAGAGTCAACGCCCACACCATTACCTACCCATTCCCTCCCGACAATGGTCGCGTTGACAGGTCAAGCTATCTTCGCCACCTCCAATGCATTGACCCAAACTGTACCGCCGACAGAGACGCTTGTTCCCACAAAAACACCTGTCCCATTGACAGCATTCCCAACTTCCATACCCACAATTGAACCAGGCTTCACTGAATTTGCTCAAATACACTTCCTGTCGCTGGGACCCATGTCCAGCCTTGTGTCGCCGATCAGGTTACAGGTCATGATGGTTGCGGGCGAGAGCGGAATCGTCCAGTACGATCTACTTGGTGAAGATGGACGTTTGCTCCAGCGTATCGTGAAGAAGGTCGAGCGTTTTCCCAAAGGTATTTATCAAAGCGTTGAATTATCTTTTGAAATCCGCGCGGTTTCAGAAGCGGGATATATCCGCATTAATACAAAAGACAAGGCGGGACGTATTCAGGCATTAAACACCATGCCGGTACTTTTATATTCTGTCGGCTCCAATGAAATTAATCCGCTTGGCAACATGATCTATGAAAGGGTCATGCTTGAAGGCTTGAAGGATGGCGGCAATGTGTTTGGGGGTGTGCTTAACCTTAAAGGACGATTCTGGCCTTTCAATGATCAAATCGTAGTTGCCGAATTATTGCTCCCGAGCGGCGAAGTGATTTCTTCGCGCATCCTTAAATTTGACGGCATCGATACACAGCAATTTGAGACCACGCTTCCATATAAAGTGACAGAACCCACCCTCGTTCGACTCACATTTCGGCAGGATAATCCTTTGTTGAGTGTCTCTGATCCCGTACTGAATCGAAGTATGTATATTTACACAATGGAAGTTTTGTTGAACCCATAACATCGCTTGTCAAAAAGACTCGCAATGGTATAATGCAGTCCGTCCGGGGTGTGGCTCAGACCGGTAGAGCGCACGGTTCGGGTCCGTGAGGTCGGAGGTTCAAATCCTCTCACCCCGACACATAGTTTTGCACCGCCTAACCCGAAGGCGGTGCGTTGTTTTTAAAAAGTGTTAACCTCCACCTATTGGGGGATAACCATTCAATAGAAAAATTTGTATTTTGCGGCTGAAATAGCTATAATACTTTAACAAGATAGTTTTTCTCTTAATCGCCCGACATTTGGAGGACAGCGTGATCCGTGCAATAAAAAATGTGCTGCTCGCTTTGCTCGTCATTAGCTTGGGATTTCCCGGGGGAAACCTGGCTAAGGCTCAAGATGAAAGTTGGGAATTACGTATCAACCAGTTCTCCACACTGGAAGGCCCTGATGCCATGACACTGAAGGCCTACTTCAGCATCTATGATGATCGAACGGGTACGCCCATGCTGAGCGTGGATGCCGAGAGCGCACAGATCACACTGCTTAACACGAGTTACACTTCCAGCGGGGAATTGAAAAAACCCGATGTGCCGATCTACATTACCCTTGTGATGGATGCCAGCGGTAGTATGGGTGGCGCGGCGGCATCCTTGCGCGAAGCCGCCAAACAATCCTTGAACAATAGCCCGGACAACTCGTTATTTTCAGTTGTGCAGTTCGACGAGAGCATCAAACTCATTCAGGACTTCACTGAAAATATCCCCGCCGTCTCCTACGCAATTGACCGTTACACTCCCTCTCAAAATGGTACCTGCCTTTACGATGCCACATATTCTGCAGTCGAATCTATGGCCAAAGCTCCGGTTGGGCGCCGTGCTGTAATTCTCTTCACTGACGGGAAAGATGAGAATAAGGAGGGGAAGGTTTGCAGCAAGCATACCTATCAGGAGCTTATCGATCTGGCCATGAATAGCCAGGTTCCGATCAGTACCATTGGCTTATCCTATAAAGCGGGAGCGATCAACGACCTGGAATTACGAAGCATGGCAGCCAGTACTGGGGGAGTCGCAGCGATCTCATCACAGGATGATTTAGGAACTGCATTCGAAAATATGATGCAGGCTCTCAAAGCCCAGTGGATGTTTGAAGCGCGTATTTATCCCCGCCGTGGAAACAATGACGCAGTTCTGAATATCACCCTCAAGGATGGGACCTCTCTCAGCCAGGCCTTTACCATTAATTCCAATACCGATTATCCCGGTCCGCCAAGCCCGGTCAGTGTGAATCTGGCTGGTCTATTACTGATCGCTGCTCAACAATCCTATGAGGTTCAACTCAACATAACCTCGCCTGAATTGGCCGGATATGTCAAGATCGAGATCTGGGATCAGAACGCCGGTTCCAAGGTGGACGAGTATGTTTTTGAAGAGCTGGCTGCAACGAACCGCTTCTTCATACCTACAAAGTCCCTGATCATTGGGCGCGATTATGAAATGCGCATTACTGCGGTCAATAAACAGGATAATATGCCCTTCGAGATCATTCGTGATGACGATGGCAAACCTTCCACACAACTGATCCACGAATTTCTTTTTGATCCCTCCTCTGCCTATCCAAACCTGCAAGTGCAATCGGTTGTGGAAAAAAGCGGCGACCTGATCCTGACCGTGGATGTCACCAATCCCGATCTCATTGGCGGCTTCGATGGCTGGCTGGTCGATGAAAACACCAATACACAGGTGCTAAATTCAAACTTTACTGCCCCGGCAATTTCCACAACCAACGGGACCATCACCATTCCCGCCAAGTCCAGCCGCATCCCGAATGGACAATACACTGTCATTGTGCGCGTATTGGCAACGAACAATAACGTTTATTCCACAGCCACTTATGAAGGTGTAAGTTACAAAGCCCCATCTTTGTTTGAGCGTCTTGGCGTGGCGCTCATTGCTGGTCCCATTTTCCTGGTCATCATCATCGGGATCATTCTGCTGGTAGTTGGATTCCTGATGTTCAATGCTTCGCGTCAGAAATCACTCAGCGGAATGCCTGTATTGCAAGGCCGCTTAGGTAATAAATTGGACAGTGGCGGAAGAGCTGGTCCTTCCATCCCCGTTGCGGACAATGAACCGATTCCTTCGAGAAATAAACCCATTTCTTCGCATCCTTCCACGCCGATGGTTGCTTCTCCTCAACAGGCATATTCACCCCCTCAACCGATACCTGCTCCAACTCCACAACAACCTGCTCCTCTTGCCCAACCCCCAGTAGATGCCACCATTCTGGCGGGCAATTCGAAAGGGATGGAGGAAGGCGCAACCATGATCGCCTCCTCGCCAGTGGTGTTGCGCGCGACCATAACGGTGCTGAACGCGGCCGGAAGCGCGGCCCCTAGTGGACCCATACCCCTTTCCCCGCTGCCATTTGTAATTGGAAGAACTGAAGGTGCGTTGATCATCCCAAACCCCAATATTTCACGCAAGCATGTTCAAATTACTTTTAATGCGGCACAACAAACTTACTTTATCAAAGATCTCAATAGCAGTAATGGTACGACTGTAAACACTCAGCGTCTTGTCCCCGGACAAGATACGCAGCTTTCCAATGGTGTTGTGATCGGTTTAGGTCCCAACATCACCTTGCGCTTTGATCTAAGTTCAGTGAGAACGTGATGCCTAACACCTCCTTCCAACTTCAGTACGATGAAATGACCTCCATAGCAAAGAACTTCAAGGATGAGGGCGAGGATATCGTACGGCTTCATGCGGCCACGCGCCAGCGTGTGCAGGACCTGTATGACGAATGGGTGGGTGAAGGTGCTGAAAAATTTTTTGAAGAAATGGAAACCAATTTATTACCAGCTTTGCAGCGTCTGGCGAATTCTTTATTTGAGTCACAGGATGTATCCAATGAAATAATGAAGATCATCCAGGGTGCTGATGAAGAGACTGCTGGCTTTTTTAGAAACGAATTGGCTGGTGATGATTTTGGCGCAGGCCTGTTTGGTCAGGCGTCACAGGGACTTCAGGGTGGTTCTTCCTCCTCTTCGGAGGACTTCGGCGCTGGGAAATTTGGTGAAGCGTTAGGCAACCCTCCCGACACTTCAAATGATCCTGGAACAGGCGCGACTGGTGATGTCGCACCTCCTCCCCCGGAGACTGTGCAGGAGACGCCCCCAGCTGAACAACTACCACCGGAGGAATCAAATGTGGAAACGGCAGCGGCCTCTGGAGGCGGGGGAGGTGGCGGCAGCGGTTCCAGTCAGGGACTTCAAGGCGATTTAGGCAAGATGGGGGCCGGACTGGTGAATGATGTGCCCTCACAACACGCATCATCAGGCGGCGGTGGAACCAGCGGACCGGTTAATATGCCAGACCATGTGTATTCAGGTGGTGACTCACCTGGTCCTGGTGGCAATCAATCAGGTTCAGGAGGAAGCGCTGGCGGCTCAGGTGATGGTGGAGGATCCTCCTCCGAGGCTGGTACAGCGGCGGGAATTGCTGGTGCGGCCGGAGGAGCAGCCGCGGCCGGGGGAGCTGCGAAAGCGGTTCGGAAGAAAAAGCAAAGATACACTTGAGAAACAGGGTTCAGTCTGCCAACTTCAATTAAAGGATTGACCCGTTTTTATGTACAGGTTAGATCAACTACAGCGGATACATATGGACAGGAGGTAACTATTGCAGAATCGAAATTAAGCACCTTGTTCGCGATCTGGAAGCCGGACTTGCCAATGGGCGGCCCGGTGGAGGCTTATTCATTAGACCAACCTGAAAGGAGTAACAATGGCTGGAACTACTCAAGTCAACTACGATGATATGAACGGCGTCATCAAAAACCTGAAAACTGAGGAAGAGGAAATTATGAATCTTCTGAAGAACACCAAATCCAAGGTTGAAAGTTTGCACAATAACCAATGGGTTGGGCAGGGCGCGGATAACTTCTTCAACGAGATGGAACAGACCGTCCTGCCGGCTATGGCCAGATTGGCGCGCGCGCTGGGGGTCGGTGCCGACGTGGCTGAGGACATTGTCAACACCATTCGGCAGGCAGATGAAGAAACACAGAGTTTCTTCAATAGCCTTGGATAGAATAGGAGATACAAATGAGCGACAAGATTCGTGTCAATTATCCTGCCCTGGAGGATATGGCCAAACACTGCCAGATGGTTGCCCAACAATTACAGCAAACTGCCGCACTGGCGAATAAGATCGCTGCGCAAATGCAAAATGGCGCTTTGGTGGGTAGACCCGGCGATACCTTTGTACAAGCGCTGGGACAACTTCAACAACGCACCATGAAACTTAGCGGCAAATTCGTCGAAGTTTCAAACGATATCAAACAGGCCGTATCAGACATGCAAGCCGCGGATAGTACCGCTGGCGGAAAGTTCTAGGAGGTATGTGATGTTTGGCGGATTATTTAAATTCGTGGAAGATCTGATCGGCAATGCCATTAATCAGATCATGAAACAGGTGAATGTTGTTCAAGATGCGGTTACCGCTCCCCTGCGTGCCCTGGTCAACGAAGTCATGGGCGGCATGTGGAAAGGTGAAGGCGCCAATCGTTTTGCCCAGGAAATGATGAGCGAGGTGATCCCGATGCTTGCCAATATCATGGGCTTCAGCACCAACTTTGCGCAGGCCATCACCAAGTCGCAAAACCGTATGAATCAGGCGATCAACCAGGCTACTTCGAAGGCCCAATCCCTGTTCGACGTTTTCAACAGCATTTTCTAGCATAAGGAGAAAATATCATGGCTGACGAAGTCTTTATGGATATCCCTCGTGTGGAACAGATGAGCAAGAGTTTCGAAACCTTTGGCTCCATTCTGGAAGGTGTTGCAAAAGCTCTCCTGGCGATTAGCATTGCCATGAAGGCCGCTGCATGGATTTCCTTTGGCGCCACCGCTGCCGCCGCTGCCTATGCCGACCGCATACGCCCCAATGTAGATAAGGCTGCTCAAAAAATGCACGAACTGTCCGGTGACATTACAGGCGCTATTAAAGCCTATCGTGACGGTGACTTATCCGGCTCGAAGCGATTCGTCTGATATTATATGAACGGTTGAGGGGATCAAAACCACAACTGATCATAATATGTCAAATGGGTACATCAAAAATCCGCGCTCATCGCAAACACGCCGCTCGTTGAGCGCGGATTTCCATCGTAGTCTCACGCCTGGGCTCTATACCGATCTAAACTCTGCGAGGCTTTATGAAGCGTATCTGCCAGCGCTGTAATGTGATCTCACAAGATTTCAATCTGTGGTGTCAGGAAAAATATTGCCCGGCCGAAAACGCCACCGAAATATTTGATAACGGTGAATGGTTCGGTCCGATGGAAATCGTTCAACCGATTGTTATTACCCGCTCTGCAATTGTCTATCAGGCCAGGCGCGGTGATGAAGAAATTCTGCTCAAAGTAGCCAATGTAGGCTGTGAAGAGAAATTGCGCCTGGAAGCCAGGGCTTTTCTGCAGCTTGCCAAAGCAGGACAGCATCCTTTACTGCCGGTGCTGCTCCCTGCACATGCGCAAGGTGCGGTTGACCACCACCCTTATGGGTGGACGGTCATTGCGGGGCATATAAAATATTATGAGGTTTTCAAGTTTATAGATGGAACCATTCTGCGCAATCTGTTGCTTAAAAACCCACAACCCTGGTTCCAACATGCAGGTTGGATAATATTAAGTATCGCAGACGTTATCTATTATCTTCACAAGGCCGGAAAATTACATTTGTGCCTAAACCCCGATATGGTTTTGGTGCGTTTTGATAAGCAGGGTTATCCGCGTCCGGTCTTGCTTGACCTGGGAGTTGCTGACCCCGGTCAGAATATCCAGGATTTGTGGAATGAAAACTATAACCTGCCGGCCTATACTGCCCCGGAAGTTGCAGAAAGGCGTGGAGGTGTTGGAACCGCCACGGATGTTTATGGCATCGGTATGCTGCTGTACGAAATGCTGGCTGGCCGCCCTGCCTATGAATATCACATGCGTAAGGATGAGGCGGTTCTCAGAGCTGTATTGGAAGGGGAATTTAAAACTACCGGACGCATTGACCTAAAGAATATACCGGAAATTGCAGAGAAATCCATCAACCCTCATTACAAGACAAGGTTCCCTGATGTCTTGAGTCTGGTTGCTGCCTTGAAACCGAATTTTCCGAACATCCCTGCTGAGCGTAGGTCATTCCACGTGAACTGGCAGATCATATTCATAATTCTGGGGTCGCTTCTGGCGATTTCATTACTGTTGGCAATGGCGCTCTCGCTCGCGGGAGCCTAACGAGGATTTGTCCCATGGCAGACCGAAAGTACATTGATCGACCACCCCGTGTAGAACCCCAACTTCCATCGGGTCTCTTTACCGTTCCCAACCCGCCCGATACCGAAGTTAAGTTCGGGGAATTAATGCAGCAGGCTTTTCTGCCGATGATCATGATCCTAGGCTACATCCTTGCCTCATTATTCGGGCAGGGACGCAATATGCTCATGATGATCCCCATGATGCTGTCGGTGGTAGCGACGGTCATCCTGGCCATTTATACAAACACGCAGGAAAAGAAAAAGCGTGAAGCCGCAGAAGCGGCTTACAAACGCCGAATCAGCGAACTGCGCCGCAAGATGGAAAGCGAGCACGAGCAGCAACGTATTTATTATTTTTTTAATCACCCCGATCCTGATAAGACTCTCGGGATCGCCGCTGACCTTGACCGTGAGGTCCCGGCCCGTGAAGAAGAGATTCGGTCAGGTACACGTTTGTGGGAACGCCGTCCCAAAGACCATGATTTTCTGTACTTGCGCCTGGGCATCAGCACACGGCAATCAACAGTGGTTTATAAGATCTCGGAAAACGAAAAAACAGAAAGCCCGCTCATGCGCGAAGCGACCCGCCTGGCCGAGGATTCCCGTCTGCTTTACGATGTGCCGGTAACCATCCCGATCTACCTGCCCCAGGACGAGACTGAAAAGAAAAAGACCGAAAAGAAAAAACAGGAACAGGATGCGGAAGAGGAAGAGACGCAGGAAGCGAAAGGCATCACCATCCGCCATTCCATTGGGATCACCGGCAGTTCATCTGAAGATGTACATGCCTACCTGCGGACCATGTTGGTGGACTATGCCGCCTTCCATTCCCCTCAGGACACCATGTTGTATGTGGCCGGGACAAGCGAAGCGCGCCAATACTGGCGCTGGGCGTATGCCTTGCCTCATTGTAAAGAAGCCGATAAAACCGAAACACTTTTATTTGAAAGCGATGAAAGGCCCGGTGAAAATGAAGCCGACCGGATGCGCTTGTTTTGGAAAAATATCCGTGTCATTTTAGAGCGACGCCGCACGCGTCTGCAGGACCGTGAAAGCGGAGCCGATGTCAAACTGCCCTTCATGCTTGTTGTGGTGGACGTAAGGAGTCCTGCCCCCGATTGGTCATGCCTGCATGATCTGGAAGGGGAGGCGTCCATTTCCACCATCCTTATAGATGGACAGATGCTTGGCGCGGGGATCGTCTTCCTGATGCCAGATCGTTCAAAAGTTCCCAGCCGCTGTACCGCCATTATCGAAGTGGACAAGGATCCCCTTGATGAAGATTCGGCAGTCTTCCGCTATGCAGAAACTGGGTTTAACACGGTCCGCTATGTTGGCAAGACCAAGGTTATCTCTGTCGTGGAAGAGGCGCGCGAGTTCTCGCGCCATATCGAACCGGTGGACATCCGCCGCGGATATGGTTCAAGCCTGGCTTCCACTGTAACGTTGATGGAAATGTTAAATATTCAATCCATTGACCAGATGCAGGAGTTTGCGCGTGAAAATTGGAAACGCAGCATGGACCCGAAATCGGCGGACTGGCTCTATACTGCGGTTGGCTTGCTCTCAGGCAATGAGTCGCGTGTATTGACCTTCTCTGCCAAGGCCGACGGTGTGCATGGCATTATCGCCGGTTCCACGGGTTCCGGTAAATCGGAATTGCTTATGACATTGATCATCGGAATGGCGCTTAATTTCAGCCCGGATGTACTGAACTTTGTACTTGTGGATTACAAAGGCGGTTCGGCATTTGAGCCTTTTAAAAAGCTGCCCCACAAGGTGGATATTGTCACCAACCTTGACCAATCTGCCACGGCACGTGTATTTGCTTCCATCATCGCCGAACTCGACCGCCGACAGAAACTCAACACCTATACCAATTCCAAGGACATTGTTCATTATCGCCGCAAAGGGTTGAATCTTGAACCGGAGCGTCCGCCGTATCCGCATCTCTTCATCATCATCGATGAATTTGCGGAAATGATCTCCGGCAATGCTGAATATAAAGCTCAACTGGAAAGCATCACTCGTCTGGGCCGCGCCCTGGGTGTGACCCTGATCCTGGCGGCGCAACGCCCGGTTGGAGTCACCGATCAGATGCGCGCCAATATCAAATTCCGTATTTGTCTGCGTGTGGAAACTCCTGATGACAGCCGCGAAGTTTTGAGACGCGCTGATGCGGCCTTCCTGCCGCCCGGCATTCCAGGACGAGGTTACCTACAAATTGGGAATGAAAACATTGAATTAATTCAAACGGCTTATACAGGCGGTGACTATAAAGGACCACAGGAAGAAAATGTGGTTCAAAATGTGATCTGGGTGGATCGTCCGCGCAAGACAGCCGCACAGAAATCCACTGAGCCTCCCAAGCTTTATGATGTGATCGTTGATATGATGGCCAATCTATCCACTCAGGAATCCCGCCCGCAGTGGCGGCCTTGGCCGGAATTTTTACCCATGCAAACCGGCAGTAATGTACTCAGCCTGCAAACGCCGCTCGACACAGCTTATATGAACGATGCGGATATTGACCTGCTCCGTACAACGGATTCCGAACTTGTGGCCGGTTTGTCATTGAATGAAAAAGCCACGACTTTCTGGAACGACGACTTTACCTGGGAGGGCATAGCCTGGGGCAAAACGGCCATGCGACCATTAGTCGGTATCATTGACAATCCATACCAGGCCAGCCAAAGGCCCATGAAGATAGACTTTACAAATGGTCATGCTGTTATTTTTGGCGCTTCGGGTCGCGGCAAGACAACTTTTCTGCGTACGGTAGTCACTGGGTTGGCGCTGACTCACTCACCCGATGAGCTCCATATCTATATCCTGGATTTTGGCGGTCGTGCTCTGACCGTTTTGAGCGACCTGCCGCACGTTGGTGCGGTCATCACCTCTGAAGAGGAAGAGCGCGTTCTGCGTTCACTCCGTAAGATCAATGACATTATTGATTACCGTCAGGTACTTTTCAGCGAGGCGAGAGCCAATAATCTTGATTCCTATAATGTTGCTCATCCTGAAAAAAGATTGCCGGCCGTACTTGTGGTGATAGATAACTTTGCAGAATTTAAAGAATATTACGAAGGTTTGATGGGACCATTGATCTCGTTGATTCGTGAATCACGTGCCTATGGGGTGCACTTCATGATCTCGGCTGACCTGCCTAATTCGCTAACCGGCAAACTATATAACCTCATCACCGAGCGCTTTACCCTCAAGTTATCGGATACCTCGGAATATTCTGAAGTAGTGGGACGAGGCGTTCCAGCCGACCTGGGACCAGTGCCCGGCCGTGGATATGTCCGCGTAGGCAATATGCCGCTCGAATTTCAAACTGCGCTGACCTTTTCGCCGGATGAGACCGATCCGGATGGTTTGGGAAAGATCAGCAAGATGTGCATGAAAATGGCGGAGATTTGGGGAAAGAAGTGGAAGGGAGAAAAACCATCCACCATCGAGACCCTGCCGCTGCGTTACTCGTTGGAGAATTTGCTTCAGCAGACCACGCTTCCGGAAGTGCGTCGTATCAATGCCGTCATGGGAATTGATGATCGCACGCTGGAACCGGCCCTGATTGACATCGAACGCATGGGTCCCCACATGATGGTGATCGGTCAGCCTTTCTCCGGCAAGACCACAGCTTTGCGGACGATGATCCTCTCGATTGCGGCCAACTACACACCCGACGAAGTTGTGATGGTGCTGGTGGATTACTCGCGTAAGTTATGGAAGGGCAGTGAAACATCTCTCGCCGACTTGCCGCATGTCCTCCAAACGATAGACGATGTTGAACAACTGGATGAATTCTATGAGAACTTCCTGGCTGAATGCGCCGAGTTTGATACAAAACCAAAACGGCGAAAAATCATGCTCATCATTGACAACTATGATGCCTTCACGGATGAATCCAGCCGCAAGAAGATGGCTTTCTTTGAGAACCTCTCGGCCCTAATTCGAAAATACCAAACGGCTGGTGTGTATCTCATTGTGTCCGGTTCCTTGGCCATCCTCAGCTCTTCAGATGATCTGCGAAAAGTGTATGCGGCTCCCAATTTCGGCATCGCTCTCAAAAGCGCGGATGCGGTCAATCGCTTGAACGGAAAATTCCCGCGCAGTCTGGCTGAGGCCGAATTGCCAATGGGACGTGCCTTCACAGTGCGGTCTGGGATCACAAGTATGCTCCAACTGGCAACACCCTATTCAAATGATGATGATACCGAAGGGTCGCTGGATATTTGGGTGCGGCGCATCCAGGAACGTTACCCGAAGGTAAAGGCCAAATGGTTGACGCAGAACGCGGACGGCAAATCCAAAAAGAAGGATAAAAAACAAGGTGGAGAATCAGCCGGCGGTGAGTCAGACCCGAGCGCCCCGGATGTCTCGAAATATAATATTGTCGAATTGAAAAAGAAGCTGGTCGAGGCTGGCATGCCTGAAGATATGCTGGCGCTTTTCTCGGATGCTGACATTGTTGAAAATGCCCGTTCGATGGGATTGCTGGACGAAAAGAAACCGGAAGGCAAATAGGCAGGTTTTCATGGATGATTTTATTGATGTCAAAATAGATGTTTTCGAGCATACTGGCCAGCGGGCGCGCCTGCGTAGGAGTCTTACAGTTCTTTCCCTCATTGGGGAGATCCTTAAGGAGTTCGACGACATTACCGCTGATTCACCCGAGAAGTATGCTATCTATCTCAAAGGATTTGACCACCCCCTCAAGCCGGCCGGGACACTGGCGGAATTGGATATTCAGCCCCAGGATGAATTGGTGTTCGATTATGTGCGCCAGTCCATCCGCCGGATGCTGGATGTCCGTAACTATGCCACCCTGCGTGAGGATATTACCGGCAAGGAGTTTGACATCCAATGGCAGCCGGCTGTAATCGGGCGCCCCAGCACAGACGTGGACCACAATATCATTCTGGCAGTGAACGTTCAATTGCTGCCCAATGGCAATACGATTTCGCGCAGGCATGCCCAGATCACCTTTGCTGATGGAAGTCACTTTATCGAACCGTTGGCTGAACAGAATAAGGTTTATCTGAATGGGAAGGAGCTGCCGGTTCATAGCAGGCGTGAAATTCGAAACGGCGACAAACTGGCTTTCGGGAACAACAAACTGACTTTAACCTTTTCAACCCAAAGCCAGCAGGCTTCCCACTCCGTTGCGCGTGAGCCTGCTGTTCAAACCCCTGCCCGACCCGCCGCATCGACTCCTGCGCCGTCTAAACCCTTACAGCAGCCCTTTGTCCCACCAGCAATGGATAAGGATGCCACAAATTTTGTTGCGTCAACTTCGGCGGCGGCGCTTATTGTAGAGGCCAGTTCTTCACTTAAGGCCGGCACTCGAATCGATATGCTCACATTCCCCTTCATCCTTGGGCGCTCCCTGGAGATCTTGGGTGTAGAAAATGAAATATCCCGTAGACACGCCGTGATCACCCATGATAATCAGAGGAACGCATATTTCATCACGGACTTGCAGAGCACCAATGGTGTGACGATCAACGGGAAGAAAATCCCGCCGAATGTGGCACAAGCGATCTCTCCCGGAATGCATATCGGGTTGGGAAGAGTCTTTGTGGCTCGTTTCGAAGTTTTAGCAGGATTGAAAAAATAAATATCATCAAGCTGTATCGGGGGCTTAACCCCCGATACAGCTTGATGGGACAGAGTCACCCAGTCATCAGCTCATCTACAGCTTCAGCTAACTCCCTCAAATTGCTAACCTTAAACACGTCACTACATAGCGGCGCGTATTTGGGCATGTCACTGTCACCGTGCCACAAATGCGGGGGTTCAGGATTCAGCCAAATGGTCCGCGTGGAGCGGCGGGACATGCTCGAGAAAATATCGAGGCGCGGGTCATTGTAATTGTTACGTCCATCCCCGACGATGATGAGAGTCGTCCCGCTGTTCAGTGTATCCATGTAATCATCATTGAAATTATTCAAAGCGTAACCGAGATCGGTGTTGTAATGTCCGCTCGGCATGCGCCACAAAACGGACTGGATCGCTTCGTCTGCATTTGTGCCGCTGAAATCCTCCGAGATGGATTCAAGATGGTCAATGAACGCGAAGGCATGCGTCTTGCGGACCTGTCCCTGCAAGGCGAAAAGAAAACTCAACATCAACTCCGAACAAAAGCGCATGGACGTGCTCACATCGCAGATCACAACGATCTTCGGTTTATGAATACGGTTGCGAAATTTAATTTCCATCGGCACGCCGTTATATTTCAAACTCGCGCGGATGGTTGCCTTTGCGTCCATGTGCCCGCTCTTGGCGCGCTTCTGACGCAGTGCAATGCGTGTGCGTAACGCGGCGGCGAGCTTCTGTACTTCACGCTGTAGAAGTTGTTTGTCTGAATCCGACAAAGCCTCGAACGGACGGTTCATTAAATTATCAATGTTTTCGCCGCGCGGCTTCTCACTTAAATTTTCGGCAATACGTTGGCCTGCAAATTGCTGGATCTGCTCCTGCATGCCCTGCATATTTTGTTGGATCATTTCGCGGATCTGCTGGATGCGTTCGCGGTTCATGCCCATCTGCGCGAGCTGTTCCATCAAATCCTTCATCGCCTTCTGGACTTCGGGAAACGCCATCGCGCGCATCATGCGCTGAGTCATCCAGTTTTGATAGTTGAGATTGTCCGCCTGATTCAACCCGACCAACTGAGCCAGCGCTTCCAACTCGGACTTGGTGAGCGGCTCGCCGTTCATCAGCCTTTCCATCCGCTGACGGAGATTCTCCGCGAACTGTTTCATCGCTTCTGCCCACATCTGCGCTTCTTCGGGTGTCATCTCATCTGACGGATTTCCGCCCATCATCGGCGGCTGACTTGACCCGAAGAACAGCGGAAATAATTTATCGAATGTGGGGATGTCTTTCAAGTCTTTAATGAGGGTCGCCCGCAGTGACAGACGGAAATGCTCACGGTCTTGAATCCCCATTAGATCCACTGCTGAAAATGCTTCCGCAGATTCCGCCAAAGACACGCGCACCCCGCTTGCGCGTAACGCTGCAATTAACTGTAAGATACGGGATTCCATAAGTTACTCACTTTCGTCACACCGCACTTGCGTACGGTGCAAGTGTTGAGAGGTGGGCGCTCTTCCCGACGACGTAATCTTGTTATTCAAGCTGAAAATCAATTCAGAAGCATTGTCTTTGTAATTTAACTCTTCGAATGTTTTGGTCGCTTCATGCCAGATCTCATCAGGAACGAATGGCAAATCCCCATAGCCTGCTTCTTTTGCTTTTTGATAGGCGTAATTGATCATCGGAGGGAGGTAGTTTATGCCTGTCTCCATGCTGATCAAACAGCAACGCGCAATCACATCCCCTTTTTCAAGCAGACCGGTCTCTATATAAGCCTTTCGAAGCGATTTGAAATCGTAAAAGAGTTTGCGAGTCTCGGCATTCCAGCGCTGGTTTTCCCAGCTTAGTATTGCATAGGTTCCGCATTGTTCGCCGAAGAACGACATGCTTAAAGAACCGGGGTTGACAGCCAGTTTTCCATTTCTTTTCATTACCCAGGCTTCATGGGAGTGACCAAAGATCACAACAGACTCGTCAACCTCGCTTAGCGCCTGATCCAATTTTGAAATATCCTTATCTGGAAAAATAAGCTCGGACACATTACTCGGAGAGCCATGCACAACATGTATTGCATCCTTTTCAGGAAGTTGAATTATGAGTTGTTCAGGCAGGGATTGCAGAAAAAGTAAAGTCTCGCGATCCATATTCTCGTACGTCCAGCGGACAGGGCTCCACTGTTTGGATGTGTATTGCCAATCGGGTGCGTCTCCCGAGGCAAGCCGTAGTACGTAGTTTTCCTGATTGCCGCGGATTATCCAGCAGTTGGATTGCCGAAGTCTATTTATCACTTCCACTGAATTTGGTCCCGAGACCATATCTCCGGCCACGATGATCCCCTCTACATTCTCTTTTGAGATTTCATCCAGCACCGCATCCATTGCGGGTAGTATTCCATGAATATCGGCTATAACGGCGAGACGCATAGGTTTGTGTCCTTGCATTTTTTCTGGGAATTAATTTCCAGAAAACCTTCCAAAGTCATCGTTGTTATTTCTTGGTCTCGGCGGCTGGGGTGGGGGAGCCATGATCTGGCGCTTAACCTTCTGCAGGTCTGCTTCATGTTTCAGTAAAACAGAAAGTGTATCTTCCAAAACATCTTTATCCAAATTGGACGCGTTCAACGCCACAAGCGCATTTGCCCAGTCCAATGTCTCGCTGATGGATGGCGACTTGCGCATGTCCGCTTTGCGTAGCTTTTGCACGAATTCCACGGCTTGTTGCGCGAGCTTTGGATTTAGGTCAGGTACTTTCAATCTCACCACCGCAAGTTCTTCCTGCAAATTCGGATAATCAATAAAGAGATACAAACAACGTCGCTTCAAGGCTTCGGATAATTCGCGGGTGTTGTTTGAGGTCAACACCACGAACGGTTTGTGCTTCGCAGTGAGAGTCCCCAACTCAGGCACGGACACTTGAAAGTCGCTCAAGATTTCCAACAGGAAAGCTTCGAACTCCGCATCTGCGCGGTCAATTTCATCTATCAACAGGACAGTTGGTTTTTCACTCATGATCGCCTTCAACAGTGGACGCTGCAACAAGAAGCGATTCGAGAAAAACACATCTTCCTCTTTCGCTAATTTATCCGCCGCCTCTGCCAGTGATTCTGCTTTGCCGAGTGTGTCATTTAACTTATCGCGCAACAATTGCGTGTACAGCAACTGCTTTGAATATTCCCACTCATATAACGCCTTGGATTCGTCCAGACCTTCATAACACTGCAAGCGGATGAGCTCGCGTCCCGTGGCGCCGGCAATTGCTTTTGCCAATTCAGTTTTTCCCACACCTGCGGGACCTTCCGTTAGAAGCGGCTTGCCCAATTTCTGCGAGAGATACACAATCGTCGAGATTTCATCAGACGCGATATATTTTTGTTTCGAGAGTTCGGCTTTTACTGTCTTTGTGCTGTCAAAAAGATTTGTCATGTTTCACCTGTAATCGTTTACTCTAATATTCGTCTGACGTGCTGTCATGGCTGCTTTCTTTCGTAATTTTCATCCTTTGCCGGATTTTGGAGAATAGCTATTTTGTATGGTCTGCTTTTCGCCACCAGATAAATGTTGCGAACAGACCGATCATACTTGTGGTAATAACAATCACGTAACTGTGCGTCCCAAGCAACTCTGCGCGCGGACCTACAGCTCCGCTAAATAGGGCCGGCACTGACCATGGAAACCAGTCTCCCCAGCCAGTAATGGCGGCAACTTGCGCAAGCACCGTTGAAAAGACCATCCAGCCGAAGGCGGGCATATACCCGCGTCCCGCACTTGCGACCAAAGCAACATAGGGCAGCAAAGCAATGGTCAACAGGGCAGAGCCGAAAATATCCACAGTGGAAGATTGGAACAATTCCGTTGACCAGCCTGGGATGTCCACATTATTTCCAACGATCAAGCCGAGGATGAAGATAAGCACTGTCAAAGCAAAAGTCCACAGGGCAATGAGAATAAATTTCGCCGTGACAATTGTCGCACGTGAAGTAGGCAGCGCCAGCAGTTCCTTTGCTGTGTGGTCTGAAAACTCGCGTCCAAATACCCATGTGGTGACGATGGAAAAAATGATCGCGCCTCCTACAGCAGTCGCTTGGGCGAGCATGTTTAATAACGTTGACCATTCCGCAGTGCCGACTGTGAGTTGTGCCTTGGCGCTGATAAGTCCCATGGATTTTGCCGCTTCAGGGTCTTTCAGGATGATCATAAATAATCCGCCAACCAACGGCACAATGGAAAACCCGAGCGCAGTAAAGAACGGGACTTTTGAGCGGCGCGCCTTCAACGTTTCAGCCCAAAACGCGGCAATAAAAGGATTCATTGATTTTCTCCCGTCAGCCTCAGGAAATAATCTTCAAGATTTTCCTGTTTCACCGCGAGATGAGTTGGCGACACTCCTGCGCTGACAAGCAGTGTTGCGATAATGTCGGGCGCGTCCAGGGCGTGCTGTTCAAGAATTACCAAAGTCTCTGCTTCGATCTTTAATGAATATCCCGCACGCTTCAAAACTTCACTGGCAAATTTGTTGTCGCGCGTTTTGATATCCAAACGTCTCGAACGCAATTGCTCAAGTTTGTTCGCGTCCAATTCTTCGATCATCCTTCCTTTGTGGATGATCCCAATCCGCGTTGCGAGCAAATCCACTTCAGACAAAATATGGCTCGACATAAAAACTGTCATGCCGCGCTCGTGTGCCAGCGAAGATAACATCTCACGTATTTCAACGACGCCTGCGGGGTCAAGTCCATTGGCGGGTTCGTCGAGGATGATCAACTCAGGCTCATGCAGTAACGCGCGCGCAAGCCCAAGGCGTTGTAAATTGCCCGATGAAAGCGTGCCAGCTTTACGGTCCGCATAAAGAGCGATGGAAAGATGATCCATTGCTTCATCCACAACCTTAGGGTTCCGAATCCCATGCAGACGCCGCGCAATCTCAAGATTTTCCCGAACTGTTAATTCAGGATAAGCCGATGGACTTTCCACAAGATGACCGACCTTCGCCCACGGCCCGCTTCCATCCTGACCGAGAGGCTGATCCAGCACTATGATATTTCCCTCGCTCGGGCGGATCATCCCCAACAGCGCGCGGATGGTGGTGGTTTTGCCCGCGCCATTCAACCCGAGAAACGCGTAAATCTCCCCGCGCCGCACGGTGACATTGATCTTGTCCACGGCTTTTACCGCGCCAAAATTTTTCGACAAGCCTTGTATTTCAAGTGCGTTGGTCATTATTTTTCTTTCTGGTAAATGGGCTAAATGTTAAACAGGCTCAAATAAATCTTGTGCTATCATTGGCTTTCAAAATTCAATAAGTGCGACTTGTTACACAGTATCGCATAATTTGGTTAACAAAAAATTCATTTTTCACTCGCAATTTTCGACAAAAAGTTTCCTTAATTATGAGACAAGCGATAATTGTATCATTCGTATTCGAAACTAATTTTTCATTCACGGGATAAACATGCGCCTCAAAGCAGATCTAACTCTCCTGGTTGTTTCCATTATCTGGGGCTCGGCATTTGTTGCGCAGCGAGTCGCAGGTCAGATGGGGAGCGTGTACCTGTTCAATGGGGCGCGTTATTTGTTAGCCGCGTTGGTGGTCTTACCGCTTGCGCTGCGTGTACGCCGGGTTGCCAACCCGACCTACCTGCTGCGTGAACAATACAAATGGATGTTTGTTGCCGGCTTCCTGCTTTTTCTTGCGAGTGCTCTTCAACAGGCGGGCATGGTATATACCACTGCCGGCAATGCAGGTTTCATTACCAGTCTATATGTAGTTTTTGTACCTATTGCCTTATTTTTTGTGTGGCGTGAGAAACCACATTGGATGTCCATCGTCGCGGTGGCGTTGGCCGGGGTGGGGGCATTTCTCCTGTCAACGGGTGGCAGGTTCGAGGTCAAGGCTGGGGATGCGCTTGAGTTAATTGGCGCATTGTTCTGGACTTTTCATGTTATTGTGCTGGGCAAGTTTGCATCCAAATTCGAAGCCTTGTCATTTTCAGTGGGACAACTTTTTGTGTGTGCGATCCTAAATTTGGGAGTTGGGGTTTTTGCCGAACCCATGATGTCATTTAATTGGCCGCTTGCGTTCGCAATTGCGTACACAGCCTTCTTCTCGCTCGGATTATGTTACACGCTTCAAGTTTGGGCGCAACGCCATACCCCTCCTGCCGATGCGGCTTTGATATTGAGTCTGGAGTCGGTGTTTTCTGTCATCTCAGGCTGGTTGATCCTTAACGAAAAACTTGTCTTTGTGCAAATTTTTGGCTGTGCGTTGATCTTTGTTGCGGTCGTACTCTCGCAATTCAAGGAATGGAATTCAGGTACAATCGAGCACGACCATCTCATTGAGGGAAGATAATTTTATGCCTGAAGAAAGAAATATGATCGAAGAATTGGACCTGTCATTTCATCCGCTCACGCAAAAATTGTGGCGTGACTTTGAAATGCTCTTTGGCGCGCATGGCGCTTGCGGCGGATGCTGGTGCATGTTTTGGAAGCTGCGCGGAAAAGATTATAGCGAGAACACAGGGGACCCCGCGCGGCAGATGCAAAAGTCGATAGTGGATGCGAAGATAGTCCCCGGCCTGCTGGCTTATTCCGAAGGCTATCCCGTCGGGTGGGTCGCGGTCGAACCGCGCAAGGCCTATCCAAAACTCGCCCATTCCCGCATCCTCAAACCCATTGACGATGAAGAAGTCTGGTCCATCACTTGCTTTTATGTTGAGAATAAACATCGCCGCAAAGGCATCACGGTTGAGTTGTTGAAGGCCGCCATTGCGCATGTAAAAAAGCAAGGCGGTAAAATCGTGGAAGGCTATCCTGTGGAAACAAAACAGTACCAGCCTGCGCCTTTTATTTTTACAGGCACGGCTTCTGCGTTCGTGCAGGCGGGTTTTCAAGAGGCGGCGCGCAATTCGCCAACCCGTCCGATCTTCCGGTATGTGATCCAATAATTTGAGCACAACTTTTCAACCCCCATCCAGATCATTAACCACTCGTGATTATATTTTCATCACGCTGTCTGTGATTTTATTTCTGGCAATTTCTGCGGGGCTTGTCTATGCCAACCTTACGTTAAAAGGCGGCGGTGATTTTTATGTCCATTGGGCTGCGGGGCGCGGATTTCTTTCTGAAAACTTTAAGCATGGCAAAGACCTTGCGCCAGCCGAAAACAAGAAAGTTGAAGAACCTATTCAAAGAGTCGATCCTTATGGCGGAAGGATTCCTGCGCAGGTTCAACAAATAGTTTATGGACGTGCCGCGAGGGCAGGGGAAGAACCCTATATTCTTGATACGCCCTTTCAGATTTTCCTGCTTTATTTACCTTTCTCGCTTCTTTCTGACCCGCATCTTGCTCGTGCGTTATTTACATTGATCCTGGAACTGGCATTGTTCGCGCTCGCCGTCCAAAGCCTGCGCCTTACCGATTGGGAAACACCGCGCATCTTTACTGTCTCGTTTATCTTCTTTGCGGTGTTTAATTTTTATTCATTTCAGGCCATCTCAGAAGCCAGTCCCGTTCTGTTGTTGGGATTCCTCTACGCGGAAATATTGTTCACCCTGCGGATGGACATGGACGAGCTTACAGGAGCGTTGATGGCGGTCTCTCTTTACTATTGGGAGGTAGGCGCGCCATTTCTTATTTTCATTTTCCTGCGCGTATTATATGAAAAACGCAAGCGTGTTTTCTCGGTCTTTTTTATGTCGAGCCTGATCCTGCTCTTCGTATCCTTTCTTGGTTACCCCAATTGGATCCTCCCATTCCTGCGCGCAACTGCCAACAACCTCAAAGCGGACTTTGGCTTCAATACCCGTGCAGTTTTCATTCATCTCCTTCCTTCCTACGGCGGTGTCATTGCATGGATTTTGATCATCGCTTTGGTCCTGATGCTTGGCTATGAGTGGAGCATGGCACGCAGGGGCGACGCGCGGCATTTTTATTGGGCGGCATGTCTTTCGCTTGCGGCCGCGCCATTGCTGGGTTTCCGCACAGAAATGGAACATCTCTCCGTGCTTATGATTCCGCTGGCATTGGTCTTTTCCATCATCTATGAGCGCTGGCGCAAGTTTGGAGCAGGCATAAATTATTCGCTTTTATTGATCATGTTTGCCATCCCCTGGGCGGTTTTTATCTTCACGCCCAATCGTTTTAGTACAACTGCACAGGAGATCATCTTCCTCTTCCTTCCACTTTCCACTGTCATTGGCTTATACTGGATTCGTTGGTGGGCGATCAATCCGCCCCGCATCTGGACAGACCTCATGCCCCGTACCTAATCCTCATGAATTTTCGCACCTACCTCATCCTCTTCCTATTTGGGCTTGCCGTTCCCGTTTTCATCGCGCAATTCCAGCCGACCCCCGGCTATCTTGATTCTGACTATTATTTTGCAGGTGGGATTCAACTTGCCACAGGCCAAGGATTCACTGAACCCTATTTATGGAATTATCTGGATGGGACAACTTCGCTTCCACATCCATCTCATAGTTATTGGATGCCCCTTGCCTCCATCGTTGCTGCGCTTGGGATGTGGCTCACAGGTCAGACCACCTTTGCTTCGGCACGACTTTTCTTTTTTTTGGTTGCGGCGCTTGTTCCGCCCATCACTGCCCATCTGGCTTTCACCTTTTCAAAAAGACGCGACCTTGCCATTACTTCCGGCATCCTTGCGATTTTTTCTGTGTACAGCACTCCATTTGTTGGCGTGACAGACAATTTTGCTCTCTTCATGTTATTTGGCGGATTGTATTTTATTTTCGCCACTCAACTCATCGAAGACTCAACCCGCACGCGCAACTGGTTTTTCCTCGGCCTATTATCCGGCTTAATGACCCTAGCCCGCAGTGACGGTCTATTATGGCTTGGACTTACATTTGTTTTCGCCGTTCGCAATCTAAAACTCTTTACCGTCAACCGTCCACCGTCCACTGTCAACTCACCATCTGCCTCGCGCCTTCTGCCTTCCATGCTCCTCGCCTTCCTCGGTTTCCTCATCATCATGTCCCCCTGGTATGTGCGCAACTTGAATGTGTATGGATCGCTCATGGCTCCCGGCGGCAGCCGTGCACTCTGGCTGGCGAACTACGACCAGACTTTTATCTATCCGCCCACAGTGCTGACAAAAGAATCCTTCCTCGCGCTTGGCTGGGATAAGATCTTCGCAGACCGCGTGTGGGCTTTGAATATGAATCTGCAAAGCGGATTTGCAGCGCATGGCGGCATCATATTGTTTCCGTTCATTCTCATCGGCATATTTTATTATCGCAAAGATGAGCGCGTCAAACTGGCGGGATTGGCATGGCTGATCCTTTTTTTCGTCATGAGATTTCTCTTTCCCTTTGCAGGTGCGCGCGGGGCGTTCTTTCACGCGGGCGCCGCGCTCCAACCCATTTGGTGGACTCTCGCGCCTTTGGGTCTTGAGGAGATTCTCCTGTCCCTGAGAAAACGCGGCATTGGCAATGACCAGAACCGGGTCATATTTAGAAGCGCGCTAGTCATGGTCGCCATGATCCTCACATTCTATGTCGTTTATCTAAGAATATTTTCATTGGGCTGGGGAGAGACTGACGCCGATTACCCTGCTGTTGAACAATTCCTGATAGACAATGGCATCAACAAAAATGATATTGTCATCGTTCGTAATGCGCCCGGATATTATTTGCAGACCGGTCGCTCCGCAATTTCGATCCCTTATGGCACTGAAAAAACTATCCTTGAAGTTGCCGATCAATTCGACGCAGACTATTTGATACTCGAACCCGAAGCCGCGTTGAAATCACTTAAAGACTTGTTAGACACTCCAGACGGACATAACAAATTTATTTACATGGGTGAAATCGATGGATCGCGCATCTTCAAACTTGAAACCCAATAAAATTTTTCCGCGCGATCTTTACATCATCGCTGGTGCAGTGATGTTGATCGCCATCATCTATTTGCTCACGAGTCAATTCACGTATGCGATCGGTTTTCCCCTCGACGACTCATGGATACATCAAACCTATGCGCGCAACCTTGCCTTGCGAGGGGAGTGGGCGTTCCGCCCCGGCATCCTCTCTGCTGGTTCAACTTCGCCGCTTTGGTCGGCATTACTTGCACTCGGTTTTTTACTTCGCCTCTCGCCCTACATCTGGACCTATCTTCTCGGCGCAGTCACCCTTTTTGCATTATCTGTTTTATGTGAATGGGCTGTCCGCAGCTTAGTGGAAACCTATCGCCCGCGATTTCCGTGGGCTGGGATCTTCATCGCCTTCGAGTGGCATTTCGCATGGGCGGCCATGTCTGGTATGGAGACTTTGCTTCACGGATTAATTGTCACAACTGTCCTTGTTTTGTTGATGACAAAATCGCCTCGTACCCTAACCCTCGGCCTGCTGACTGGTCTATCAGCCTGGGTACGCCCCGACGGTTTGACTCTCCTCGGTCCCGTCCTGATGACAATCCTGCTAACCGAACAGGATACACGTTCACGCTTAACTTCAATGTTGCGTTACTTCATTGGCTTCGGCTCTCTCTTTGTCCCATATCTATTATTTAATCTTGCCATTGGCGGCACGCCCATGCCAAACACGTTTTATGCCAAGCAGGCTGAATATGCACTTTGGCAATCAGAGCCCATCCTTGAAAGATTGGGACAAATGGGCCTGCAATTATTGGTTGGACCGAGCCTCGTTTTGCTTCCCGGCATCATCGCCTGGCTGGTGAAGTCCATCAAACAAAAAATGTGGGCAAGCCTTTCTGCGTTTATTTGGTGCGCAGGCTATTTGATCCTCTACATTTCACGCCTTCCCGTTTATCAACACGGACGTTATCTCATGCCCGCCATGCCGATATTATTTTTATTTGGTTTACTTGCTTTTGTTGAATTCGATGCTGGAAAGATGTTCGCTCGTTATCATTGGGTTGCGCAATTCATCTGGCGTGCCAGCGCGGCCATGCTCATTCTTGGTTTCATTTTTCTTGGCGCTCAAACCTATGCACAGGATGTAGCTGTGATCGAAAGCGAAATGGTTGTAACTGCCAAATGGGCAGCTGTCAACCTTCCGCAAGATTCAGTGATCGCGGCGCACGACATCGGCGCGCTGGGCTATTTTGATGATCATGAATTGATAGACCTCGCGGGATTGATCTCACCGGATGTCATACCATTTATTCGAGATGAGCCGCAACTCGCGAATTATCTAGATCAGCGTCGGGCAAATTATTTGATCGCTTTCCCTGATTTTTATCCGCTTTTGACTGGGAATACCGAAATTATTTTTATAACGAACAGCCCCATTACGCTTTCAATGGGTGAGAAAAACATGGCTGTATATCGGTGGAAAAGTCCTTAATGGGTTAAAATAGAAAAAAGTGATTGAAAAAAAGAATTGGATTGGGATGAATCAAATAACTTTGTTGATCGTTGACGATCACCCCTTGTTTCGACAGGGGGTCGTGGATGCCTTATCTCTGGAACCGGATATGCAAATCATTGCCCAGTCTGCAACTGGGGATGAAGCCTTGGAGTTGATCCGTACCAAAAAACCAACAATCTCGGTGTTGGATGTACATTTACCCGGTTTGAATGGACAGCAGATCACCCGTCAAGTGTTTCAGGAGAGGCTGCCAACCCGAATTATCCTCATGACCGGTTATGATGATGTTGAGCAGTCCATTCATGCGGCGATTGCCGGGGCGTATGGATACTGCTCCAAGGACATCGAACCGCAAAACCTATCCCGTATCATCCGCGAGGTTGCACAGGGTAATTATGTTTTTGCAGGCAATATATTTACAAAACGCGAACTGGAACTCTGGGTGGAGAGCAAAATGGAAGGATCGCGCCGCTCCTATAGTGAGCCTGGCACCCCGTATCATCCACTTTCTGAACGGGAAATGGAAGTGCTTGGATGTGTAGTACGAGGACTGAGTAATAAAGAGATCGCGTCACGGCTTGGTATCAGCCATCAGACCGTCAAGAATCATGTGACCGCCGTATTGAGAAAATTCGGTGTTGAAGACCGAACACAGGCGGTTGTTTATGCTTTGAAACGAGGCTGGGTGACCCTCAAGGACGCTGATATTCATAATATGGAGTAACCTTATGGCAACCGACTATCAAAACGAACTGGAAGAAACACAACGCGCTTTGAGGGAAGTGACCTTAATGACCGAGCAGAGTCGGGGGGAGCTTAACAAAATAACACAGCGAAACGCGGCAATCTCTTCACATCTTCAGCAGGTGCAAAAAAAAGATGTTGAGATCAGTGAACTCAAAATGGCTTATGATTCCGCTCTGGATGCCCAGCAGAGACTTTTTGTAATGCGCGGGCAGTTGGAGAAGCTTCAAAACGATAAAGGTCACCTGGAGAAGTACAAGGCGGTTTTGGAAAATTTGGTATCGGGTGCGTCCGAGGCATCAGGTTCTTCCGTATCAGCAGGCACTGGAAAAAGCCAAATGGCTGGGATCGAAATGATCGTCAATGCACAGGAAGCGGAACGTCAACGGCTGTCCCGCCAGATGCATGATGGCCCTGCGCAGGCTCTTTCCAATTTTATTTTACAAACTGAAATCGCAATGCGTCTGCTCGATATTGACCCCGCGCAGGCGAAGGATGAATTGGGAAACCTGAAAACATCCGCGATGACCACTTTTCAAAAAGTCCGCGGTTTTATTTTTGAATTGCGCCCGATGATGCTGGATGATCTTGGTTTGGTCCCGACTTTGAAGAAATACTCTGAAGCATTTAAGGAACAGTCTGGGCTTGAGGTCAGCTTGACCGTCACCGGGACCGAGCGCCGTTTAGAGCCTTATTTGGAAGTCATGGTCTTTCGAGCAGTTCAGGAATTGCTCGGGAACGCATCCCGCCATAGCCAGGCTACGATGGTTAAAGTCCAGGTTGATATGGGCGCTGATATTATCAGGGTTAGCGTGGATGATAATGGCAAGGGGTTTGATCCTGAAACGCTGAAGGATGCTTCGAATTTGGGCTTAAAGCTTATTAGGGAGCGGGCCGAAATGCTTGGCGGTGGATTTGAGATTGACAGCGCAGCCGGTTCTGGCGCAAGGATATCCTTTACGGTTCCTGCAAAGGGTTAGTGCTTTAAAAAATGAAATAATTCGATAAAAACGGTGGTATATTTTATTTATTCAATAGTCAAGATGGTTGATTATGTTTTTGCCGTTTTTCTTGTATAATGGCATTGTTATAAAATATTCCTAATAACGATCTCGATGAGAGGAGACAGCTATGCGACGCGGACGAACCATGATTATTGTAATTCTGATCATCATTATTGCCATTGGGGTTGGATATGTTGCTATCCGCCAATTTCTAGGCACATCGACACAGGGGGGGCAACAACCGCAAACGACTTTTGTGGAAGTATATATTGCAGGTCAAAACATTCCACAGGGAGGCAAGATCACCCAGGAAGTTCTTGACACAATAACAGTTCCTCAAGATTCATTAAATGAGGTGATGTTCACTCAGGATAAGTTGGCAAATCTTCTTAATAAGGTGGCTAAATATCAACTTGACCAGGGGGTTGTGATTACTGCATCAATGGTGGGGGATGCCTCGAATGCAGTGGCGATCTCAGGCCCGGTGTGGGCGTCATCGATTCCCGCTGGTATGACCGCCATGTCTTTGCCCATTAGCCGCTTGGCTGTTTCAGGATATGCGATCACTGATGGCGCACATGTAAACTTGAATGCTTGTTTCCTCTTCGTAGATGTAGATCCTGCGTTTCAAACCGTTCTTCCCAACCTGGTCGCAGGTTTAACCGGCACCGGTTTCCTTCCAGATGCTTTGCCAGCACTTACTGTGGGGGCGACTGCAGGCGGCTCACCGCAAGGAAGATTGGAATTAGATCCATCTCTTGGATCCCAACAACCATTTTATATTGTTCCTAATAATATTGCCGACCAGGCGGGTCAACGTCCTCGAATGGTTTGCCAGATGTTGCTTCAGGATGCAGTTGTGTTGAAATTGGGAAATTTCCCGTTGAGTTCCGCAACACCTGCAGCGGCGGACCCCAATGCTGCAGCAACAGCGACAGATCCCAATGCCCCGGCCCCGGCTGCGCCTGACATTGTGACCTTGATCGTTTCTCCGCAAGATTCAATCACCTTGACGTATTTAATGTATACAAACGCTCAGATATCGATGACGCTTCGCAACCCGACCGATCAGGCCCGTCAGGCGACTGAGGCATCAACCTTGCAGTTCTTGCTTAGTCAATACAATATTCCAGTCCCTGCAAAACTTCCGTATGCCATGCAGCCGGCCTTGGGTATTCTAATAGCCCCATCATTACCAAATGATAAAGTGCCAGCGCCGGCAACCCCATAAACCGATCTTTGCATTTGGGTATAGAAACTAACAAATTACTTAATTTATTAAACTGCTTAAACTGGATGTAACTTAATATGGCTTTAGATAAAATTCGGGTTCTCATTGTTGACGATATTGCTGAAACGCGCGAGAATGTTCGCAAACTACTACAATTCGAGTCAGATGTAGAAGTGACAGGCACCGCGCGCTCCGGCAAGGAAGGAATTCAACTGGCGCAAGAACTTGACCCGGATGTTATATTAATGGACATCAATATGCCCGATATTGATGGCATTGCTGCCACCGAAGTGATCCATCAAAAATCACCTCACATCCAGGTAGTGATTTTGTCTGTGCAAGGCGACCAAAACTATATGCGACGGGCAATGCTTGCCGGCGCACGTGATTTTCTAACGAAGCCTCCAACCGGAGATGAGTTGATTTCTGCCGTACGTCGTGCCGGTGAGATGGCACATGCAGAACGTATCAAAGGTGCCCAACAACGTAATATCACCTCTAATGCAGGCATCCCGGTTTCATTGGCAAATTTCGCGCCAGTATCAAAGGGCAAGATTGTGGCAGTGTATAGTCCAAAGGGCGGAACGGGATGCACAACTGTTGCTGTTAATTTAGCAGTTGCATTGAATAATGAAGATACTCGTACCGTGTTGGTGGATGCGAATCTGCAATTTGGGGATGTTGCTGTTTTTGTCAATGAACAGGGCAAGAATACGATCCTTGAACTCGCTCCCCGTGTTAATGAACTTGACGTTGATGTTGTGGAAGAGATCTTGATCAAGCACGAAGCATCGGGTTTGCGTATTCTTGCCGCGCCGCAACGTCCGGAGATGGCGGAGAAGGTTTCTGCCGATCAGTTCGCAAAGGTGTTGGAGTTTTTACAGCGAATGTACTCCTACGTCGTTGTTGACACCTCATCCATTTTGACAGATGTGGTCCTCTCAACCATTGATGTGAGTGATGTAATGGTCCTTTTGACCACACAGGAAATACCTTCCATAAAGAACGCCCGGTTATTTCTCGATCTACTGCAAACAATGGGCATCGATAAGGCGCGAATTGTGTTCGCTATGAATCGTTACGATGGCAAACTTGCCATTACCCCGGAGCGGGTTGGCGAAAACCTCAAATTCGAAGTATCTTGTACGATTCCGCTTGATGAAAAAGTTGTTAATAAGGCGGTCAACCGGGGAATTCCCTTCATGCTGGATAATAAATCTCAACCTGTGGGAAGAGGAATTCTTTCACTGGCTGAGGCGGTTCGCGCACGCTTGACTTTATTGGAATCTGATCATGAAGCGCCCATTAAGCGATAAGGAGTTTTTCCATGTCATTACTTCGGCGTATTGAGCAAGGTCAAAGTAGCGGGCAGCCGGACAGCGGCTCTTCAGGCATACAAAAGCCCGGCGGTGAAGGAGATTCTTCCCGACTGTCGGCAATGCAAGCCAGGCGGGTCAGTGCCCCGATTACATCGCCGCAAGCTGGTTCGTATTTTGATTTAAAAACCCGCGTTCAAAATAAACTGCTAGCTGAAATTGATCCGTCAATGGATGTTTCCAGGACGGAAGAAGTCCGACGCACGATCCAGGGACTGTTTGAACAAATCCTTACTGAAGAAAATATTGTTCTTTCGAGACCTGAGCGGGCGCGATTGTTCGAGCAGATCGCCGCAGAAATCCTTGGGCTTGGACCGTTACAATCCCTGCTTGAAGATGACACGATTACTGAAATCATGGTGAACGGGCCAAAGAATATTTATATTGAACGCAAAGGTAAACTACATCGCGTCCCTGTGACTTTTGAAAGTAATGAGCACGTGATGCGCATTATTGATCGTATTGTTGCTCCATTGGGACGCCGCATTGACGAGTCAAGTCCATATGTTGACGCCCGCTTACAGGATGGGTCCCGCGTAAATGCTGTAATCCCTCCAATCTCCCTGGTTGGACCGGTTTTGACCATCCGTAAATTTTCCAGAAATCCGATCTCGATCGAACAATTGATCCAGTTCGGCTCAGTCACGAATGAAGCGGTTCAGTTTCTTAAAGCCTGTGTAGAAGCCCGTTTGAACATTATTATTTCAGGTGGTACAGGCTCTGGTAAGACGACCCTTCTGAACGTACTCTCAAGTTTTATCCCGTCTGATGAGCGCATTTTGACAATTGAAAACGCCGCTGAATTGCAATTGCGTCAGGAGCATGTTGTTACGCTGGAATCTCGCCCGCCCAATATTGAGGGTCGAGGTGAAGTTACCATCCGCGATCTGGTTGGGAATGCCCTTCGTATGCGCCCCGAGAGAATTATCGTGGGAGAGTGTCGCGGCGGCGAAGCGCTGGACATGTTACAAGCCATGAATACCGGTCATGACGGTTCAATGACAACCGTCCATGCCAATAGCCCGCGCGACGCCATTGCTCGTATCGAGACCATGTCCCTGATGGCAGGCATGGAACTTCCAGTTCGCGCGATCCGGGAGCAAATCGCTGGCGCTGTGGATGTGATCTGTCAGGTAGAGCGTATGCGCGATGGTACGCGTAAAGTGACCACTATCGCAGAAGTAAGCGGCATGGAAGGGGATGTGATCACGATGACTGATATTTTTGTGTTTGAGCAAACGGGCATTGAAAATGGCAAGATCATTGGGCACACACGCCCCACCGGCTTGCGCCCCAAATTCATGAGCAAGATCGAGACAGCCGGGATCCAATTGCCTCCTTCCATCTTTGGTATTGGAGAACGACGCCGGTATTAGTGCGGAAGAGTTTGTTATTGGATCATGTTTTTCGATATGGTTTTGCTTTAGGAAATTAAACCCGACAAACTTTTAGAAGGATTAAAATGACTTCTTGGATCATTATCATTGGTGGCTTGATTCTCATTGTTCTGCTGATCATAGGACTTGTGGTCTCCTCGAACAGTGAGCGCTCCCTCGTTGAACAGCGCCTTAATCAATATTTGGAGGAAGATAAGAGCAGTGTTGACCGTGATGTAAAAAATACGGTGATCACTGATTGGGTATCCAAGCGGGTGGAAAGAACCTCCATGGGAGATAAGATCTCCCGCGATCTTGCCCGGGCAGACCTGAAATTTAAGGTGGCTGAATATTTTGCATTGATTGGAATCAGCATAATTCTTGGCGCTTTATTATCGTGGTTCCTCGGAAATAGGTATATGATTTCCGCCCTGATCGGGGCAGTGATTGGTGCCTTTGCTCCATCCTTTTATGTAAGGCGCCAGCAAAAAATACGCCTTCAAAAATTTAATGATCAATTAGCCGATATGCTTAACCTAATGGTCAATGGACTTCGTGCAGGTTACTCCACCATGCAGGCCATGGAATCCATCAGCAAGGAATTACCTTCACCGATTTGCGATGAGTTTCGCCGCGTGGTACAGGAAATGCAGATCGGTATTTCCATGGAAGCTGCTCTGGATAATCTCCTGCGCCGCATCCCCAGCCCTGACTTGGACTTTGTGATCACTGCGATCAACGTTCAACGCGAGGTTGGCGGCAATCTTTCTGAAATTTTGGATAGTATTTCCTTCACCATTCGTGAACGTGTCCGCATCAAGGGAGAAATACGAGTGCTTACCTCACAGGTGCGTACCTCTGGAAGCATTCTTTCCCTGATCCCCTTTGGGCTGACTCTAATTTTATGGTTTCTCAACCCGGAATATCTGATGTCCATAACGCAAGGTGGACCCTTATGTACTGGCATTATTATTTGTGTCGTTCTTGGTTTAATTGGGTCCAGTTACTTTATCATGATGCGTATCGCAGATATTGAGGTGTAAAAATGACAACGCTTGTAGGGATCATAATAGGGATCGTGATTGTTGGCGCCGCCATTGCGGTCGTCGTTGTAGGATCACGCTTTTCCAATAAGAACCAGCAGGATGAATCCGATCCCGTCATGGCTCGTTTGGCCGAAGCGACCCAGCGCGGTGAAAATGTTTCCCTTGAAGATATCGAGCTGCAACAACCTTTTACGGAACGTGTGGTGATTCCGGTTATAAAAAAGGTTGGCGAAATTTCCACGCGCTTTACCCCCCAAAAGCTTTTGGAGGAGACAACACGCAAACTGGAATTAGCCGGGAACCCCGGCCGGATTGATGCGGCAACGTTTCTGGCGACGCGTTTTGTTGGTGCAGGCGTCTTTGGCGGACTCCTGTTGATGATCTCTTTGCTTTCAACAAGCAAATGGCCGCTTGGAAGGGTTGTTCTTGTCGTGGGCATTTTCACTGCCTTAGGGTTTTTCTTTCCGCAGCTATGGCTGCAGAGTCGAATTAATCGCCGTCAGAACGAAGTGCGCAAAGCCATGCCGGATGCCCTTGACCTATTGACGATTTGCGTGGAAGCCGGTTTGGGCTTTGATGCCGCCATGGCAAAGGTAAGCGAAAAATGGGAGAACGAACTTTCGATCATGTTCGGGCGGTGCATCCGCGAAGTTCAGTTGGGCAAGCCGCAGCGTGAAGCATTACGTGACATGGCCGACCGGCTCGGGCTGCCTGAACTGACCAGCTTTGTCGCGGCTGTCGTTCAAAGCCAGATTCTCGGCGTTAGTTTGGCGAAAGTGCTTCGCATTCAATCTGACCAGATGCGCATGAAGCGCCGCCAGTTTGCTGAAGAGTTGGCGCATAAAGCCCCGGTCAAGATGATCATCCCCATGGCCTTGCTGACTTTTCCATCCATCATGATAGTTCTTATGGCTCCTGCGGCATTTCAAATTGCAAAGGCCTTTGGTCCGATCATGGGAGGGTAATACCTAAATAAACTGTCACATTTTATTGGATGGACATCATTGGCCAATTTGTCCTATACCCTGTATCGTTCCCTGTGGACCGCCCTTGACCTTCTTTTTCCTCCCCTTTGCGGAGGTTGCGGGAAAGTCGGGTCGCGTTGGTGTGCAGAGTGTCAGGGGCGCGTAAAAATATTGAACGAGAATCTTTGTGATATATGCGGTCTTCCGTTGGATAAGGCAGGCGTTTGTGAGACCTGCCGCGCGGATAGGCCGCATTTTCGCGCATTAAGGGCATGGACCGTTTTTGAAGACCCGGTTCAAACCGCACTACACAAACTGAAATACCGCCGTGACCTTTCAATGGGTGAGGCGCTTGCTTCGCAAATGGTGACCTTTGTTCGGGAATTAAATTGGCCGCTTGACATGGTGATACCCGTCCCCCTGGGAAAACAAAGACTCAAGGAACGGGGCTATAATCAGGTTGGAATGATCGCGAAGCCGCTCGCAATGTCCCTGAATGTGGAATACTCATCAAACGGATTGATGCGCAGCAAAGAGACTCGTTCGCAAGTGGGGTTGACCAAGCAGGAGCGCAGGGAAAATGTCAAGGAAGCGTTTCGGGCCGGGGTGGAAGTGAATGGGAAAAATATTCTCGTGGTGGATGATGTTTCTACAACAGGATCAACTTTATCGTCCAGTGCAGGGGCGCTTTATTTATCCGGCGCAAAAGATGTATACGCGTTGACAGTCGCTCGCGCGCTGCCGCACCATGGTTTAAAGCACGCGTGAGTGTTTGTGTACGTGACTTTTCATCCCTATAAGGAGGACGTATGTCCAACAAAGTGGAAGTTCAGACACGCAATATCAGGTTGACCGAAAAGATCGAAGAGTATGTGAACAAGAAGGCAGGTAATTTCGAACATTATCTGCCGTCAGTTGTAGAGGCGCGTGTGGAGTTGACGCATTACAAGGCCGCACGCAACGCCGTTGACCGTAATGTGGCGCAGATCACAGTGTATGGCAAGGGATTTACGCTTCGCACCGAGGAGCGTGCCGATGAAGTCCTGGCAGCATTTGACCTCGCGCTCGACAAAATGCAAGGCCAGATCGAAAGATACAAGGGTAAACATCAACACGGGCGCGGCGATGGACGCTCTGCCGCGGAGGCCGCCGAGCCGATCATTGACGATGTAACGGGCGAGCTTTCCCCGCTTGTAGCGCGCAAAAAGAAGTTTGTGTTATATCCCATGGATGAAGAAGAGGCGGTGGTCCAGATGCGTAATCTGGGACACGATAACTTCTTTATCTTTTATAATGCACAGACCAGCAAGATCAATGTGCTTTACCGCCGTCGCAATGGAAGTTACGGGTTGATCGAGCCAGAACTCGGTTGATCAGATTTGACAAAAACTGGACTGGCGGCATTGCTGTCAGTCCAGTTTTTGATTTACACTTGAGTAGATCCCGGAATAAATTTTGTTTATTGGAGAAAAAATGGAATTTGACGATGTAATTGAGAACACTTCAAACGATGACGGTATCGATAACTCCTCGATCGAGAGCGCCGTCAGCCAGATATTAAAGGCCGTTGGGGAAGACCCAAGCCGCGAGGGTCTGCAGTTCACGCCCCGGCGTGTGGCGCGCATGTATCATGAATTGCTTGGCGGTTATACGATGGACCCAAAAGTCATTATCAACGGCGCACTGTTTGAAGTGCAGTACGATGAAATGGTGCTCGTACGCGACATTGAGTTCTATAGTTTATGTGAGCATCACATGCTGCCGTTCATCGGGCGTGCCCATGTTGCCTATATCCCCGATGGCAAGGTATTGGGACTCTCCAAGATTCCCCGCATTGTGGATATGTACGCGCGCCGCCTGCAAGTGCAGGAACGCATGACCCGCCAGATCGCGGATTTCCTGCGCGACTTGCTCAAGCCGCAGGGCGTGGCTGTCGTTGTTGAAGCCATGCATTTATGCTCCATGATGCGCGGCGTCAAAAAACATGATGCGCGCATGACCACCTCCGCCATGCACGGCGCATTCCGCGCCAACCTCGCTACGAGGCAGGAATTCCTCGCCAACATATCGCGCGGTGAGATGCCGTTGCAGATTTAATTTTTGTGGATGAAGAGCGCGCTTCTATCTTAACCTTGAGCCTGCTTCTCGCGCTCGACTTCTACTGCCACTGAATCAGCTTCCGGCACAGCCCCGGGTTTATCCACCCGCACGATGGCTTTCAACACCCTCGGCTCTTGCAGACAGATTTCCACGAGGTCGCCCGCCAGCGCTTCGATAGTCATCCGCGCCGCGCTTTCCGCGTGAGCGCGGAGTTTTTTTGACATGTCGCTGTAATTGACGCAATCAACGATGTCATCGCTCAACGCGGCGGGACGCGTATCTGCAAACAGTGTTGCATTGATGATGATCTCCCGCAAAGTGATGCGCTCCCAGTCATGAATGCCGAGTATGACCGTTGCGCGCAGGTTTTGGATGATGACCTTGTCCATTATATTTTCTCCTTCAACCGATATTCAAACAGAATAAATATCAACACCAGCGCGATCCATGCAATGACTTGTCCCTGACGGTAACCGTTAAAGATCAGAATGCTGTCTGCGCGGAATGCCTGGATGAACAATTGTAAACCGCTTGTGAAGGCGGCGAAGGTGAGGAAGAGGATGCCCGGGCGTGGGTCATGCTTCTTGAGCCTGAGCAGGATAAAGGTCAGAAGAGAGGCGAGCGTTTCGTAAAGTTGAGTCGGATGTCGCGTCGCATTCCACAGGTTGATGCCCCAGGGCAGTCCGGTTTCTTTTCCAAAGGAAGTACCGGCGGCAAGATGACTCAACCCCAACCCAATTGCAAGCACTGCGAAGAATGGAGTCAGCGCATCCAGCGTGTGCCAAAAAGATAAGCCGCGTGCCTGCCCGAATATGAGCGCAGCGATGAACACAAAACCAATGCCGCCAAGCGGGTCAAACAGATCGGGGTTGATGGAAACGATGCCGACTGGACTTTTCATAAACGCGGACAAGTTTTGCAGTACGAAAGAAATTCTTCCGCCGATAACGAATGCGGTCAGGCTGTAGAAGATAATGTTGTTGAGATCATCCCTGCCAACGCCGTGACGTTCGGCGCGTTTTTCGGCGAGAGAGAGTCCGATCCATGTTGCGATGACAAGCAGGATCATGTGGCGGGGTGGTGAGAAGAGGGCGCGGAATAAGGTCAGCATTTTATTTTAAGATTTTTTCAATGCGGGTACGAAGCAGGACCTCAGACATCGGCCCGCCGATAACCACTTCGCTGATGACCCCATTGCGGTCAATAAAAAACGAGGATGGCAGGGACTGCAATTGATATGCCGATGCGACGTTCCCGGTTCCTTCCAGCAGGATGGGGAAGGTGAGGTTGTATTCTTTGGCGAAGGGTTCCACTTTAAGCGGATCATCCTGATAGGTCATGTTGACCGCCAGGACGATAAAGCCCTGTCCTTTGTACTCTTCGTACATCTTCTCAATGGCGGGCATTTCAGCGCGGCAGGGCGGACACCACGTTGCCCAAAGGTTTACCAGCACAGCCTGACCGCGCAGGTCTGCAAGTGTGTAGGAAACGCCATCCAATGTTTGGAGTGAGAAGTTTGGGGCGGCAAACCCCGCTTGTGGCGCAGAGATCTTTCCAGACGTGGATACGCCGCTTTTATCCACTGAATGTGCTATCCATAAAGCTCCCGCGATAAGAATAAGGGCATATTGGGTGATTCGCTGTGTTTTGTTCATATTTACTCGAGTCTAAATGAAATGGGGTGTAAAATTGGCTTACTCAATACCTGTCTACTTGTGTACTTGATAACTTACCCATGCTATTCAACGACTCCACTTTCATCGGCATTGACCTGAACTCCGGGCACAGATCCTTCACCTACGCCGCTCTCGACCGCGACCTGAATCTTATCGCGCTGGCTGACGGTGAAATGGAGGATGTGACCGCATTCCTTGATGGTCAGAGCACGGCTACGGTGGCTGTCAATGCGCCTTCGGGAGTAAACCGCGGACTTGTAGGCGAGGGCATGAAGAAGAAAATGCTCACGCCTTACCAGCTTCGCCGCATTGAGTTACGCCTGGCAGAACTGGAGTTACGCGAGCACGGCATCAATATTCCCCGTACTCCTGCAACTGTGAGCGCTTGTCCCGAATGGATGCAAACTGGTTTTGCCCTATATCGCAAGTTGGAAAAGATCGGCTTCAAAAAATATCCCGAACCGGATTCTGCATTGCAAGTTTTGGAGACCAATTCGCACGGGTGTTATTCCGTGCTGGTAGGACAAGTCCCCTTGCCGCAGTCGTCACTCGAAGGCCGCCTGCAGAGACAGTTGATCCTTTACGAGCGCGGACTTCGCATCAAAGACCCCATGGATTTTTTCGAAGAGATCACGCGCTATAAGGTCACCAAAGGTGACTGGCCGTTGGAGTTATTGTATTCGTCCGCTCAATTGGACGCGATCATCGCGGCTTATACAGCATGGATGTCCGTGAATAAGGCGGAGCATATCCTTATGGTGGGGGATATAAAAGAGGGGAGAATCGTTTTGCCAGAGAAGGAACTGAAAGGGAAATATTAACTGCTCTTTTTCATCTCTTGTTGTATTATATTGGATAGACAAACCTCAACTGTGGACTAAACTATCATGGATAATGATAGGCTCAAATAGGGAAACGTATGCTGCAAAAAGGACAAGTCTTCAACAATCGCTATAAAATCCTTTCCGTCCTTGGCGAGGGCGGATTTGGCGCAGTCTACAAAGTATGGGACGAGAACTTGCAGAGATATTGCGCTATTAAGGAAAACCTGCAACCAAGCGCCGAAGCACAAAAGCAATTCAAGCGTGAAGCAGTCATGCTCGCAAATCTCAATCACCCGCATTTGGTGCGGGTGACGGATTATTTCAGCATCCCCGATCAGGGACAATATCTGGTGATGGATTTTGTGGATGGGATTGATCTACAAACAGCCCTCATCAATTACGGCAAGGCTCTGCCTCTTACAGATACGTTGAAATGGACACTTCAAATTTGCGACGCGCTGATTTACATCCATAATCAGAATCCCCCCATCATTCACCGTGACATTAAGCCTGCGAATATTCGTATTACATCGCAGAATAACGCTGTGCTTGTAGACTTCGGCTTGGCAAAAGCATTTGAAGTGAATGCAAAGACCAGCACAGGCGCGCGTGGATTGACCCCATACTTTGCCTCGCCTGAACAATATGGCATCGGAGGCACGGATGCGCAAAGTGATATTTACTCGCTTGGAGTAACGCTGTACTGCCTATTGACCAATAAAGTGCCTGCCGACAGCGTGGAAATTATGGTAGGCAACGCCGAACCGCCGCTGCCCGCCAAAACCATAAACGATAACGTTCCCAAATTTGTTAGCGACGCCATACAACGTGCCATGCAGATACGCCGTACAGACCGCTATAAATCGGCGGGTGATTTCAAAACTGCATTGTTAGCTGAACAGAAACCTTTTGCTCAGGTGAAGGTTATAGAGCCGTCTGCTGTTCAAGCCGCTAATTTAAAGAATAATAAACTTACCCTCTCCAATGGCATGGAATTTATGCGTGTGCCAGCAGGTAAGTTTTTGATGGGAAGTAATGATGTTGAAGATAATGAAAAGCCTCAACACATTATAGATATCCCCTACGATTATTGGATGGCTCGTTTTCCTGTCACAAACGAGCTCTATACCGTTTATGTAAATGCCAAGCAAATTAAATATCCCATAGTTGGTTGGGAACATATAGTAAAGCGTGAAGGCTGGGAAAATGTAAAAAATCATCCTGTATATAATATTATGTGGAAGGACGCAATGGAGTATTGCCAATGGCTGAATACCCTGCTTAATGTCGAATTGCCATCGGAGTTGGTTTTACGTTTACCTACTGAAGCTGAATGGGAAAAAGCCGCACGGGGCACAGATGGACGTGAGTATCCTTGGGGTAATGAATTTGATAAAAATAAATGTAATACATTCGAAAGTGAAAAAAACAAGACTACAGATGTAGATTTATTTTCCCCACACGGCGACTCGCCTTATGGCTGCGCCGATATGGTAGGTAATGTTTCAGAATGGACGCATAGTTTTGAAAAAGATTATCCATACCAATCTAGCGATGGTCGTGAAGACGGAAAAACTTCCGGCTCCCATATGACTCGCGGTGCTTCCTTCGCTCGCGATGGGGATTGGTATGCTGCTCGTTGTGCTTATCGCAGCGATTTCGACGACCACAACCCCAGTATCTTTAATGACATTGGTTTTCGTATAGTGGCGTCCCCTGTTATAGAGAGAAGCCATGTTCATGTTGTTGCGGTGCCAATGCCTACTCAGGCTGTAGCACCAAAAATTGTTACACTAACTTCAAGCAAACTCACCCTCTCTAATGGTATGGAATTCGTCTGTGTTCCTGCAGGTAAATTTTTGATGGGCAATGACAATGAAGACGATAACGATAACGATAATGAGAGCGATGATTATCCTAAAGAATATCCTCGGCATACCATAGATATTCCATTTGATTATTGGATGGCGCGTTTTCCGATTACAAACGAGCAATACATTGATTATGTCAAAACTAAAGGAATCGCTCATCCAGTTTTTCGTTGGCAAAGGAAAAAGAATCATCCTGTTGTTCATGTAGATTGGGATGATGCGATGAGCTATTGTAAATGGTTGAACGACTTACTCAAAGCCGAATTACCATCAGGAATGATGGTGCGCATACCTACCGAAGCTGAATGGGAAAAAGCTGCGCGTGGAATTGATGGGCGAGAATATCCTTGGGGAAACACATTTGATAAAAACAATTGCAATTCCCGTGAGAGCGAAAAAAGTGGGACAACGCCAATTGGTTTATATTCTCCTCACGGCGATTCGCCTTATGGTTGCACAGATATGTTGGGCAATGTGTGGGAATGGACGCACAGTGCGAACAAAGCATATCCATATAACATAAAGGATGGACGTGAAGATGAAAAATCTAGCGTAGCACGTTTGGTACGTGGTGGCTCTTATTACAATAAGGGCGAATATCTGCGCTGCTCATATCGTCATCTCGATTGGCTCAGTCCCTTTTCTATGGAGTACACCCAGGGCTTTCGCGTTGTGATTTGTACATCATCCCCAGAATACTTACCTAACGGTAAGGTTACCCCCAAAGTTAGCTCTTCGATCATTCGAGAGTTTGTTCTCGTGAAGTCTGATAAAGAATATAATAACAAAGGCGAACCAACAGTGATAAAAGTCAGAAAATCTACAAAAAGCGATGAGGAAACTCGCAACCGTTGGTTCGCAATCATGTCAAAGGAATATGGCACTGACGATGGCTGGATACACATCTCAATTGACGAAGTTCAGAACATGGAAGTATTCCTTACATTAGCCGCCTCGAATATTGGCGACAGCAATAATAAACCATTATTTAAGTTTAAGAATAACAGAATTTTTATGGCAGAAAGCGAATTCTACCGAGCATGGGGGCAATTGCCTCCTATTGTTGCCCGTGAGATTATCGAATGTGTAGGCAAAATGAATCCTCAATGGAAAGATGTACAAAGAGAATAAATTGACTTTAAAATTACCCGAACGCATTAAAAATTTTATCCAACAATAATCGCATTGGCTCCCAATCCATTTTGGAAATATTTTCAGGAAGTTCTCGACATATTTTCAATTTCTTACGAAATTCATTTTGAATTTTTGTTTTTTGCTCAACCACGCCTTGTTTTTTGCCTTGCGCGTTAGTATCGCCTCTCAATCTAACGGGTGTAAATCCATTTGGTGTTTTTAATATATCGCTTCCAAAATACATTTCAAGACAGCATGCTATCCCATTAATGTCTAAATACGAAATACCCGTTGGATTTATGGCTGGGTAAGACTTTGCAAAGTCCAAATCTGGATATGCCAGAACTTTGATGTTGGGCGGGATTTTTGTTTTACTCAAATTTGCTTTTTCATCAAGTCCAGCAAGATCGTTATCGAAAAGGGCTATTGTCCTGTTCTTTATTCCTGAACCTACAAATGCCCTAACTGTGTGGACAAGTTTAGATGCGCTTCCCTCTACATTTGAAACTTTAAAATTCATGAAATAATAATAATCCGAAAGATGTGGGTAAAGAAGGTGTAATGATTTTTCAATCAATTCAGCGTCCGTAGTACCCTCTGTCAAAACTATAATCTTGGAGGCAACTTCATAGTCTTTCGATAAAAGGTTTAATGAAATTTCAACTAATTTGTCATTGTTCGAATAACATTCGCCTACTAAAGAAGAATAATCATACTCAACTAAAGAATCGTCAGGTGCAAGATCAGCCAACAACCGCAACGTATATCTAATGTCCGTGCAGGGAAAATCAATACCATCGTATCGAAGTAAATACTTGAGTATTTTTTCTTCTTGATTTGTCTTTTGAAAACCATCCAAAGATAAATCTTCTTTGACAACTCTTTCTAAAGCAAGGAGCCAATCATTAAAGCCGAATCGAGAAAATAATTCTATTTTCTCTCTGTATGTAAGCAAAGTCTGATCGTAAGGTTGACTTAAGAAATCCTTTTCTTCGTAATCAAAGTCTTCTTCTTCTTGACATTCCGCCAAATCTTCTTTCAAGGAGTTTATTTTATTTCTTGAAAATTCATAAAAATTCTTTTCTGCATTATTTTTCGAGAATCCCATAACATCTAGCCGCTGGCGAATAATACTCATTTTGACTGAGTACTTATAATTTGTGAGTTCCCATCCTTCGTCTTCCGCGTCGTGAAATATTTGAATTTTTTTATCTTGCTCTCGAAAAATAGTCATAATGAACGGGTCAACACAATTTAATGTGTCAAAGCGAAGGGTGTTTCCAAATGAGAATCTTGCATAAGAACTCATGATCATCTCTCCTGAATAAGAAAATAGATTTAAGAAACTTAATCACTCCTCCCACTCCATCGCTTGTTCCACTAGAATCTCCTCGATCTTCCCCACCCGCTGGAGCAATTCTTCAATCTCAACTTCCGCCTTGGGTTCACGCTGTATTCCAGCTTGCTTCGTGCTCCTGCCATTTTATCTGTTCTAAAAAACAACATCCGGCGAGGATACCACCATTTGGTAAAATAAGTAATTCACGCATGTTTTCCACCCTATGCAAATTCGTTGGAAGCGTAACTTTGCAACCCAATTCTCGACTGACTGCTATATAGAAAATACTTTTTTTATAAGGACAATTATGTCATCTGACCTGCAATCTCGTGCAATTAACACACTTCGATTTCTTTCCGCCGACGGTGTTCAGAAGGCCAACTCCGGTCATCCGGGACTGCCAATGGGTGCCGCCGCAATGGCATATACCATCTGGACGCGCCACCTGCGCCACAATCCCCGCAACCCAAAGTGGGCCGGTCGTGACAGATTTATCCTCTCCGGTGGACATGGCTCGATGCTGCTATATTCCCTGCTACATGTAACCGGCTATGATGTTTCACTGGACGACTTAAAGAACTTCCGTCAATGGGGGAGTATCACTCCCGGTCACCCTGAATATGGGGTGACTCCCGGCGTTGAGGTGACCACCGGTCCGCTGGGACAGGGATTTGCGAACGGCGTTGGCATGGCCATTGCCGCCTCACACCTTGCTGCAACTTTCAATCAGCGCGGATATGAGATCATGGACTCATTCATCTATGCTATCGTCACAGACGGTGACTTGATGGAGGGTGTCACCTCCGAAGCCGCGTCGCTGGCGGGACATTTATCTCTCGGGCGCTTGATCTATCTTTACGATGATAATCACATCTCCATTGACGGCTCGACCGACCTGGCATTCACCGAAGACCGCGCCGCGCGATTCCGTTCCTATGGCTGGCAGGTCTTGCGGGTGGAAGACGGCAACGACGTGGAGGCAATTGACAAGGCAATTCAGGAAGCGAAAGCGGAACCACGCCCGTCTATCATTATGTGCCGTACCACCATCGGGTTTGGTGCGCCGAATAAACAAGGCACATCCAAGGCGCATGGCGAACCTCTCGGCGAGGAAGAGCTCAATGCCGCAAAAGATAATCTCGGTTGGACGAAAGAGCCGCGCTTCTTTATCCCTGAGGATGTGCTTGAGTTCTATCGAAAAGCCGTTGAGCATGGACGTGAACTTGAATTTGATTGGAAGATGCGCTTTGATGCGTACACGCGCATTTATCCCGCATTAGGTGCGGAACTTCAACGCCGTTTGAATGGCGAATTCCCCGCTGATTGGGTTTCTGCCTTGCCGACTTTCCCTGTGGACGCAAAAGGCATGGCGACCCGCGCTGCATCCGGCAAGGTGATCAACGCGCTTGCTGCGAAACTCCCCGAACTCATCGGCGGTTCGGCTGACCTTGCCCCCTCGAACAATACAAAAATTGATGGAAAGCCTGACTTCCAAAAGGATTCTTATCAGGGGAGCAACTTCCATTTTGGTGTGCGCGAACATGGCATGGGTGCAGCCTTGAACGGCATGGCTGTCTTCGGCGGGGTGATCCCCTATGGCGCCACATTCCTCGTCTTTGCAGATTACATGCGCCCGACAATTCGTCTCGCGGCGTTGTCGCATTATCCGTCCATTTTTATTTTTACCCATGACAGTGTCGGGCTGGGCGAAGACGGTCCCACACATCAGCCCATCGAGCAGTTGACCTCTTTGAGGATGATCCCCAATCTGGTAGTGCTTCGCCCGGCGGATGCAAACGAAACCGCGCAGGCATGGAAAATTGCCATCGAACGACGTAACGGTCCGACTGTGTTGGCGTTGACCCGTCAAAACCTGCCAACCTTTGAACGTTCAAACGGGGGAGGTTGCGTTGAGAACGGCGCTTATGTTGTCAAAGATTTTGGCAAGCCCGAAATTATCTTAATGGCCTCGGGTTCGGAAGTTGGACTCGTCCTTGAGTCGGCGCAGAAACTGGCAGATGAAGGCAAGGGCGTGCGCGTGGTATCCTTCCCAAGTTGGGAACTCTTCGAGAAACAGAATGAAGCCTATCGCGAGTCTGTGTTGCCGAAAAACATCCAGAAACGACTCGCCGTCGAAGCGGGAGCAGGCATCGGCTGGGAGAGATACGCGAAGTCCGTCATCAGCATCGAGCACTATGGCGCATCCGCTCCGGCGAAGATCATCTTTGAAAAATTTGGATTTACAGTTGAGAACGTAGTCGCGAAAGCGAATGAATTGTAATGTGTAGGGGCGACCCATTGGGTCGCCCCTACGGTTGATGGAGAGAAATGAAAATAGCACTTGGTTGTGATCATGGCGGATTTCCATTGAAGCAAGTTGTGATTGATGCGGTTCAGTCCGCCGGGCACGAAGTCATTGACGTCGGCACGTTCAGCGCCGATGCTGTGGACTTCCCCGATTTCACAAAAAAAGTTGGTGAGAAGATTCAAAGCAATGAAGCCGAGCGCGGAATTTTGATCTGCGGCTCCGGCATTGGCGCGGCAATAGCGGCAAATAAAATGAAAGGCATTTACGCCTCGATCTGCCATGACACATATTCCGCCGCGCAAGGTGTTGCGCATGACGCAATGAATGTGCTCTGTCTCGGCGGACGTGTCATTGGACCTGAACTTGTTAAAGTTCTAGTTTCGGCATTTTTGAGTGCACGTTATTTAGGAAACGATAAAGATGGGGAGAGATTCTCAAGACGGGTGGGGAAGATAAAAAAAATGGAAGATGAAAGTCAGTAATTACCAATTACCAATTACGTACTTTATAAGGAGCAACCTTTTATCATGTCCGAATCAATTAAGAAATTAACATCCCTGAAACAATCTCTCTGGTATGACAATATTCAAAGAAAATTATTGGAAAACGGTGAACTCAAGGCCATGATCGAACGCGGCGACATTCGCGGCGTGACATCCAACCCGACCATTTTTCAAAATGCCATCGCGAAGACCAATGACTATGACTCTGCCTTGATCCCTCTCGCTTGGGCAGGTTGGAATGCGGAAAAGATCTTCTGGCAGCTCGCCATTGAAGATATTCAGGAAGCCTGCGATCTCTTCCGTCCGCTGTATGATGAAACCAAGGGCGGCGATGGCTACGTGAGTCTTGAAGTCAGCCCGTATCTTGCCAATGAAACCGAGGCTACAGCCAAACAAGCCAAACAACTTTGGGAGCGCGTCAACCGCCCGAACCTGATGGTGAAAATTCCGGCAACGAAAGCTGGCATTCCGGCCATTCGTCAAAGCATTGCGGCGGGAGTCAATGTCAATGTGACCCTCATCTTTTCGCTGGAGCGTTATGCCGAAGTGATGGAAGCCTATATTTCCGGTCTTGAAGACCGTTCTGTGCATGGTCTTCCCATCAACCAAATTGCCTCTGTCGCTTCCTTCTTTGTTTCGCGTGTGGATACAAAAATTGACCCGAAGCTTCCAAAAGATTCGAGTCTGCTTGGCAAAGCCGCAATTGCGAACGCAAAACTTGCTTATCACACCTTTGAAGAGATCTTTACATCGGCGCGCTTTGCAACCCTCAAAGCTCGTTTCAGCGCGCGCGTTCAACGTCCGCTGTGGGCGTCCACTGGCACGAAAAATCCCGCCTACTCCGACACTGTGTATGTGGATAACCTGATCGGTCCCGATACCGTCAACACCGTGCCGCCTGCCACGCTTGATGCTTTCCGCGATCACGGCAATGCCGCCATCACCATCACGCGCGGACTTGATGAAGCCAAGTCGCAGCTTGCAGAGCTTGAAGCTGCCGGTATTTCCATGGATCAAGTCACTGACGAGTTGGAAGTGGAAGGCGTCAAATCTTTTGCGGATGCGTTCAAGGTACTTCTTGATGTCGTTGAGGATAGAAGGAAGAACGCCGTTTCATCCATTAATCCGTTAGCTGATTCTGTTGCCAGGCGTTTATCCAAGCTGGAAGCTGACTCTGTCGCCGCCCGCATGTGGTCACATGACCCTACGCTCTGGGCAGACGATGCCGCCGGCCAAGCCGAAGTCAAGATCAGACTCGGTTGGCTGAATTCCATTGAAGATGCGCGCAAGCGGCTGGACGGATATTTATCCTTTGCAAAACAAGTCCACGCTGAAGGCATTGACCGTGTCCTCGTGATCGGTATGGGCGGCTCGTCGTTGACCGCTGAAGTCTTGAGTACATTATTGGCTGCCGGAAATGTTGAGGCAAAGTTGAGCCTTGCGATCCTCGATTCGACTGACCCGCAGCAAGTGGCTTTGGCCGCTGAAAATTATCCGCCGGAAAAATCCTTATACATCCTCGCCAGTAAATCGGGCGGCACAGCTGAGTTGCTCGCGGCGTTTGATTATTTCTGGGAACTCAGCAAAGGTGACGGTTCGCGCTTTATGGTCACAACCGATGCGGGCACATCCTTGGAGAAACTCGCCAAAGACCGCGGCTTTAGAAAAGTATGCAACGCTGACCCAAATGTCGGCGGACGTTTCTCCGCGCTGACGGATTTTGGTTTAGTCCCTGCGGCATTGCTTGGCATGGACATTCCCAAATTGTTGAATTCTGCTGAGAAGATCCAAAGGGTCTCAAGGGATGTACACAGCGCCGGCTTTGCGCTCGGCGCTCTACTCGCCGAGTCTGCTCTCGCAGGCAGAGACAAGCTCACCGTTCTGAGTGATGCGCCTGTGTCCGCATTTGCAGGCTGGATCGAGCAGGTCATTGCCGAGTCCAGTGGCAAGCATGGCAAGGGAATGCTTCCTGTCCCATTGGAGCCATTGGCAGCGCCGGAACTATACGGAAATGACAGATTGTTCGTTTACTTAAGGCAAACAGGTGAATTCGATTCGAATGTGACCGCGCTTAAGAAAGCTGGCTTCCCTGTAATCGAATTACCAATTACAAGTCCCTATGATGTAGGCGCAGAGTTCTTCCGCTGGGAGGTCGCAGTTTCGGTGTTGTGCCACGTTTTGGGGATTAATGCCTTCGACCAGCCCGATGTGCAGGATAGCAAATTGCGGACGATTGCGAAGATCAAGGGCTATCAGGAAACCGGCAAACTCGCGGACGTGGATCTGGTAAATGTCAGCGAGTTGAAATCTGCTTTGGGTAAATTCTTTGCGGATGCAAAGGCTGGGGATTTTGTTACCATCAATGCTTATATTCCGCGCAATAAAGAAACCGTAGATGCGTTGCAGGCTTTGCGGGTTGCCATTCGTGCAAAGACAAAGTGTGCTGTCTCTGCTGGTTTTGGTCCGCGATTCCAACATTCAACGGGACAATTCCACAAAGGCGGCCCCAACAAAGGACTGTTCATTCAGGTTGTGTACGATTCTCAAAATGACATGGACATCCCCAATCAAGGCATGACCTTCGGCACGCTCATCCGCGCGCAGGCACTGGGCGATTATGAAGCCTTGGTTGCGGCGGGCAGGCGGACTTTACGAGTCTTGCTTTCTTCGCCCGCTGATCTGTCCAAGTTGACGGATGCGTTGAAATGATCAATCTTGCGGCTGGACAATGTGTTGCCTGTCGCGGCGGCGAGCCAACCTTGACCGACGCCGAGATCGAAGACTTGCTGCTACACGTCATCGGCTGGCAGATCAAAGAAGTGGACGGTGTCAAACGCTTGGAGCGCATCTTCAAACTCAAGGACTTCGTTGAAGCTATTGCGTTCACGGATAAGATCGCAGTCATCGCCGAGGAGCAGGGACATCATCCGCTCATCATCAGCGAGTGGGGCAGGGTCACCGTCCAGTGGTGGACTCATAAGATCAAAGGTCTGCACCGCAATGATTTCATCATGGCGGCCAAGACGGATGAATTGTTTGGATAGGTGAATATATTGAAAGAAGAAATTAAAAACGGCTTTGAAAGATGAACTTTCAGAGCCGTTTTTTGTTTATATATTCTTCTTTTTTTTCTTAACTCTTGACACTGCTGTTAATCGGTGGGCGGTTTTTATACAATTAGGTGAGAATAATAATAAGACTCGTCCAATCTTACAAATTCTGACTCAGGCATTATAAGTTGCGTAATATCTCTCGCCTGTAGTTGGGGTCTATTGACTGAAAACTTTAATTTGTAAAAGTAAAATATGGTAACAAGCAATCCACTAACAGAATTTAGCACGTTCTTTAAATTTGCTTCTGCAAAATACTCACTTCTTTCATGTTTGACTTTGTTGTAACTGCTCCACCACAAAGGATTTTTGGAAGGTTTTTTAATCGAATTCCAGTTATCCCAAGGTTTCAACTTTATGTTGAAACGAGGAACATATATAAATTCCTTTTTGAACTCGGGCAAGTTGCGATTGATAATCTCTCGATATTGATTAATATTCTCAGCAGATGATTTCGGTTCTAAAAAACCACAAATGCCCTTTGCGATAACATCAACTTCCGATGAAGATGCAAGAAGTAAATGTGCTAATTCTATTGAGTAAGTCCGAAAATTCTTTTTGTCAAACTCAATGTACCTTGATACTTGTGCTAAATCACTTTCAAGTGCGAGAAAATAATTCCAGTGAATTAGAGACTCTTTTACTTCTATGCCCATCTTTTCAACTCCTTTATTCTCGGAAGTAATTGTTCGCTGTGCGCTTTGTCGGGTAGCGTTTCACATGAACTGTGATGATTAATAGCACTTATGTTTACTTATTTGTAAACCGCATTGTCAACAAACCACTTGCAAAACACCCCGCTTTTTCCAGTTGAAACGGTCGGGTAAAAACTTAACAAAGATGTTTCATGAGCGCCAAGCGAAAGCGAAGTTGAGTCAAAATAATTGCTTTCATGTGTGAAATAATCACCTGCTTCAAACATTTTCACAGTGACAATAACATTTTCAACATCAATGTCGCTGGTATTTGTGATATACGCGGCTGCGATAAAATCTTGATAAAGGTTACGTCCGCATTGCGAATCACGGAAAACTAAAACACTTCTGGCATCACGTCCACTAATTGTGTTGGCTTTCATGCTATAGTAAATTACTTCCACTACTGTCACTATTGAAAACACTGCAAAACAAAAAAGAACCATAAAGACAGTTATTTTAACCGATTCTATTACCTTATTCGTAGGCTGCATTTTGACTCCTTCTTTGAGCAGTCTGCCCAACACTTATCCTTTTTGCTTTGCTTCCCGAATTTGTTTAGGGATTTCTTCTACCCAATGATTATCTTCCCGAAAAGGTCCCACCACAAAAATATGAGATTGAATATATTCATTTAGTTCTTCAGTTTCTTCAATTCGAGCGACTTTTAGTGCTTCCTGATATAGCGGGGCGGAAACAAAATTCTCTAAAACAGTGTAATGGTCGATATTATAAATATAAGGTGTATCTTTTGGGTCAGAGCGTATAACATCAATTCCTGGAGAAGGATTATAGATTCCGCTACCTGCTGTCATTACGTGAGCCGCCATAGTGACTAAACCTGAAATGGGCTGAGGAACATTTGCTAATTTTACTGGCTCTCCACTTTTATCTACGATTCGCTCCCATTCGATTCGTTCAACAATAAAGACAGACTTATCTGTTATATGTTCAAGAGCATATTGGAAACGGTCTTTATTTTCCATGTTTTATTATCCTGATAATCACAAAGTGAGAATGGTTTTTCTTTTTTCGATATAAGCCGCTCAACTAGTGTTTATACGGCGAGTTGCTACAAATTAGGATGTAGGCGGCGAAAGATTAAAAACGTCTAGTCAATCCTTGATATTTTACAGATATTTGCCCCCTGAGTCATCTGTCATTTGTCACCAAAAAACAGGCGGTCAAGCCTCTACAAACTTGATCTCCTCTTCCTCAAAGCTCTATCATCGAATTCCTTGAAAATATGCAACACCAAAGGGAAATTGCCCAGCCAGCCGAGAAATTCCGCCCACAGGAAGGTCAATCCCTTTGGGTGGGGAGGGAGTGAAACGGCGGAGGTAAAATCCACTTCGCGGTCGTTAATGCGGAATACATATCTGCCAGTCTGCACGATCTTTGGGTTTTCAGTAAGGAAGCTTTTTAATTCTGCGCGTTCCTGCGGGGTGATCCATTGCGGCAGGCCGGAGGTCGCTTTGAATTTGCAGACAAGCGCAAGGTCTTGAAGTAATTTCTTTTGTTCCAGCGTGAGTTTATTTTCCTTCGTTTCAAAATAAGCAATATCAGGGTCAATGTGGACCAACGGTTGCAGCCACAACCTATGCAGTGTGGTGCGGATCGCACCTTTTGTGCCGGGCACAGACGGGTTGGAAAGCAAATGTGAGTCTCGGTATTTTTCCCATTCATTGGAAACGTCAGGGCCGACACGCATGGCGTCACATAAACCAAGAGCCGGCAGGATCGGCGTGCCGCAGGTCAGGAAGAATGCGTCCGTGCCCATGGCTTCACGCATCAAGAGCAATGACTCGCGGTAGGCAGCCTCGCGCGGCATGTCCTTATACCGCTTGCCCTTTAATGCTCCGCCGTAGAGGAAGTCCAATTTGAGATAGTCAAAGCCCCAGGCGCGGACCTGCTTCATGAGGGCAACCAGCCACGAGATTACGTCAGGATGCGTAGTGTCCAGCGCGTATAAATATTCATCCCAGTTGAATCCAGCCGAGACGAAACGTCCGCGCTCATCACGCAGAAACCAGGTTGGATGTTCGCGAAATAAATGAGATGATTTTGTGGCGATCAATGGCGCAAGCCACAACCCCGCCCTGCGCCCGGTGGATTTGATTCTCTCCGCCAGCGCGTTCATGCCGGATGGAAATTTATCATTGACTTGCCAGTCGCCAATGTTCACCTGCCAGCCATCATCTACTTGCAGAACATCGAAAGGCAGGTCGTCCAGCCCGCTGAAAACTTTATCTAATATGATCTCGTCAATGGTGGTGTACAGGCTGTACCATGAACACCAGACTCGCGGGGCAATATCTTTTTTGATCTTTCCAAAGCGATTCCCCAACTGTTCGGCATATTCGGCAAAGATGACATTTTCCTGGCCATAAGCTATGAACCACTCTGCGGCATCCGCTTCAAACCGCCCTGATAATTGATCCCCGACGAGATGCACATGCGCATCTGTGGCGAGCGCCCCCAGCAATAGAATATTCCCATCTGCAAATTCCACTGCGCCCAGCCATGATCCATTCGGATTCTTGTCATGCACAAATTCCTGATTGACATGCAATGGATGAAAGATCGTAGGCTTTTGCATCGGCAACGGATTCAGGTCTGTCCATGCTGCCAATGACCAAGACTGCCAGCCATGCCGATAATATTTCAGCGGTGTTGAGGGTAATTCGATCTTCAACTCTTTGGCTTTTATGATCTTGGGTTTTGATTGAATGTCAGAAAATCGAATTAATTCCATGTGATCAGTCGCCTCGCTTTCATGATGTAGTGAACATAATACTCGAATTGAGTTTGCTTGGACAGGCAAATTTTGGCCAAAATTATTTTCCCCCTTGACTATTAAAAGTTCGTCAGGTATAGTTTGTGCGTAACATTCGGAAATAATCTGGATACTGTATGTATGATTTCGACATAGCTGATATAAAAATCGTCAATTTATTACTTGAAGATGGGCGTATGTCCGCTTCTGAAATATCCCGTCGCATGGGTGATATTTCGGAGCGGTCTATTCGTTACCGCATTGACCGCATGATCGATGATGGGGTCATCCAGATCAGTGCCGTCGTCAGCCCGGAGGCGCTTGGTTTCAACATCAAGGCCGATGTATGGCTCGAAGTCGAATCAGATTTGATCCTTGATGTGGCCAAAAAGATTGCGGTATTTGAAAACGTGACTTATGTCGCCTGCGGCATTGGGCAGAACGACATCAGTATTCAGGTCGTCGCAAAAGATACTGCGGAGATCTATCACTTCGTCACGGAAGTGGTCCGCAAGGTTCCGGGGGTTCGTAAGACGGTCACTTCCATTGTGCCGATCATTCTCAAAGATGTGTACCAATGGCGGGTCCCGGAACGGATCGCGAAAGAGATCAGCGAAGGCTCAAAGAGTTAAACTGCGAGCGGATAGAATCCGCTCTATCGCTTGTCTCATAAATAAGTAAATTTTTTTTGAAAATTGCGAGTAAATATTTCAATTTTTTTAGCAAATTTTGCGATACTATGTAATAGATCAAGGAGAATGTAACATCATGTTTGGTTCCAAGACGCAATCTTTACAGAAACGCGCACAGAACGTCATGCCTTTGGGGGTCAATTCCAATTTTCGTTATTGGGGGGAGGGGATCACTCCGTATGTTGAAAAAGCAAAGGGCGGATATTTGTGGGATGTGGATGGAAAAAAATATATTGATTATCGCATGGCATTTGGACCGATCATTCTCGGTCATTCCTACCCCGAAGTTGATTCTAAAGTAATCGAGGAGATTCAACGCGGAGTGCTTTTCGCGATGACCGGCGAACTCGAAGTAGCCGTCGCCGAGATGATCGTTGAAATGTCGCCTGCAATTGACATGGTCCGCATGGCATGTTCGGGAACCGAAGCCACCATGCACGCCATCCGCGTTGCGCGCGCTTACACTGGGCGCGATATTATCCTAAAGTTCGAAGGCAATTATCATGGGATGCATGACCACGCCTTGTGGTCAACTTACGCGCCAGCGGAAGCATACGGCAACCGCAGAAGCCCCATTGCAATTCCCGCATCTTCTGGAATTCCAAAAGCCATGCGCGACTTTATCATCACATTACCTTTCAATGACTTTGAAGGATTCGAGCGCGTGATGAAGTCGTACGGCGAACAAATTGCCGCAGTCATTACCGAGCCATGTCAGGGCAATTGTGCTGCCATCAATCCGCAGGATGGGTTTTTGCAGCTGATCCGTGCGAAGACAGAGGAATATGGCTGTGTATTTATCCTCGATGAAGTCAAGACAGGCTTTAGAATTGCGAACGGCGGCGCTCAGGAATATTACAACCTGATGCCCGATATGGTCACATACGCCAAAGCGCTTGGCAATGGTTATCCTGTGGCGGCATTTGGCGGCAAAAAAGAGATCATGTCCATTATCGGATATGGTGTGGCGCAAGGCGGAACGTACACCAATAACAAACCCGGTATCGCCGGCGCGTACGCCACTTTGAGTTTACTGAAATCCAAACCCATCTTGAAGACAATCGAAAAACGTGGACAGCGTCTGATGGATGGCTTGAAATCTATTTTTGAAGAGAACAATATCCCGGTTGTTATGACCGGTTATCCTGCCATGTTCTCATTTTCTTTGAACATTGACTCTGTCACCTGTCAACGCGAGTGGGTGAAGAGTGACCGCGACTTATATCTAAGGATTACTGAGCAAGCCATCTTGCGCGGCGTGATGCCCGATTATGATCCGCGCGAACCGTGGTTTCTCTGCTACGAACATTCTGATGCCGATATTGACGAGACGTTGAATGTTTATGCGGAAGTTGTGAAAGAATTAAAGAAATAAATAGGAGATTGTATGGTTAAATATTTTCAGAAACATAATTCCTATTTGTTTTTTATAAAATTCTCTGCTTGGCTATTGTTCTTTTTATTCGTTTTGGAAGTATTTACCAGAAGTTTTATTATGGAAACTCCAAGCGAGCATTTTATTCCGGGGTTGGGAAATATCGCCGTTGATAATTCAGTGACTGTTAATGGAATTGAGGGATTTGGTGTGACCCATTTTCTTGCCAATGGAGAAATAATTACCCCGTATCAGTCCGGAGTACCTGTTGTTGTTTTGGGCGATTCTTTTACTGAAGGCGGGCAGGTTAGTGATAATAAAAAATACGTTTCTGTCGCTGAAACTATTCTGCATGATCGTGGAGTCAGTATGGACCTGCTTAATCTAGGTTATTCAGGACGCAGTCTTCCTGATTATGTATATATTGCTCCGTACATTAAAAAAACATATTCCCCTGCAATTGTAGTTGTTCAATTGAACTTGGCTGATTTTGTGGAATCTTTCGATAAAACCAAGGAGAATTATTTTGTACGCAATGAAATGTCTGTGGAGTTGATGCATAACGAAGCGTTTTCAACAAATCAATTGGTTTTGCGAAATATTGTACGAGCTATATCTATTGGGTCATTGGTGAGATATAAATTTAAATCAATAAACCTTATTCCGGAACAACAGCTTCGATTGCTTGCGGCCGGGTCGCCCAATCCAGGGGACTCTGTCCCTGTAAAAAGGGCTTTTGATCCTAATGATGTCGAAAAGCAAATCAACACATTGAAAGACGCTTATTCCGATGTTGAATTAGTGATTCTGATTATTCCAGGGGTGCCTATTATTCACGATAATACGCCGTTGCTGGAGGATGAAAAGGAGAATTCTCTGATTGAAATATTGGATCAAATTCCCGGTCTACATATACTTTATCCTCGCAACAGCTTTATTGAACTTTATACTGAGCATGAGACTTTCCCTCGTGGCTTTTATAATACATTGCCTGGTGTTGGGCACTTGAATTCAGATGGTCACTTCGTGATAGGCGCAGCCTTGGCGGATTATTTGGAGGGGATTGAAAAATGAATTTTGTGTCTGTTGAGTTTTTTCTGCTATTTATTACAGTCTTGATCCTTCTTGCATTATGGCGTAACCCGATTGTGCGCAAGATTATTATATTGTGCGCGAGTTGCGTATTTTATGCGTATTGGGATTGGCGTTTTTTAAGCTTGCTTATCATTGTTACATTAATGGATTACTACATATCCGTCAAAATTCATTCTTTAAATGACCAGCGGCTAAAGCGAAATTGGCTGATTGTCAGCATTGTCATTAACCTGACCATTTTGGGATATTTTAAGTACTTTAATTTTTTTATTGATACCTTTAATGTTTTGCTTAAATCCCAAGGCTGGATGTTGCATGAATTTAATATTATTCTACCGGTTGGTATTTCGTTTTATATTTTTGAAACGATTAGTTACGTGATGGATGTGTATAAGGGGAATGCTCAACCGGCCAACTCCTTGCTCGATTACGCGGTTTTTGTTACTTTTTTTCCCCGATTGGTGGCTGGTCCAATCATGCGGGCTTCGCAGTTTCTTCCGCAGCTGTATCGTGGTTTGCAGTTTTCGCGCGAAAACTTTTTTATAGGTGCGCAACTTTTTGTGCAGGGGTTGATAAAAAAAATAGTAGTAGCTGATTCGGTCGCATTCCTGGTGGATTCGGTCTATGGTAACCCGGCTTTGTTTTCAAGCTCAACAGTGTATTTAGCTGTATTTTCTTATTCAATTCAGATATATTTTGATTTTTCTGGTTACAGTGATATGGCCTGCGGTGTTGCAAAAATCCTCGGCTTTGACCTGGCTGTAAATTTCAATTTTCCTTATATATCTCAAAGTATTACAGAATTGTGGAGAAGATGGCATATTTCGTTATCCTCGTGGTTGCGAGATTATTTATATTTTTCTTTGGGCGGAAACCGAACTGGCAGGTTGCGTACGTATGTCAATTTAATGGTGACCATGTTGCTTGGTGGATTATGGCATGGTGCGAGTTGGAATTTTGTGCTTTGGGGCGGGTTGCATGGGGCTTATCTGGTGTTTGAGAGATTTTTCAGAAACCGCACTCAATCTTCTCAGCCTTCCATAAATGCGCCATATTCGTGGTTTAAATCTTTATTTGTGTTTTTTATTGTTTCGATAACTTGGATATTTTTCCGCTCGCCTTCTTTCTATGTGACCAAAGTTGTTTTTTATAAGATTTTGTTTGTCGATCCTTCAGGAGTGTCATGGCTATATTTCCCGGCCGTTTTATCTTCGATCGTGGTGGTGTTTGGCGGGCTTCTTATCAACACATTTAAAATATCTTTTGAAAAAATCACCACTATAAGCCCTTTCTCGGTGGCTTTCTTGTTCTCTGAATATGTTTTTGTTTTGCTATTCTTTTCAACGAACATTTCACCTTTTATATATTTTCAATTTTAAAGAAATTAATTAACAAAGAGGAGTTGTGCTATGAATTCCAAAGAGATCGTTGACATGAACAAGGAATACACTTTCTTTTCATGGTCAAATCAGGGACAAGTGAATCCGATCCCTGTCGTCAAATCTGAAGGCGTTTATTTTTGGGATGCCGACGGGAAACGCTATCTTGATTTCGCTTCGCAATTGGTGAACGAGAACATTGGGCACCAACACCCCAAAGTGGTGAAAGCCATTCAAGATCAGGCCGCCATACTGACCTTTGTTTCCCCGGGCATGGCAACCGAACCGCGCGGCTTGCTCGGGAAAAAACTTTCAGAGATCACGCCTGGCGATTTGAAGAAAACATTCTTCGCATTGGGTGGCGCGGAAGCGAACGAGAACGCCATCAAGATCGCCCGTCAATTCACGGGACGACACAAAATTCTCGCACGTTATCGTTCCTATCACGGCGCGACTCACGGCGCAATTGCACTCACAGGTGACTATCGCCGCCTGCCTGCTGAACCCGCGATTTCCGGCGTTGTCCATTTTCTTGACCCTTATTGCTACCGCTGTCCGTTCGGCTGGACGAAGGATACCTGTCATCGCGAATGTATCAGCCACGTCGAAGAAGTCATCCAGCATGAAGGTCCAGACCAGATCGCAGCCATCATCCTCGAAGGTGTGACCGGCACCAACGGCCTCATCATTCCGCCGGATGAATACTGGCCTCGTATGCGCGAGATTTGTGACAAATATGGAATCCTCCTGATCTCAGATGAAGTCATGAGCGGTTGGGGACGCACTGGCGAATGGTTTGCTGTGGATAATTGGAATGTCACACCGGACATTATCACAACGGCGAAGGGAATTACCTCCGGTTACGTTCCGCTTGGTGCAGTCATTGTCAGCGAAAAGATTTCCAAATTCTTTGATAGTCATATGCTCTCAGCCGGCTTGACCTATAACGGTCATGCGCTTGCCTGCGCCGCGGCACTCGCAACCATCCAAGTCTATGAAGATGAGAAAATTTTTGAGAATGCGAAAACGGTCGGAAAACATCTCGGTGAAAGACTTGAGGAATTAAAGAAAAAACATCCCTCTGTCGGCGATGTCCGTTATATCGGCATGTTCACCGCGCTTGAATTGGTCAAGAACCGCACAACCAAAGAGCCAATGGATCTGACCGCGCTCAAGAACTTCCTCGTTGCCAATGGCGTGTATGTGTTCAATTTCAAGAATATTTTATTTGTTGTCCCGCCGCTGGTCATCACGAAAGAGCAGATTGATGAAGGCTTGAATATGATCGATGAAGGGCTCGCGGAATTGATGGACAAGCAAGTTGAACGTTAAACGTTTAACGTTCAACGTTATTTTGGAGACCACATGGAAATCTTAAACTACATAAACGGCGAATGGGTCAAACCCACAGTAAAAGAATATTTCGATGTCATTAACCCTGCAACGGGTAGTGTGATCGCTAAAACTCCTCTTGGCACAAAAGCCGATGTCGAATCCGCGGCGAAGGCGGCGAGTGAAGCATTTGTCTCATGGCGTCGTGTGCCGGTCAATGACCGTGTGCAATATTTGTTCAAATTACGAAATCTCATGCGTGAGAACGGCGATGAAATTGCCAAGCTCATCACCAACGAAGCCGGCAAAACTTTTGAAGAAGCCAAAGCTGAGATGGTGCGTGCCTACGAAAATATCGAAGTTGCCTGCGGAATGCCTCACATGGGCAAGGGCGAATTTGTCGAGGACATTGCCCCCGGCATTGACGAGATCATGATCCGCCAACCTGTGGGTGTGTGCGCCACCATCGCGCCGTTTAATTTCCCCGGCATGATCCCGTTTTGGTATCTGCCTTATGCACTCGCGGCGGGCAACACTTACATCGTCAAGCCTTCCGAAAAGGTTCCAATGACGATGCAGTTTATTTTCAAACTCATCGAGCAGGTCGATTTTCCGAAGGGTGTGGTCAACATGGTCAACGGCGCGAAGGAAACCGTGGATGGGATTCTTGAACATCCCGCGATCCGCGCGATCACGTTTGTGGGTTCAACCAATGTTGCGAGATACATTTACTCAACTGCCGCGCTGCATGGCAAACGTGTTCAAGCGCAAGGTGGAGCGAAGAATCCCGTAGTCATTTTGCCGGATGCGGATATGGAAATGGCGACGAAGATCATCGCCGATTCAGCCTTCGGGTGTGCTGGTCAGCGTTGTCTGGCAGTTTCCCTCGCTGTGACAGTGGGTGAGGCGAAAAACGAATTTACCGAATTGATCTGCGATGCCGCTGCATCCCGCACTGTCGGTTACGGACTCGACTCCGGCGTACAAATGGGACCGGTCATCAACACGGCCGCCTTACAGCGCGTTGAACATTTGATCGGCGTTGGTGCAGGTGAAGGCGCAGGCATACCAGTTGACGGCCGCAAGACTTCAGTCAAAGGATATGAAAAAGGATTCTTTGTCCGCCCGACGATCTTGACCGATGTTAAACCCAATAGCGAAATTTGGAAAACGGAGATCTTTGGACCGGTGTTAAGTCTCATGCACGTCAACACAATTGATGATGCAATCGCTTTGGCGAATAGCCATGTCTATGGCAATCAGGCCAGCCTGTTTACATCCAGCGGAAATGCCGCCCGCAGATTCCGCTACGAAGCGGACGCAGGCAATATCGGCATCAACATTGGCGTCGCTGCGCCGATGGCTTTCTTCCCCTTTAGCGGCGCGAAGGACTCTTTCTTCGGCGATATGCACGGGCAAGGCATGGACGCGGTTGAGTTCTTCACACAGAAAAAAGTTGTAGTCGAACGTTGGCCGAAAGAATGGACACGGAAATTTTAAATTTTTATCGTAGGGGCGCAACACCTGCACTGCGTGCATGTGCAAGTGTATATTGCGCCCCTACACAAGGAATTATTTATGGCACAAGATTATGAAGATGCATTAGATTATTCATCCCGTTGGATAGATTTGATCCACAAGAACGAGTTCCCAACAGTCAGTGAAGCGCATAAGATCATTGATGAATCAAAATTGAATTTTGCCGAACATTACAACCGTAACTGGTTGGAGTATCGCAAATCTGTCACCGAGTCGGGTGACTGGGCGGCAGTCGAATGGAGCGGCTCAGGCGCAGTGTTCAAAGATGTCTTGGGACGCGAGTATCTCGACTTCCTCGGCGGCTTCGGCATGATGGACTTGGGCTGGAGTCACCCTGATGTTGTGGAAACCGTCAAAGCGCAGTTGAATCGTTCGCCCATGCCTTCGCAGGAATTGATCGACCCGTTACGCGGCGTGCTGGCGAAACTGCTTGCAACGATCACTCCCGGCGATCTCAAATATAGTTGGTTCGCGGCCAGCGGTACGGAAGCCAACGAAGCCGCGATGAAAATTGCCAAGTTATACACTGGCAAATCCGCTTTCATTGTAGGTGTGAAGGCCTTTCACGGCAAGACGATGGGCTCGCTTTCGCTGATGGGCAAAGCGGACTATCGCGCACCAATGGGGCAGATGTATGCGGGGCAGGTTTATCACGTGCCGTTCGGCGATGCAGACGCAGTGGAGAAACAGCTTGAAATTTGCGAGAAGGTTGGCATCGGCGTGGCGGCTGTCATGTTCGAGCCTATTCAAGGCGAGTCCGGGGCGATTGTCCCGCCTGATGATTTCTGGCCGCGCATCCGTGCCGCAACGAAAAAATACGGCGTATTGTTGATCGCTGACGAAGTACAGACCGGCATGGGGCGCACAGGCAAGTTGTGGGGCGTTGAACATTGGGGAGTCGTACCTGATATTTTGACTGTCGCCAAATCACTAGGTGGCGGCGTGATGCCCGTCAGTGCCGTAACAACCACCGAAGAGATTTACCATCCGATGATGTACCCGAATCCATTCATGCATACTACTACAACTGGCGGTGGCGCGTTGGCGTGTTCGGCGGCGATTGCGGCGATACACGTCACGCTGCGTGAAAAATTATGGGAGCAGGCTGCGCAGAAGGGCGATTACCTTATCTCCAACTTGAATAAATTCGCGGCGCAATATCCGCAAATTTATGAGAAAATAACGGGCAAGGGTCTTCTTATCGGTATGCACTTCAAAAATCCTGAGATTGGTTACAAGGTTGCGGCTGGGTTGTTCAAACGGAATGTTGTTGTGGCTGGTACTTTAACCAGCGCGCAGACCATTCGCATCGAACCGCCGTTGGTTGTGACTCGGGATCAAATGGACACTTTGCTCGACCGCTTGAGCGATGTGTTGAAGGAAATCAACCAGGCAATGTAATTGGACCTATCGGGTCTTCTGAAAATTTGCCCAAATGGAATCATATATTTAGAGACCCAAAAAGTCTCTGCCTTAGGAGAAGATAGATGACCAGTGAATTTGCAGTTGAGTTGCGCGACGTCGTAAAACGCTTTATTACACCCGAAGGGAATGACATGGCGGCGGTGGACCATGTCACCATGCAGATCAAGAACGGTGAATTCTTTTCCATGCTCGGCTCTTCAGGTTGTGGAAAGACAACTTCGCTTCGTATGGTGGCGGGTTTTGAGTGGCCAACTGAAGGAGAGGTCTACATTGAAGGCAAAGCCATGGGGCACACACCTCCTTTCCAAAGAAAGGTAAATACCGTGTTCCAGAGTTATGCCTTGTTCCAACACATGACCGTTTTTCAGAATCTGGCCTTCGGTTTGGAAATGGAAGGCGCGAAAGAGGATGAGATCAAGAAACGTGTCGGGCGTGCGCTGGAGATGGTTCAACTGACCGGGATGGATCGCCGCAAGCCGAAGCAGCTCTCCGGCGGACAGCAGCAACGTGTTGCGTTAGCCCGCGCTCTGGTCAAGACGCCGGATGTGCTCCTGCTCGATGAGCCGCTCGGCGCTTTGGATCTGAAACTCCGCAAGGAAATGCAACTTGAATTGAAGGCGCTTCAACAGCAATTGGGAATCACTTTCATCTATGTGACCCACGATCAGGAAGAAGCGTTGACCATGTCTGACCGCATCGCGGTAATGAGCAAAGGCAAGATACAGCAATTAGGCACACCTGTTGAGATCTATGAACGCCCGACCAATAAATTTGTGGCGGACTTTATCGGGGAGTCGAATTTCCTCGAAGGCAAGATCAAATCCATCTCAAAGAAAGAGGCGAGTGTCTTCGTCCCAAGCTTGAATGCCGAGGTGGTGGGGATGCCTATTTCGGAGGGACTGGTCAAAGGCGAGGAAGTCATCGTGAGCATTCGCCCGGAGAAGATCCGCATTGCTGAAAAAGATGCTGTCAATCAAAACATGTTCCGCGCAACGGTGACGAACACAGTTTACATTGGCGTGGATACTAAAGTTTTTGTGGATGCACATGGCGCGAAGTTGAAGGTTTGGGAACAGAATCGAATCTCGCGGCTTGACCCGAAATCTTTTTATACGGTCGGGCAGGAAGTCTGGTTGATGCTGCTTCCTGAAAATACGATCGTGTTGAAAAAGGATTAACCATGCTTAAGCGACTCCGCGAAAGTAAATCTGCACAGGGCACGCTGCTGGCATTGCCCACTACGGTGTGGCTGTTCGTCTTGTTGATCATTCCTTTGATCCTGACCGCAGTTGTAAGTTTTGGCAAACGCAGTCCGGATGGTAACGTGATCTATACATTCACCTTGGATAATTACATCCGCTTGTTTGGATACAGCACAAACTGTGCAAGTGGACAAGCCGCGTGTTTTGATCCTTTGTACGTGAATATCCTTCTGCGCTCATTGTCTCTGGCTTTTAATACAACGGTATTGGTGATCTCGCTGGCATATCCGCTGGCGTATTTCATTGCACGCTCGCACCCGAAACAACGCAATACTTATTTGTTCATGGTTTTGATCCCACTTTGGACGAATTTCGTTATCCGCGTTTATGCGTGGATGATGTTGCTGCGGAAGGAGGGCGCGATCAACATCATCATTGGCTGGGTCATGAACTTGCTCCATATTCCATTTACGCCTCTTGAAATGTTATATACGCCCGGCGCAGTTTTAGTGGGAATGGTCTATGAATTTTTGCCTTTCATGATCCTGCCGATCTATACGTCGCTGGAAAAGATAGACCTGTCGCTTTATGAAGCCGCCGCAGACCTGGGCGCGAATTCGATCAAAACCTTTTTGCGGGTGACGCTTCCACTGTCCATGCCGGGCGTGGTGGCTGGGACGATTTTGGTTTTCATTCCCGTGATGGGAACATTCATCGTCTCGGATATTTTGGGAGGCAGACAGGTGATCCTCGTGGGGAATCTGATCCAGCGTCAATTCCTGGATGCGCGTGACCCGACCTTTGGTTCCGCCGCATCGCTGATCCTGATGGTGATGACCTTGATCGTCACATATTTCTATACCCGCAAGTTCGGGTTCGGAGAGGAGATCGTGGTCGCATGAACCCATTTCGCCGTTCTCCCTTTGTGATCGCTGCGACAATTCTGGTATATGTTTTTCTGTACGCACCGATCGTTGGTTTGGTACTGTATTCCTTCAACGCCTCGCGTGCCAACGTGACCTTTGAAGGGTTTATCCCTGCATTTAGTGATCGTGTGGTGATGGATGGAAGCATGGTCAAGTCGAGTCCCTGCGGACCGTTTCACTGGTACTGCGAACTCTCGAAGAATCGTGATGTGGCAGAAGCGGCGGGCAATACCTTGACCATTGCCTTTACAGCAACGATCATTTCCACGATCATTGGCACAATGGCCGCGCTTGCACTTCAACGTTATAACTTCAAGATGAAGCCCTTCTCACAGCTCTCGCTTTACATCCCAATCGTGATCCCCGAGATCGTTATGGGTATTGGTATTCTGACTCTTTTCAGCCAGGTCTTTGGCTGGATGAATGACACCTTTAATCTTGTGGGCAGTGCGCGCCTATCCATGGGCATCATGACCGTGACCGCCAGCCACATTGCATTCATGGTGCCTTTTGTGGCATTGGTGGTGCAGGCGCGTTTGACCGGCTTTGATAAATCTTATGAAGAAGCAGCGATGGATCTGGGTGCCAATGAGTGGATCACATTCCGTCGTGTCACTCTTCCGATGATCCTGCCCGGTGTGCTCTCCGGCGCGTTACTGGCCTTCACGCTCTCGCTGGACGATTTCGTGATCACCTTCTTTACGAATGGGCCTGGTTCAACGACCCTGCCTATCTATGTGTATGGTTTGCTGCGTCGCATTATTACACCTCAGGTCAACGCGCTTTCAACGGTTTGGATCATGGTGGTGTTTCTTGCTGTGTTGGCAATCCAGATCCTTCAAAACCGCGAGCAGAAGAAGCCTTCGTAATATAGTCATTATGTAACATGGGTATTTCGCGTTCTAAAAGGAACGCGTTTCCAAATATTTTTCAAATCTTCCAAAGGAGAAAGAGATGAATAAAAACAATCTATTCAAACTGCTGGCATTGCTGATCATCGCAAGCTTGGCCCTGTCAGCATGTGGCGGCGGGGGCTCTGCCACCCAATCAACAGGCGAACAAAAAGTCACTTCGACCGGTTTTGTTTGCCCCGAACCCGAGGTTCCAATTACTGCGACCTCCAAGGAACTGAACCTCTTCGTGTGGACCGAGTACATCCCTCCCGATATGCAGGAATGCTTCGAGTTGGTTTCCGGCATCAAGGTCAACCGGGATGAATATTCAGCCAATGAAGAAATGTACGCCAAGCTGTCTGCGGGCGGCTCATCGTATGACCTTGTCCAGCCTACCGATTACATTGTCAGCCTGATGATCCGTCAGGGACTTTTGCAGGAACTCGATCATGCCAAACTGCCAAACCTCAAGAATTACAACCCGGATTATCTCAACTTCGCTTTTGATCCAGGTAATAAATATACAGTCCCATATTTAGCTGGCACAGATTCCATTGTTTACAATGCTGATATCGTGATCAATCCTCCAAAATCATGGGCAGACCTGTGGAAGCCTGAGTACGCTGGCAAGATGGTTTTCCTGGATGACTCACGCGCTGTCATTGGATTAACCCTGCTCACGCTTGGTTATGATGTTAATACAAAGGACCCGACGCAATTGGAAGAAGCCAAGGTGAAACTGGCTGAATTGGTCCCGAGCATAAAGATATTTGACAGCGACAGCCCCAAGACTTCCCTCATTGCAGGCGATGTTGCTCTTGGCATGACGTGGACTGGCGAAGCCTTCCTTGCCCAACAGGAAGTTCCTTCGATCACCTACGTTTACCCCACCGAAGGCGCGATCATTTGGCAGGATAATTGGGCCATGCCCAAGGATGCTCCACATGCTGATGCTGCCTATGCCTTTTTGAACTATACAATGCAGGCAAATATCTTTTGGATGATCTTGCGTGATTTCCCATACACAATGACGAATCAAGCTGTACTCGATTTTGCCAAAGGCAATCAAATGAAAGTTAGTGATTACAATGGAAACGAGACAACTTTATCCGCACTCTACGATGCTTACATGGCTTCTCCGATCACGAACACTCCTGTGGAAGCGATCCAGAATGCCCATCGTATTGATGATGTCGGCGATGCATTGCCGATCTATGACCAAATTTGGACGGAAGTCAAAGGCGGGCAGTAATCTTCTCCGGTTCATATAAAGTGTGAAGCAAAAGTCCCGATAGGTGAGAGCCTGTCGGGACTTTTTTTATTTGTATATTCTTCGCGTAGGCAGGAGCGCACGATCCAATACCTAGACTTTATGAAAAATAAAACATATAGAAGGCAAAATTACGTCAAAATAATCATAATACTATTGACAATAATGCAAAATCGTTATAATATAGGCGCATGGAAAGCGTAACCGGCATTCAAACTGAAAACCTCGATTCCATAGATTTGTACATCATCGAGGCTCTGCAAAAAGACGGTCGTGAGGCATTTGCCCAGATCGCCGAACAGCTCAAAGTGTCGCCGGGCATGATCCGCCAACGCTACAACCGCCTCGTTGATTTGGGTTATCTCAAAGTGGTCGCTGTCACCAATCCGCTCATGATGGGCGTGCGAAAAATGGCCATGATCGGCATCCGCACCGATGGCGGCAAGTTGATGCAAGTCGCTGAAAAACTTTCTGCTCTCAAGGAAGTCGTGTATCTTGTGATCTTAAGCGGACGGTATGACATCATAATCGAAGTCTTTTGCCGGGACCATGAAGAACTTCTAAAGTTCATGACCGAAAAACTTTCCACAGTGGACGGAGTGCGGGATACAGAATCCTTTATGCACTTGAAGATCGTCAAGGAAATCTATTTTTAGAAATCTCGCTTCAAGCGGACCTTGGGTCTGCTTCAGCGAAACAAACTTTGTCTGCGTCCCAAGCATGAGGATCGCAGAGCCAACCAAAAGGAAAAAATGAAAGCGTTCGTTCGTAGTATCAAAAAAGTGGGGGATACGTTTGTGAAGGCGTATTTAATGTCTCTTATGATCTCGATCAATCCAGATAGCCAGAACAAATCGCGTGACCGATATTAAAATAGCTTGAATGTCGTTGCGAGGAGCGCTCTTGTTTTTCGCGACGAAGCAATCCCCGTTATACAAGGAGATTGCTTCGTCGGACAAACACCTCCTCGCAATGACATGTGTCCAGTAATCTAACTCGCATCTGCGGGTTATAAAACCAAACGGAGAATGGATTACCATGAAAGTCTTGTTAGTTGGTGTGGGTGGAGTAGGTGAAGCAATTGCGGCGATAGCCAAGCCGCGCGCATGGATGGAACAAATGGTGCTGGCCGATTACAACGTCAAGCGCGCCAAAGAAGTGCAGAAGAGACTCGGACAGAAGAAGCGTTTCCCGGTCGAATTCATTGATGCTAGCAAGAAATCAGAGATCGTCAAACTGGCGAAGAAATACAAGGTGGATATGATCATGAATGCTGTCGATCCCATCTTCAATGAGCAGATCTTCGATGCCGCTTTTGCCGCTGGCGTGACCTATATGGATATGGCCATGACCCTATCCACACCGCACGCGAAAGACCCGTTCAATAAGTGCAGCGTCAAACTGGGTGACTATCAATTTGCCAAAGCAAAAGATTGGAAAAAGAAGAACCTGCTCGCGCTGGTCGGTATCGGTGTAGAGCCCGGCATGGCGGATGTCTTTGCGCGTTATGCCGCTGACCATCTCTTTGATGAAATAGAGGAATTGGGAATCCGCGATGGCGCGAACATTGCCATCGAAGGCTATGAGTTCGCTCCCAACTTCTCGATCTGGACAACCATCGAAGAATGTTTGAACCCACCCGTGATCTGGGAAGATGGAAAGTGGTTTACCACTGCACCATTCTCTGAACCCGAAGTATTTGATTTCCCCGAGATTGGTCCTGTAGAAGTGGTCAATGTGGAACATGAAGAAGTGCTGCTAATGCCGCGCTGGGTCAAAACCAAACGCGCAACATTCAAGTACGGTCTCGGTGACCAGTTCATCGGCGTGCTGAAGACCTTGCACATGCTGGGACTCGATAATAAAGAGAAGATCAATGTCAAAGGAATGCAGGTTGCTCCGCGTGATGTGGTAGCCGCATGTTTACCTGACCCTGCTCATCTTGGTGACAAGATGTCTGGCAAGACTTGCGCCGGAACCTGGGTGAAGGGCACCAAAGATGGTAAGAAGCGGGAAGTCTATCTATATCAAGTGGCAGACAACAAAGCCTGCATGGATGCGTGGGGTTGTCAGGCAGTGGTGGCGCAAACGGCTTTCAGTGCAGTCATCGCCATGGATTTGATCGAGCACGGTCAATGGTCAGGCGCGGGCGTGCTTGGGCCAGAAGCCTTCGAGCCGGTTGTCTTTATGGATAAGATGGCAGATTACGGCTTCCCCTACGGAATAAAGGAAATGTAACCTTTTTAGCAAAAGACCTTCGAGATTTTTCTCGAAGGTCTTTTTTTATTTTGCTGCCGGTGCGATTCGTTTCTTTTTCTTTATCACATCGGTTCCGGGGATGCTGATTCTGCGGGCTTCCTGTTTTACCAAGCGATTATGTTTGGCAACCCCTTTGGAGGGGCGTTTAGCTCTGGCTTTCTTAACTGTTGTTGTTTCCAATTGAATTACTCCTTAAATGTTGTCTTTATTTTTTGACTTCGTATTCCGCGGCGAGTTTGCCGGCTTCTTCGCGGGCTTTCTGGCGGGTATGTCCATATTTGACTTGCAGCATGGTGACGAATTTATCGAACTTTACTTCGGCCTTATCCACTTTGAGCAGATCATACTCAACCATCAGACTCCACTTTGAATTGATCTTCCCGCGGATCAAACTCCATTTTTCCTCAAACAGCGCTTTGTTCATGATGGTATTCTCCTCATATCCTTTAAATGGTTAAACGCACCCATTCAAGGCGCGTCTTTTTGAATCTTGGATTCTCGAAAGGTATTGTAGAATGCTTACAAGCGACAATCCAAATCCCCCGCGTATAGGCAACTTACCAGTTGATAACCTGATTTCATTGTACTACGTACTGGGGATAATACCAGTGCGGGAGAGTTTTTCTTTTAACCGAAATATTCTCCTTGATATATTACCCATTATTTATGCCCCAATAATTCCAAAGCTGCCGCTACCGATGGATCATTTTCAAAAGTGAATGTATCCCAATCGGCAAAGGCCTGCACATCGGGAATGATGCCTGTTTTTTCCCAATTTGCATGGGATTTTGCAGGGTCGAAACGTTCCTGCGCGATCCATACCCGTGAGCCATCGCTGAAATCGTAGCCGTGCAAAGTTTCCACATTACCAAGCGTGGTTTGCCCCACAATTTTTGCACGGCCTTCATCCTGCAATATTCCTGAAAAGATCTCGCCAGAACTCGCCGTATCCTCGCCGACCAGAACCACCAGAGGCACGGTTTGTGAATTGTTGATCGGATTTGCTTCGATCTCGAAAGGATGCTTTTTTGTGCTGCTTACGAATTGTCCGAGAATTCCCGAGGTGAAATATCCTAGTATGGGCTCGAAGACTTTGCTGGAACCGCCGCCGTTCATTCGGTTATCGAGGATCAAACCATCGAGCGGACCAAAATCAGTCAGCGCTTTCTTCACTTGATCGGGTATGGTTTCATCGAAAAAAGTGGGGATGAAAATATATCCGATACGGGAACCATCAGTTGTACGGACGAGACGGGCGTCAATTGGTTGTGGGGCCGAGACCTTATATCGCATCAAAATAATATCGTGCGGCTCCTGACTGGGAGATTGAACAGTGAGTCGAAGTGTACTGCATTCAGGCCCACGAACGCGATGGGTGTAAGCCTTTCCATTTTCGACTAGTGGAATACCATCCACAGCCAGTAAACTGTCATGTACTTTTATGCCGCTATGGTCAGCCGCTGAATCGGGGAACACTGCAAGAACGGTTATATGACCCTTGTCAATCATGGGAAGGGCGAGCATGCCGATGCCGACATAGTCATTCTGCCCGGCAAGTTCGGCGTTTGTTGCGGCCAGCGCCGAAGGGGACTCGAACTGTGAATGTTCATCGCCCAATTCTGAAACCAGGTTCTCCATTTCAGTATAAAAGGTCTCCGTATCCAACCCAGCCTCTACTTTTGCACGAGATGTGGTAACGAATCCTTTCCAATCGATACCATTGAAATCGGGATATAAATACACCTGATTAATGGTGTTTACAAGTTCATCAAATACCTTCAATTGTTCATCTTTACTCAGTGGCGGATTGGCTGCAAGTCCCAGTGTAGGCTCTGCAATAACAGTTGCCGCGGGAATTGTGGCGATCGCACTATTTTGACATTCCAGCGGAATGTACGCCGGCGTTGGGAAAGGCGTTTCTGTTGGAGTAATTGTTTGTGTGGGAGGGACGGGGGTTGAAGTGGGCGGGGTAGTGAAACGGTTTGTAAGGGTACTACAGGAGATGCTAATCAAAAAAACGATAATCAGGATCAAACGTTTTGTTTTCATACCGATAAACTCCTTGAAATTAACCGAAACCACTAAAATGACACAGACACAGCCTCTCTATTAATTTTTTATCCTGGCTCATTACGATCTGCATTAAGGATCACTTCAAGTTGAAACTGTCCAAGATCAAGTCGAAATCTGTCTGATGTCGTTCAAAATCGTTTGGTGCGGCGTGGAATGACAGAACATAGATTACGGCATCCTTCTCCACCCAAATGTCATGGAATTGCCACCACGGTTCTCCCCACGCACGTTGATAGGTGATCTCAAATCCGCTCAAAGCGCCATTATCAAACTTTTGTTGTGAAGCCTCTCTCAGGTCAGGTAGAAGCGGGTCATACGTCTGACGGAAGCGGGTCTCCAGGTCAATCCCTCCGGCCAACGGAGAAGAAGCAACAGCAAAGTAGGTGCTATAGGTACCATCCGCCTGTTCCCGGGCACTGGTGATCATGATAATTTCCTTCACCCCGAGAGCGTAGTAATTCTCATCTGGTACTTGTTGCTGACCCCAAAGCTGTTCCATGGTTTGCCATTTTGCGGGGATGGTGAAGCTGAAATTTTCGTTCTCGAATAGGAGCGGCGATTCAAAAGGCGGTGAGACTATGGTTGGCGGTTCTTCCCAGTTTGGTATTAAATACCGGCAAGCCAGACCGGTAATCAAAAGGAGACTTGCTGCGATCCATTTGCGCGCTGCCATTATTTCCTCTGTTCCAGATTAGCGATACGTAGAACACTGCATATTTACTTTACTGCATTGTACTTATGATTTCAAGCCACCCTTTCCACAAATTTAGTGTATGCCACGCGCTGCCCACGCCCGTGCAACCAATGGGATGGAACCATCTGGAGCAAAGGGTAACCCGGTGCGGATCTGTTCACGGAGTGCGGCGCGGCGGTCCTCGCTCAAAGACATTGCGTAACTTGGGGCTGGTCCCTGCCCGCCGAGAAATGGGTTCCAGTAATCATCGAAATTGCGAAAGACAGTGGGGACCTCAATCGGGCGTACTTCCACATTGCGGAGACCTGCTGATCCGAAAAGTTGACTCAAACCATCGGGTCGGCAAATGGGGAAACGGCGGCCTTCGTCGAGTTCCTCAACGTTAGGGTCCAGCGCTATCGCGGCATCGAAGAAGTGACGGATCATCTGCATCCTGTCAGCGTAATCCCACAGATAAGCAGCGACCAGCCCACCCGTCCGAACGACCCGCGCCATTTCGGCGACAGCCCTGTCAGGTTGGGGAATAAAGTTGAGGACGAGTCCTGAAACCGCGACATCAAAAATCCCTGAACCAGCCGTCAGTGACTGAGCATCTCCCACCTCAAATTGGACTCGATTGTCGGGTGTGTGTTCCCTGGCAAAGGCGATAAAACCCTCGGAGCGGTCAATCCCCGTGATTTTGGCTGGTTCTGCAAATTGGAGAATGGTTTGGCTGAGAGCGCCCGTCCCACAACCGACATCCAGCCATTGACTTCCCGCTGGCACGGACAGCCATTTCAAAAATTCGCGGGCAACGAGTCGACTCCAGCGACCCACGTAGGGTTCGTATTTATCACCGCTTGCCCAGTTATCTTTTGGTTTGGATGACATTGAGTTTTCATTCATAAGATACTCCTAAAGTTAATGACTCGATTTGTCTAAATAAAGTATAAGCCGTCTCTGGTGAATTATATGTGCAACTGTTTTTGAATACAAGCAAAACGCTCTCTTTGATATTAAGTCCGAGACCGGTTTTAGTTGAAGAATAGACCCAATTGCCAATCCTGCATTAACGGTATACATCCCCAAGTCTGACGAATATTATTTTGTAAGCTAAAATAAGTTAAACTGATATTGAAAAAAATGAGATCAAGCAAAGTGTTTTTCCTTTTTTTACCCACAATCCTGCTTATACTCGCTTGTAACGTGGGGAATATTCCGCAGCCAACGCCTACGGTCATGCCAACTGAAACGCGGACCGTAACCGCGTCCCCGACTCGAACAGTGATTCTCACCCCTCTTCCTGTTGACCCAACAGCAGTGTCAATTCCATTATGGGTCACCGATTTTGCAGACCCCATTCTCATGAAAATAGTAGACCGAACCCCCGATTTTCAAGATGACTTCTCCCTTTATCGGGGTTGGCTCAATGTTATGTCTGGTGTTGATGGGTACGTTTACGCCGAGCGGGAAAATGGAATGTTATTTCTGAGATTGCCTGAAAGAACACAGGACTCGATTCTCTATAATCCCAGGCTGAATCTCACAAATTTTGTATTGACCCTGGAGCTTAGGTTTGATCACGACCAGCCGGAAGACACGGTGCGATTCCAATTTGATCAATTCCCCAACCAAAGTGTTGCCCTCGATCTATCGAATAATACAAATTGGAAAATTCATTGGGGCTTTCAAGATAGTTCGCAATCCATGGCTGGCGTCTATGGGCATTCCCCCCCGGAGAATGTACCTGTGACGATCTTAATGCGAGGCACTCAGTGCGCGGTATATCTTAACAACGACCCTCTCACGTATTCGGGCAATTGTAGAGCCGACTCAACTTCTCGGTCGCATGGTTGGGTTGTGTCTTTCCGCCTGCTAAGTGATAACGAAAGTGCTGTTGCTGTAAGCTTTGATAACCTGAAACTATGGGACTTGGACAAAATTCCTGACCTGCCTTAGAAAAACCACGGCGGAAAAATAAAACGGTCTCGTGGACAATACGTCCGAGACCGTTTTTCATATCCCGTTATCAGCATAATCTCTTACTATACCCGCCGTGGACTGAAGCCCACGGCTACACATACAAAGCCGACTGGAAGTCGGCTAGTCCGCTTCAGCGGACACGAGCAACACAAAACGGTCTTGTTGATAATAGGCCCGAGACCGTTTTTTGCGTTATTTTCTCTTCAGCAGATATGGCAGGATGACAGGATCAAGCCGTTCAGGGTATCCATCCATTTGATAGGCAACCAGGTAGCCCCTATGTTCGTTCACAGAAAACGGCCAGGGCGTGACATTGATCTCGCCATCCTCCACATGATATTGGACCTCGACCTTGGTATCCCCACCATTGCGTGGAAAGACGGAAATACTGCCGGACGCAGGGACTTCGAAACAAAACTCGAATGAGAGCCGGTCTAATAGATCTGTGACCCGATCCATGCGGTCGAACAGCGTTTTGGAAAGGTGGTGCTTTTCGAAATGTTCATCAATGGCTTTTGAGAATTCGCCTGTCAGAGCTTTGCGTATTTCGGACGGGTCGTTACTGGCAAGCCGCCGGATGTGATATTTGACGATGGCATCCGCAACAGCATCGGAGCATGGCATGTTAAATCCCCGCCGCGCAATGGGAAGCCATTCCTCAGCGCTCATTCCGCCAATGGGGGAATTGTCCAAATACCCGTAACCGCGGTCATGCAGTCCCATGCCTGCGATCATTGAATTTCGTTCGATGGGCGGATGATCGAACTGTTCGTTTCCCCATAACATAGCCAGTGTGCCGACAAGTTTTAGATGCTCCGATTGTGGCGTGACAATTGCCCTGCGTTTCGATTTGAACATATAAGCCTCCATTTATACCAGTAAAGTGCAGCAGGGTAATTTTACCCATAAAATGAAAACGGTCGCATGGATGTTGTGTTCGAGACCGTTTTCATTTTGAAGTGGGAACATGATAAGTAGTCATGGAACTCTTCATTCGTTCTCCCCACAACCTTATTCTCTCTAATTCCATTATTGTTGCTTTGCCTAATGAAATAAACTCAAAACTTACGTCTGTTAGGTGCTTATTATTAGCAAACTGAAGAATAAGCACTAACGCATCATCATGACCGCTTTCTAGCAGTCGATACTTTACATAATTTCCTCTCCAGTCCCTGTTAGGCAGTTTTATATTCTGGTTCAAGCAAAAACAAGAAACACACATTTCTCCGCCTATAAAAAATGGATTAAGCCTCTTGACTTCTGTTTGCCTTTGCAAAGTACGCAATATACCGTCCTCTAAAGTTTTGCGATAATTATCAGCGCCATCTAAAAGAAAACTTGCAACCCTTACCCTTCCTGGCTTCTCTTGTTTCTCTAAAAGAGAAATAATTCCTCTAATTTTTTCTGGCATCTCTTGATTTGGTTTGATATGGAAAGCGTCCTTTACTGTAAACAGCTTATTGAAATAATCTTCAATTTCTTGTGTGAAGGAATCCCAATAAATTCGACTTGGGTTTTTGCCCTCCATAAGTTCGCTTGCATGACGCGAATAATTGTTTTTCTGGAGGTACAACCCTAGATGATCCAATTCATCATTAAGTTCTACAAACTCAGATTCCTCAGCTAGTTGTCTTTGCTCTAAAAAATGCAGAAATTGGAGCGGGGATTTAAAAAGCTCGGCATAGACTCTTAGATCATCTAGTGAAACGGACCAATTTGCTGAAGTATGAACCTGAATACCCAATGGCGCAAGTTTACGCGCTTTTGCTGTAAGATGTGTTAAATTATCAACGCTGACAGTGCATTGATAAATCTTACGAAACGACTCTGCTCTCAGTTTTGATAGCACCAAACTATTTCTGTGATTCCCATCAAATATTTCTATCTCTTTATTGGCAATCAAAAACTCCCTAAATCTTTTTGCCTGTGTTGCAGGGTTTTCGATTAACTCAATCAATTTTTTCTGATGGTTATCAAAGTCCAAGAGGGGTGACCCCATATCTAGAGAGCCTGATTTGATTTCGACAATTATCAGAACATCGTCATAAATTATTATTCCGTCGGTTTCTTTTCTAGCGCCTAATTTGTCAAAATAAACAGGGCTAAATACTTTAGCTCGAGGCAACATCGAAGCAAGGTAATCTAATGATAATTTCTCTGATGTTTCCTTCCGAATAACATTCCATTTCTCCCTGCTCTCTGGATTTTTCTGCAAGATAAGGTTTTCGATCTTCCTATAGATGTTATCGAAGAGGTTGAGCAAGTCAAAACAATAATATCGATTATCTAGCCTAATAAACGGGCGTTTTCGCAAAGGCGTTACTCGAAGAGGCCATCCAGCATATATTCCTGCCGCCCAAAAATCTTTATCTTCTCCAGTTCCCCAAGATAACTCATCTAACAATAAGGAAGGTAGATTAGTTATCTTGCCTACATCGCATAACGCTAAACCAAAGGCTCTATCGAAGGCGTCTTTGGATTTTTCTCTCGTTCCAGCTTTATTGATTGCAATCTCAAATTCATTGTCTGTTGGATATTCATCGGATTCAGATAATTCTTTTTCAAATCCAACAGTTTTTTCATAAAGATCAATAGTCTCTGTAATCGCATCACCAAATCCAAAAGTCAATGAATACTGGATTTTTTCTAGATCACTCAGAAAATCCTCAACTCTGTAGTTGAAAACACTTTCAAAAATCTCCTTTTGCGGAAGCAATAGTTCTTTTAATTGAGTCATATGATAAACGTGGAAACTATTGCCACGAATACTCCACCAGTGCATTGCATCAAGGGTACGAAGTTCGTCGCTCTTAATATCATATTTTTCCGAGTGTTCCTGTAAATCCTTGCTTCTTAAAATGAAAAAGGGAATCATGTAGTCATTGAAGTCGCTCACAAGTTTCCCAATCTTAGCCCACCCTTTCTCATCAAGACGAGAGCGTTTTGCAAGAGTAGATTCCAGCGAAGTTAAATAATTTTGGACAAATTCCAAAGTCTGCGAAGAATTGTAACGATCATGCTCAGAGAGACCCTCGTGTAGCCCATTTATATTTTGGTACGCATTCATCCAGAACGCTCTACGCAACAACTCTGCTGGTTCGTATTTAGTTATTTCTTTGGCTAACTTTAAAGCAATACCATCTAATTTGCTACATATACCCTGAAAATTCCAAGGTAGATCGCTTTGATATTTTTCTTTTTTCTTCTTTGTCATTGATTATTTTCCCTCCCACCATCCCATCAACTCAGACATCGCCAGACTCGGCGTCGCATCACCCTGACGACCTGAATTCCACGTCACGATCAAATCCTTCTTCGCGCGCGTGATGCCCACATACAACAAACGCAGACGTTCCTTCACGTATCCCAGCCGCGACTGCATCGTCGCGGCGCCTTCCTCGTAGCCATCATATTCACCCGTCGACTCGAGCGCGGTCAACTGCGCCAGCGCCTCGGCTTCGAGATTCAGTCCGCTGCGCACGAACCATTTCTCCGAAATAAAACGGTCATTCGGCATGTTCGACGGGAAGTCATAATTATTGACCGACATCATATACACACGGTCCCACTCCAGCCCCTTCGCCTTGTGCATTGTCGTCACCACTACTTTGCCGCGGTGCCGTTCAGGGTCAAAGCCCGAATCGTCCGACGAGAAGCCGATGAAGCGCCGCTCGTTCTTCGCGATCACCGCCAGCTCCGACGTCAACTCAGGCAGGCGCCATTCCTTGTGGTCATCTGCCGCTTTGCGTAACACCAACGCAAGTTTATGCGCCAATGCCAGATCAGATACTTCAGTGAACACATCCTGTGCCAAGGTCAACACCAACTGATCGATCGGAAGCGTGACCGCATTCAACCATCGTTGGACATTGACTCGAAATTCTTTTAATTCTTCGATGACGTGCAACGCTTCGGACTCACCGATAGTTGACAGCCAGTCATCGGCTTGGTTCGGCGCGATGAATTTTTCCACATGAACCAACCTCCGTAAAAGGTCGGCGACTACCTTCATCAATTCAGCATCACCTTCCCCGATTCCCGATTCCCCATTCCCGATTCCCTTCACCCTCCAATCCCTCCTAAAAACCTCATACGCCTTCGACAATTTTCTTGAAGACTGTGGGTCAGCCAGATACGACAATAAATAATTCAACGATCCCGCCGCCGCGCGTGTGTTCGCCGTGGACGAGATCAACTCGATGGCTTCCACGCCGCGCTTGCGCAGCGACTCAACCACTTCAACACCGCGTTGGTTGCGCGGGACAAGTACCGCAATGGTCGGCTTTTCTTCATGCGGCGAATCAGCGAATAAATCCAAATGACTCTTGACCGACTTGACCACCGCTTCCAATTCCTCTTCGGGCGTGAACTTCTTGCTGATGAAGCGAATCCCCTCAGGGTTATCAGGCGGGTTGACAGGTTCATAGCCCGCTGGCACAGGCTCAATGTGGGGGAGTGACAACGCCGAGCGCACGTTCGGGTCAGGGTGCGCGGTCATCACCCAATCGATCAAATGATTCGCCAGCGCAATCACCGCAGGCTGTGACCGCCCCGACTCGGGCATGTCCGCATTGGGATTGGTTTGAATAAACTCACGCAGCAAGTCAGGGTCAGCAGTTGTGAATGTTTCAAAGATGGCTTGGTTCGGATCACCCACGCGTACCCAATTGCCGCCCTCGCCGCTTAATAATCCCAATATCTTCTGTTGTGTCGCGCTTGAATCTTGCGCCTCATCTTCCAAAATGAACGGATAGCGAAAACGTAATCGCTCCAGATATTCTTCGTCGTTTTGAAGCAGGGTCAATGCGAGGCGAATCAAATCGTCAAAGTCAACTGCGCCGCGATAGGCGAGCGCGCGTTGATAGTCCGCGTAGATGCTCCAGCCGAGTTCAGCGAGAGGCAGCGGGGCGAAAGATGCGTCTAGTTTGGCTCGCAGGCTATCGGGAGTCAGGAGGCGATCTTTCGACGAGCGGATAAATGCCAAAGCCAGCGAGTCCACCAAATTAGGCAGCTGCTGACGTTTCACCCAATCCCGTTTGGAAGTATCCAGCGCGGGGTCGAGATAATCTTCGAGAAAATCGGGATGCGCCGACAGCCAGGCATTGACCGACTCACGGCGGATGAAATCCGCTTCGCGCTCGTCAATGATGCTGAATTGATTTTCAAGCCCCACGCTCGCAGGCTTCTCGCGGACAATGTCATGCGCCAGCCCATGCAATGTGCGCACGCGATATTTATAAAGCGCCTGAACGGGATTCTCGAAAAAGCCTTTGATGCGGTTTTCAAAATTATCCACCGCCGAGTTGACCAGCGTGACGATCAGCACTTCCTGCCCATCCTGCAATTGGTTCTCGTGAATGATCTGCGCCGCGAGGGCAGAGAGAATATGCGTCTTGCCCGCGCCAGGCACAGCGGCAATACCAAGCCGCCCGCCACGCGAAGCGTAGCGGAGGATGTTTTGTTGGGAAGGACGAGGGGTGAAGTTGTTCATGTTATTTATGGTGAATGCATTGGTAAGTCATCAATGTCGTTTGACAGCCAATCCTCAGCAATATCAAATCCTTTTGGTGGGTCATAGTAGTGATACTGCGGGGAATCTTTAGCGAGAAGATATTGCGCTGTCATTCCAATATTGTTTGAGTCGTTTTTCACGCTTTCCAAAAAATGTTTCCTTTCCCCTTCTTGCATTTCTTGAATTGCAAACATTATTGACCGTCTTACATCCTCTCTGGGTTCATCATGATATATTCCCCTGATCTCCCTTCTATCTTGATAATCCCCATTCTTTCCCCAAAAAACAAACGCCTTTTCTCGGCAAATGTGATGCTTGTTGGTGGTTTTTGCTATTGTGCGAGCAACGCTTAATGCTCTATCTTTATGTTCAGGCAATATATCTAACCTGATAAGCAACTCTAAGAGCATCATTTCTTGCCATGCATATATGTTATACGGGCTTTCTAAAAATTCAATTACTCTACTTTGGACATTCTCGCTCTCAGGGAACAATGAGAGATAATCTACAAATGTATCAGTAGCATAAGGCATGGTAGTTAATCGAGAAAGCACCTCATTTGCCACATTATCATGGACGTCTAAAGCCAGACCATTAACTTTCAATCTCTTGAAGCGATTAACGCAATATCGGAATTGACGGTCATCAAATTTCTCAGGTGAGCTAATTAACTCATTGATAAATTCATCTAACATACGAACCGCTATTGCGATATGTGGAGGCGATTTTGTATTTAGTTCTTCTTCAATCGCATTCATTTTTCTAGAGTCATCTTGAATTTCGGTCAACATTTCTGCCGTAGATTTTATAGATGTTTTTCCAGACGCTATATATAAACCCATCTCACGCAATTGGGTAATTAAGTCTGCAAGTGCGCGTCGAGCACTTGGTTCATCAGTTGTAAAAATTCGCATATCGTCGACATATCTCAAAAACGCATACCCATGACGCAACATTGCTTTATCTAACTCGTCCAGAAAAAGATTTCCAAAAAACGATGATGCATCATTCACTTGCGGAAGTCCATATCGTTTATTCTTGTTCCAACGTCTCAATAAGCGAGGCAACAATGTTTTTATTTCATCTAGTGTCTCAGGATCAACTTTTTCTGAAAATAAATCTTGTATCCTGTGTATAAGCAAATCATGGCTAATGTGTTCAAAATAGGCTGTAATGTCCGTGGTGACAACGTAAGTAAATGAATGACACAACTTTTCGGCGTCATCCTTGAACTTCAGCCAAAGTTGAACTCCAGGTTTAAATATCCTGGATGAATTGATGTCGCTAGAAATAAGATTACTGTATACACAAGGTTCTGTGATGAAGTTGGGCGCTAAAAAATCTGCAATTGCTTGGTACACAATCCTGTCGTCAATTTGAGGCGATGCTACTGGTCTCAGCGTAAATCCCTTTTTAGGAATATCAATATTGAGCGGCATTTTTGCTTCATATTTTTTCGGCTTTACAACTTGGGAACGTAAGATTTCGAGATTCTCTTCTAAAACCATTTCGTAATCTCGATAATTGGAAACATCTGGCAGAGTATCATCCCTCTTATCTTGTTGAACTCTTTTGTATGCTTTGCGTAAATCAAGATGATCTTTGAGCGCCATATATTTTCTCCAGCCTTATTGTAATACCTGAACATGTTCTGAACCGCCATCCATAACCCTGCGGGGCAGACCCTAAAGGTTTGCGCGTGAACTATCGTCACTTCTCGCGGGGCTGTTTTGCTGGCAAGCTTGTGAGTCAGCCAAGGAAACCTTTAGGGTCTCGTACCTTCCTGACACCTGACACTTCGACACTCGGCACCTTATTTTGCGTCTCCCGAATCCACATCCACCCTCATCCCCGAAGTATCCACTGCTTCAAAATCATTGCCCGTCAACACATCCAGCAAATGGAGCATATCGTTGTCCCAGCGTTCATCGGGCGCGCCGCTGACGTACCAGTTCGAGCCGTTGTCCGCGAGAACAATGCCATAAGTTTTCATCGCCTGCAAGATCACCTGCAACTCACGCGGGAAACCAGAAATATCATAATCTGCCTTCAAGCGAAAACGCGCGCCCATCGGCGGTATTCCATCTTGAGCATCGGCGGTCAAATGACGCGCCGGCCAAATATATCCAGCCGTGTCTTCAACCGTAAACCGCAAGGCATGGTTGATCGCGCCTGCCGCGATCTCGTCATAGCGTGCCAGCCCCGGCAAGATCGGCAACCCCGCCGCATCGGCAGATGTCCAGTCCGCTGGGCGCAGGGCATTCGAACTCAAATCCCAGACCGCGCCGGAGCCGCCGCTCCATTTTGAGCCATCGAAACTCGCATCGTAAATTTCATACAGCGTGCATGTGTCTGTATCTACTGTCAGGATGTGATGATCGGAACCATATTCGATGGTTGGATTTTGTGGGATGGGATATGGACCCGGATCAGATTCATCGGGATAATAAAACCCCGCTTCAAACTTCGGGACAGTTGATCCTGCCACGATATTAAACGGAATCCCGATGGGACCGCCATCCCACGTGCCTGAGCCAAAGTCCATGTGAAAGGATTGGTCGCGGCCAATATGATTGATCCATGTGTCCGAGAGTGGGTGAACGGGGAGTGTATCTACGCGGGCATTCCAGAAGTTATTCCCAGGGAAGATGGGACAGTTCGAGATGACCGGCCCGCTCAAAGTCGAAGAAGGAGGCGCTTGTACATCCGCTTGAGTCATCTGAAAATTTGATTCAAAATCTGGATAGGTGAATCCAGTCTGTTTGAAAGTCGCCGGGTTGTAGCCATCTGATTCAACGGTTATTGTGATTTGGTCAGTATCATGGAAAAATATATTTTTGAAAATATAATTTCCATTTGAGTCGGTGACGGTTGTGCGGTTACAGCGGTCCTGTTCAGGCGAATTGTACGAGAAGTGCTCGCATGTCACATTGACATTTGCCAGAGGCGTCCCTGCGACTGCGTCGGTCACTATGCCGTGGACATTACCCATGCCAAGATCGCCGGCAAAAGATAGATTTGTAGGCAATGCCGTTGCAGTATCGGGGATGCTCGGCGTGTTAAAACTATTTGTCAATTGACAGGAAATCATTCCTATCAAAGTAAGGAGCATGGATAAGGTGATACTTATATTCTTTTTCATAACACGCTCCTTCGCTTGATGTCATCCAACCCCGGCTTTCCCCACTATTTAGTTGGATAACAACTTTAATCCCTGGGCGGTTTCCTTTGGAAACTCCATCATCGGCATGTGACCGGCGCCTTTCAATTCAACGAACTGCGCGGATTGAACTGCCGTCTTGATTTCCTTTGCACGTTCAATGGGGATCAATGAATCTGCATCGCCATGGATCAGCACCAGCGGAAAGCTGAAAGCTGAAAGAATGGGCGTGGAGTCTTCGCGCTCTGCCATTGCCTTGAGCGCACCGATCACCCCTGATTTGCTTTGCCCCAGGATCGCTTTGCGCGCAAATGTTTGTACGCGCGCATCGGCAGATAATTTTGGAGTCATCGCATCAGCCACAACGGCAACGCCTTTTTCGAAAACTTCAGCGGCGGTCTTATATCTGCGTTCTTTGCCCTCGGGCGCATCGGCCGGGGCTTGAGAGGATACCAGGCCAAGAGCGCTTACCCGGTTTGGATATTTCTTCGCAAAAGCCAATGCAACATATCCGCCCATGGAATGGCCTGCAAGCGCAGTCTTCTCAATTCCTAAGTTATCCAGCAGGCTGGCAATGTCATGTGCCATGTCGGAGATGGAATAAATCGACTCGACATTGGTTGACTGACCAAATCCGCGCAGGTCGGGCAGGATGACATCAAATTTATCTTCCAATAAAGGTGCGACTTCATTCCATGAAGTATGATCTAATGGAAAACCGTGGATAAGTACGAGCGGGCTTCCTTTGCCGAGCCGATCATAGGCAATTGTCACATCATTAGCAATAATATTTTTCATTTCCACTTTACCTCGACTTTTAACTTGCTTCCTAATTTTGACCGATAAAAAATATGACCAGTATCGCGCCCAAATTCATAAACGCGGCGCGTGATGTCAACATCCATTTTGCAGTATTCGGCGATCTTTTCCAGTTCGCCTGCACGGTACCATTCTACTGCCTTAATGCCGTCTGCGGATTTGGCTGTGCCGAGTGTGGCGCTTGCCACGGAATCAAGGCTGAGGCTAAAGCCAAGGATCTTTTGCAGGTCGAAATACATATCAAGGGTCGGGATGGATGCGAAACGCATTTCAGGTGCGTAAGGCTGAAGCACCAGATAATCGAATCCGCGCAGGTTGAATCCGATTACCTTGGTTGCAGATTTCAATTCTTCGATCAAAGCCGGGACATCCTTTTCCCAATAGACCGAGAAATCATTCTTCTCTGTTGACCACGTCACAGCGCACGCGACTTTGAGTTCGCCGATATTCTCGCGTCCGCCGACATCTTGAAATAAGTTTTGAGATTCCAGATCAAAATAAACGTAGTTCATGATTCGCCATTTCCTTTAAAAAAAATTAATGTCTAATTCTAGCATTACGGCTTGTTCAATACCATCCATCAATACCATTAAAATGCGGATGAAATTCTATTAATGAATTTATGAATTCATTTAGACTAAGCTTACATTTTGGGCAACGAACACTTCCTTTTTCTTCCAAAGTTGAAACACCACATTGTGGACAAAACCATTGCCCACCTATAAGAAAATTGAAAGGTTTTTCATGTGGTTTGCGTAATTTTAGTGTGTAGCACTCTCTTAATCTTCTCTCAAGGTCCTTAGTGATTTCCATTCTGCCATCATCACAGACTAGGCCACTCAGCTTTTCGGACAGCTCTTTTCCACATTTTGGACAAAACATTATGATTCTCTTTTGCAATGAACAGCCTTGCTATGGATTTTGCGCCGAAGATGGAAACTTCGGATTCTGTAATTCGTCACGCGCAAAAGCCAAGGCTTGCTCGCGGTTTTCTATTTTGCCTGTGGCTTGATTCTCGCGGATCGCCTCCAAAAGCTGGCCGACCACAGGTCCCGGCTGGATATCTAGCTCCTTCATCAATTCGTTCCCATCTAATAGACGCGGCGGCGCAATAATTTCTTGCGGACGTTCCCAATAGTTCTCAAGCAAAATGCGTGCCACATCGAGATAAGCATTCCACGTTTCGATGGTTAGTGAGTGGGCGCGGGTGGCACGCAGGTCCGCCAAGCCAAATAGAACAAGGTCAACGCCGCCTTCGCCGCTATCACGGAAGAAACGATAGATCGCCCTGCGCGATGGTGTCTTGCTTTCCTTTATTACACGGTCGGCAAAGAAATGAATACGCATGTGATTTTTTATAACCACCTGCAAGCGCTCGATCTCATCATTGCTCAGGTTGAATGAACGCGCTCTCGCCGCAGCAACATCCGCGCCCTTGACATCGTGATCGAAAAACCGGATGCGCCCTGATTCTTCAATTGTCTTTGTTTCAGGCTTGCTCACATCATGATACAGCGCGGCAAAGAAAAGCAATGACCTCAATGAACGGTCTACGTTTAGTTGCATGGCAAAATGATCTGCGATCTGTTCGCGGTAACGTCCCAGCCGCAGGGTTAGCAGGCCTGTGAACATGTCATTAGTTTTTTCAGCTTCGTACCCAACCCGCAACGCAGAAATGACCTGGTCAAGATAATCCAGCGCGGCGAGCGTGTGCGTCCACACATCGTAAACATGCGGCTCAGATTGTTCCATGCCCTTCATCGCAGTCAACTCAGGCATGATGTGTTGAAGCACGCCGAGCATTTCAAGCGCGCGCATGGATGCATCTGGTTTTGGACCTTTGAGGATCTTGAAAATCTCATCGCGCAGACGTTCGGGCGAAACGCGTCCAAGCTGACCTGCGGACTGCTTCAGCAGTTCCCGGGTATTTTTCTCAATTTTGAATCCGAAGGCCGCGGCCTGACGTATCGCCCGCAATATGCGGACCGGGTCGTCTGAGAGTGAAGTGGGTGAGCAGGCACGGATGATCTTCTGGCGCAGGTCATTGCCGCCTTCGAGCGGGTCTATGATCGTTTCATCATGCAGGTTATAGGCAATGGCATTGATGGTGAAATCACGGGCGCGTAGATCTTCTTCGAGATTCGCTCCACGATAGGTTGCAAAATCCAAAAAGATGCGCGAACCGTCTTCCTGCGTCACAACGACGCGGCCTGTATCCCGTTCAGCATCCAGTGGGACAAAGTCCGCGTGAAGGGCGTTGGCAATTTTTCGGGCGAGGGAAATGCCATTCGATGGCACAGCAAAATCCAGGTCGGGTGGGATGCGCGAAGTCAACAGGTCACGCACCGCTCCGCCGACGAGATAAATTTCCTGCCCGGCTGGCAAAGCGTCAATTATTTTTTCAACTAATGGGGGAAGATTAAATGAGGCGGGCATGAAAACGATCTCTGGTCTTTCTTTATGACGGCTGTGTTGTGAAGCGCGCAGAGCCTCATCAGGCGTGCCGCCCTGCGCCACTACTTTTCCGTGAACGCGGGCAACCCAACGACCCGCGTAAGGCGAATGATGTTGAGATGAGTCGTCATTCATTTCGGAGGGTTAGACAGGCGGTTTATATTTGCCGAGGTCAACGACGCCGATGAAAGGCAGGTTGCGATAATAATCATCAAGGTCGAGGCCGTACCCAAAGACGAATTTATTGGGAATGGTAAAGCCGAGGTAATGAATTGGGACATGCGCTTCGCGTCGTTCAGGCTTATCGAGCAATGCGCAGACTTTAAGAGATTTCGGCTGGCGGGTCTCAAGCATATTAAGAACGGAAGCTATCGTATGTCCGCTGTCAATAATATCTTCGATCAGAAGAACGTTCTTGCCGCGAATATCGGTTTGCAGGTCAAGCGTAACGCGTGCTGAACCGCTTGATTCGCGCTTGCCAACTCCATAGGATGAGACAGCCATGAAGTCCATCATATGCGGGGTGGTCATGTTGCGGCTGAGGTCAACCATGAAGGGCACACCTCCGCGCAAGATGCAGATGAGTAAAAGGTCGCCGTCGGGATAGTCCGCGCTGATCTGTGCGCCAAGTTCTTTGATGCGCGCTTGCAGGGGTTCTGCTTCGATTAATATTTCAGCTAGTATGTCTTTGTAGTTTTGCATGTGGTGGTTCCTTCCGAATGGATGTCATTGCGAGGAGGGTGCTCTTCCCGACGAAGCAATCTTCAACGATCAGGAGATTGCTTCGTCGCTGTCGCTCCTCGCAATGACATGAAACTATTTCGGTACTTCGTGGTGCTGACGACAACGTGCTTCGTACATTTCAGATGCGCCGACGATCACAACAGGGTCATCGTGTCGGGCGGGTTTGCCGTTGACGAGTCTTTGGGTGCGTGAGGCGTCGTCACCGCAGACCATGCAGATGGCATGAAGCTTGGCAACATTCTCCGCTTCTGCCATGAGGATGGGCATGGAGCCAAAAGGCTCGCCGCGGAAATCTGTATCGAGTCCTGCCACGATCACACGCACGCCGCGTGACGCCAGTTCCTGCGCAATGGTCACAACTTCGGCGTCGAAGAATTGTGCTTCGTCAATGCCGACGACTGTTGTATCTGCATCCAGTTTGGAGCGAATGTCGGCGGCGAATTCAACGGGGATCGCATCATAGGTTGAGCCGGCATGAGAAGCGACTTTTTCCACGGCATAGCGGATGTCTATGGCGGGTTTGAATACTTGAACTTTTTGTTTTGCTATCGTTGCTCTTACAAGCCGGCGGATCAGTTCATCTGTCTTGCCGCTGAACATGGAACCGCAGACAACTTCAATGGAACCGTGTGTATGACGCATAATTCCTCTCTTTGTCTTGCGATAATATGTATATCAATGATGAAAAACAGGCAGATGCTTGAGCATCTGCCTGTCTAGTTTACCTGAGAAGTCACAAGCTGACAAAGTATCCGAACTATTCGCTTGCTTCAGCTTCAGTGGTTTCAGCGGCTACTTTGGGAGCTTTGGGAGGTTTGGGGGCATCTGGAACTTCGGGGACATCAAAACCCAAAGCACGCAGTTTCTTCTTTGCCGCAGTCAGGGATGACTGACCAAAGCCTGCGATCTCCAACACGGCCGCATTGCCTTCGCCAAGTTTGGCGAGCATTTGACCAAAGCTCAAAATGCCAGCTTTCTTAAGCGCATCAGTTGCGCGGGGGGAAAGTTCGAGATCGTCTACTGAGCGGTCAGGAGAGTTCGAAGCCTCTTCCTTGGTCTTCTGCTGTTCAACATATGTCTGGCGGGCGGAGAGCTTCTTGTAGAAGCGGTCTACCTGACCTTCGATATCCATGATGCGCGCGGCTTCACCCGTGAAGAATGGATGACAGTTGGAGCACACGTCAATGCGTAATTCCTTCCGGGTGGAAGTGGTTACCCATGTTTTGCCGCAGGAGGCGCAGGTTACATTTGCATCGTACACTGTAGGATGGATTTCTGCTTTCATGTTACTCCGCCTCGACAGGCACGATGTTCACGCGCTTGCGTCCATGGACTACATCGAACATCACGACCCCGTCCGCTACTGCGAACAAGGTATCGTCTTTGCCGACCAAAACATTAATACCCGGTTTGATCTTGGTGCCGCGCTGGCGGACAAGGATGTTACCGGAAAGGACAAATTGACCGGCGTAACGCTTCACGCCCAAACGCTGGGCATTGCTGTCACGACCGTTGCGGGTTGATCCGCCACCTGTTTTATGAGCCATTATCTACCTCACTCTACTTCTTATCAGTCTTCTTGCTAACAGTCTTCTTGGTTGTAGTTGAAGACTTGGGAGCCGTTTTGGTTGCTGCGGGTTTCTTCACCATTTCTTTTGACGAAGCCTTCTTCTGCTTCTCAACCTTGGGTTCTTCCACTACCTCGGCAGGTGCGTCCGCTACAACGACAACTTCTTTTTCTACCTTGGCCTTGCGTTCTTCACCAGCCTTGCCGATGAAATCGATCATCAGGCGGGTGTAGAAATGACGATGTCCGCCTTTAACGCGGATGCGCTTCTTGGGGCGATATTTGAAAGAAGTAACCTTGGGACCTTTTACATGGTCAACCACTGTGGCAGAGACAATGATCTCGCCGACTGTGGGGGTGCCGACCATTACGATGTCTTCGTCCGCCATGAGCAGGACACGTTCAAAGTCAAACTTTTTGCCTACTTCAAAGGCGAGGCGGTCCACGTCAATTGTGGAACCTTCGATGGCGCGGTATTGCTTGCCACCACTTTCAACGATTGCAATTCTCATTTATTTTCTCCAGTCATCACTTCGCCGCGTACCATGCGGAGAACTTACACTCTACGCCTAGTCGTGGGGAAGCTGGGTTATTTAGCGGACGGTATTATACATGCGGGGTGGCGCAACTGTCAACGATATTTTGCGGCAAAATTCAACTCTGCCAGCCCAATTCTGCGGCTGGCAGAGTCACTCAAAAGGGGCAAAAATGTCAAAGGCGTTTTCGCAGGTTACAGGTCAGTGCGAGGCGTTTTAATTCTGCCTGGGGATCATGGCGGTCAGAGTCCGCGTTACCGCTTGAAGGTCGGTGGCATGACCTTTGATCTTATTCACATCTCCTGTTTTTAATCCTGAGTGTACATCATTGATCGTTTTGGATGTGGCAACTTCATTGTCAATGATCTTCTGCGTGATGAGTTCAAGATTGGTTAGCAGTTCCATCACATTCTTTGGGATGATTGGCAGGTTTTTAAGGATCGGGAGAAGCACATCTAAAATGGCATTGGCAGTTTTTGCATAATGCACGGTAAGTGTATGCAGCGAGCCAATGGATGATGTGAGTTCGATCGCGATCTCCTGGATCGAGTCGATCATCCCTTTATGTTGTTCGATGATCCTGGAAATATCCGTGATGGAATGGGTTAATTGATCTGAAAATTTCACGTGAGGGGCAGATGCGACGGGAACAAATCCGCCTTTAGTTACAGCATTGGTCGGTGCGGGCATGGAGGGCTCCTTAAAAATAGTTTGCCCAAATATACAATACTCCGATGCTTATTACAACTGTATTGACAAACATCCTCATCTCGTATATCCTGATAATCATTATCCGTAAAAAGGAGAAGCGCCATGAGTGAAATGATTCAGCTTGGTTCTGTAAATGGACATCTTGCAAAGCCTACAGGCAATGGGAAATATCCCGCCGTGATCGTCATTCAGGAATGGTGGGGGCTGGATGCGCAGACAAAATCCATCGCTGACCGTTTTGCGCTGGAAGGGTATCTCGCCTTTGCCCCCGATCTTTATCATGGCGAACTTGCCCAGCTTGGCGATGGCGATACTGCCACGAAGCTCGTGCAGAAATATGGACCTAATGCATATCTTGATCTCCAATCCCTTTTTGATGCGCTCAAAGCCCATCCGCAATGCAGCGGCAAAATAGGCAGTGTCGGTTTTTGTTTTGGCGGGCGCATGTCGCTTACGCTCGGCTTAAGCCGTCCTCTGGATGCCATTTGCACATTTTATGGCGGCGGTATGCAAACCATCTTCGATCAATTACGAGCCGATCTCAAAGCTCCCGTGTTGGGTTTGTTCGGCGATGCCGATGTTTCCATCCCTGCCGGCACGGTGGAAGAATTCGACAAATTGTTGGATGATGTCGGTGTTGAGCACGAAGTCATTACGTACCCGAATTCAGGTCACGCATTTTTCCGCGATAGTGATCCGAAAGTCTATATCCCGGAAGCATCCAAGGATGCCTGGGAACGAGTGAAGAAATTCTTCAAGAAGCATTTGAGTTAAACCCTCGCCTCATGCCTGACCTTTCGCCTGCCCAGCGTCAAATCGTTGACTCGCCCCTTGACTCTCGTCTCTTCGTCTCGGGTCCTGCGGGTGTGGGGAAGACGACTGCGGGTGTTGCCCGGCTGACGTATTTGCTTTCACAAGGCGTGCCCGGTGACTCGATCCTCATGCTTACCCCGCAGCGGACCTTGCAGGAGCCTTATATTGAGGTCATGCAGTCACCTGAGACCATCGCAGGCGGCGCTGTGACGCCTGCCACGCTTGGCGGGCTTGCCAGGCGCATGTGTGACCTATTCTGGCCCCTCGCGGCGGAACAGGCAGGCTTTGCCAAACCCGACCAGCCTCCGATCTTTCTAACGCTTGAGACCGCCCAATATTACATGGCGCATATCGTCCTGCCGTTGTTGGAAAAAGGCTACTTTGAATCCGTGACGATAGACCGCAATCGCTTGTATTCCCAAATTATTGACAACCTAAATAAATCCGCTGTTATCGGTTTCCCACATACGCAGATCAGCAGCCGGCTGGACTCGGCTTATTTTGGCGACCCCGCCCAACGCCGAGTCTATGTAGATGCGCAGGAGTGCGCCAATCTTTTTCGGCAATATTGTCTTGACCATAATCTGCTGGACTTCTCACTTCAACTTGAAGTATTCGGCAATGTCCTCTGGCCGCAGAAAATCGTCCGCAATTATCTAACGCAGACCTACCGTCACTTGATCTATGACAATATCGAAGAAGATGGTCCGCGCACTCATGACATCATCCGTGACTGGCTGCCTGAGTTTGAATCGACACTTCTTATCTATGACGAAAATGCTGGTTATCGCCGTTTCCTCGGTGCGGATGTACATACTGCCCGGGCTTTGCGGGAACTTTGCCAAGAACAAATTGAGTTGATTGACTCATTCGTCATGTCTGAATCCATCGCTAATTTAGATGTTGGATTAACTGCTGCAATTGCGCCGGAAGTGACATCAAATATTGAACCACAACCATACGATGAGAGCACATTGGCGTTCATCCAAACACATTATTATCCTGAGTTGCTGGATGCGGTTGCTAACGAAGTTAAGCAATTAACTGAATCAGGCATTCCTGCTTCCGAAATAGTGATCCTTGCTCCGTATCTTTCCGATGCTCTGCGTTTTTCACTTACTCATCGTTTGGAGACGATGCAAATCCCCTGGCGTTCGCATCGCCCTTCGCGTTCGCTGAATGATGAGCCTGCGAGCCACGCGCTTCTCACGCTCGCTGCGCTGGCGCATCCGCAATGGAATATTCGCCCCCCAAAATTTGATGTGGCGTATATGTTCATGCAATCCATCCAGGGGCTCGACCTGATCCGCGCGCAACTTCTAACGGACATTGTGTATCGTCCGCGCGATCTGGCTCTTGCACCTTTTGATGGCATAAAAGCTGATGTACAGGAAAGAATTACATACAGCATTGGTCAACGCTATTCAACCCTTTATCATTGGCTCAACGAATATTGCAATTCTGAGGTTCTGCCGCTCGACCATTTCTTCCGCAAGGTCTTCGGCGAAGTATTATCCCAGCCTGAGTTTGGTTACCACGATAATTTTGATTCGGTGCGTGTGGCGGCGAGCCTCGTTGAATCGGTAAAGAAATTCCGTCAGGCTTTGGAACCAGCCCAAGGCGTGGAAGGATCGAGTCTCGGACAGGAATATATCCGCATGTTGGAAGATGGTGTCATCGCTGCGTCTTATGTCGAAGCGTGGAATCCACAGGAAGATGATGCGGTGTTGGTCGCGCCTGCTTATAGTTTTTTGATGATGAACCGCCCGGTCACGATCCAGTTTTGGCTTGATCCCGGTTCGAGCGGCTGGTACCAGCGTTTGGCGCAGCCGCTGACGCACCCGTATGTGCTCTCACGTGACTGGCGCAGTGACCAGGTCTGGGGCGATGCCGATGAAGTCCGCACGTCAAAGGAAGCCATGGCGCGGCTTATCTCAGGGCTGTTACATCGGTGCCGTGAACGTGTTTATCTTGGACTGGCTGAATTAAGTGAAACGGGGTTTGAGCAGCGCGGCGAGTTACTCAAGGCCTTTCAAAAGGTTTTGCAATTCCAAAATAATTCATGAACATGATCCGAAAACGTCCGCTATTACTTTTGAGCATAGTACTATTTACATTGTCCCTTGTAGTTCGTTATGAAATTCTTGAATATGTAAACCGCGATTTGACCCTGCTCCAAACATGGTATGACCATGTTCATGCTTACGGCTTCGCAGGGCTGGCAGATGAAAGTTTTTCAAATTATCCGCCCGCTTATCTTTATTTGCTTTGGTTTTCAACGTTGCTGCCGAAATGGGTGGGAAGTGTTGCGGCATTAAAACTCATCCCCACTTTTTTCGATCTTATTTCAGCTTTCACAATTTTACTCATGGCGCGTTTGCGCTACGATGACGATACGCCTTATTTCATTGCATCCGGCTTTTTTATTTTGCCGACGATCCTGTTCAACAGCACAGGTTGGGGACAGATAGATAGTTTATACACATCGTTCCTGTTGGTTTGTGTTTATCTCTTATTAAAGGAAAAACCTTTTTGGGCGATGGCTGCATTTGGGGTCGCTTTTTCATTCAAGTCGCAATCCATTTTTCTTTTGCCATTTTTGGGGATTCTATTTTTAAAAGGAAAGATTCGCTGGCATCACTTTTTATTGGTTCCGGCCGTCTATGTGATTTTAGGCATCCCAGCCGCATTGACCGGTAGAAGTTGGTTGAGCATCTTAACTATTTACGCCGGTCAATTGGGGCAATTCCGCGACCTTTCGAGGAATGCACCTAATTTATATATTTTTGTACCAAGTTCGTTTTATGATGTCGGCTTGTGGATCGGGCTGAGTGTTTTTGTAGTTGCAATGAGTACTTGGGGCTGGGTCAACTGGCGTGCAAAGAACAAGTTGACTCATCGTCAAGTTGTTCTCATGGCTTTGGCTGCCTTGGCTCTTGCACCTTTCGTGCTTCCTAAAATGCATGACCGCTATTTTTATCCTGTTGATGTGTTTTCAGTCGCGGCTGTTATTTTTGCTCCTGAGATGTGGTTTGTCCCTTTAGTCTATCAGGTGATTTCAGGCCTTTCTTATTCCCGATTTCTTATGGGCGCTCCAGTTTATATAGTGATGTTCGCGGCTTTGATCAATACGGGCGCAGTCGTTTACATTTTATGGAAACAGGTTTTGTCCACGCGTGAATAACTGGAAACTTTAACTTCTGTTGGCTAAAACAAACCACGGCATATTTATTGACATGTTTATATCCTCGTGGTAAACTCGCGCCCGCTTGTTAGATGGTCCCGTGGTGTAGCGGCCTAACATGCGGCCCTGTCAAGGCCGAGATCGCGGGTTCGAATCCCGTCGGGACCGCACAGATGAGTAAGTACGAAAAAACCGACTGTTACAGTCGGTTTTTTCGTACTTCAGGAAGTCGGCGATGCTGTGGGTTGTTCCCCCATTGCTTTATTAGCTGCGCCGCCTATAACCGTGAGGGCGTGAGGATGAACCAGTGCGGTTACCGGACCCTGTTCAAGAGGCATACCGTCGGCAAGTACAGGCATTGGCGGGTCGGAATGGATCGTCAGCCGCTTGACGCGGAAATGCTTGATGCGTGCATCCTCTACAGCACCTCCAGTGGACTGCACGGCATAGGAGATCAAATCCATCTTGCTCATATCTGAAAAGACAAATACATCCAGGAAATTGTCATTCCAGGATACATCGGGGGAGATTTGAAAGCGCGGCCCGATATAAGGCATATTGGCAATCAATACCATGTATGCACTCATATCGATCCGCTTCCGTCCCTCAAGAATCATTCGCAGATGCGAAGGCGTTGAAGAGACTACTGTCGAGAGTAGATTTCCGATCTGTGTCAGATCGCCGTGCTGGACACTGTCTGCAAACGGGTATATATCAGATAAGAGTCCCAATGTGGCATCTTCCAGGAACCATTGGCTGGATCGGCCACTTCGCATACTTCCAACATCGATCTTAAGGCGGCGACCCTTGCGCAGGAGTGCAATGGCACCCGCAATCGTATCGGGAATCCCCAGGTTAAAGGCCAAATTGTTTCGCGTACCGGTGGGAATAATGCCAAGAGTTGCAGGGCTGCCGATCATGTCCCCCATGACACTATCAATAGTGCCATCACCACCTGCTACAACGATCAAATTGATGCCATCCTTAATTGCGCTTCGAACCACGGATTTAATTTGACTGTCGGGGTGCACCATATAGACTTCCGGCAATATATTCCGGTTTTGCATCTCGGTCAGGATATCGTCCAGCTGCTTCGGTGATTCGTTCGATCGGCCGGATATCCCGTTAAAGATGAGTTTTGCCCGGAGTGGGCGGTGAGAGGTTCTTTTTTCTGGCATGTTAGATTTCTTATAATTTCATGATATTCATGGGCAGTTCATTGTCTGTATTGTCTCTAATTTATGCCCTTGAGATAGGAACTGGTTCCGAGAAAAATACCAATCATGAATCAATTATAGAGGGAACACTCCTTGATCGCATCCATCTGCTGGGGGATACTTGCCTCCATCACTTGGAGGAGGAATTGCCAACTTGCTGACGCTTTGGTCGTCCATATACCTGATGTAAATAATTCCCCTTGTGCCACAAGTGACATAAGGGGAATCGTGTCTCGGCTTTTAGTAAATCCCACGAACTATGCTTTCGTGCTTTTTACTTGACTAAATCTGCCAAACTATCCGCGATAATATCTATTTTTGGACTCCATGCCTCGGATTGTGCTCTCGTTGATACCCCACTCAAGACCAGGGCGGTCGGGCATCCTACCGCCTGCCCTGCGGCAATATCTGTTTCAAGTCTGTCGCCGACGATGAGAGTCTCTTCTTTTTTAGTGCCCAGTCTTTCCAGTGAGAGCTCCATCAAATAAGGGAATGGTTTGCCTGCCACGATCGGTTCCACTCCTGTAGCGGATGTAATTGCGGAAAGCCAGGAACCATTCCCCGGAATTTCTCCGCGCGGGGTAGGGAAGGTCATGTCTGCATTGGTTGCATAAAATGGGACGCCGGCGCGCACCAGCAAGGTCGCTTCGGCAACTTTCATAAAGTTGATCGTGCGGTCAATGCCCATGACGAAAACTTGTCCCTCGCTTGCTCTTTCAATCGGAAGGATTTCAAATCCCTTTTCTTTCAAAGCTACGCGGATTCCGTCTTCGCCGATCACGAAGATTTTTGTCCCTTTTTGGAATTTATGGGACAGTATAAATGCAATGCCCAATGCCGAAGTGACCACTTGCCCGGCCTCGATTTCCACTCCGAGTTCGTATAATTTTTGTTGATATTCTTCCGGCGTCATTGTGCCATTGTTGGTTGCGAACACAAATTTCAATCCGCGCTCGCGGATGCGATTGAACGTGGCTGCGAGGTCACCAATAGGTGTGTCGCCTTTCCAGACCACGCCGTCCATATCGAGGATGAGTGCTTTGATGTTTGAGGGGATCATGTAATTTACGATTTCCAATTTTGGATTTGTGATTTACTTTTCGCTTTTTACTTCTTACTCGTTACTCACTTCCCGAACTTCTTCAACAAATACTTCAATACAGGCTTATCGATCCACTCTGCATTGGCGTTTGCGCGCTCTTCAAAATTCTCATTTCCGATGAAGGCATTGAATGCGGCTTGAAAAGTTATGCCTCTCTTCAAATAGCCCTGTACTTTCAAGATCGCTGTCAGTTGTTCAAGAGTTTTTCCTTTAATTTCAACCCGTTCATCTTCGTTGCTCTTATCAAAATAGAGACGATGCAATTCGAGCAACTCGCCCAAACGCAGAACGGGGTCGTCATGATCGTCCACGCGGTAATCGAGCCAGCGGTCAATGAAGCCGCCGTAGCCGCCGTGTGGCTTGACCACATAAATAGCCGCAGATTGACGTCCGCGCCTGTCGCCGCCGGCGCGGTCACCAGCTAATAGCGCCGCATATAAACGCGTCGGCAAATCACCTTTGGTGGCGAGGAATTTCTTCTCCATGGCCGGGACAACTTTTGAGTTTGCCAAAATATTCCCTTGAATGGCATATCCTTTCCCTGTCACACCGCCTGCCCAGTTATAGCAAATGGAGCCGGTAAAAGTGGCGGCATTGCCTTTCATGTCCACGATCCCAACCTGGCGATGTTCCTTATCCGGGTCATGTCTCAGCATGGCAGCTAATGCCTGCTTTGCTGAAAGTCCTTGTTCCATCATCTGCAAGCCGCTCGGTCCAAAAGATGTGTTCGCGAAGGATTGGGTTGCCACTGCGCCAACTTCGGCCCGTGCCCATGGGACCACTGCGCCCACTGCGGGGAATTTGGATGCAACCGCCACACCCCATGTCTTTTCTTTCAAGTCACAAGCTACGATTGAGAATGTCATTGCAAGCCTCCGTATGTTCTTAATTTCAACGCATGGAAGACCCCGAAGAGATAATAATCCTCGGGGTCTGAGTGATAACTGTCAACTGATTACTGAATTTACTTCACTACTTTTTCCGGCATCTCGATCACTTGGTCAACCAGACCATAGTCTACGGCTTGTTGTGCATCGAGATAATAATCTCGGTCAAGGTCGCGCTCGATCACTTCAAGAGGCTGACCTGTGTGTTTAGCCATGACGCCATTCAGCAGGGCCTTCAAATGCATGATCTGCTTGGCCTGGATCGCAATGTCGGTTGCCTGACCTTGCGCGCCGCCGAGAGGTTGATGCATGTGGATGGTCGCATGCGGCAGGGAGTAGCGTCTGCCCTTCGTACCGGCAGTCAGCAAAACGGTCCCGAAGGATGCGGTCACGCCGACAGCCACAGTACTGATCGGGTTGGAAATGATCTGCATCGTGTCATAGATCGCGAGTCCCGCGTAGATCACGCCGCCGGGCGAATTGATGTACATACGGATCTCTTTTTCAGGGTCTTCGTGATTGAGGAATAACAATTGCGCCACGATCACATTCGCAACCTGGTCGTCGATCGGCGTGCCGAGAAAAATAATTCTCTCTTTAAGCAGGAGCGAGTAAATATCATAAGCGCGTTCGCCACGGCCTGTATTTTCAACAACCATTGGAACTACATTTTTAAAATCTGGGATCATATTTGTCTCCTTTTTGATGGGACAATGTTACACAGCGCGTATTTGATTTTTATTAAAATAAAATAGGTATTTTCATTGACGCTGGCGGTCGGATCTGCGACCCAACCTGCCAGCCATCAACAAACAGACTCTACTCTGTGGGTCGCAAGGCGTCCTGCTCAGCTTCGGCTGGAGCAGATTCCTCTTTTGCCTCTTCCATGGATTCTGCAACTGGCTCTTCAACGGGTTTGTATTCACCCATGGCAATGGACTTGATCATATCGAGCGCTTTGCGTGTCATTACGCGGCTCGCGGATTCCATCGCAATCGCCTGGGTCAATTCCTTCTGTCCTTTTTTACCGCCGCGCAGTTTGGAGAAATCCATTCCCTGCATGACCAGACCGTTGATGGCGTTATTGTATTCTGCGTCCAACGCTTCATTATCAAGCTGGATTTTTTCTTTTAGAACGATTTCATCAAGGATCAAACTGCGTTCGAGTCGTTTCTTGGCGACCGGGTTCACTTCTTCTTCAATGAATTTTTCGCGGGTGGTTTCGCGCATCTTGAAATAGGTTTCGAGATCCATGCCCTGTTGTGACAGGCGGTTGGCAAGTTCTGAAAGGACATGCTCACCTTCATGTTCTATGCTGTGTTCATGGAACTTGATCGTCGCGCCTTCTTTGATCTTCTCGATCAATTCAACGAAATACTTGTCATCATAAGCATCCTGTGAACGCTTTTCCACATCAGTCTTCACGGCTTCTTTGAGAGCATCCACGGTGTCGCCTGCGCCTGTCTTTTTGGCGAATTCATCGTCAATATCAGGCAGGATCACACCGCGCACAGTTTTGACTGTGGCTTCGATCTGGACGCTCTTGCCTTTAAGTTCTTCCACTTCCCATTCTGCGGGGAATTCATGGCTGATGGTTTTGCTTTCGCCGGCTTTCAATCCGACCAATTCTTTTGCAAAGCCGTTATAAGGCCATTCCGTGTCGCGGTCTTCCTTGCGGACAAAGGTTGCGAAGCCTGAGCGGTTAAGCTCTGTTGTCTCTGACTTTACGTCTACCGAAACATAATCACCGACCTCAATGGCGCGGTCAACATTTTCGGTGGCGGCATACATTTGACGAAGTTCTTCGAGGGCCGCGTCAACATCTTTTTGTTCGGGCGCTGTCCACTCATAGGGCATGCGGACTGAATGATAGTCACCGAGATCCACTTGCGGGGCGAGTGGGATGCGGAAGGTGAACTTTGGCGGTTCCATACTGTCAATGGATTCAAGCGTGCCTGATGCGCCGGGATTCACATCCGCTTCTTTCAGGATGTTGGAATATTCGGCGTCAATGAGCAGGTCAATGGCCTGCTCGGTGACCGCGGGGTCCCCAAATTGGCGGATGATAATGTCATAGGGCGCCTTGCCCGGGCGGAAGCCGGGAACCTTGCTCTTCGAAGAGATCTTCGTCGCGGCGCGGCGCTTGTAGGTGTTCATTTTTTCCTGATCAATTTCTACGATCAGTTTTACGGAATGGTCTTCCTGATATTGCTTTTCGATATTCAAAGTTTCCTCCAGACCTAAAGGTCTTTAGACCTTAAAGGTCTTGTAAAATAGTTGAGTGAGGACGGTGGGAGTCGAACCCACATGCCTTTCGACACATGATCCTAAGTCATGCCTGTCTGCCAATTCCAGCACGTCCCCAATTTGATGCTTGGTGCATTAAGCGGGCGGAATTATACTGCCAATTACTGGGATTTGTAAATTTTTTTCGGGTTTTGAGCGTACCTAAACTCAATACAAGACGCAAAAGCGCGAAGGTGTTTAATGGCTAATTTATATGATTAGGACTAATATCTTCGCGAGAGTGTCTAAAAAATTGGCTAAGAAAACCTCTTGCCACAGAGCGCACGGAGTTCACAGAGATTTTCTCAGTGATCTTTGTGATCTCAGTGGCTAAATCTTTTAATAGGCCTAGGCAATTGGACACTCCCATCTTCGCGTAATTTTGCGTTTGATTTCATTCTTCGTTATAATGGCGGGCATCTTTTATTAGGAGTGTGTTTTATGAGTATCCAATCTGGAATACCTGCGCCTGAATTTGAAATGCTGGATGATGCCAATATCCTGCGAAAATTATCTGACTATCGCGGGAAGAACGTTGTACTTTATTTTTACCCCAAAGATGATACACCTGGCTGTACTAAGGAAGCCTGCAATTTCCGCGATGATTATTCCGCCTATGAAAAAGCGGGAGTGGTCATTCTCGGTGTCAGCCCTGATGATGTTGAGTCACATATAAAATTCAAGAAGAAATTTCAATTGCAATTTCCATTGCTTGTAGATGATGGTCACAAGGTCTGTGACTTGTATGGTGTCTGGGGACCAAAGAAGTTCATGGGGAAAGAGTATGTAGGCGTGCTTCGCACAACTTTCCTGATCGATGCTGAAGGAAATATCAAGCGTGTCTTTGATAATGTACGTCCCGCCGAGCATAGCGCTGAACTGCTTGCAGATTTAGGTTTGGTGTAAAGGTCATTGGTTCGCAAAATAGGTGGGATTCTTTTCTAATGACACGCCGATGGTGGTTGGAAACACCGTCGGCTTTGATTTTCCTATTAGGCAGGAACAACTATCGGTAAGTGTGAAGCGGCATTATATCCATACTAGGAGAAATGGGTTTTGTAAGTCAGATTTCTGTCCATTGAGAAAGTCATAACAATGTCCATGAAAAATAGTGACAAATTGACTAAGATTTGGTAAATTTAGACGCTTGAAGTTCGGGGTGGTTGCCCTGTTGAAATTTTTGGAGGAGAGCGTATGCGACACTTTGTGATCGTGGGAATTTTGGTCGTTGTTATGGCCGTTCTCACATATTTTGGACTGGTTGTTGCCGGGGTGGCAACTCAAATGCACCCGATTGAAGCAAGTCTGCAATCAGTGTCAATTGACTGGTTATGGCATTGGGAGATCATGGCCATATCCTTTTTGTTTTCGCTGATCATAGTGCCGATGGTCTACAGTATGGTTGTGTTTCGGCGCAAAAAAGGTGATACGACCGATGCGGAACACATCGAGGGGAATACGACACTTGAAATTACATGGACAGTGATTCCACTGATCGTTGTACTAATTTTGGCATATATGGGCGCTTACTCGCTTGGGCAAACCCGGCGCGTGGACCCCAATGCCATTGTGATCAAAGTAAAAGCCCAACAGTTCACATGGACATTTGAATATCCAAATACCGGCATTATCAGCGAGGAATTGCATTTGCCGGTGAATCAACAGGTTGTCTTGCAGATGGAATCAACGGATGTGATCCATTCATTTTGGGTTCCCGAATTTCGCGTCAAGCAGGATGTTGTGCCGGGTCGTGTGACCGAATACAGGATCACCCCGACACTGGTTGGCACGTACAAGGTCCGTTGTGCTGAGTTGTGCGGTATGTCTCATTACGCGATGGAAAGTCTGGTAATCGTGGATGCGCAGGCGGATTACACAACCTGGATTGACCAACAATCCAAGGCTGCCTTCGAGGCTTCCCAATCCCCTGAAGGATTGGGAAAATTGCTCATAGTGCAGAACGGTTGTATCGGTTGTCACTCGACCGATGGACTGAAAATGGCCGGCCCCACCTGGTTTGAATTGTATGGTTCCGCCGTACTTTTAGCGGACGGCTCAACTGTCACCGCAGACGATGCCTATCTCAGGGATTCCATTTTGAATCCAAAGGCGCAAATGGTGGATGGTTTCCCACCCATCATGCCCGCCTTTGATAAATTATCTGATTCAGACATCGCGAATATCATCGCGTATTTAAAGACACTGAAATGATTGGTGGAGGATATTAACTGATGAAGAAATTCTTTTCCACTGCCCTTGTTCGCGGATTGTTCTGGCAATTGATCGGCACCCTGGTCGGTGCGGGCCTTGTCACGGGCATTCGTATGATGATGGGCTTAAGCGCCACCGATAAATTCTTTTTCACAGAACCCGCCTGGGTTCTTGGCGGATTTTTCGGAGTCCTCTTTTTTCTTGCGGGTAACGGATCGGTAACAGATTGGTTCAAGTGGGCACGCGGGGTGGACACCCCTGAGCACCATGAGGAAAAATTCTCGGGCTGGGAGAAATATCTGAATGTTTCCCTCGACCATAAGGTCATCGGCGTTCAATATACAGTCACTGCATTGTTGCTGATCTGTCTCGGCGGTTTGTTTGCCCTGATCTTCCGCACCGAACTTGCCCAATCACAATTGCAATTCCTCAAAGTTGACATGCAATTGTTCGGGCAGAATGGTCCTGAACTTTACAATACCCTCATGTCGTTACATGGCATGGTGATGATCGTATCCATCCTGCTGGGAATTGCCGGCATCATCAACTATGTGGTTCCACTTTTGCTCGGTGCACAGGATATGGCCTTCCCGCGTTTGAACGCATTCTCTTACTGGATCGCTGTCCCTGCGGCAGTGCTTTTGGTGATGAGCCTGATCTTCGGCGGCTTCGGCACCGGCTGGACTGGTTATCCGCCGCTTTCTTCGCGCGCTCCCGTTGGCGTGCAGATGTTCTTCCTCGGTGTATTCACCGCCGGATGGTCATCCATTCTCGGCGCGTTGAATGTGATCGTGACCGTAGTCCGCATGAGGTCGAAGGGCATGGTCGCGATGCGGATGCCGATCTTCGTCTGGGCTTCCGTTGCCACTTCGATCATCGCATTAACCGCCACCCAGTTGATCGGTCTCTCCTTCCAGTTGGTGATGTTCCAGCGTCTCTTCGGCATGGGCTTCTTCGACCCTGCCAAGGGCGGTAATCCTGTTCTCTTCCAACACTTGTTCTGGTTCTATTCACATCCAGCTGTCTACGTATTTGTTTTGCCCGGCTTGGGTGTGATCTCGGAACTGCTGCCGGTGTTTGCACGCAAGCCTTTGTTTGGTTATCGCTGGGTGGCCATGTCATCGCTGGGTATCGCATTGGTGGGCTTTCTCGTTTGGGCGCACCACATGTTTACCTCGGGCATGAACGAATACCTGCGTGTGCCATTCATGTACAGCACTTTGCTGGTAGCCGTCCCAACCGGTGTGAAATTCTTCTCCTGGGTTGCCACGATCTGGAAGGGCAAGTTGACCTATCCCACCCCCATGCTCTTCGTGCTGGGTGGACTCGTTTCCTTCCTGTTAGGTGGTCTCACAGGCCCCCCGAATGCCACGGTCTCCGTTGACCTTCATTTGCATGACACCTATTTCATCGTGGGTCACTTCCACGATACCATCTTCGGCGGATTCCTCTTCCCGTTCTTTGGCGCCCTTTATTATTGGTTCCCCAAAGCGACCGGTCGCCGTATGAACGAGTTTTGGGGTAAAGTCCATTTCTGGCTGATGACGCCCTCGTTCTTCATTCTGACCCTGGGCATGATGCAAGTCGGTTTGCTGGGTATGCGCCGCCGCATTGTGGACTATGACCCGGCCCTTGGTTTTGACTCCACTCATCTTGTGTTGACCATTGTTGGTTATCTCATTGGGCTCTCGGTGCTGATCTTTGTCATCAACTTCTTCCATAGCATCAAGAACGGCGAAAAGGCTGAAGGCAATGTTTGGAACTCGCGCTCTCCCGAGTGGCAGGTGCCATCCCCCATGCCCACGCATAATTACGACCAGCCCTTTGAAGTGGTCGGTGAGCCGTATGACTACGGTTTGGAAGGTTCGCAATATGTTAAATTTGCCGAGCCCGCCAAAAGCAACACCAAACATAAATAAAGGGGAGGACTCAAATGACACATACACAAGATAAATCTTCGGCTCTTGGTCAGGGCGTTTTGATCTTCATTTACCTGACCGTCCTCACCGCTTTGGAATATTTCATTGCGGTCACGTTTCAAGCGGTGACAATTTTAATTGTCGTGGCGGTCATCAAAGCCGCGCTGGTCATGTACTATTACATGCACATTTACAAATTGAATGAAACCAGCGACGATGATGATGTTCACTCCTATGCCTACAAGACCGGCACCAATCGCCTTGGGCTGTGGCTCTTCCTGCTTTCAGATACATTCGTTTTCGCCGGGTTGATGGCGACACGGATCAATCTGCTTGGATTCACCCGTCCGCCTTTGAACCAGATGCTCGGTTTGGCTGTGACCGCCGTCCTGCTTCTTTCATCCTTCTTCATGAATCGCGGCGAGACTTCCATGGCGCACGGCGACACCAAGGGTTTCTTGAATAATGTCGTAGTCACCTTTGTGCTCGGTCTTGGATTCTTGATCGGCGTTGTATTTGTTGAATGGAGACTTGCGGCACATGAAGGTTTGGTGGCCAGTTTTGGCGATACTGTTCACGGTCCAATGGGCGGCGTGTTCTACATCATGACCGGTATGCACGCTTTCCATGTGTTGACAGGGCTGATCTTCCTGTTCGTGGTTTGGAACAATGCGCGCAAAAATATCTACTCTGCTGAAAAGCATTGGGGCGTGGAAGCCGCCGCAGTCTATTGGCACTTCGTAGACCTTGTGTGGATCTTCTTCTATCCCGCCTTGTATCTGATCGGCAAGTTGATCGCATAATATCACTCGCCGCCGACCTCGGCGGTGAGTTTTTTGTTGGCACTCAACCAGGAATTCTGGTATAAAAGAATAAAGGAAGAACATAATCGGGGCGATCTCAAGATCGCCCCGATTGGAGTGTTAAAACAAATGGATAAAAAAATTCTCTGGGTGGGTCTTGCATCTCTGGCGATTATTGCCCTAACGGCTTGCCTGACGATTCTATTTTCAAGGTCTGAAAACTTTCGCGGTACAGCCTACTCGGAACCTTTTCCTCAAGCTTCCAATTTTGAATTGACCCGTTCAAGTGGGGAAGTCTTTCGCCTGAGCGACCAGAAAGGCAAAGTTGTCCTGCTTTTCTTCGGCTACACCTTTTGCCCGGATGTTTGCCCTGCAACGATGGCCGAATTAAACTCCGCCCTGAACCAAATCCCTGATAAAGCAGCTTCTGTTCAAGTCGTATTCGTCTCCGTAGATCCCGACCGTGATACCTCGCAGAAGGTTCAGGAATATGTGGACCAATTCAACCCAGCCTTTATCGGGTTGAGCGGCGCGCAGACCGACCTTGAAAAGATATGGAACGATTACGGTATTTTCCGTGAGGTCGTTAAAAATGACTCAGGGTTAATCACCGTGACGCATACGGCGCGGGTTATCCTCATTGACCAAGCTGGAAATATGCGCCTTTCCTACGCCTTCGGCACCCCCGTCGAAGATATTGTGCACGATCTCAATTTGATCTTGAAATAATTTTCTGAAAGCAGCCATGCCCCCAATTCAAATCATAATAAAAAGAACTCTTATCTCCCTGCTGTTGGGACTCGTATTCGGGGTCGTCCTGAACGAGATCACATTCATGTTCCTGCGTGATACAGCCCGCCCGCCAAAGGTCGTTGAGCTTGTCATTCCAAATGGGACTGCTGAAAAAGTTGCGCGCGGTGAAACCCCACCGACCATTCCCGACTCCATGGCTTTTGTCATCGGCGATACCTTACTGGTAAAGAATGAAGATATAGTTGACCATGAACTCGGTCCCTTGTGGATTCCTGCCGGGACATCAGCCAGCCTGCACCTGGACACGGTTCAATCCTACGCCTTGACCTGCTCTTTCGAACCCGGCAGATACTTCGGGTTGGATGTACATGAGGCGCTTACGTTCGGTACACGCCTTTATGGCATTTTATATGCAGGCATTCCGCTTGGCGGTCTGCTTGCGTTATACTCGCTGGTCATGCCTGTAAAGAAGAAGGAAGAGAAATGATCTTCAAAAAAATGTTCAGCCGTGCCTGGATATTGGCCACGATCTTTGTTTTATCTGGCAGCGCATTATGCATCCGGCTGGGCATCTGGCAATTGGATCGCCTGGAACAACGCCGAGTATTTAATGCCCAGGTCAACACCATGCGCGCGGCCGAGACTCTGGATCTGAACAAAAACCTGCCCACCGATATTTCTTCGATGGAATGGCGTGCAGTCACTGTCACAGGTGAATATGATTTTGAGAATCAAGTCCTCTTACGGAATCAATATCTCGGCGATCAATATGGCTACCACATTATCACCCCGCTTCTTTTTAACGGGACGGCTGTTCTTGTAGACCGCGGCTGGATCCCCGCTGACGGAACTTCTGCGCCCGCACTCGATATCTTGCATAAATATGATGAAGCCGGCACGGTCACTGTCACGGGGCAGATACGGCTTGGGCAGGATAAACCAGCTTTTGGCGGAGTCGCCGATCCGCCATTTACTTCGCAGCAGCCAAAGCTGGACGCGTGGAATAATCTCAATGTGGAGCGCATCTCCGAGCAAAGCCCTTATCCAATATTGCCTGTTTATATTCAGCCGAATGCAACCGAAAATGATTTTGATCCGCCGCTCCCATCCCAGCCTGAAGTGGATTTGACCGAGGGTTCGCATTTCGGTTATGCCTTACAATGGTTCACCTTTGCAACGATCTTGTTTTTGGGTTACCCATTCTTTTTAAGAAAACAGGATTCGTAAATGAAATATTCCCTGCGGTCATCGTTTTCGCGTCTGGTTCTGGCGCTGTTTGTGTTGGTCTTTGCCCTGACCATTGTTGGGCGCATGGTGACGGTCACCGGCGCGTGGGCATATTGCGTGGGTTGGCCTATATGTACGCCAACTCATCCGTTGGGATATTTGAAACTCGCGCATATCATTCTGGTTGGCGCGGCATCTGTGTTCATGCTGCTGATCTTACGAAAAGCATGGCGTGAACAACGCGACCAAAATTTACTTTTGCCGCTGACCACGGTAACAGGCGTATTATTTTTTGGTCAGGCTTTGATCGGGGCAATTCAATTGGCACGCGCAAGTTCCCTGCATTTGATCATCCTGCATACGATGAGCGCAATTGCCTTGTGGATCTCATTGAGTGTTTTGGTTTTTATATCTGGTGTGCTGGCAAAAGATTCAACTGAAGTTATTAAATTTGATTACCGTCAGCGCGCAAAAGATTTTTTTGCACTTTCCAAACCTTTGATCGTGGCTTTGTTGCTGGTAACAACTTATAGCGGGTTGGTGGCGGGGAGCAAGGCATGGCCGTCCGCATCCCTTACTTTATGGACCTTGCTTGGCGGTGCGTTGGCGGCCGCAGGTTCGAGCGCGTTGAATCAATACATTGACCGCGAGCTGGATAAGAACATGCAGCGCACCGCCAAGCGTCCGCTTGCAGATGGGCGCTTGACTGCGGCCGAAGGATTATCTTACGGCCTTGCGCTTTCGTTGATCAGTTATTACGTGATGGCGGGCTTTGTCAACTTGCTCGCGGCGCTATTATCTCTGGCGGGCATTTTTTATTATGTCATTTTTTATAGTGTCTTGTTAAAGAAGGCGACTGTGCAAAACATCGTCATCGGCGGCGGGGCAGGCGCGATCCCGCCGATGGTTGGCTGGGCGGCCGCTACAGGTCATTTGGGACTTGCCGCCTGGATTCTCTTTGCCATCGTCTTTATGTGGACCCCTCCTCATTTCTGGGCGCTGGCTATTGTCCGCATGAAGGATTATGAAAAAGCGGGCGTCCCCATGATGCCGGTGGTGCGTGGCGAAGAATCCACCCGCAAGCAGATTTTGATCTATACGATTGTGCTGGTTGGGGTGACTTTATTACTTCCGCTTTTCAATTTAGCCGGGACAGTTTATCTCGCTTCTGCCCTGACCTTGGGCGGACTCCTGCTTTATGCGGCTTGGCGTGTCTTCAAGATCGGCGGCAACAAAGTCGCATGGACGATGTACCGCTGGTCGAGCATGTATCTGGCCTTTATTTTTCTGGCGATCATGATCGATGCGGTGATGTAAATCGACGTGTAGAGATTACCCAAGCCAGTATTATGAGGTTGAATGAAAATCCCCAAAGTCCAAGGAAGAGTGCTTCATATCCAAAATCTGGCAGGATGCCAAACTTTGTAAAGAGAAGGCAGATAAAAGAAAGCATCAATGCAATTGGTGGACCAAAAACCCAATAATTAATAATTTTTGCAGGAAGGCGATTTTGTATGGCAAGATAAAGAAAGGGCGGAAGTAGCACAAGCATCATGTGGATGTGTGAGTGCCAGGTGAATACAGCAGTGGATGCGATTAATCCAAGTAAAACGACGGGAAATTCTTCAGAATTAACAGGGGCCGATTTGCGCCAAATAAAAACGCTTATCAATAATGTGACAAAGCTTCCGAGAACAGCAATGACAACTCCAGAATTGGAGTTCGTGAGCGCGTTCCATTGAACCATGATCATACGCCAATTAACCATGTGGTCTGGGGCATTGGTGGGAATGCCGGAAGCAAACCCGAGCCATACATTGAGTAATTCACGAAGACCTTGAGTCCCGACCAATAGAAAGGAAATTATAAAAATGGCAAATACACCTGTCGTGAATCCTGCTAATTCTTTCCATGCTCGTCTGAGGAATAGCGCTGGAATGATTAGGATCAATGCCTGCGGTTTTGCCAGCATCCCTGCCAGCCAAAGTCCGCTGATGAATGGCTTTTTATGGAGGACTGCCCGCATGAATTCGCCCATGCAGATTAGAAGCCAGACATCCAGTTGTCCCCAAAAGAAATTATGGAACACAGGGTACGAAATAATGAGAAGCGCAAATAACTCTGGGGGAATTGATTTCTGAAGCAGGTCATGGATAAAGAAGCGGAGATACAGGATCAAGGCAACAAAATTCAGGATGGACCAAAAAGTGAACGCATGACTGGCTTTTAACAATGCCAGAAGTTGAAATGGAATCCCAAAGACCGGAAAGAACGCGGTCATGATCGGGGCATAGATATTATCTGTTTCGATCACCTCGTGATAAGGCTTTTGGATTCTGGAAACCAGATTGGCATCATAAATGCGGGCATATCCTTGCGTATTGGCCATATGTCCGGCTGTCCAGAATCCTAAAAAATCCGAACCGAGCGTGTTGAATAGATTGTTGAAATACAAGGCCTGACCAATTTGAAAAAGATAAAAGATAAGCATGGCGAAAAGAATAAGGTTTCGCCAGCTACGGGAATCAAGGCCTTGAAAGGGAATCCTTCTTTTCATTTTTGCTCTCGAGTGTAGAAAAGAAGCCTGAGATCGCCAAATGTTTTTGAAGATGTGAGCGTGAAGTGAGCGTTAAGATATTCGATCTGTGGGTGTGTTTGAAAGCCTTGCGCAGTGTACTCGTCAATTGAATACTGATAAATAATGAACCACACACTGCTCTTATTCGCGGTGGCGAATTCGATATTGTCAAATGACTGTATTTGTAAAACTTCCTGAGTTGCTGGGGCAAGAGTATCCGTTGACCCGCCGCTTGGGTCGGTCACATAGCCTTGGGGCAATTCAGGGTCAAAGTAAAAAGCAGGCAGGTAGGAAAGTTTATTGGAATGGACGATTGCATCGCCCTGTTGGTATTCAGCTTTGAGCTCATTGTTCATTACGGGGAAGGGTCCATATGGGAAACCGGCATAAGTGACGTGCTGATAAATACCAGTCGCAGCCGTAAGGGCTACTAATCCAAACACGAAGGCTTGAATTATTTTAGGTAACTTAGTTTGGGTAAATGCCCAAGCCAGCCAGATGCAAAAGATGGCATGGGATGGCAGGAGTGCACGTTCAATGTAAATGGGAACGAATTGGGAAATTGTCCAGAGCAGAAGCGGCGGCATAAAAGCAAGGTAGGCTGTCCATAGTCCAGGCTTTAGCGTTGACGGGGAGGCTTTCCTTGCGAGGATGGTTTGAAAAATAGCAAGAGCAATTGTCAGTGTGGCGATCAACAATCCCGGTAACAGAAGTTGATTCGGAAGGGGTAGATGTGGCAAGTAGAATAAGAAGAGAGTAAATATTTTTGCCACACTAGGGCGTTCCACCCAATACGCTGTATTTACTTTTGAGAATTGTGCAGGCAGATGGATCAACCAGGGCAGGTATAAGATAATGGCGAAGAGGGATGCGAGAAACACTGCCTTCAGTGTTTTCAAATCCCTTTGAAGGAATGGCGTCAGTGCGAGAGGAATTAAATATACAACTGCCAGATTATGGGTATATTGTGCCAATGCGCTCGATAACCCGAATAGTATCCACCACTTCCAGCTTCCATTTCGGCTGCGAAGAAATGCATAAGTGGCAAGGAGCAGCCACAAAGACAGCAAGGCATACATGCGGATTTCCTGCGCATAATGAACTTGAAAAGGCAGGATGGATGCGAACACTGCGGAGACTAACGCTGTTTTTTTGCCAAATAAATTTTCCGCAATTAGATAAATGATTCCTATTGAAATTAGGTTTATGAGTATGGACAATAATCTGGCAGCGAGTATGGACCTCCCAAATAAATTGATCCAGCCCCAAAGCACAGTGTAATAACCGAGCGGATGAATATCTGCTGTCCCTGCACCGGTTTTGCTCAAGGTGCCATAGATCATGGCTCTCAATCCTTTTTCGGAAAACAAGATCGAAAAGGCCTCATCGTACCAAATTGGGCGCGAAGAGATCCCGATCAGCCTGATAAGAAAAGCAAGGATCAGAATGGAGAAAAGCGCCTTATTGTCATTAAGGAATTTTGTAAAGCGCATAATCTCCCTGGGGTGTTTCACCGATCTTGACCAAGAGGCTTTCCGTTTGTTGAAGCAGGAGGATTTCATTCGCAGGTGTTTCGTCGTTTGTCACATTTCTGATCAGCACATGAGTGTAACCTTGCTCCACCCAGGATGCGATGATCTTTTCGGGAGTCGCGTAAAGCCAGACATCGTGCGGGAAATGGGAATTGATGACATCGGGTTCGACGAATACATTGACGCCGTAACTGCGCGGCTCAAATAGGATGTAAACTTTTGAATCGTTTGGGATATGATTGACCAACTCAACCGCTCCCGCAAATTCCGGTTGTTGGCTTTTTACGTATTGCTGTCTCGAAATCATTCCAGCAGCAACTGCAATTGGATTACGTATGATTGTAAATAAGCCAAAATTAAATAAATTCATCAGAACAACAATACCCAGCATTAAACGAAAGATAAAACTGATTTTCAGGCGGGAAGTGTCCAGTTTGTAGATTTCATTTAATCCGACAGAAAGTGGAATGATGCCAGTAATCAAAGAGGGGAACAGATAACGCGCCTGGAATAGATGGTCACTGCTAACAACTCCGATCACCCAAAACGCAATTCCGGAAAGGCTGAGAAAAATGATGGCCAGGAATGCCCGTTGTTGTCCTTCTTTTTTTTCGAGATAAGTTTGCCAGATTGCCCAGATCGCAAGTGGGAGAAGGATGAGGAGCATCGGACCAAAACGGCCGTCAAAGTAGTTTGTATCTTTTATACCGAGCATGGCTGTTACTGGAAGAAGGAATATCTCCTTAAAGTTGAAGCCGATGCCGGAGCCGGCCCCGGAAAACCATTGCGCTAGAAAGGTATCCCAATACCGGCCGCCGAATGCAAAGGGATAAAAGGGATTCCTCATCCATACCCAGTTGCGGATGTACCAGGGAGATGCGACCAGTCCCGCTGTAAGTGAAAATAGTGCGAGTCCTTTGATCCGTTGTAATTTTCCCTGCCCCCACAGGATGATAAGCGCAACAATAACCAGGGGGATAATGAAACTTGTATATTTGACTCCCATTGCCAGCCCGGCCAGGATGCCGCTAATTGATATCCACTTTCTACTTCGCGTATCCTGCCATTTCCATATGGAATATAAGGAGGCCATGCCCGTGAAAGTTAAGGCATAGTCTGTATATGCCCAGCTTGCCAGCCATAACAATGTCGGCATGGATAAAAGGATGGCGATGGAGTCCCATGCAATAGCATGGTTCCATGCTTGTTTTGCCCAAAGCCAGAGGAGAAGCGCAACCAAGACCAGCCAGAACAAATGGATTAAATGTGTGGATGTATCAACGCCAAATACTATCGGAAAAACAAAACTCCCTTCTACCAGGTGTGGATACCAATAGGAAAGCGATTGAACGGATACTAAACCACCATCTTTCAGCCACCAGACAGGCACTGTAAGATGATAGGTGAGCGCATCGAAATCTTCGATCGGCGGAGTCAATCCCATCAGGAAAGCAAGCACCAGTCCAACCCCCGCGCTGACCGGAATCCAGCGCGCGATCCCTTCGAGGCTGGTGGTCATTTCTGTCTTTACATGCTGAATGTCCTTCCAGGTTTGTTGAACTTTTCCTTTATATAAGAAAAAAACAGTAAGGGCGATGAGAAGGGTTAATACGCTCATCGGCTTTGCCCAGCCTAAGATTGCAAGCCCAAACCCTGCCAATCCGAATATTCCCATCCCCGTGCCGCTTCCTAGAATAAGCCTTTCTTCTGGGATTGAATCTTCTAAAAAATAAGATCCTATGCAAGCGGATAATAATGCCATCCATAATGGAACTAGAATGATCAATACTAAATTCCATAACCCCGGCAGAATGGAAAAGAAATCCGGTTTTTGGACGACAAAAAACATTGCCAGAATAATCGTCAGCCAAAATACAAGGATCAGGGCAAGGGAATATTGTTTCAATCCAGAATTTTTCATTGCTCAATTACTCGCCTTATTTTTTCACCCGAAATACAAATTCAATTTCCTCAAAACCGCCGACCCAGTAACACCATAGACGCGAACACAGCCAGGGGGACAGGTTGGCAAAAAAATCTATAATTATTCCAATGACCTGCCCCAAGTAAACCAAAGGTGTGGGCAATACACTTTTTTTCATATAGGGTTGGGCGAACCATGTCAACCGCATTTTGACCAATTCCAATGGAATCCTTTGATAGCCGGGTAAAAAATTGGGGTTGAAGTAATACGGGAACGTGACATCAAATCCCCTTTTGTGATCGGCATGTGTAAATCCACGCGAGAAATGCGGAACGCGGATATGGATGGTGGCCCCGGATGAGCAGATCCTGCGCAATTCTCCCATCACCTTGAAAGGGTCTGTAAGATGCTCCAGTACATGATCTGCCTCGACGAGTTCAAAATAATCATCCTCAAAAGGATAAGGTATCTGATTTAAGTCATGAGAAACATCCGGAGTGGAATTGGAAAAATAATCAACGTTAACAAAGCCTTCTTTTAGAAATTGTCCGGACCCAAGGTTTAACTTGTGCGATGTTTGCATATCCATCCTTTCCTGCCATTATTCGATATAACTTTGATACCACAACTGGAACATGAGCAAAGTCCAGAGCAGTTTGCGGTTGTCTTTGCGATGCTGGAAATGCTCTTCTATTAATTTCTGTATATAGGAATATTCAAAAAGGTTTTGGCGCTTAATCAGAGACTCGGAAAACATATCCGTCATTAATTCCTTCAAGTCACCGGAAAGCCAGTACGCAACCGGCATGTTGAAGCCTTTTTTGGGACGGTTGATAATATCATCTGGGAGCCTGCCTTTCATCATTTTTTTTAGCAAAAACTTTCCGGTAAAGTTATGCAGTTTTAAGTCCAGGGGCAGGTCATTTGCGAAGTGGACCACTTCCCGGTTAAGAAAAGGAACGCGCACTTCCAGCGATGCGGCCATGCTGGCGCGATCCACTTTGTAAAGGATGTCGCCTTCCAGATAGGTTTTTAGATCATTGAACAGGACCTGATTAAGCGGCTCTTTTGCATCACAGGAATTTGCGTATTCATAGGACTGATAATAGGTCTCCCGCAAAACAGGTTTTACCCAATTCTGCAAAAGGGATGCCTTTTCTTCATCCACAAATGAACCCAACCAGCGCTGGTGACGATTGATCAGAGGCACGCCGCGCCCCGCCAGGAAACGTCTCAGCCGAAAATCCAGGCTGATATTATCAAACGAGACTTTGAAGCGATCCATGACGCGCGGGGCAACGTAGGCTCTTAAGACCCAGGGGACCAGTCTTTCATAATACCCGATCAGGCGATGCGACAAAACGGTTGGGTACCCGGCAAACAGTTCATCCCCTCCATCCCCGCCCAAAACGACTTTAACTTTCTGCCGCGCAAACCTCGAAAGCAGGTAGGTTGGAATGATCGAAGAATCCGCGAACGGTTCATCAAGGAAATTGGATATTTCGCCAACTAATTCAACCGCTTTCTTGCTGGTCAATATCATTTCATTGTGCTGGGTATTTAATTGACGAGCTACCTTGCGAGCATATTGCGACTCATCAAATGAACCTTCTTCAAATCCGATGGTGAAGCTCTCTACCTTGCCCGGATATAGATCAACCATTAGGGCCGCAATTGTGCTTGAATCAAGTCCGCCGCTGAGTAACACGCCCACGGGCACATCACTGACCAGTTCCCTTTGTACGGCGGAGCGCAGCGTATTGTAAAGCGATGCAGAATAGTCATGCCAATCAACGGGGGGGCGGCTTTCGCTTTGACGAAAACTGAGGCTGTCGTAGGCGCGTATCTCAACTCCACGGCGATTGTAAATAAGGAAGTGACCGGCTTCCAGCCGCCAAATGTTTCGGATGATCGTTCGCGGGGTTGGGACGTATTCGTAGGAGAGATATTCGTTCAGGGAAATGAGGTCAATTTTGCGCTCGGCGGCCGGGTTGGCAAGAATGGATTTCATTTCAGAACCGAAAATAAACTGCCAATCCGGGAGGTGTGTGTAATACATGGGTTTGATCCCCATGCGGTCACGAGCCAGTAATAATTCCTGAGTATTCTCATTCCAAATGGCAAATGCAAAAATACCATCCAGGTGTTGAAGACAATCCGTGCCGAACTCTTCGTAAAGATGAAGGATCACCTCGGTGTCTGAGTTGGTGCGAAACTGATGGTCATGCCTTTTCAGGTATTCCCGTAATTCCTTGTAATTATAAATTTCCCCGTTGAAGACGATGCGTATTGTCTCGTCTTCATTGCTAATTGGTTGTGTCCCGCTGGTCAGGTCAATGATGGAGAGGCGGCGGGAGGCCAGTCCCACTTTTTCATTTACATAAAAACCATCTTCATCGGGTCCGCGATGAGAGATGGACTCGTTCATCTTATGAAGAATCTCTTCCGATATTTGTGGACCACCTCTTGATGCTGCAATACCGCAAATCCCGCACATGGTCGTATTCTCCTTTGACTGCGCTCAGGAAGGCTGGTTAGTTCTGCGGAACAGGAATTGATTGTTGCCGAATCCATGACCGGTCGGCTGGAACTGCATCAATTCGAATCCCAGGTTCTTGTAAAAACTAATGATGCGGGCCGGTTCGGCGGGCTCGAAAGGATACCCGCCAAGCCAGTCGCGCCAGTCGTGTGTCAGCGACATGCCGCGATACTTTTTATGATCACGATAACGGTCTGCGGGATTGCGTAAACGAACAATATCCATTAATAAACCTGAAAGAAAAAAGATTGGATAAAAAAGCACGCTCATAAATATCCGCCCCAGCCAGCCGGAACAATATATCCGTTTTACGATCTGCCAAATTGCTGAGATCAAGCCCTGATCGTTATATATCGCCACAAACAGCAATCCATTCTCCCGCACCGGACGTTGTGCGTTATAAAGCGCCTGCCACAAGACGCCTGTATGGTGCAATACACCCCATGCATATGAGATATCGAAACTGCCCAGTCCGTCCATATATTCCCGATCCAGAATTGACCCTTGCTCGATCCGCCATAAAATGTCGTTTGTAAAATATCGTTTTTTTAGTTCCTTCGTACATTCCACAGATTGCAGATCATAATCAAAGGAAAGGACCTCGGCCCCCATTTTCCGCGCGACCAAACTATGCAACCCCGACCCTGAGCCGATATCCAAAAAGCGTTTTCCACTTAAGTCGCTTGTGCCTAAAAAATTACCCAGAGCTTTTTCCGCTTCCAAAATATGTTCATCGGATAATATGTTTAAGAAGTTCTTCCAATTTTCGCCAAAGGGGAATCTTTCCTGCTCTTTTTCGGTCATTGTTTCATCCAGGTTTTAATTTGTTTTCCAAGATTCTACTTCATTATGGGAATTTATCACTGCTGAGATTGCATAAGAAAACATACTGAGTGATTGTATGACTGCCATCTACTTTTTTGTATTAATTGCAAAGAACCATGTTAAACTATCCGCCATGACACTCCCTTTCCCCTCCACTGGAAAAACAAAAGATGAAGTCCTTGCCTCCATGCGTGCCGCGCGCGACCACGATGTGCAATGGCAAAAGGGACGCGCTTTCAGCCTGGTCTATCACGCCGGTAAGGATGTGGATGACCTTCTGAAAGAAGCGTCCCTTTTATTTTTCTCCGAGAACGGCTTGAATCCCACCGCCTTCCCGTCCCTGCGAAAATTTGAAACGGAGATCGTTTCCATGGCGGCTTCACTTCTCGGCGGCGATGACCATGTCGCGGGTACGGTCACTTCCGGGGGAACAGAATCACTTCTCATGACGGTCAAGACCGCGCGTGATTGGGCAAGAAAAAATCACCCTGAGATCAAACATCCTGAGATGATCCTGCCGCTGAGCGGACATCCCGCTTTTGAAAAGGCCGCGCAATATTTTGATGTAAAACCGGTTCGCACCGCGCTGGGACCTGATTACCGCGCCGACGTGGAGTCAGCGCGAAAGGCAGTGACTGCCAATACCATCCTGATGATCGGCTCGGCCCCGGCATATCCGCATGGAGTAATTGACCCGATTCGCGAGTTGGCGGCAATTGCTCAAGAGCACGGTTTCCTCTTTCACACGGATGCCTGTGTGGGTGGCTTCATGCTGCCCTTTGTTCGCAAACTTGGTTACCCTGTGCCTGATTTTGATCTCTCCGTTCCGGGTGTGACCTCGATCTCAGCGGACTTACACAAGTATGCTTATGCCGCCAAAGGTGCTTCGGTGATTTTGTATAAGACGGCCGAATTGCGCCGACATCAAATGTTCGTCTCCATCAACTGGCCCGGCGGAATTTATCCATCGCCATCCATGGGTGGCACACGACCCGGCGCGCCTATTGCGGCCGCATGGGCCGTGTTGAATTACCTCGGTGAATCTGGCTATCTTGAATTGACCGATCTTGTCATGAAAGCCACTCGTCGTTTGCAGGATGGAGTCAATGCTGTTCCCGGGATCAAAGTCGTCAGCAACCCGGAGATGAGCGTCTTCGCCATCGGCTCGGATGGATTGGATGTGTATGCCCTCGCCGATGAATTAACCAAACGCAACTGGCATCTCGATCGCCAGCAGTTCCCGCCGACCTTGCACATGACCGTTCAGTTCGGTCACGTTGAAATAGTAGATGAATTCTTAAATGATTTGGCTGAATCAGCGAACGTTATCCGCAGGCCAAGTTTTGAAAAGACTGTCAACGAATGGCTGATCAAAATAGCAAACTTCCTTGTGAAGATCCTGCCCGAAGAATGGGTGACGAAATTGATGAATAAAGCCTCTGCGCTTTTGGGCGGCGGGGGCGATTTGCCCGGAAAGATGGCTCCGATGTACGGGTTGATCGGTTCGCTTCCCAATCGCGGTGATTTGAAAGAAATGGTGTTAGACCTGTTGGATGGAATGACAAGATATAAAAAATAATTGCCGTAGGGGCGACCCATTGGGTCGCCCCTACAAACAACGCCAAAGGAGAAATCATGACCACAACCACCAAGCAGGGCTATCTTTCATTTTGGGTGAAACTGGCATACGGAACCGGCGATTGGAGTCTCGCCAGTTTTGGCACGCTCCGACAGGTCTTCTACGCCATCTTTCTTACGGATGTTGTGGGGCTGGAGCCTCGCCTCGCTTCCTTTGCCGCACTGATCGGCATCGTCTGGGACGCGATCAACGACCCGATCATTGGCACGCTCAGTGACCGTGTGCGTTCACGCTGGGGGCGACGACGTCCGTTCCTTTTACTTTTCTCCATTCCGTTCGGGTTGAGTTTCGTTGCCCTTTGGTGGGCGCCGCCGTTCCAAAATCAATATCTGCTCGCGGCGACGGTCTGCCTGACTTTTATGCTGAGTGACACACTCCAAACTTTGGTTTCCATTCCATTCTATGCACTCACCCCTGAAATGACATCCGATTACGATGAGCGTACAAGTCTCAGCGGCTATCGCATGTTCTTCAATCTGCTGGCATCCCTTGCCACCGCAGTTGCCGCTCCCGCCATCGTGGATGCGGCCCTGGCAGGCGGTGCGACTCAACAACAGGGATACTTCATCGTTTCGGCATTATTCGGCGGGTTGGCAGTGATCCCGTTCTTCGTCATCTTTGCCGTGGTGCGTGAACGCGGCAATGCAGCCGATGCGGCCGAGCCGGAGATCCCATTCCTGCAAACGCTGAAAACTTCATGGGCAAATGTCCCGTTTAGATTTGCGACCATGCTTTATATGCTCAATTGGATCACCTTTGACCTGGTGGCATTGGCATTACCATTCTTCCTTGCTTATTGGGTAGCGGATGGCAATTTACTTCAACGTGCTCTTGGGCTTCCAATTGAATCTGCTGTCTTCGCCTGTTTGTTGGTGACCTCTGTCATCGTTCTGCCGTTTTGGGTTTGGCTGGCTCACCGCATAGGCAAGCAAAAAGCTTATATCTTCGGCATGATATTTTGGGCTGTTGTGCAATTGCTGATCTATTCCATCCGCCCCGGACAGATCACTTACATTCTTGTGCTGGCTGTTTTAGCAGGCATCAGCGTTTCAACGGCGCACGTGTTGCCCGATGCCATTTTCCCCGATGTGATCGAATGGGACGAGTTACGCACAGGTCACCGCCGCGAAGGGATTTACTACGGCGTGAAAAACTTCGTCCGAAAATTGACTGGCGCGTTAGCGATCTTTATTGCCCTGCAAACCCTCGGCTGGTTTGGGTATCAGGCTCCGCCGGTTGGCGCGACGCATTTCACACAATCCACATCTGCCTTGCAAGCCATCCGCTTTTTGATCGGTCCCATGGGCGCATTATTATTATTTGGCGCGGTGACCATGGCGTGGTTCTATCCATTAACTCGTGAGCGCCATGGACGAGTCCGCGCGATGTTGGAAAGGAAGAAAGAACGTGCAAACGCAAAGAAAGTGGACTAGCAAACATTTTTCTTTGCAATCGTATTCGCATGGGGACTCAGTTGCGCGAATCCTTGCCTCTGCTCTGAATGCTGTCGAGCCGGGCGCGGCTGTGAAAAAATATTTGCATGAGAATCCCTTACCAGAAGCAAAGCGCGTTTTTGCTTTGGGATTGGGGAAAGCCGCCTGCGCGATGACTCAGGCGTTGGCAGACGGAATTGTCTTAACCGATACTCTCGTCATCACCAAGCACGCCTCAGCCCTGACCGTTGAGCCTGTTACGGTTATCGAGGGAAATCATCCTGTGCCGGGCATTGCGAGCCTTACCGCAGGTTCTGCCGCGATGAAATTCGTCTCGCAGCTCGCGCCAGATGACCTGCTGATATGCCTGATCTCCGGCGGAGGCTCTGCCTTAATGACAGCGCCATTAATTCCACTTGAAGATTTGCAGTCGCTGACTTCCGCATTACTTGCCTGCGGTGCGCGGATTGACGAGATCAACATCCTGCGCCGTCATTTGGATTCTCTCAAGGGTGGGGGATTGGTTCGTTCCGCAAATAGTGCAAAAGTTGTCAGCCTGATCCTTTCCGATGTGGTGAATGATTCATTGGAGACCATTGCCTCCGGTCCAACCGCACCCGATCCAACGACTTGTGAGGATGCGCTATCAATTTTACAAAAATATGATCTCGTAGGGGCACAGCATTGCTGTGCCCCTACATCGTTGCATGAAACATTGAAACCCGATGATCCTGTCTTTGCCAAAGTTCAAAATATACTTGTTGCAAGTAATATCATCGCCCTGCAATCCGCTCAGGAACAGTCACAAGCAGAAGGCTTTCAAACAAAAATTATTCATGTCGGTTTACAAGGAGAGGCGCGTATTGCGGGGAAAGAGATCGCTCTGCAATTTAAAGAATCATTGAAAACGACGAAGTGTCCGTTTTGTTTACTCGCAGGCGGAGAAACAACAGTGACATTATTTGGAAGTGGAAAGGGCGGAAGAAATCAGGAGACTGCGCTGGCGGCTGTGGATGTGTTGGCTGGGCTGAAAGATGTGATGTTCATTTCACTCGCCACCGATGGCGAGGATGGTCCCACGGACGCGTCCGGCGCTGTTGTGACAGGGGAATCCGCTCAAAGGGCTGAGTCGCTTGGGATGTTCGCGGCAGATCACTTGTCCAGAAATGATGCGTATGTTTTTTTTGACAAGCTGAATGATCTCATCAAAATCGGCCCGAGCGGCACGAATGTCAATGATCTGATCCTGTGCTTTGCGTTTTGACCTCATCGTACCGCGACATTTATGTTGCATGGCAGTGCAGGGCGACATAAATGTCGCGGTACAAAAAAAGGACATCGAATTTCGATGTCCTTTTTGATGATTAGAGAACGCCTTCTTCTTTTCGCTTGAACCAATTGGTCCATTCGCGGTTTTCCCAAACAACGAGAATAGGCGCGGCATTGAAAATGGAAGAGTAAGTTCCGCTGAAAATACCGACCAGCAGAATGATCACGAAGTGACGGATGCTGTCGCCGCCGAACAAGACCAGCGCGAACAATGTGAACATCACGGTCAATTGTGTCGTGATGGAGCGGTCCAGAGTTTGCACGATGGAATGGTTGACCATTTTTTCGTATTCGACGCGGCGGTAAAGACCTGAGTTTTCGCGCACGCGGTCAAACACTACGATGGTGTCGTGGACGGAGAAACCAATTACGGTGAGGAGGGCGGTTAGAAATAAGGCGTCCGCTTCCCAACCGAGGAAGTAGCCAAGGATGGCTTCCACGCCGATAACAACGAGCACATCGTGAAGCATGGCGATGATGGCGGCCGTGCCGTAGCGATAGGCATGTTCCACTTTGCGGAAAGCCCACCAAATGTAGGAGAGGATCGCGATGGCAGCCAGGAGGATGGCATACCCAGCCGCGCGCGTCACTTCTGCACCGACGGAAGCACTGACGGAGGTGAAGTTGAGCACGGTCACTTTGGAACCGAAGCGGGTTTCCATCTCGGCAACCATCTTACCCTTGGTCTCATCGGTCATTGTTTTTGAACGGATGGAGAACGAGTCGGTGCCGAGAGACTGGATGATCGGATCAGCTAATGGTTCTTCGCTGGTGGAAAATTCCTTGTATAACTTGGCGATCTCGGCGGTTTCGGGGCGGGTTCCCTCAAATGTTACTTCAAGCAGGGAACCGCCGCGGAAGTCAATGCCAAGTTCCAATGGTCCGGCCTTTGTCCTTTGCCAGTTAAGTCCCATGAAAATGATGCCGGGGATGATGACCAGCAGGGAGATGAGAAAATAAACGTAACGATTCTTGATGATATTCATGGCGCGCTCCTAAAGACCGAACCAGCGCGGGTGTTCGGTGGATTTGACATTGTCCAGCACGGTATGCAGGAATGTGCGTGTGACGATGATGGCTGTAAACAAACTGATCAATACGCCCAAAGCCAATGTAACGGAAAAACCTTTTACCATGCTGGCACCGAAGGTGTTACCGAAGAACCACAAGATTACGCATGTGATGAGGGTGGAAGTATTTGAATCCCGGATGGATGGCCAGGCGCGGCTCCAGGCGAGATCAATTGCCTGACGGAGATTTCTCCCGGCGCGTAATTCTTCCTTGAGACGTTCAAAGATCAGCACGTTCGCATCCACAGCCATACCTACGCTTAAGATGAAACCGGCAATGCCCGGAAGGGTCAATGTGACGGGGATCATTTTGAATACCATTAAACTGAATATGGCATAACAGATCAATGCCAGGTCTGCGATCAGACCGGTGAGTTGGTAATTGAATGCCATGAAGAGAATGATGACGGCCAGACCGATGAGACCGGCAAGCACGCTCTTGCGAATACTTTCTTCGCCGAGGGTGGCTCCCACAGTGCGGCTTTCGACAACCTTGATCGGAATGGGCAATGCGCCTGAGCGGAGTTGAATTGCGAGCGTCTGCGCTTCCTCCTGGGTGAATTTTCCAGAGATGACGCCCTGTCCGCTGGTGATGGGGCTTTCAATGATCGGCGCGGAAACAATTACCTTGTCCAATACAATGGCAAGATATTGGTTGGTGTGGCTGGTGGTGTAATCGCCAAACACAGCCGTTGAATCGCCCTTAAGTTCAAATGCGATTTGATACACACCCGCTGTACTTCTTGTTACGCTGGCGGTTTGCAAACCGGAGCCTGTCATGACTGTATGGTAAACGGCGTCGACCGGCGAAGTAGCAGCGTCTGGCGGAGTTAGAACAGGTTCTGCTGCGCCAAAATCAGTTTTGATGGTGGTTCCGGCAGGTAACGGGTTTGTACCCATATCCACGAATTCCAACAGTGCGGTCTGTTTAAGCGCCGCCACTACTTCTTCTGGATTCGTCACGCCTGGGAATTCAGCCACAATGCGGCGTGTGCCCGCAGTCTGCATGGTGATCTCGCTGACACCGAGGGCGTTCGCGCGATTTTGCAGGATGTTTTTGGCATTATTAAGTTCTTCAGCAGTGATGACCGTTTCTTCAGGGACATCTGCTTCGAGAAGAGCTTGAAGTCCGCCGCGCAGGTCAAGTCCCAGCTTGATGTCTACATTGCGGTCAACGATCGGTGTGTCGTTGTTGAAGGGGTTATAGATCACAATGTTTTTACTGAGATCTATCCAAAGGGAAAAAGCTATCAATAGAACGATTACAACTAACCAAGTGTTTCGATTTCTCATATCTCACTCCGTCAAAAAAATGCCAGTCCTAGACTGGCGCGCGCGCTATTATACTCCGGTTGAATGATTTACGGGAATATCCATTGATCAAACAAAGAGGTCAAATTACAGCCGCAATCCTGCTCGGCTTGAGCCTTTATTATTTCAGGTGTGGCAATCTTCCACGAATTATTTTTCACATAAGATTTTAGGAAAACATCGAAATTGGCGGATCCCATTTCTTCGCGCAGGGACTCAAAGAACAAAGCGCCGCGCCCATAAACGATGGCTCCATATTGCGCGTTGCTGTAAAGACGCACAGGTAAACCGACAGGGATGTTGTCATTTTGAACGCGTGCCCACCTGTTTTCAAGTTCCGCGCGGAATCCGTCAGCGCCAGTCTGACCGTATTCATCTGTAAAATACTGCAGGGTCGCAAATTGTGAAAGTGACTCATCCAGCCACGGGTCGTCGAGTTGGTCATTGCCGACAAGATTATAGAACCACTGATGCGCCACTTCATGCGCCACCGTGGCTTCCAAATATATATTGTTCGGGTCAACAAGCCATTGTGCAAGCGCGATCACACCCGGATATTCTATGCCCAATGCAAGCGTGGGGGTGGAAACAAAATCCAGTTCTGTATAAGGATAGGGCGCATATCTTGTACTATAAACATCAATGGCGCGGGCGGCAATATCCAAAGCGGATTTTGCACCTTCCAAAAAATCTGCGCGTGTATAAAAGTTAAGCGTGATTCCATTGACTTCTTTTGTGACTACTTGATAATCAGGACTCGCCGCCAGATAAAAATCCCGCACCGGGCCCGCTTCATACTTGACCGTTTGTCTGCTCCCGTTTTCCTGATGGCTGATCTCCCGCCCCGAGCCAACCAGCACAACATCCTTTGGCGCTTCCACTGTAACAAGGAAAAAAGACATATCCGCATATGTCACATCGCCTGACTGCGGTGGAATTTCTGCATTCCAGCCTTCATCGTCATAGACTGCGATCATGGGGTAGGCATGTGCCAGTGCCAGTACATTTTCATAATAGGCTTGCACGCCATAGTTCAATTCAACAGACTGCGGGACGGTGATATTAAATATTATTTTTAGAGTGACGCTTTCTTTAGGTTGAAGCGGCTGCTTGAAAGGTATGCTCATTAAGCTATTCTTCAACGTGTATGTGGGAATAGCCGCCTCATTATTGACAAATACTTCATCTACTACAAGCATTTCGCCGCCGAGAATATTGGGGAATAAGCGCAGTTTCACTTCATTCAAGTCCACATCTTCTGTGTTGGTGTATACGACAGTTTCTTCGCCTGTGATGTGGTACATGTCATTTGCGATGTTGAAGTTGATCTCATACATACTGGCGAAAGGCAGTTTTTCTACTATGCCCTGATCTTCAGGAATTAGTCCATCCTTGCAAATGGAACGGTCTGCGGGGATGGCAGTAGCAGTAGGTGGGATCGGCGTGGGTGTGGATTCTGTCACTTGCACAGCAGGCAGGCAAGAGGTCAGGAGAAGAAGTGCAATGCTTGAGAGGAGAAAAATATTTTTTAGTTGATTCATTTTTTTAAGAAATCCAAGGCGTGGGCGAGGACTTCATCCGGAATTAGATCGTTGGTGTCAATGATGATGTCGGCGTGTTCGTAAGCGTGGGATAGTCTTCGCAATTGTTCTTCGTAGTCGGCGCGAAGCCAGTTCAATTTTCGGCGCGTGGTGGAGTTTTCAAATGAGCATTTCAAAAAGATCAGAACGTCGGGATGTGTGATGGCCTGCCACATGTGTTTGACATAGGAATGTTCCTGCGCGATATGCCGACAGCGATAACCCTGTTGCTCCAACCCTGCAATGAGCGTGGACTTTCCCGAACCGCAGGGCCCAACGACACCAATTAATATTCGTTTATCAGGCTCACTCATTATCGTGCATTAAGCGGCGCAATTCGTCGGGTCCGCCAAGCATGGCCAAGGTGTCGCCTGCGTGAATGAGGCTGTTATCGGTGGGGTGCATTTCAGATTGATGGTCATGGCGGATCAAGACAATACTTAGATGATAATTGTCTTCAACGTAGCCGACGGTCTTGTTTGCAAATGCCGCATTTTCAGAAGTGGTAATGCGCGCAAGGCTGAGAAGTTGCCCGTCAATGGAAATCGGGTTGGTCACATCTGTGCCTGTGGCGGCGGCGGCAAAAACAGGGGCGGCCATCTCTGTGGCGCTGAGCGCGATGAATTTGAATTGTTCCTGAAGCGCGTGCGCGAAGTCTTCATCGAAAATGCGGATGATGACCTTTATGTTGGGATTCATGCTGCGTGCTTTAAGCGCGATCTGCAGGTTCATCGCATCGTTCTGGCTGGCGAGGATGATGGTGCGCGCGTCTTTGATGTTGGCTGACTCAAGTGCGGCCGGGCGGGTGGCATCATCGTGGATGACAGGGATGCCAAGTTCGCGTACGGCGCTCAATGTGTCTGTGTTGGCGTTGAATTCTATGACAGAGATTTGTTCGCCGATTTCATGTAGTTTGAGCGCTACGCGATAGCCGAGATGTCCCAGCCCAACGAGGATGACGTGTTTGTTTAAAGTGGATGCGACTGCCATTTCCCATTCCTTGTTGCGCGCGCGGCGGTTGAAGATCAGGCTTCCGAAATCTGCCAATCCCTGCGCGAGCATGATGACCCCGATAAGGGGCATGATAAAGTGAAATGATTGTAAAGCGATGTTATGCGGAAAGTCACGGTTTGGGGGTTGTAAAAATGTGATCGTGAGGACGATATAGATCGCTTCGGCGAGACTGCCGACAGGTTCCTTGAATAGGTTGGATAGGAAATAGAATAATGTCCCGCCGCCCAGGATCGCGATGGAAAACCACAATAATGCAGAGCGAAATTCGCCTAGCAAAATTGCCGTATCTCGTACAGATGCGCGCAAATGCTGCCAGCGATGACTGCGTGAACCGGATGTGTTTTTATGCTTTTTGGACACTGATGGGTAACCTGACGCTCATGCGCCTTACGTTGTCGCGGGTGTTGTGGGAAACCTTTAGCACAAGGACGCTGATGTCGTCTGCGGGGCGGTTGTCATCCAGGCTGATTGCGTGTGCGAGGAGCGAATCCGCGAGTTGTTGGGGAGTGGGTTCCTGGTCTTCCATGAGAGAGCGGATCGTTTCGCCAACGTTCATGGGTTGTCCGCGCCGCTTGCCTGCATGGACGACTCCATCGGTGAAGATAATGATGATTAGGTCAGGTTCAATTCCCAGTTCAGTGATGACCGGGCGTACATTTCGGGATGTGCCCAGCGAGACGCTGTCTTCGTCATGCAAGTCTATCTGTTCCCCGCGGCAAATATATGTAGGGACGGGGTTGTTTCGAGTTAGCACAATGGTGTTACTGTGCAGGTCTACGGAAGCGATGTTCAGGGTACAGGTCACTTTGCCGTTCTTGTCGGCAAATAAGGCGTCCGATGCGGCCCGCGCGGCTGCTCCGTCACGCACGCCTTCGGCGAGGAGTCCGATCACTTTGCGGACAACCAACTGTGAGACAGCTTTGGCTCCGCGTCCGCTGGTTTGCCCGTCTGCTAGGACAACGGATAACCCGCCAATCGGGCGCTCAACGACTTCGAGCGTGTCTCCGCTTTCAGAGACAGCGTATTTATTAACCTTGGCGACAGCGATCTGAACTTCCATGCCGACGATTTTACAACAGTTCTGTTTATGCGTGTAACTTCATTAGCGCTGCGTTAAAATATTCCTGAAAGGAAACTAGACAATCATCCGCCTTTCAGGTATCATTGGCACGCTTGTGCCCGAACTCACGAAGGAAAATGTGAGCTAAGGCACATGAAAAAACACATATACCCGGATAAAGCCCTTATCCGGGTTCTTGTACCTATAATAGAATTTTGGTGGAGGCTACCTGATGTCAGACTTGATCAAGCAAATCACTGGTGATTTGCAGAAACAAATTGAAGGCTTTAATCCAGAACTCGATGTCACCGATATTGGCGTTGTGTTGGAAGCAGGCGATGGTATTGCCCGCGTGCAGGGACTTGCGAACGTAAAAGCGCAGGAACTTGTGCAGTTTTCCAACGGTGTGATGGGTACGGCGTTCAATCTTGAAAAAGATAGTGTCGGTGTGATCGTAATGGGTGCGTACGATGGGATCACCGAAGGCATGACAGTGCGTGGCACGAACCGCATCGCTTCCGTCCCCGTAGGTGATGCATTGATCGGACGCGTAGTCAATGCGTTGGGTGAGCCGATTGATGGCAAGGGTCCGATTGCAACCACAAGCTTCCGCCCGGTCGAGCGCATTGCTCCCGGTGTGGTCTATCGTCAGGATGTGGATACGCCTGTGCAGACAGGCATCAAATCCATTGACGCGATGATCCCCGTAGGTCGTGGTCAGCGCGAATTGATCATTGGCGACCGTCAGACCGGTAAGACCGCCATCGCGATTGACACGATCATTAATCAAAAGGGGAAGGATCTGATTTGTATTTACGTCGCCATCGGTCAGAAGAAAGCCGCCGTAGCCCGCACACTCGGCATTCTTGAAAAAGCCGGCGCGATGGAGCACACCATCATCGTTGTTGCCGCCGCTGACGAATCGGCCGCTTTGCAATATATCGCTCCGTATTCTGGAACTTCCATCGGCGAAGAATTCATGGAAAGCGGACGCGATGCCTTGATCATTTATGATGATCTTTCCAAACATGCCTGGGCATACCGCCAGGTTTCCTTGCTTCTGCGCCGCCCGCCTGGACGCGAAGCTTATCCCGGTGATGTGTTCTATCTCCACTCACGCTTGCTTGAACGTTCTGCCCGCCTGGCCAACAAGTATGTTATCGTGAAGAAAGACTTCAAAGATGCCATGGCTTCCGAAAAAGACGGCGTGGATGGAAAAGTTTACACCGGACCGGTCTCCAAAGATGAAGCCGAAGAAGCCCGCAAGCACATGTCCAATGCTGATGATTTCAAGATCAGCAAAGTTGCCGGCACAGGCGGCTCATTGACTTCATTACCGATCATTGAAACCCTGCTTGGCGATATTTCGGCCTATGTTCCCACGAACGTTATTTCAATTACAGATGGACAAATCTTCCTAGAGAGCAACCTCTTCAATGCGGGCATTCGCCCGGCGGTAAACGTGGGTGTGTCCGTGTCCCGCGTAGGTGGTGATGCGCAGACCAAAGCCATGAAACAGGTGGCAGGCCGCTTGCGCCTCGACATGGCCGCTTATCGTGAATTGGCCGCGTTCGCGTTGATGGCCTCCGATCTCGACAAGTCCACACAGCAGCAGCTCAGCCGCGGTCAGCGTATGCAGGAAATTCTCAAACAGCCTCAATACCAGCCTTCAGAACTTGTAGATCAGGTGATCGTTCTTTTTGCCGGCACGAACGGTTTTGCAGATAGCGTCCCGCTGGATAAGATGGTGCAATGGCAGGCTGATTTGATCCGCTTTATGGCAAGTTCCTACCCGGAAATTGGCAAGGATATTATTACTAGAAAAGCCATTTCTGATGATAACCGTGCTGCAATGCTCAAGGCCCTTGAAGCCTTCCGCACAGGCTGGCAAGCATAAGTAGTCGAATAGTCATATAGTCGAATTGTCTCGTAGTCACAAGACTGCAAGGCTAACCGACCAGACTAACCAACTATCAGATTAAGGACTAAAGGACTAAATTATGGCTTCCGCTCGTGAAATGCGGCTCCGAATAAAGAGCGTCAAGAACATTTCGCAAGTCACACGCGCATTGGAGACAGTGAGCGCCAGTAAGGTCCGCAAGGCAATTAACGCGGTAACGGCGACTCGCGCTTATGCGACCAAAGCCTGGCAGGTGTTAAGACATGTCGCCGAACAACCGGGACGTGACAGCCTGCATCCGCTTTTGGCGCAACGCAAATCGATAAACAATACATTGGTGGTGGTGATTACAGGTGACCGCGGACTCGCGGGAGCGTACAACTCCAATGTCATCCGGTTTGTCTCCCAGCGTTTTGACTCGAATCCTGTTCCGGTTAAACATATTGCCGTCGGTCGTAAAGGTCGTGACCTTATGATGCGCCGCGGCAAAAAAGTGATCGCTGATTTTAGCAATCTCCCTGCCGCGCCAAGCTTCATGGATGTTTCTGCAATAGGGCGTCTCGCGGTTGAGGAATTCAAGACCGGTGCGGTGGATGAGGTTTATCTCGTCTACACTGACTTCGTCAATATGGGACGTCAGATCGCGACAGTCAAGAAACTCCTTCCGCTTCAACTCGAAGGGGAAGGTCTGGTGGAAGATTTTGGCAGCAAATCCACAGGTCCAGCTGCCGCGTATGAATATGAACCTGATATGCGCGAGATCCTCGATGAGATCATCCCGCGCTTTACTGCTTTGCAAGTCTATCAGGCAGTTCTTGAATCTCAGGCGAGTGAACATGCCGCCCGTATGATCGCCATGCGTAACGCCACCGATAACGCAAAAGAATTGGTGGGCGCATTGCAACTGGCTTATAACAAAGTTCGTCAGCAGGGTATTACGAACGACATCTTAGACATTGTCGGCGGCGCGGAAGCGCTGTCCGCGAAATAACTGGAGGAACTCATGGCAAAATCAACAGGCCGTGTCGTACAAATTCTTGGTGGTGTAGTAGACGTGGAATTCTCTGAAGGTGAAATTCCTGCTCTTTTTGAAGCCATTACGGTTGAGCGCGCAGGTCAGAAACAACTCGTTCTTGAAGTACAAAAACACCTCGGTCACAATTGGGTTCGCACTGTATCCATGGATACAACCGATGGACTTCAGCGCGGCCTTCCCGCAGTTGCGACCGGTGCTCCGATCATGGTTCCGGTTGGACCTTCCACACTGGGAAGAATTTTCAATGTGTTGGGTCAGCCCGTGGATGAGAAGGGACCCGTCAATGCGTCCGCTTACTATCCAATCCATCGCCTTGCGCCGTCATTCGAAGAACAGTCCACCCGCGTGGAAGTTTTCGAAACTGGCGTAAAAGTCGTGGACTTGATCGCTCCGTTCACCAAAGGTGGTAAGACAGGCATCTTCGGCGGCGCGGGTACAGGCAAGACCGTTATCATCATGGAACTTATCCGCTCGGTTGCGACAGAACACGAAGGCAACTCTGTGTTCGCAGGCGTAGGTGAACGAACCCGCGAAGGTACACAGCTTTATCGTGAAATGCTTGAATCCGGCGTTATGAAAGACACCGTCATGGTGTACGGCCAAATGAACGAACCTTCCGGCGTGCGTTTGCGCGTGGCTCTTTCTGCGCTTTCAATGGCTGAATATTTCCGCGATCAAGGCAAGGACGTATTGCTCTTCGTGGATAACATCTTCCGCTTCTCCATGTCTGGTTCCGAAGTATCCGCTCTCCTCGGTCGTATGCCATCCGCTGTAGGTTACCAGCCGACTCTTGCGACAGAAATGGGTGAACTTCAGGAACGCATCACCTCTACTCGCACCGGCTCGATCACATCCATGCAAGCCGTATATGTACCCGCGGATGACTATTCCGATCCTGCTCCTGTGGCGACCTTTACCCATTTGGATGCGACTATCGCCCTCGAACGCTCTATCGTGGAAAAGGGTATTTACCCCGCCGTGGATCCGCTCGCTTCAACCTCCCGAATTCTTGATCCCAACATCGTTGGAGAAGAACACTACCGAACAGAGCGTGAAGTGCAGCGTATTTTGCAGCGTTATAAGGACTTACAGGACATCATCGCTATTCTCGGTATTGATGAACTCTCCGAAGATGATAAACTCATCGTGTCGCGCGCACGCAAGATCGAGCGCTTCTTCTCACAGCCGTTCTATGTGGCTGAACGCTTCACTGGCATCCCCGGCCGCTACGTGCCGCTCAAGGAAACCGTCAGCGGTTTCCGCGAGATCCTTGATGGCAAATGTGACGATCTTCCCGAACAGGCCTTCATGATGGCTGGTACCATTCAGGATGTGCGCGAGAAAGCTGAAAAAATTTCAAAGAACGCATAATCATGTTTAGCGTTCAAGCATTTGGACGTTCAAACGGAAGTGAAAAATGACCATTCGTTGTGAAATTGTCTCTCAAGACCGCACCGTCTTTGCTGGTGATGTGGATATTGTCGTCCTGCCCGGCGCAGGCGGCGAGATGGGTATTCTGCCTAAACATGCGCCCGTATTGACCACATTGAAATATGGTGTGATCAAAGTCCGCAAAGCCGGTAAAGAAGAAATCTTTACAGTTGCGGGAGGCGTTGCCGAAGTTCAGCCTGATATTGTTACCGTCCTCGCAGATGCGGCTGAAAATATTGAAGAGATCGATGTTAATCGCGCAGATGCCGCCCGTGCTCGTGCTGAAGAAGCACTCGCCAAAGGCGTGCCCGTTGATACTGACGCTTATTTAGCAATGGAAGCGGCATTGCGGAAATCCAACTTGCGGCTCGATGCGGTCCGACGTTATCGCAAAGGCTCGCACTCACCTTATTCGGAACAATAGACCCTCGTGGCAATGTTTTCAAAAGACTTGGGGATTGATTTAGGGACAATGTTCACGCGTCTCGCTGATGGCACGCAGGTGCTGTTGGAAGAGCCGACCATTGTCGCTATTGATGTGGATAATCAGAAGATGGTGGCGGCCGGCATCGAAGCGCGTGATATGTTCGGGAAAGTCCCTGACAGTATTGAAGTTGCGCGTCCGCTCCGCAATGGCGTAATTGCCGATTATGAAATTACCGAAACCTTGCTCCAATACTTGTTACAGCGGGCAAGCGGTCCGATGCGCATCTTCCGTCCGCGTGTGATGATCTCTGTCCCGTACGGAGTCACCAGCGTGGAGCGCCGTGCAGTTTATGAAGCTGTGATGGAAGCGGGGAGCAGCGAAGCGATCTTGATCCAGCAGCCATTAGCTGCCGCGATTGGCATTGACCTGCCGATCAATTCACCTTCGGGCAACATGATCATCAGTCTCGGTGGCGGATGCACCGAAGCGGCTGTGATAGCCATGTACGGCATTGTTGTGGCGGATACCTTGCGTTCTGGCGGCATGGATCTCGATGAAGCCATCGTCACTTATGTGCGCCGCAAATATGGCGTCATCATTGGGCAGGTAACTGCCGAGCAGTTAAAGATACGTATTGGCGCAGCGGTTCCGCAGGACACAGAAAACAGCATGGAAGTGCAGGGACAGGATCAGGTCACTGGTTTGCCGCGCCCGGTCACGCTGACGACTGGCGAGATTGTCGAAGCCTTGCAGGAATCTTTGAAGCAGATCATTGAAACTGGACGCAAGGTGTTGGAAAAGACTCCGCCTGAACTGGTGTCCGATATTATTGACCGTGGCGTGGCTTTGTGTGGAGGCGGTGCACTATTGCGCGGTGTTGATAAACTACTGACGAAATCTTTGGGCATCCCCGCCTATCTTGTGGATAATCCGTTGACATGCGTAGTGCAAGGGACTGCTAAGGGGTTCACTATGTTGAATGTGATCCGCAGGAATTTACCGAAAGTTTAGAGAAAGGATAAACGAGCGTCTCGCAAAGAGACGCTCGTTTTTTGTTGGATACAACTTTGGACGCCGATCCCGTCTCTTGAACAGAATCAGGCGCCAGTGTAGCGTGAAGCGCTTTCTTAATCCAAACAAAAACGACTCGTCAATTCAGGCGAGTCATTTTTGTTTGGATTCTTCTTTTTATAAATAATAGGTCATTCTTTGCAGATGAATGGAAGGGTCAATGTATTGAACTTTGACGCTCTTTGGTACATTCAAGCTGATGGGAGCATAATTAAGGATGGCTTTCACTCCCGCCTGAACGAGTTTATCTGCAACGCTTTGAGCGGCAGGCGCAGGGACCGTGAGCATGGCGATCTTGATGCCGGAGGATTTTATTCGTTCTGCCAATTTGTCGGCGTCTTCGATGCTAAAGCCGTCAATTTTTTGACCGACCTTTTCCTTGTTATTGTCAAAAACCATTACGATCTTGAAACCGCGATTCGTAAATCCCTGATAGCGTACAAGAGCGTGCCCCATATCCCCGGCGCCAATGAGAGCTACATCCCAAATATGGTTGACCTTGAGTATCTCTTTTAGTTTATCAAGCAGGTAGGCAATTGAGTAGCCAGTGCCTTGCTTTCCAAATTCACCAAACTGGGAAATATCCTTGCGGATCTGAGCGGCCGAAATGCCAACGTGTTCGCCCAGCTCCTGTGAAGAGGTGGTCTTGAGCCCATTATCTGCCATGCGTTGTAGTGCCCGCAGATACACAGGCAGACGTCCAATAATAATATCGGGAATTTTCTCAGCGTTCATCTATGCCTCGCCTTTATTAGGAATTTGCGTAACTCTATCATAAAAAAAGATTTTGTGCAATTAGACACAAGTACTTCACAAACAAAGGCATCACTGCTCAGGCTATTTTCCCGAGGATATCTCCCCGTAAGCAGCTCAATTTTTGAAGTTTGATTTTTGCTTAGACAAATTTCTACTCAATACTTGAAATTTTAAAAGTGTATTGAATATATTGCGGATCGTTGCTATTAATTGCCTTAATGCGGAAATAATAAGATTGATACGGCACGGTTGGCATTGTTAACTTGCCCCCGCATGCAAGCATGATCTCATTTGAGAATTGTCCATTACTCCACAATTCCACATGAAAAGAACTGTTCGAACACTTTGCCTCGATGAGTACGCTTTTACTGAAAGGCGTGAATTGGACCCAGTCTTCGGCGTCTCCATTTGGGGTGGAGATATCACTGTTTACCTGCAAATCATGCGTGCCTGTCGCTGAAAAAATTACCGACGCTAATGGAGCCTGCATCGAGTCTCCATCCTGTATTGCTGAAAATACAGCGATGGTAGGCGTTGATGCAATGCTATCTGGCGTTCCAATTGTTTGCTTTACAGCGCCAATGACCGGTATCGAATCCAAATTTTCAATCTGCAAATATTTTTCAGTTACCCAGCCCTTTCCATCGGCGGCGCTCATAAATTCGATTTGCATCCAGGCACCGCTCGAGTCCTTGCCGGTGATGAAGACCACATCCTTTGGGTTTAGAACGCCGAGCGATTCGTAGGTTGTGCCGGGTCCACTACGCACATTTATTTTCTGGATGACGATCCCGCTCACACCTGACCCTGAGCCTGCCACACCGCCGATGACAGCTATCTCCGCTGTAGCATTGACTTGCACATACTCCGCGCGTACCCAGCCTCTTCCCGTGGCTGAACCGGCGTAAATGACCTGATACCAGCTTCCGCTTGCGTCTTTGCCAATGACCTGTACGGGAGAAAATTGGTTAATGATCCCAAGGGATTCACTGGCAGTGGAAGGTTCTGCACGGACATTTAACTGCGTGGTGGTTGTCCCTTCAACGGATGGGGGAGTCGTTCCTTCGGCTATGACCGTGGCAGATGTGACGGGAGCGGGAGTGACTGGAAAGGGAGTGTTCGTTGGCGCAGAGATTCGTGTAGGCTGCAAAGTCGCAGTGACGAATCCCGGCGTTGCCGTGAATGCGCTTTCATTGCTGATATTAAGGCCGCAACTTGAACAAAAGATCAGGATTGCCAGGAAGAGGGAAATATATTTATGGATCACAAGTCTATTGTAACTAATAAATGGATTTGCATTTTAATAAAAAACCGTCAGAAGACGGCTGATTTTGTGTTACACACAGACGCAATTTTCACTAGATGCTTTTTGGATACGTAAAAATCATTTCAAGTAAGGTTGTATTTCGTCAGTTGCCGATTTCATAAATATAAGAGCGCTTTCAGAATGAGCATATATTTGGTCAAGCTGGGTCCTGTCGTTATTTTTAATTAATACTCTATAAGCATCTATCATCAATTTTGTTTCGTTAACTGCTTTGATCAAATTATCGTTGATATTTTTCATGTCAGGAGGGACAGGCTGTACGCTGATAAGGTCATCCGAAGCCGTGGATAGATCATCCAATGCTTCAGACATTAGTGTTTTCCAGTTGGCGTTCAAAAAGGTCTTTTTCTTATCAATTGCTTTTTGATGAAAGCTGTTGAATTGTGTATATGCACTAAGCCAGGCTGGAATTTTAATTTCCATCTCTGCAATATAAGCCATATTTTCAGGTGTAAAGGAGGGTGTATTTATTGGGATGGCAGTCTGTGTTTCGGGAATTGCTGTATTTACCACCGAGGGTAGGGAGGCGCACGAATACAACATTGATAAAACTAGGGATAATAATACAATGCGTATTCTCAAATTATTCTGCCTTTTGATTTTTTGGGTTTATTACGATAGAAAAGTGCCCCCGCGCAGGCTCGAACTGCGGTCCTCGGCTTCGGAGGCCAATACTCTATCCACTGAGCTACGGGGGCGACGGAGGAAATTTTACCATAAGGATTACGCCATCTTCTCAAAGATGAAAAAAGGCTGATGAAAGAGTCACCAGCCTTGGGCGTGGAATGAAGCGCGGGTCACCTTACCTGCGGCGAGAGTGTCGTCATTTCTGCTCGAAGAGATTCGATGATCGCAGTGTTGCCGCTCTCGTTGCCGAGTTTCCTCATCTGCTCCTTTTTATGCGATAGCTCGCCGCAGACCTGATAGAAGCGTGCGGAGGACTTGCCGCTAAAAATGACCGTGCTCATTGTCCAGGGGGAAAGGGCTTTTTGATATTGAGTTTGTGAGATCAATCCCGAGGTCATTTCAGAATATAGATTTTGTTTTACGATATTGCGCTCATTGACGATCATCCAAACAATGAAGCCGATCATGAACGACCAACCGATCCAATCCACAAATGTACCTGCGGCTAACCCGGCCAACCCGCCGATGAGTCCGCCAAAGGTGTTGTGGAAGGCGTGTGTTGCCACTGCGACGCCATAGCCGATGAAAGGCGCGACAAATTTGACGAGAGCGTTTTTGTTCGTGCGTGAAACCGCCAGTCCGATACCGGTGAAGGCGGTATAGAATGGATGCTGCCAACCGACAACGACCACACGGATGAAAGTCAGCAGGAATAGGCCTTGCCAGCCGCCGTCGAGGTAACCGTTGCGGTAAATGTAAAGCGTGTTTTCAGTGGCGGCAAATCCCAGCGCCGCGATAGCCGCATAAATAATTCCATCCAGGACAGAATCGAATTCTTTGCGAAACAGGAAAAACACGATCAGTACGGCGAACCCTTTTAGGAACTCCTCCACAATGGGTGCGACGACAGATGTTGTGCCCATCTCTGCTGCGCCTTCCGAGCCTGTGAACATATAGATGCCAATGCCGAATACGGTGTTGATGATGAACGCCCCGCCTGCCGCGATCACCACGCCCCAAAAGAAGGTTGCGCCCAACAGGATGATGGGTTCTTTCTCGTAGCGGTCCAGCCAATAAACGAATGCTGCAAAGAAGAACATCGGAACAAAACCAAAGAACAGGGATACGATCAGCGCCATTTTATTATCTCCTCATAAATTGGATTTGCGTTAGGCTAATGCCCTCGCAATGACATGCCATAAAATTTACTGAAAGATCAATTTCGTTCTTTCCACGCGGGTGTATTCAGGCTCGATGCCAAGCACGGTCAACACTTCTTCAGGGCGGCCGGTGGCACCTTCGCGTGCAGAGAGGATCATTTGCAATCCGTGTTTTCCTTTTGCATCTGTTTCCATATTCAAGGCTTCGATCAGCGGACGCAAGTCATAAAATTTTCCACGACGCTCACGCGGAAGAGTTGCAGACTGTAGAGTCTCTTCAACCTTACGCTTCAGATCGGACCCTTCAACTGGTTCTGTCAATTTGACTTCGTACACAGCTGACAGTACTTGAGTCTGCAACGCAGGCGCGCGTTCGTCAATGATCTCAACTTGAGTGATCTGAACGTCCTTCGGAAGATTATCTTTTAATCGGTTTGCGATTTCTTGCGTGGGAAGATCTTCATTAAAACGGACATCCAGCACTTCGCCAAGAGAGGAAAATCCCAATGGCAGGGCGGCAGCAAGGCTGATCTTCGGTTGGGGATGAAACCCTTGTGAATAGCTGAGAGGCAAATCTGCGCGGCGCATGGCGCGTTCCCATAAACGGTGCAGGTCAAGGTGACCGGTATATCGCAAGGCGCCTTGCTTTGTAAACGTGATACGTGCACGCATTTAATTTGATTCCGTTGTAATGGATTTGAGCCAGTGGTTAATTTCCATGCTCATGCGGCGGTACGGTTTGTAGGTATGTTCCGCAATCCGGTGAAAAAGGTCATGGTCAAGGCATTGATCGTGGGTGAGTCTTTCGAGGGAGGAAATAATATTCCCATAAGCCGCAATTTCCTTCTCGACAATATCATCCAGCCCGATATTCTTATGTTTGTAGATCGCAACATGATTCCGATTCTCTTTTTCCAACAAAGGAGATTCGTAATCAGGATATCCGAAATCCTTTTGAAATTTTTCCAATGCAGTATGAGATGTGCACGGCGAATACGCCTCGTCATGCAGGATCTCATTCAAGCGGTCCGCAATGAACTCTTCGCGGGTGAGAATATCAGCCAACAGATCTTTGATGGATAAACTTGCGGATACACCCTTTATGGTCATCTGGCGCGTAAAACCCACCTGGTTCAGGAGGAGTTCAAACTTGTCGCGTTCGCGTTGCAGACGTGGAATAAAGATATTCTTATCCATTAATCATCCCCACCGACAACTGATAACTGATTGCTATTCACTATCAACTGCCCACCATCAACTGTTCTTGGACTTTTCACATCCGGGCATTTCCAGCCTTCTCCGGGATTCTCACGGCGCAAGTTCGCAAAGGTCGGCAAAATACCGCAGGCGAAGCAATTCAAGCGGCAATCCACGCGGATCTGACCTTCGAGAGACTGGCGGAAATCCTGAAAAAGAAAACTTTTACGGACAGCAGCAGTGATATGTTCCCACGGGAATACTTCATCTGTGCGGCGTTGACGGTGTGTATAAAAAGCAGGGTCGAGACCATGTTCTTCAAAAGCCGGCAGCCAGGCCTCGTGTTTTTTGCCTTCATCCCATGCGTCGAACTTTGCGCCATTCTTCCACGCACTATAAATGACCTCGGACATTCTGCGGTCGCCACGCGAGAGCCAAGCCTCCAGCAAAGAGTCTTCGGGATTCGTCCAACTCAATTTTATGCTTTTATCCTTCAAGAGTTGGCGTTTTAGCATGGCTTGTTTTTCAAGGATGTTTTCTCTTGTATCGCACGCCACCCATTGAAAGGGAGTTTGCGGTTTTGGCACAAAAGTACTGACACCAGCGTGTAATTTGATTCTCCAACCGGCAACCTTTCGCCCTTCATCAATGACGCGCCTGCACAAGTCAACAATGGCTTGCACATCATCCAGCGTTTCACTGGGGTGCCCGATCATGAAATATAGCTTGACCGTCGTCCAGCCGCGCGCGTAGATATCGCGGGTGGTGTTGATGATGTCTTCATCAGGAATGAATTTGTTGATGATGCGGCGCATCCGTTCACTGGCGGCCTCGGGCGCAAGCGTGAACCCGCCTGAACTGCGCTGTTTTATTTTGTCCATCAAATCCACTGAAACAGATTCAATTCTCAGTGACGGCAAATTGATGGACAGTTTGCGTCCTTCAAAGCGTTTGCTGATCGCATCCACAAGTTCATTGATGTGGGTGTAATCAGATGATGAAAGCGACATTAATGCGAGTTCTTCAAACCCCGTAGAGCGGACCGCTTGATCAGCCGCATCCACCACCTCTTGGACGCTTCTCTCTCTTACGGGACGGGTGATCATACCCGCCTGACAGAATCTGCACCCGCGAGTGCATCCCCGCATGATCTCCACCGAGACACGGTTATGTACAACTTCAATGTTCGGCACGATGAATTTCACTGGCGGCGGAAGTAGTTTGGCTACGATGCGCTTGTTCACTACTTTGGGCGCTTCTGGAATTATAGGTTGTGTATGTGCTACAGTTCCATCTTCGAGATATGTTGTATCGTAAAATTTTGGAACATACACGCCAGGGATTTGTGTCAAAGCAATCAGTAAATCTTCCCTTTTGAAATTTGGAGCTGATTTGAATTTCTGCGTTGTGTTGACAATATCGTGAATGACTTCTTCACCTTCGCCAATAACAAATGCATCAATAAAGGCGTGCATGGGTTCAGGGTTGGTGGCGGAATGTCCACCCGCGATGATGAGGGGATGCGACTCGTCGCGGTCCGCTGAACGCAGGGGAATGCCTGCGAGGTCGAGAATGTTGAGGGTGTTGGTGTAGAGAGTCTCGTAGGGGAGGGTAAAGCCGATGATGTCGAAGCAGGCCAGAGGTCGTTTTGATTCGAGCGTATAAAGCGGAATCCCGTGTTCGCGCATGAGGGCTTCCATATCCAGCCAGGGGGCATAGGCGCGTTCCGCCAGCGCATCCTCACGTTGGTTGACCTGATCGTAGAGGATCTTAATCCCAACATTGGAAACGCCGATATCGTAAATATCGGGAAAAACGAAGGCAACTTTAGTTTCAACGTTGTCCCAATCTTTGACAGTGCTATTGAGCTCGCCGCCAACGTAGCGACCGGGCTTTTGAACCTTTAAAAGAATGCGATCAAGTTTGGTTTCGATCTGTTCCGAAGTTAACATGGCGCGTATTATACCTGATAAGAATTGTCTAAAAATGATTGTTTAGAACAAAAAAGGACGGGCGCGTGCCTGTCCTTTTTTGTTCGTATTGCAGTTCTTTTATTGCACAGTTTTATTCGCTTGCATTTTTTCGCGTCCCCAAATCCATATCGCGCCAAGTCCACAAAGGATGACAGAGAAGTTGATCAGCCAGCCAAAGAAACCGAAAGGTAGAAGTGGGAAGCGGAAGAGTTCGATAATAAGGATGAGCAGGGAAGTGCCTATGACCATTGGCCAGACCTTATGCTCTGCAAGCGCGGGGTTTGCGCGATTAAGAATCCATTTGCCCATCACGTCACCGACCACGATCTTTGCCAGATAGGATGTAACTAATACAAAGAGGATGGTGAAACCAAAGAGTGCCAAAATGCCAAGCCAGATAATGGTTCCGCTTACTCCTCCAAGTGTGAGGAAGCCAAAGACCCAACCACCGAAGATCATTACAAGGATGATGGCGAACAAAGCAAAGAAGAACGCTGCCCATGAAATTGCACCCCAGCCCATACTACCCCAAGGCTGTTCCTTGATCTTTTCTGGCAGCGCCTTCATGAATGCGGGGAAGAGCCAACCCAGCAAAAGGCCGAATAGGATCATCGTAATGATTGTGCGGAGCAGGTCAAGCGCCCAAGTGCCAACTATTTGAGCGGAAGTTGGTGCGACCACTCTTTGAGTAGCGCTGACTTGCGGCTGAACTCGTGTGACCTTACCGCTAACAACACCATTTGGGATGGGCAATTCCATGGTGCTGGTGTATTTCAAGTTCCCAGAAATTTTGGCGTTATCGGCAATTGTCAGCCCGGGCTTCACGCTTGGAAGCGACAGTGGAATATTGGTCATATACATGTTCATGGGTGGGGAGGATTTTGTTTCCTCGGTTACATCCACGTAGGCATCCACATTACCGCCGAAATTACCGTCTAGTTGAAGCGCGGCCGTACCGGCAAGCACGTTGCCATTTACATTTCCTGCGAGCAAGGCCTGGCCAGAGCCAGAGACAAGTTCGCCTTTCACCAAACTGCCATTTTGCATTTCGAGGCTTGCGCCTCCAACCAAAAGATCACTACCGATGACGGCATGATTACCAATTTGAAGTCCGGCCCCGGCGATGCGGGCATCATCCATGACTGTGCCATTGATGATAACGACTTGCCCGGCGGCAAACAAATCACCTTCGACCGTGCCATTGATGGTGATGCTTTGCCCAAATACGATCAAATCGCCTTTAACGGTGCCGTCAAGGACGAATTCAGCAGCCGAAACATAGAAGTCATCATTAATAACTTCATCTGCCTTGATGACGACCTTATCACCGCCGCGGCCGTCAAATGCCAATGCGGGTGTGGCAAAGGTCAATGTGAGGAGGGCGATCAAGGTTAAAACGGAAAGAAATTTGTAAGTGGTTTTCATATATTCTCCTTTGAAAATAAGCAATTCGAGAATACTTACGATTTCTATTCCGGGAAGTTGCAGGCGTGTGTCTTACACCAAAACGAATAGTTTCGAGTTTTTTTCAAGATACCAATTTAGAATTTCTCTAAACCATCCGCAAAATTTTATCTTGCCTTCATTCATCATTTCGCTGATCTCATGAATAGTGTAGTATGCAATCTCTTCAATTTCAACGGGATCGAATATGGCTTTTTGAGGGTCAACGATACCCTTAAACAGCCTGCTGATTTCGTTATCATTTATGCCGTAATTCATCCTGAATGTAACGAGCGGTTCGATCTCTACGCCGGTTATGCCGAGTTCCTCTTTCATGCCGCGTATGGCCGCATCCAGGTAACTCTCACCTGCCTTCACATGTTCGGAGACTGAGCAATCCAAAGCGGAGGGGGAGGCGGCGCGGTCGGCGCTCCGTTTTTGGATCAGCATTTTTCCGTCCCGGGTAAACAAGAAGACATGCACACCTCGGTGCTGAAGACCAAGTTGATGGACGGTGGAGCGCATTTGCTGGTCTATTACATGATCAGAGTCGTTGACAACATCAAGAAGTTCATCGGACATGGCAATTATTGTAGCATGATGGTCGGGTTTTTCACGTGGATAACAAACCTTTTATGACTTTGCTATAACTAGGAAAGAGTCCATTTAATTGATGTGAAAATGGGCACAAGTTGTTGTATAATGCCTTTACGTAATTGAAAGGTCTCAAAGAAATTGTGGTTATTCTATAGAGGCGAACATTTCATTGCATTATAACGAGGGCATATGTGCATTGTTCAAAGGAAGGAGGGAAAAGGCTAAGAAGGGATTGACCATCCCATCCTTTTACAGGATGTATCCTGTATTATCTGCTCAAATAAAATCCAAATGACCTGGAGGGGTCTCATGAAAAAAAAGACGATCTCGCGAGTTATGTCAACCCTGATCACACTCGCTCTTTTGCTTTCTCTCTTCCCGTTATCAGCCGCGGCTGCGCCTGCTGGAGTTATAGTCCCGGTCGGCGTGTCGTTCTCAATTTTGCATACCAATGACTTTCATGGGCAATTGGAACCATCTGGTAGTAACCCCGGTATGGCCCGTGTTTCTACTTATGTCAATTCAGTCCGCACTGCTCTTGGTGATTCGAACATGTTGTTGGTAGATGCCGGGGATGAAATGCAGGGAAGCCTGCTTTCAAACCTTGGGGATGGAACCGCCACTGGCAAAGGCATCCCAACCATCGCCGCTTTCAATGCCATGAGTTACGATGTGGCGACCTTCGGTAATCACGAATTTGATTGGGGGCAAGTTAACCTAGGCAACCGCACAACGGAAGCCGCATATCCATACGTTACCGCCAATATTGTTCAAAAAGGTGCAGTAACCGATTGCGCTTCTGCTGGTTGGACACCTCCTACTTTTGCAGATGCCCCCTACCAGATTTTTACCATGGGCACTGCTCCTGATACAGTCAAAGTGGCTTTCATTGGTGTGACAACCACTGAAACTCCTACCATTACGGTGTCAACTGCCACTGCGGGCTTGTGCTTCAAAGACCCTGCTGAGTCAATCATACATTATTATGATGCTATGGTAGCTGATGGTGCCAAAGTAATTGTCGTTCTCAGCCATCTTGGAAACGCTGACGGTGGCTACGGTTACGGACTCCCCGTCTATGGCGATCAGACCCTTGCCACAAAACTGAATACTGCCGGCAAGCCTGTTAACTTAATCATTGGCGGACATAGCCATACAAACCTTGCGGCCGCCCAAACAGTCGGCACAACCAAAGTTGTGCAGGCACACTACAACGGGCGCAGAGTCGGGCGTGCAGACATCACTGTGGGAACCGATGGGAGTGTTGCTGTGACTTGGCTTTCACAAGCCATTGCAACCACCGACGCACAGGATCCTGCTATTGTCTCAGTCATCAACACTTATGCGCTCAACCCAGCTTACCTAACTCTGGTCAATACGCCTGTTGGTTATTCGGCGGTTGATCTTGGACGAAGTAATACGACCGATAATATGATGGGTGCGTTCATTGATGATGCCATCTATAACTACCTAAATACCGATATAGAACCTACAAATGATGTTGACCTATTCTTTAACAACGCTGGCGGTATCCGTACTGATTGGTGTTGGAATGGTAGTACATGGCTTACCACTGGTTGTGTTTCTGGCTCAACACATGCCGCAGGTCTTCTTACCTATGGCAACATGTTTACCATCCTACCATTCGGCAATGCAACTGTTGTTGGTGAAATGACAGGTGCTCAGATCCTCGAAGTGGTCAATTATGGGCCGAATGTTGCTGGTGTTATCCAACCGGCCGGTCTCAAATACAAGTACTTCTCCTATAAAGATTTAAACCCCGGTCCTCAGCCCTATGCTTGGGGAGCCTACGAAGTATGCGTGATGAACAAAGTCACGCACGCATGTGATCCATTGGATTTGAAAAAGACCTATAAGGTCGGTACCAATGAATTCCTGGCCCCCGGGGGCGGCGATGGTTATAACGGCTTTAAGTACATGAAGAATGTTACCTATTGGGGTGATATGCTCAATGCCGTCAATGCCTATGTCGGCGCCAATTATGGTACGGAACTCACTGCCTATGCTGGACCTAATGGTGATGGCACTCTTGATGGGCGCATTGCCATTGACGGCGATGGTGATACTGTCTTTGATGGCGGTGGCGAAATTGTCCCGCTCACCATCCTGCATCACAATGACTCGCATGGCAACCTTGTCAAGACCCCATACGTTGCCTATCCCCAACTTGTCACATTGATCAAGCAGGAAAGACTTCACAACCCCACCCGCACCCTTTTGCTTAGTTCGGGTGACAATATTCAGGGCGATGCGATGAGCTTCTATTTCAAGACAGCGCCTACTGGTTTCACCTCTAATGGCACACCCATTGCCGATACCTCTTTACACATGCAACCCTTGATCAAGGCCTTTAATTCCATGAATTATGATGCCATGACCTTGGGGAACCATGAATTCAATTTCGGTTCGGATGTTTTCACCAGTGTGTTGAGCCAGGCAACATTCCCGCTATTGCAGGCTAATATTGCTGAGGATCCAGCTCATCCTTATGGATTGGCTGCAGTGAACGTCCAGCCTTACGTGGAGAAGATCGTCGGCGGCGATATTAACGTTGCCATTCTCGGTATTGGCAACCACCGCGTCCCAAATTATGAACTCCCCAGCAACATCCCCGGCTTGACCTTTAGCGACCCGATTGCCAAGGCTCAAGAACTGTCTGATGCGCTTCGCTCAACCAATGACGTTGTGATCGCATTGACCCACATTGGCTTCACCGAAGACCCCAAGAGCGTCGAAGTGGATGCAAATGTTGATACCAACCTGGCAGCTACAACAACGGGTATTGACGCCATTATCGGCGGACATAGCCACACCAACCCGGCGACTGGTTATGGCAATTACAAGTTCCTGCCCTCGATTGTTGCGAGCGCCGATGGCAAGCCTGTTATTACCGCCCATGCCTATCGCTATAACAACACTTTAGGCGAAGTCGTGATCGGTTTGCGCGCCAAAGTTGGCGGCGGATATGAAATCGTCAGCGAGACGGGTCGTTATCTCACAGTTTCCTTATCCGGTACAGCTGAAGATGCAGCCACCAAGGCCATTATTGACCCGTATGCGGCTCTGTTAACCACGTACAACAATACAACCATTGGCAGCACCACCGCCCCGATTGACGCCCTGTCTGCTTTTACTCAGGAAACCAATGGCGCCAACCTGCAAGCCGATGCGGCTGTGTACGAGTTGGAAACAAAGAATGGCATTCCTGTAGATTTCCATCTCTCCGGTGCAATGACCAACAAGAAGGTCGCAGATACCGCTACTCCAGGCGCACCTTATTCGCTGAAGATCTCTGATATGTTTGCCGCCATGCCCTACGAGAATTCTCTCGTAGTGATCAGCATGAACGGTCCCCAACTTAAGGCGGTTCTGGAACGCGCCTATCGCAACTACTATTACTACAAGTATTTTGCGGATCCATGGGGCGGGTATTCCCACTATACAACCTGCATGTTAGACACCAACTTTGGTAACCAGATCACATACAACGATCTATATCCAGCTCCATACGACCCAACAAAAGAGTATGTAGTTTCGCTGGAAGTGAACGGCACAGAAATAGACTTTGAAGACGCCAGCACCTACTACAACGTTTCCACAGTCAATTACCTTGCTGCCGGCTCCTGCAACTTTAATAATGGCGGAGTCAGCCTTTGGCCGCTTGACCAGATCGTTGCCGATACCCAGTACTATGTCCGCGATTCCGTTATTGACTATGTAACATTCATGGGAACGGTCTCGCCTGCCATTGAAGGACGCCTGGCTTTTATTGCAGATACTACAGCCCCGGTGATCACGGTTACTACACCGCCAGCCGGTACGACCTACCAACATTCTGATTTGCTCACCTTGGACTTTAGCGCGACGGATGATATCGCCGGCGTTAAGAGTCTTGACGCTGTTGTAGATGGTACTGGCACTGTCTATACAGATGGTGATGTGCTTGACCTGTTAGGCTTGGGGTTAGGCGACCACACGCTGACTGTCACAGCAGAGGATAAAGCTGGAAATATTTCCACCAAGGATGTTGATTTCAGTGTTGACGCTACCATTGATGCGCTGAAGGCTAGTGTAGAACGTTTCTATCTCGACGGCAGTATATCCAGCACGGGTATCTATAGATCCTTGATGAATAAACTGAATTCAGCGTCTTCCGCTACAACCTCTGAGAAAAAGGTTCCTCACCTCAATGCCTTTATGCAGATCGTAAAGACTCAAAAGGGCAGAACGATCACGGCCGGAGCTGCGGACTTGCTTCTTAATGACACAGCTTGGGTTAAAGCGCACCTGCCGGATACAACATCGCCTGTCATCAAGATCACGACCCCGAGACCCAATTCTACATTCAAACGCTATCAGACGCTTGTCCTTTCCTTCTCAGCCTCTGATTACGTAAATGGCGTTGAGGAAATCACTGCCACACTGGATGGTACCCCTGTTGTCAATGGACAGGTGATCGATCTGTTTGACTTGGCAGTGGGGAATCACACCCTTGTCGTGAACGCAGTTGATTTTTCAGGCAATGCCGCCACCATGTCTCGTATTTTCAAGGTGGACGTTAATGCTCGCGGACTTAAGGCGAGTGTTGAACATTACTTTGCCTTGGGTGAGATTATAGGCCGACCGCTTTACTATCAATTGATGGATATCCTGAACAAGGGCGCCTCCGTTAAGTCGCTGAATTCTTTCATCGATAAAGTTGAGTATGAGCGCGACCTTTTCCATATTTCACCCTTCGCCGCGAATCAAATGATTGAAGATGCTCAATTCTTACTTGATAAACTTACAAGGTAGACTGAAGCGTCAATAATTACCTAGGGCGGGTCGCAAGACCCGCCCTTCTTTTTTTTTAATTTCAATTGTGCGCAGTGTATAATTCCATACACAAGCTATGCCTATCGAATCCCAACTTAAAGAAGCAGTGCAGATCACAGAGTCCGTCTGGGCAGTTCTTGCCGAGCGGCTGGGCGGAACCTGGGTTCTTCGCTCGGCGCACCACCTTGGCAAGTCTGCACAAAACAAATTAATGAGTATGATGTCACGGCCGTCTGTTGATACGTGGTTGTGCGGCGCGCTCAGTGGGGGACATGGCCGCTCCAGCGCCATTCCGCAGGCAGGCGATTTCAATGCGAAACGTTTTTTTGCTTTTCCAATTTCCGGCACAGCTCAAATTATTTTAGTGGGAGCGGATGACCAGACTGCCGCAGCGCAGCGTATTTGGAAATTGACCGCCTCATTCCTTTCTGCAAAATCATCTTCTCCCGAGCAGCCGTTTCTCCCTGACCTGCAATCTGGTCTGGCCTTCGATCTGCCGATTGCTCTCGAAAAAGTTTTAGGCGCCTTCGTGCAAACGGTGACCTGTCAGGGAGCGTGGTTGGCCATTCGCAGGGGCGAGTCTCTTGATATTCAGGCTGAATGGGATTCGTCGGATGCCAAGGGGTTGTCACTGCTGATTGATTCGAACCCGCTCCTCAGGCGTGTGAACCGTTCTTTGTCCGAAGTCATCATTACCCGCGGACAGCCGAACTGGGATAATCTGCCGTATGGCACGCTTAAGTCAGGCACGAAAATATGGGTGTGCCTGCCCCTTGTGATCGGGCAGCGCTTGATCGGCGTGGTTACGCTTTGGGCAAAAAAGGAGTTCACTCCAACCGAGTGGGGACGGCTGCGTGAACTGATCGTGCGTGTTTCGCCTTCTGTGGAAGTGGTCGTTACGTTTTCTGAAATGGGCGCGCATTTGCGGCGGCTGGCCATGCTGAATGATTTTGTGTTGACGATCTCCACCGCGCAAAGCCTGGACCAGATCGCACATCGTATGTTTGGTTTGCTTTCGCGCGCTTTCAATACCGAGTTGATCTCGCTCTTCCTGCGCTCCACCGATGGCCGCATCTTGCGCGATTACAGCCTGGTCGAAGGCAAAGTAACAGCTTTTGACATTTTACTGGCGGGGCATTTTATAGAACCATATCTCGCCCACGATCAAAGCGTTCGCTTGATTGCAGACACACTAAAAGATGAATTTAGACCAGCCCATGTAGGTACGCGGTCCATGTTGATCATTCCGCTTAAATATCGCGGACAGGTCATTGGCGTGCTTATCATTGAAAGTTTGCGTCCCGAGGCCTTCAATCAATTTGATGAACATCTCATGGTGGTCATCACCAGCCATCTGGCGGGGTTGATCGAATACACCCGCCTACGTGAAGAAGCGGAGGGACGCGCGCGCAGTTTGGAATTGATCCATGAAGTAGTTCAGCAGGTGATCGGACTGAACGATAAAAAGGAAGTGGCGCTCATCACGGCTGAATTGGTGGCGCAATATTTCAAGTTTGAATTGGCTGCGATTTTTCTATTTGACGAAAACCGAAAATTCTCCATTCAAGGACTCGGCGGCACACACGCTGAAACGGTCAGGCACGCGCTGGCTGGCGTGGAGTTGATCCTGGTGGATGGAGTCATGAGTCACGTTTCCAAAACCGGCGAGAGCATCCTTGTCAACGATACCCGGCAGGACCAGCTTTACAAACCCCTTAAAGGCTGGGAGGCGCGCTCCGAGATTTGTGTGGCCTTGAAAGACGGCGAGACCATTCTGGGCATTATTGATGTGGAGAGTTTGAAAGAGAATGCCTTTACTCAAAACGACTTGATGGCCATGGAATCGCTTGCGGGCATTCTTGCTTCTGTGATCACCAGCGCCAACCAGTATCAAAAATTGCAGGAGACCATCCTTCAACTGCAATTAACCGAAGTGGATTTGAAGGCACACATGGAAGCTCAGCGGCTGGCCGAGAACCGCCTGCTTCAATCTGCCAAGCTCGCGGCTGTGGGTGAGATGGCCGCAGGCGTTGCCCATGAATTAAATAACCCGTTGACAACGGTTGTGGGTTTCTCTGAAATTATTCTGGAGGAATTACAAAAGGATTCAGAGCACCGCGAGGAAATGGAAATGGTATTGCATGAGGCGCGCCGCGCCAGTGAAGTGGTACGCCGTCTGCTTGATTTTTCGCGTCAGGGCGAACGCGTCCGCGCTTCTGCTGATCTGAATGAAGTCGTACAGGATGTGATAGCACTCACGCGGCATTTGATCAAAAATCACGGCTCGACTCTCTCTCTTGAACTGGATGAAAAACTTCCCTGGGTTTTCATGGACCGCAACCAGATGAAACAGGTCCTGCTTAATTTGATCCACAATGCCTTGCAGGCTATGCCGAATGGCGGAGCATTGCTGGTCAGCACGATGTCTGCCCAGCGCAATGAGCATAATTGGGCGGTCATGTCTGTTAAGGATACTGGTACTGGCATTTCGCAGGAAGATATTAGCCGCATTTTCGAGCCGTTCTTTACCACGAAGGCAGACCGCGGCGGCACAGGGCTGGGACTCTCTGTCACGTTTGGCATCGTCTCCGATCATGGAGGCACGGTCGAAGTTGCTAGTGAACTCGGCCAAGGCGCCACCTTTGCGGTCTGGCTTCCGCTTTGATGGAATTGGGATTTAAAAATCGGTGAAACCTGCAATCATTCTGATCACAAGGTAATCTTTTCATGAAAAAAAACTTTGTACTCGTTGTTGACGATGAACCCAATATTGTCCTGCTTTGCAAAAAACTATTAACGCGCGCCGGGTATCAGGTGGAAACCCAAACCGACCCAAGCAAGGCCATTGAATATCTCAAAGAACATCCCATCCATCTTTTGCTGGTGGATATTCGTATGCCCGTCGTGGATGGCTTCGAGATCATTCAACACGCGCAGCGCCTTCAACCGGATGCCGCCATCGTTATTATGACCGGACACGGCACCGTCGAAACGGCCATCCGCGCCCTGCGGCAGGGAGTGGATGGACTCATCCTCAAGCCTTTCGAGCAGGGCAGTCACCTGATAGACGCGGTCAAATTGGCATTGGAAGACAGCCAGCAAAAACACGACGCCGCCCGCACAAACGCATTGCGTCCGCTTTTTTCAGTCACAGAATCCCTGCTTTCAGAAACGCGCCGCGAACCCCTGCTTGAACTCATCGCCGAAGCTGTGTGCCAGCATTTGCAGTGTATGCACGCGGCTTGTTTTGAGCAGGACGTGCTCACCAAAGAATTTTCCATGTCAATTTCGCGCGGCGTCCTTTCATCGCCCCAGCTTAAGGATTTGATCTCTCATGCAGATGGATCATCTGCGCCTTTGCTGATCAATGTCAACGGGCCGGGCGACACGGAATTGAAATCGCTTCTTTCTGACCTTGGGTTTGGTGCGGCGATCCTGATTCCCATCCTGCGCCCGAACCTCCGCATGATCCTGTTCGCCGCGCGCGATAATAAACTCTCGCCATTCCAGGAATCGGACCTTGAGTTGTTCCAGATCCTTGCGCGCCAATCCGCCGCCGCTTTGGAAAATGCCCGCCTTTACGCCGAACAATTGGACTACATCCGTAAGGTGGAAGAATCGCAGAAGGCCTTACTTCAAGCCGAGAAGATGGCTGCGGCCGGACGTCTAAGCGCATCCATAGCGCATGAGATCAATAATCCGCTGCAAGCTGTGCAGAACTGCCTGCACCTCGCCGGGCGGGAAGACCTGCCCGCAGAAAAGCGCAGGGAATATTTCGAGCTTGCCCGCACCGAGTTGGAGCGGTTAATTCTCACCGTCCGCCGCATGTTGGATTTTTATCGTCCCGGAGCAACCGCCCCCCAGGAAGTTGACCTCGCTGAAATGTTGAATTACATTTTGAACTTAATGTCAAAACAACTTTCAGAGTCCAGGGTCAAAGTTAAGTTGGATTTCCCTTCAACCATTCATCCCATCATGGCGATTGGGAGCCAGATACAACAAGTGTTCATCAACTTGATCTTGAATGCCATGGATGCCATGTCGCCGACCGGCGGGGCTTTGGACATTACCGCCCGTCCATTTGAAGATGGCGTTGAATTATTGTTCAGGGACCATGGCCGCGGAATTCCTCTAGCGCAGCAGGCAAATATTTTCGAGCCATTTTTCAGTACGAAAGACGGCGGTACGGGGTTGGGACTTACAGTGAGTTACAATATAATAGATAAACACAAAGGCACTTTGGAGCTGCTTCCCAAGCGCGGCTCCGGAGCCTGTTTTAGAATATTCCTACCTCAAGGAGGAAAACAATGAAACACAATATTCTGGTCGTTGATGATGAACAAGTTGCCCGGCAGTCCCTTTCTGAAATGCTCAAGCTGGAAGGCCATCTGGTAACGTCTGCTCCCAATGGACAGGTGGCCATCGAATATGCCCGCGCCAATACAGTTGACGTGATGATCGTGGACCTGAAAATGCCCGGCATGGACGGCTTGGAAGTCATTCAGGTCTTGAATGAGATTTCCCCTGAAACCGAAGTGATCCTGCTCACGGCTTACGGTTCCATTGAAAGCGCTGTGCAGTCATTGCGTTTGCGTATTCATGATTATTTATTGAAACCCGCTTCTCCGAGCCAGATCATTTCCAGTGTGAAGAAAGCCCTGGCGCACAAGCTTGCAAGGGCACAGGCGCGCAACCCCGAAATTGACGATACCAATGAAGTGATCGTAGTCACCATGAAGGACGGCACAGTCGTTGACCTTGCCCTTCGGCAGATCAAGCACAAGAGCAAGGTGGAACATCTCACGCCGGCCGAAGGCAGACTCCTTCGCATTTTGATCAAGAATGAAGGCAAGGTATTTTCACACCGAGAGTTGGTCCTATTGGTGCAGGGATATGATACATCCCAGCGCGAAGCGCCGGAGATATTACGTCCGCTCGTGAGCCGCCTGCGGCATAAACTTGAAAAATTCCCCATCCTCTCAGAAAAAGTGGTTAGTGTGCGCGGAACTGGTTATGTATATAAAGGGAATGAATAGTGTTCGCCAGTTTATTTTAATAACTGTATTGTTCTTGTCTGGATGTGCACAAGCCAGGGAAGAACCAAAAACACCATTTCCTTTCAGCACAGAAATCTTTACAGCAACTCCTTGGATGCCGAGGCCGCCAATATTTGGGATTTATTCTGAATTGGAGAGCTGCGAGTTTCCCTGTTACTGGGGAATTATTCCAGGCGTAACGAAGTGGAGAGATGTTGCCACGTATTTCTCATCCCCTCACGCTATTGATGGTCCATATGGAGCTGGACAGAACAACTATCATATCAAGATTTCAAATAGCCCCGAAACAACATATCCTCGTGGAATGGGAATATCATTACGAGTTGAAAATGGTATTGTCTCATCAATAACCACCTATTCAAACTGGGTATATGAAAATTTTGATTACTCACTCTCCGGTGTATTGTCAGAACTTGGCAAGCCGGACGAAATCTGGACACTGGCAGCAGCGAACTCATCCGACGATCAACCATATTACACAATGATTTTGTTCTATCCATCCCAAGGGGTAATGTATAAGTGGGAAGGAAATGCATCAAAATCGGGCGATCTTCTCAAAATATGTCCTCAAGATACATCCTCACGGTCAAAATATGCACCTGAGATTACGCTCTGGCATCCGTCGAACAACACCTCGTTTACGGAGTTTGAAGAATATGTTGTTGGACAGGCTTCACATTTCAGGTTTAAGTATTTCGCGAAACTTGAAAGCATCACTTCTGATTTTACTGTAACTGATTTCTACCAAACATACTCTGACCCTAGTACAACTTCTTGCATAGGTGTCAAGCCTGCTCAGTAGTGTGCTATATAATGTACCTTTACGATTTATTTTATTCGCCCTTAGAACCCAAGTTCGCCTTAAATTCACCACCACACCAACTAGATTTTTTTAATCAAAAAAACGCACCCAATCGGATGCGTTTTTTATTGTCTAAATCTATTCATACGGGCCAAAAATATCCTTCGGCAGATCCGGCGCGCGGATCCATGAGAGCCAGCCGGTTTTGCCGGAATGCGTGGGCGGCGTGATATTTTCAAACATAACCAGGAGCAGGCTTACGCCGAGTCCGACCGCGCCAAGCCACTGAAGCAGGGACAAGCTTTCGCCAAGCCAAATTCGGCTAAAGAGGATCGCGATCAACAGTTCGGCGAGTCCCAACAAAGCAGTCTGCATCCCGCCGATCTTCTTCACGCCCAGAAAAAGTGCAATGCGGGAGAAGACTGTCACGAAGGTCAAGCCGAAGACCGGCAGCCAGGGAGTATTAGCGACCGGCCATGCCCGGTCAAAGATCAAATAGGCTGGGACGACCACCATGCTCATGGCGAGCAATGTGTACAGCGCAACCGTCGGCGCAGGGACTTCATATAACACGCGCTGGTTGATCGGCAGGTGCATGGCATAGAGGATGGACGCGCCGATCATCATCATCACGCCGATGGGGTCTGTGGAGTCATCTGGAATACTGGTGAGCAGCAACACTGCGACGGTTGCGAGCCCGATGCGGAAGAAGGTCAGGCGTGTGGGGGGCTGGCGGTCAAAGATCAGCCAGATGGCGACGAAGAATGGATAGAGGGAATAAAGCAATTGTCCCACGCCGGCATGCAGCCTCGAAAGCGCGAGGTAGTAAAGCAGGGAGCCAAACCCGTTGATGGCGCCGGCCAGTAGACAGCCGACCAGCCCAACCGGAAAGATGTAAAGATACTGACGTTGGAACAAGGCAATGGCCAATAATAAAATGCCGGCAGCAAAACTGGTGCGCAAGGCCACCACCGCAAAGGGCGAAAAGCCTTGCGTAATGGCGAGCTTTCCGAAGACAGGCGCGAACCCGAGGAAGATCGCCGAACTGAATGCGGCTGTGATCCCAACTGTCTGTTTTGTTTGCAAAATTGCCAGCCTTATACCTGCAAGTGACACATCACTTGATCAATGCCTTAACCTCTTCGAGGAACTCATCGTTGAGGAAATCACCTTTTTGCATAAGAGATTGGATCTGACCGCTCAACCGATTCTTTTCATCGGTGGTCAATTCTTTGGCAGTCGCCACGATCACCGGGATGGTGGCAGTTTCCGGTTTCGCCCGCAGCGCTTCGATGACCGCGAAGCCGTCCATTTCAGGCATCATGAGATCGAGGATGACGAGGTCTGGCAGTTCACGCTGGATCAGGTCGAGTCCTTCCCGTCCGTTGCTTGCTTCCAGGATGGTGAAGTTTCCCTGCGATTGCAGGATGCGGCGGATGAGCCGGCGCGCTTCGGCTGTATCTTCCACGATGGCGATCTTGGGGAAGCGTTCCGGGGCGACTTGTGAAAGGGCTGAGAGCAGACCTTCCTGCGGAGTTTCTTCTTTTGTCGGGAATTTGACGTCGTGCATCCAGTTCTCGCCGAGGATGCTCGGGTCCGCCGGCATGGTGTGACCGGTGCAATTCACAACCACAGTGTCACTGGATTTAATAACGCCCGCGCGGATCAATTTGAACAACCCGGCAAAGGCTACGCCAGCGGCAGGTTCGGCGGAAATTCCCTCCATCTTTGCCAGCACGTGCATGGCGCGGAAGGCATCTTCATCGCTGACGCTTTCAAAAGCGCCGCCTGAGCTATCCACATATCCACGCAGGAACTCGTAGGCGCGGCCGGGGTCGCCTGTTGCAAGGGTCTCGATGCGCGTTTTCGGCGAAGTGACCGGCACGGCTTTTTCCAATCCCTTTTTCCAGCTTTCCACCATGGGCGCGCAGCCCTCAGCCTGAATGGGAGCGAAAGCGGGGATGCGGTCAACCCATCCCATTTGTTTCATTTCGCGGAAACCTTTATAGACTCCCAGCGGTCCCATGCCGCCGCTGATGGCCTGCACGTACCAATCCGGTGTGCGCCAGAGTGTATCCTTAGGTGGACCTTGAACAGATGTCAACTGCTCGGCGATTTCATAGGCGATGGTCTTCATCGCCTCAATGGATGTGATGGTGCGCGCGCCCATGTCCTGATACAAATGACGCTGGCGGGCGAATTCAGATGCCACCTGTTTGCACTGGTCGTAAGAGCCGGTGATCTTTATGACCTGGCTTCCATAGAGCGCGATCTCGCGCATTTTTACGGCAGGCACAAGGCTGGTGACGAATGCCCATAATTTCACCCCCGCGCGCGACGCATAAGCAGAATAGGAAATTGCCACATTGCCGGTGGATGCCGCCACCATTTCGGTGATGCCTGCTTCCTTCAACGCGGCTATCGTAACCGAGGCCTGCCTGTCCTTGAATGACGAGGTAGGCCCCTGACGTTCATCTTTGATGTAAATATTCGGGCATCCCAGCATCATGCCGAGGTTCACCGCGCGGATGAGCGGCGTCCCGCCTTCGCCAAGCGATAGGCTGGGGTTTGGATTCCGAATGGGCAGCAACTCATGATAGCGCCACAAGCTGGAGGACCGTTTTGCCAGTAAGGCCGGCAGGGTTTTGCCGATCAACTCATAGTCATATTCCGCTTCACGCCATTGACTATTGCACTTTGGGCAGGATGTGGAGGTTGGATAATACGGCGCATAATGCCCGCAATCAAGGCATTTGATGATGAAAGACACTGTCTGAAGCTCCTATTGTTTGATTCGTTCCAACGCGCGTTGAATGGAGGTAAGCAATTCTTTTTCGCTGAACGATCCCTTCGATAAAATTCTCTGACCGAAGTCGCTGAGTTGTTTCTTTTGTTCTGCGGAAAGTTCCATGCCGCTGATGACGATCACGGGAATATCGCGCAGTTTACTGTCTGACTGCATCTTTTCGAGGATCTCAAACCCGTTCATGTCGGGCATGAACAGGTCAAGGATGACCGCATGAGGCGGATTGCCGGAGGAGATCATCAGCCAGCCGCTGCGTCCGCCTTCAGCGAGGGTGGGTTTGTATCTGCCGTCGTTGCTTAATATTTTGCTGAACAGACGCAAATCATCCGGATTGTCGTCAACGATAAGCACATCACGGATCGAGCCGTCTGAGTTCAAACGGTCAAGTGCATTGACAAGGTCATCTTCCAGGATCGGCTTTACAAGATAATCGGATGCGCCGAGGTTGAATCCCTTTTCAAGATCTTCGATGATACTGCAAACGATCACAGGAATATTTCTTGTGTCGGGGTCGCCTTTCAAACTGTCGAGGATCTGCCAGCCGTCAATGCCCGGCATCATAATATCCAATGTGACCGCGAATGGCTTGAGCTGCTTCACCCGTTCCAGCGCCTGCGCGGGGTCTGTCAACGGCACAACTTGATATCCCTGCGGATGTAAATAGCGCTCATACAACTCGATAACCCCTGAGTCGTCGTCAATCGAAAGGATCACTTTGTTGACATTGGTGTCGGAGTCATCACCTTCCTTGCGGAAGAGAGGCAGGGTAAATGAGAAGGTGCTTCCCTTGCCAAGTTCGCTGTCCACCCAGATCCTGCCGCCGTGCATGGTGATCAGTTGTTTGCAGATCGAAAGTCCCAAACCGGTACCGCCGGATTTGCGTGTGGGTGAATCGTCCACTTGCGAGAAGGCCTGGAAAAGTTTTGCCTGATCTTGTTCTGAGATTCCAGGTCCCGTATCTGTAACGCTGACCTTGATCTCGTTTCGTCGGGAAGGCCCCTGGGTGAGGGAAACTTCCACGACGATATCGCCTTCGTCGGTGAATTTGGATGCGTTGGTCAATAGGTTGAGTAAAACCTGCCGGACGCGGATCGTATCCGCCCTGACCGTTGGGAGGCTCGCCGGAATGATTCGTTTCAACTGGATCGGTCTGTCCTTTACCAGCCCGCTGATGGTGGACAGTACACTGTTGACCACATCAGAAATATTCACTTCGTCGAAAGCGAGTTCCATCTTGCCGGCATCGATCTTGGCGCTGTCGAGAATGTCATTGATAAGACCCAGCAGGTGTTGACCTGAATTATAGATGGCCGTCAGGTCCTGTTGTTGTAACTCAGTGACCGGACCGTCAATCCCCTTGATGATGACGCGGGAAAAGCCGATGATCGAATTAAGCGGTGTGCGTAATTCGTGGCTCATATTGGCAAGGAACTGGTTCTTCAAACGGTCGATCTCGCGCATTTCCATCACAGCTTGTTGGGAAAGCTCGAAGGAACGCGCATTGTCAATGGCGACCGCCACCTGGTCGGCAAGGGTTTGTAGAACCGCGATCTCATCCTGTGAAAATGCATTGGTTGTTTTTGCTTGAACGTCCAGCGCGCCGATCACGCGGGTTCCGATCCTTAATGGGATGGCGGCCTCGGCCTGGGTTTCAGGGAGCAGGGGATTGAATTTGTGCAGCGGGTCGTCGGTAACATCGTTCACTACAACCGGTTGACCGTCAATGGTCACTTTGCCCACGATCGATTTCGAGTTGACTTGGAGGGAGTAATTGCTCCTCTTCATCTCCGCGCCCGCTTCGCCGGTAGCCTCGCGCAAGATGGCGTTGAAGCGCGTCTCTTCAACCGTGAAGATCGCGGCATGGTAAAACCCGAATTTTTCATTAACCAGGTTGACCGTTCGGCTGAAGATCGTGTTCAAATCCAGCGTGGAGGTTACGAGGCGTCCGATCTCTGCGGAAACGGATAAATAGGTGTTGCGCTTTTGTAATTCCTCCTCCGCCTTTTTGCGATCGGTGATATCGTGATGGACCGCGAGGAACCCGAGCACGTTACCTTTTCTATCCAAAATCGGGCTGTTCGTACCAGCGATATTAACCAGCCGGCCGTCTTTGTGCCGGTTGATCAGCTCTCCGGTAACAGTTTGCTTGGATAATAGTGTCCCCCAGAAATACTGGTATTGCTCCTGCGGGATCAACCCGGATTTTATGATGCGTGGAGTATTTCCGATCGCTTCTTCCGGTTTATACCCATAGACCGTTTCAAACGCCGAATTTGCGAATACGATTTTTCCGTTGATGTCTGTCATGAAGACAGCGTCGCCGGAAGTTTCGATACCCATCTTAAACCTTGTAACTTCCTCTTCGGATTTTTTACGTTCGGTAATATCCCTCGCCACCCAAAAGACGGTGTCCTCGGTCAGTTTGGAGATGTTTGCAAGGAACCAATAGTTTTCAGTGCCGATGGGAAGTTCATATTCGATCTGCGATGTCTCTCCGGTAGTGAGCGTATGGTTGATCGCTACTTTGAATGGATCGGAGATTTCCGCAGGCATGATCTCATCCATGCGCTTGCCAAGCAGTTCTTCTGACGGTCGAAACAGGCGCGAGGGATTGGTCGGCGCGATGCTTACATATCGCGTATCTTTATCTATGACAAGAACCACATCCTCCATGGATGAGAACAGGGTGCGTAAGTTCGTTTCGGAGAGCTTTAACGCTTCCTCGGCGCGTAAACGTCCGATCGCTGTTGAAATTGGAGAGAGCGTTGCTTCCAACAATGCGATTTGATTTTGATTGAGGGTCGCATTTTTTTCCAAAATATCCACACCGAGCGTGCCGATCACTTCATCGTTATCGGTGATGGGGAAAATGGCCGTGTAGTTGATCCCAATACGGCGGAATTCATCCCGAACAACTGGCGGGTTCGCGGTGTTGTTGGAGGCATCTTCCACAATATATGGCTTGCGTGTGGATATTATGGTTTGCGTGAGGATATTCCCTTCCAGCGGGATCTTGAGTCCCACGGCGCTGAAGGCATCCGTCATTTTGGAATGGTCGGCAATGACGGTGAAGCCCTGCTTATCTTCATCCAATAACGCGACCGCCCCGCGCGAAACCGGGAAGTCCTCCACGATCTCTCGAATCACAACATCGAGAGCTGCCTCCAAATTGGTGGCGACTGTCAATGTGCCGACAACGCGGTTGATCAAGGCCAGGTCATTGGCGCGTTCTTTCGTTTCCTGGAACAGGCGCGCATTTTCAAGAGCAGTAGCTACCTGACCGGCAATGGATAAAAGCACATCGCGGTCTCTTTCGGAATACAGGTTCTCTTTTTCCACACTTTGTACGACGATCACACCAATGGCGCGATTGCCGACAAGCAGCGGAACGCCCAGCCAGCTGAGGGCGGGTTTATTGTCACCTAAAGGTATGAATTCAAAACCCATTTCCTGCATACGATCCAAAACTCTATCAGGCAGGTAAAGAGTTTCTTTGGTACGGATCACATAATCACTCAATCCGCTGCCAAGTTTGCGAATTGGAGCCTGAATGCGCACACGGTCATTGATGATCAGTGGGAAATGGATTTCACTTGAACTCTGGTCATAAAGCGCAATAAAATAATTATTCGTATCAATGAGTCTGCTGGCATATTTATAAGTGATCTCGGCGATCTGTGCGTTGTCTGTTTCGCTGGAGAGCGCCAGGGCCATTTCGTTCAATGTGTTCAATTCCTCGGCGCGTTTTTGGGTTTCCTGAAAGAGGCGCGCATTTTCCAACGCCAGAGATAATTGGTCGGATACTTGCTTCACCAACAGTTGCTCATCGGGTGTCCAGTGATGTTCCCGGCCTTCATCCACAACGCGCAGGGTGGACCATTCGCTGAACCCTGTGGGTATGGTTACAGAATAGGATGTATTACCTGAATTATCCTGTTGCAGGAGGGCAGTTTCCAGGGGAGGCAGGGCGGCTGTCTGACGCTTTGCCACTTTGACGGGAGTGGACTGTTCGGGATTTTGCCGGACAGGTTTCGGGTCAGCCGGACGCGCCGCTTCTTTATCGCCCTTTGGAATGCGCTTGGTTTTGGCAACATTCTCTTCGGGACGGATGTCCTGGAAGAGCTTGTCAAGCCGCTTGTCTATTTTGGGTTTTTTGGGCATATTCCATTAACTCCTGGGCGAGGACGCGGTATTGCATTGAACTTCGCGCGCCGGTTTTGTAACTTGTGATGGGCATTCCGGCAATGGGGCTTTCGCGCAATTTTGTATCCACTTCTATGACGGTGTTGAAGACGCCTTCGCCGAATGTGGTGCGGAGCTGCTCCAAGATATTTCGGTGCGTGCGGTTTCTTTTATCCAACATGGTGACCAGGATGCGGTACGCAAGGCTGGGGTTATCCTCCTCGCGGATACGGCGGATGAGGGTCATCATGTTGCGCAAGGCGTAGGCGGAAAAATATTCGGCCTGTGTGGGGATGAGTAAAAGGTCGGCCGCGGCCAGCGCGTTCTTTGTGATGGCGCCAAGTACCGGCGGGCAATCCAAAAGAATATAGTCATAGGGTAAATTGGCGCTTGCAATGGCGCGCTGCAAAATGGTGGTGTGGCTGGTGCGCATCGGCAGGAATTGCTCGGATGACTCTATGCGCGAATTGGATGGGACCAGATCGAGTTTATCAAAATCCGTTTTGCGGCGGACGCTTTGTATGGAAACGTTATCGAGCATAATGTCGCTGGAGGTTTGCCTGGCTTCACCCGGCTCAAACCCCAGCGCCAAAGTCAAGTTGGCTTGCGCGTCTAGGTCGATCAACAAAACATTCTGTCCAAGTTCTGCAAGGGCAGCGCCAAGGGAAAGTGTGGTGGTGGTTTTTGCCACGCCACCTTTTTCATTTGATACGGCAATTGTTGTTGTCATGGTTATCCTATTTTGATCTACTTATCAGGGGACGGCGCATTTTTTTGCGGAACGATCTCGACCCGCGTAGCACCCAGAACACGCTGCAATTCTGCCATGGCGGTCTGCATCATTTCCTGCGGGTCGTTTGAACTGCGGATCTTGTTGGTGATATCCGATACGATGCTTTCACGGGCGGCGCGGGTGGTAGTCTCTTCAAACAGGCGTGCATTTTCAGCGGATAAAGCGACACGTTCGGCAACGGCCTTGATCAAATCCATTTGGTCTCTGCTGACATGCTCGCTCCTCGGAACCTGCACCGATAATGCGCCAATGGTCTCGCCGCGCAAAACAATGGGTACTGAAATTTCATGCCGCTTGTCGTTCTTCTTATCAAGTTTTTCCAGGGTCTCGGATTCGTTCAGCAGAATCGAGCCGCTGGCCGTGTAACGATAACCTGTCAGTTTTAATTCCTGCGGCAGGCGTTCCCATGAGATGCGGGATTGTTGGCGGGAGATGGCTTCCGCTTCCAATAAAGCCTTTTGAGTCTGATCAAAGAGACGGGCATTTTGAATGGCGAGGCTTACCTGATCTGCAAGGGTCAAGAGCGCTTCCACATCTTCATTCGAGAATGCGTTGGGGATTGTGCTTTGCACATCCAGCGCTCCGATCACTTGTCCTGAAATCTTGAGAGGCAGCGCCATTTCAGAGTGTGTTTCAGGCAGGTCGGGGTTGTTGAAGTAAGTGACATCTTCGCCTACGTCGAGAGCGATGCGCGGATTGCCCGTGCCGGTTACATTACCCACGATACCTTGTTCGCCGATCTTGAGTTGATGTCCGCGCTTGAGCATGATCTTTCCGCCGGGGCTGTTGGCTGCGCTCAGGGTTGCGTATTGATTACTGGCATCATTAAGGAAGATGCCAACGTGATAAAAGCCGAATTGTTCGCTGACCACTTCGGATATCTGCGGTAATAATTCCTGGAGATTTTTTGCGGCATTGATCGCGCGGGAGACTTTTGTGATCGCCTCAAATTGTCTGACGCGATGTTCCCCTTTTTCCAACTCGTTCTGAAGGTCCGAGGTGCGCTCGTCCACGCGATGTTCGAGGGATTGGATCATGCCGCTGATCGTAGAAGTCATTGCATTCAGTGTTTCTGCAAGAGTACCGATCTCGTCCTGTTCCTGGATTTCCGCTTTGGCTTCAAAGTTGCCTGCGATGATCTCGTTCGCAACGCTGGTTAGATCTTTCAGCGGGGCTGTTAACCGATTCCCGATCCCAAAATTCGCAAGGGAGGCGAGAGTCAGAATCACAAGGACTAAAAGAATGCTAAAGGTGATCGTATTCCTTGTTTCCAGGGCAACCTGCGCGTTTACGGTAATGGCTTCAGCCAGCATCTCATTGGCAGGCACGATGATGGCAAGGCTGTATTTTATTTCGGGTATTTGTTGATAGGCAATTAACCTTTCAACTCCGTTGATCCTCACGAACTTTACATTACTGCCCAGTGCGGTTTCCTGTAACACTTTGAAAAATTCAGGTGACATTCTGGTCAGTTTGGTTTGATCCAAAACCTCGCCCAGAGGCAGGGTATCTGCTGTCACGCCAAAATCCATATAACCGGATTGAGGCAGTGCGATCAGGCGCAGGTCCTTGTCAATGAGAAAAGCATATCCGGTCTTGCCAACGTGGATATTGGATACCAGCTTTGTGATCCTATTAAGCTGAATATCCATTGCGGAAACGCCCAGAAGTTTTTTGCTTGCATCAAATACAGGCACGCTGGCAGTGATGACGAGTCCGTTGAGTGCCGCATCCTGATAGGGGGCCGCCCAAACCACTTTCCCAAGCGGATTATTGTCAGGGGCCGCTTCCACAAACCAGGGACGTCCGGTCACGTCAAAATCGGGCGGGACGATTGCAGCAAGGTCAATATTTGGGAAATAGACCGTTTCTCCCGATGTCCCGCCAAAGTAGATGGCGATGATGTCGGAGTTGTTTTCAAGTGTGGACGGGATGATCAGTTCGGTTTGTTTGAGGACATTTAATTTTGACGCGAGTTCAGGGCTAAGATCAATATTGGCAGGTATAAAAATTGATGAAACCTCTGTGTTTGGGTTATCCCAGCTTCCAGAAGGCAGGCGGGAAAGCATTGTGGATGCATCCCAATAGGCCCCGCTGTTTAGGATAGATTCATTGGATAGCATCCGGCTTTCTATCGTCCCCAATGTGGAAACGCTGTCTCTCGCAGACACGAAAAAGTTATTCAGCAAGGTGGATTGTTCCTTGCTGAGCGTAGATAGGTTATCTTCCGCCTTTTTACGAACGTTGGCCTCAAGCTGGGTTGTCAGGAATTTATTCGATTCCTGATTGCGATAATAAACATAATATCCCATCCCGATGATGGCGATAAACGTGATCAACATGCTGCCCAGAGTTAACTTGGTGCGAAGTTTGAACCGCCTGAACGGCATGTTGTTGAAGGCGGATAAAAGTGAGAAACGCGGCTTTTTCATTAATAAGTTCCTTTATTATCACTTTTGTCTGCGTTCCCACTTTGGAATTTGATCATGATTTCCGAGCCGGGCATGATCTTTCCCAATTCTTCCACTGCTGTTTGTAGAACGTTCTTCATATTGATGGATGCGCCGATCTTGCCGGTGACTTCGCTGATCGTCTGTTCCTTGACCACCTGACGTTGTGATTCCTGAATGAGGCGCGCATTTTCAAGCGCGAGCGAGAGGCGTTCCGAGATCGCTTCAACGAGGTTGATCTCATCGCTGGTCCATTGGCGGTCTTTGGCAGGGGCCTTGATATTCATTGCGCCGATCGTTTGTCCGCGCAGTTTAATGGGGACAACGATGGATGGCTCCCTGTTGCTGCCGTCTGAATTAAAGATCGAAGTGATACCGCGATTCATGGTTTGAGTGATCTCATCTGTTTGGACAGGGGTGGTTAATTTCCTGCCTCCGACCATGCTTTGATGATAGCCAAGTGTTTCTTCCTCAGCGCTGAAGGATTGCCAGCTTTCGCTAATATTGCGTTGATAAAGCGCCTGAGCTTCATTCAAGGCTGCTTGCGTTTGGGAGAATAGACGCGCGTTGTCCAGCGCGATGGCGATCTGGTCTGCAAGGATGTTTAGGGTGCTGGCGTCGTTTTCCGTGAATGCACCGGGCTGTTCGCTTTGCACGTCCAATATGCCCACGATCTGGTCGCGGACCGTCAGCGGTAAGGCCATTTCAGAGCGGGTGTTTGGAAGGTCGGGATTGTTGAAGTAAACAGCATCCGTCCCAACGTCAAGAGAGATGCGCGGGGTTCCGTATTTGGCGACGTAACCGACGATGCCGCTTGCGCCGACTTCGAGTCTATGCCCGCGTGCCAGCATGTTTTTTCCGCCTGCGCTGCTGGCCGCTTGCAGCACCGCAAATTGCTTTGTTTCATTGATCAAAAAGATGCCGGTGTGATAGTAGCCAAACCGCTCGCTGACGAGACGGGTGATCAGCGGGAGCAGGGTTTCAAGACTTTGTTCGCTGGCGATGATCCTTGAAATTTCACCAATGGCTTGAAGTTTTTCGGCTCGCTGCTCGGCTTGCTTTTGAGCGTTTTCAAGATCTATTGTGCGTTCCGACACGCGTGCTTCAAGGCTGTTTACGGTCTGACTTAATTCATCCGTCATGCGGTTGAAGGAAACCGAAAGGATGCCGATCTCATCCTCGGTTGTGGTTTTTGCGCGGGCGCTGAAATCTCCCGCTGTAATTTTTTCAGCTACATCGGCAAGCGATATGAGCGGCGAGGTAAGGATCTGCGATGCCAAAAAGCCTGCCGCAATGCTAAAAACGATCAACCCAAGTGAGAGCAAAATATTTGTTCTGTATTGGTTGTTAATGGGTTCCATATATATTTGTGTGGATTGGCGGATCGTGGCGATCCACGGCTGGGTTTGGAGAAAGATGCCGGTATTGATGGCATTCGAACCCAGTGAATCGGAGTAGGCTTCAAAGAAAGGCGTTCGTTGTATATTATCCAAGCCGGCAACCAGCCCATCGTTCACGTCAGCCAGTGCGTTTTCCCTTGCACCCAAAGGCAGGCGGTTTTCCAACTGCATAACGCTAAACTCAAGGTCGTTAAAATTTTTGAAAGATTTCAATAATTCATCACGGTCGCCGGTATAGCCGACTCGTATATATGTATTTTTATCCACCAACAGGATGATCGTATCCGCATAGCCGGTGTCTATGGAGCGGACGATGGATTGGATGATCTTGGCGTCATAGGCAATCCGCAAAACGCCCACGGTGTCTCCGCTTCGGTCAATGATGGGCGAGCTGAAAAACAAGTATGCGCCGTCATCCTGGAAAATAATATTCGACGCAAATGGCAGTTTGCTTTGAAAGGGAACTTTGAAGTAATCCTGAATCCCTTCTTTTTGTCCTTTATGACTCTCGTTCGTGTCAAGGATGTCCACTCCGTTTTTGTCCAATAATGCGATGGAGTGGATGAAGATCGGATTCTTGCGTGTTATGGAATTCAGAACCTGACGGGCATTTCCCTCTTCCGCACTGCTGATGCGGGATTGTACGGGTGAATTCAGGTAGGAAACCAGGGGCAATTGTTTTGAATCCGAGTGGATGTTATCGAGTTGGTTGGTGATGAATTTATCCACAGTGCTGGCTGTGGTTTTGGCGAGAGTAGCTAATTGGGCTTTATTTTGCTCCTGGAGCGATTGGGTTGAAGATACGGTGTTGTAGTATCCTGTTGCGATCAGGGGAATGACGGTCACCAGAATGAAGGCAATAATGATCTTTGTCCGAAGACTGTAGGAATTGAACCGGCTTAGGATAAAGAAAATGTAAATGACCGATGTGACAGCGGCAATCCAGTTTGTTGCGACAGGATCGGTGGGTAATCCAAGGTCTGGCAAATATAGGTCTGTGACTGTGATTATCACTGCGACAATGGCACCGCCGACAATCGCACGTATTGATAGATCAGACGGCAGTGTTGAGGATGAGATCCCCGCCACAACAATGGCGACCATGATTCCGAGGGCAAGTCCTTGTCCATGCACGATGAATGGGATCGAAAGTCCCACCGCATAAATGGTCCCGATCAGGATCGCAATTCCAAGCGAGGGTCGGTTACGACGACATTGGTATACACTGATAAATGCTGAGATCGCAACTGCGCTGGTAACCCCAAAACCATAGAGACCTTTGACTCCATTCTGGGAATATCCAACATAACCGGAGACGGCCGCAATGATCGTAAATAATATTCCGGCGATCAAACTGATCGTTAGTACGTTTTTGCGGCGACGCTCTTCCTGTTGCATGGGCTGATTGGGCGGGTTATTCATAAAAACTCTCTTGTCAATGATTGCGATTAAGGCAGATAAGATGGGTCCAGTAATTCGAGCGGATTGATCTGTTGCGCAAGAGCACCAATCGAAATCAGATAATCTGAAGTAAGCCTCAGTGTGGTGAAAACCGAATTTTCACCTTTCGGATTGAACATGCTCTTGTTTTCATCCAAAGAAAGTATCTTTAAATTATCGTCCACGGGTATATCATTGATATCCACGTTAAGGTATTTGGCGGCAATCGCCTGAGTCTCCTCCGGGTTGAGCAGGCGGTAATCCACCGCTTCGAACCACGCTTTCAGGAAAGCCCGAACATCTTCCGGCCGGTCTTTCACGATCAAAGCATTGAAGACGATCATATCCGGGAAGAGACGAGTTTTTTCCTTTGGGTAAAGAATATTACTTCCGTTGGAAACCGCCTCGGATAGAAATGGCTCCCATGTATAAACAGCCTGTACCTGATTCATTCTCAGCGCGTTGGACGCGTTCTCAGGGTCGATGCCTGTCAGGGTAATATCATCCATATTTATATTCGCGCTTTGCAGCATCAGGGTAACCATCAGCTCGTATTGACTTCCGAGCAGCACGCCGACCTTTTTTCCTTTGAGGTCTTCAATGCTGTTTATCCCAGGTCCGCCGATAATTGCATCCGCTCCGCCATCATCGGATACGCCGACGACTTTCATTTTGGCGCTGTGGTCAACGCTGAGAGTGTCGCCAACTGCGATCATGGCGCCGTCAATTTGACCGGCAGCCAGGTCCGAAAAAGTCCTTGCGAAAACATCGTAATAGACAGGCTCCACTTCAATGCCATATTTTTCAAAGAAGCCTTTTTCTTTTGCGACCAGAAGTGTATAGTCGCCCCACCATTGGGTGTAGGCCACGATCAAAGGGGAGTTGTTGGCAGTTTCTTCCTGCGGCGCGGATGCCGTGCAGGAAATAACGAATTGCAGGATTGCCGCCAAAAGAACGAACTTCAAGAATAAATTTCTTTGCATATTCATGGTTTATCCTGCCATGCCCAATTCGATGGATGTAGGCTCGATCTGCACGAGCACATCGGAGCCGCCTAACGCACGGCTCAACTCCTGCGCGGCCGTTTGCAGGATGGCTTCGAGGCGGGTGGACGAGCTGATCTTTGATGAAATGTCTGTTGTGACACGCTCAATATCTGCGCGGTGCTGTGTAGACTGCAGAAGAACAGCGGTCTCTATTGCCAGCGAGAGACGATCTGCCACCGCTTGCGTGATTTCAGTTTCATCCCTTGATATCTTTCGCTTTTTGCGTGCCTGCAGGCTGATTACACCGATGATCTGTCCGCGCAGGCGAATGGGGATGGCTAGGTTGGAAGAATCATTTTCCTGATTCGTCAGGGCAGTTTTGTCCTTTGAGAGCGCTGCTTTGATGTAGTCGCCTTCCAGGGGTCGTTCAAGTGGAACAACTTTTGAGTCTACTGACTGAAATCCCAGACCTGCTGATTTGGGGCGCATCACCTTCCAGGTTTCGCGCGTCAGTTCGCTGAATGTTGTTTGAGATTCTGCAAGCGACTTGCGGGCTTCCTCAAGGATTAGAGTGTTATTCAACGTGACAGCCACTTGATCGGCAAGTGTATTCAATACACTCACATCTTCCTGGTCAAAGGCGTTCATCTCTGTGCTTTGTACGTCAAGGGCTCCGATGATCTGCCCGGCGTGCCGAAGAGGCAATGTGATCTCAGAACGTGTCTCAGGCAGGTCGGGATTGTTGAAATAGACCGCATCAGCCCCAACGTCTTGTGCGACGCGTGCGCGGCCAGTAGCGGTGACCATCCCTACAAGCCCGGTCTGCCCGACCTGTAGCTTGTGTCCACGCGCCAGCATTTTTCGTCCGCCCTCACTGTTTGAAGCGCGAAGCACCGCATACTCGCGGTTATCGTCGAGCAGGAAAATTCCGGTGTGATAGAACTTAAATTGTTCGCTAAGCAATTGTGTAATTCGTGATAGGAGCAGGTTGGAATCCTGAATGGTGGAAACCGCTTTTACCACCTGCGAGATGGCTTCAAACTGGCGGGCACGGCGTTCGCTGGCTTTGGCGGCCACATCAAGATCGAAGGTGCGGTCTTTGACGCGTTCATCGAGTTTGGCACGCTCTCCTTCAAGAGCTTCGACTGCCGCTTTTGTTTTCCTTTGCCCTTCATCAATTTCTGTTTGAAGTCTTTGAAAGCCAATGATAATGATCGCGCCGAAGACGATAATTGTGGCGGCGGCGCTGAACCAATCGCCAATATTCATTGTTCCGATGGACGTGCTCGTGGGCTTAAGAGTACTTGTAAGAAACAGGGAACCTGTAACTGCAAAAGTCAGAATGGAAACCGCGGTGGCGATCACGCCTGCCCGGGGTGAAAACATCATGGTCGCTATGACAATCGTCCCGTAGAAAAAGACAAGTCCATCCCCAAGGATCCCATAGGAAAATAATTCATTTAATCCCAGGGCAAATACCGAGAACACAACAACTGTGATGCGGGTGTTATATGAGAAGGGAAATAATGTCATACCAACGAGCAATAAATAAATAGAACTATAGAATACTTTGGTGGGGATGCTGGTGGTGGAAACAAAGGCAGGGATGAGCAGGAACAAGCCGATAGCCAGTGCTGTAATGAGCAGGGGAGTAACGAAACTATGCCGCCAATTCTCAACGAATTCATTAGAGGGCGTATCTTTAGCAAGTGTCTCTGGTATGTTTTGAAGGTTGCTCATTTTTTCTTTCCTGGCGCTGATCTGGATAAATATCAGGTTGGATTATTTTGGTTCTTTTTCCATAGACTGGAATTGGATGGCAATATCCGTCTCTGGGATTGTGCTGCCTAATTCCTGAACCGCGGTCTGCAGGATGTTTTCAAGATTAACCAAACTGCCGATCCTGGTGGATATCTGCCCGATGGTGCGTTCCTTTGCGGCGTGCTTTTGGGCATCCAAAAGCAGGCGCGCATTTTCGAGGGCAAGGGCAGTGCGTTCCGCTGTGGCTTGTGCTACGGCGATTTCATCGTTGGTCCAGGTGTGGGTTGCACTGCCTGCGGCACTAAGTTTTAGCGTGCCAATGCGGACTCCGCGCGAGGTGAGTGGAATGGCAAGGCTGTGAACGGGCTGCGGTTCCTGCGGGTTTATTTTTTTTATGTCTACGCCATCGAAGGTGTACCCGGCCACAGATTGTTGTTCGAGGAATTCATGCCATTGCTGTTTGTTCATTTGAGTGGACGCAGCCTGGACTTGCGCCAGCGCTTCGCGTGCCTGCTGCAATGAACGCGCATTTTGGATCGCGATACTTACCTGGTCGGACAAAGCAGAAAGAATGCTGATGTCTTCCTGGGAAAAAGCGTTGGTTTCAGTGCTTTGCACATCCAATGCGCCGAAGACACCAGTGTTATCGCGCAGGGGCAGGGCAATTTCGGAGTGTGTATCGGGAAGGTCGGGATTGTTGAAGAAGGCCGCATCCTGCCCAACGTCCAGAGCGACGCGGGGTTGACCACTGTTGGTCACGAAGCCCACAATTCCAGTCCCGCCTATGAGCAGCCGGTGATTCCTTGCGAGCATCCTTTTTCCGCCTTCGCTGTTCGCGGCCACGAGGATGGCATATTCTCTGGTGTTTTCACTAAGGAAGATGCCAATATGATAAAAGCCGAATTCCTTTGAGATGGCTTCGGTGATCTGCGGAAGGAGGGTTTCCAATGTTTGCGAGGAACGAATGGTGCGGGCCAAACGCGCGATGGCTTCAAATTGCGCGGAGCGGCGTTCGTTGTGTTGATTGGCGATGGTCAATTCAGCGGTGCGTTCGACCACGCGTTGTTCGAGGGTTAGCTGATTTGTTTTTAATTCCTGTTCGCGGGCGTTGAGCTCAGCGTTGGTTTCTGCCAGTACATCCTGCTGCCGGCCGGCGAAGGCCGCAACGAGTCCAAGGACCAAAGGCGCCGTATCCACTACCCATAAGATGGGGTCTGCGCTTTGAATGCTGATGATATTTGCAAGGGTGAGTGGCAGGTTCAAAAATACAAGCCTGGCCTGTGTTCCAATGAAGGGCAACAAGAATCCAAAGAGCGTGCCGAATATGGCATAGATATTGGCCATGCTAAGCTCTTTTTGATTTGATCTCTGATTCACAGTTTGCACCTCAAACAATATTGGACGACTATTCGTCATCGCTTCCCATCTCGACCGTGACCTGGGTGCCGCTGATCTGAGAGCCCAGCTCGCGGATGGCGATTTTTAAGATCGAGTCGATCTCAGTCCCTGTGCCGATCCTGGCAGATATGTGACTGATGGCTTGCTCGCGTGAGGCTCGCCGTTGAGACTCCTCCAACAGGCGCGAGTTTTCCAGTGAGAGGGCGGCGCGGTTGGCGGCGGCCTGGGCAACGGCAATTTCTTTTTCGCTCCAGATATGCCCCAGATCTTCCTGTTCCAGTCCGATCACGCCGATCACTTCATTTGAGAGCATGAGCGGAATCATCAATGTATTTTTCTTTTCACGGGTCGTGGACGGCTGGGCGTCATCCGGTTTTATTACGATCGGTTTTCCACTTTTCAATTGTTCCAATAAACTGCTGGAAAGATCGTGCGGGACAGGGCTTACCTGTAATCCGTCATATTGATATGCGGGTAATACTCTTTCACCGCTGGTATTCTGCCAGGCTCGTTGGGTTTGAGCGCGATTGGTGTTGGTGAGTTCGCGCATGGCTGTTTCCACTTGCTGTGCAAGCTGGGCGTTTTCGATGGCGGCGGATAATTGGTCCGCGAGGATTTGGAAAGTTTGAATATCGCGTTCGCTAAATGCGTTGGAGACATTTGCTTGAATGTCCAATGCGCCAATTGTCAGGCTGTGAGCACGAAGCGGAAGTGCGATCTCTGAGCGTGTTTCCGGCAGGAATGGATTTTCAAAATGAATGGCATCCGTACCGACATCCAATGCGATGTAAGCCTGACCGGTCTTGGTCACATTACCGACCAGCCCGGTTTGCCCGACTTTTAGTTTGTAATTTCTTGCCAGCATGGTTTCCGCGGCGGTACTGCTCGCACCGCGCAAGATGGCGAATTCGTTGCGTTCATCCACGAGGAAAATGCCCACGTGATAGTAGCGCAGTCGTTCGCGGATCAGATTTGCGGATACGTTCAGCAGCGTGTTCATGTCGCGGATAATGGCGATCTCGCGCGCAACGTCTGCGATCGTTTCAAGCTGCAAGTTGTTTTTTTGCAGGGCGGCAGTTCGTTCTGAGATGCGCTCTTCCAGTCCGGTAAGGGTGGTCTGAAGCTGGTTCGTCATGGAATTGAAGGCTGATGCGAGCATGCCGATCTCATCTGACGAGCCTGTTTGTGCGCGTGCGTCCAGGTTGCCTTGTGAGATGGAGTCTGCAACTTGAGAAAGGGCAATGATGGGCCTTGTAAATGATCTTGCGAGAAAAGCGGCAACTATCGCCACGAAGATCGAGGTAATCACCACAAGCACGATGTTGGTATTGATCTGCCTCTGAACTTCAGCCAGGAAGGTGGATGTTGGGCGGCTGTACGCGATGACCCACGGCTGGCTTACAAGATAGGCGACGGCAATGCTGTCATCTCCGGGCGAGTTGGGGGATAGTTCAGCCCTGAAAAAAGGCTGAATCTTTGCATTATCAAGCGCGTTATCGAAGTCGGTCAGGTACGTGGTTTGTTGTTCGCGGGGGAGATTCAAAAACCGCTTTGTATCTACTGCAAGCAGATAATCGGGAAGCTCAAGCGGGACAATGGATTTCAAGATCAAGTCGGGGTTTTGCGTATCGGCCATGCGGATGTTGAGTTGGTCCAATAACACAGCCGATACATCGGTGGAGTCGCCGATGTTCTGGGTGATCACTGACTGCAAGATGGCTGACCTGTATTTTACGCGCAGGATGCCAACGTATCTATTATTGTCGTTAATGACTTTGCTTGCAAAGTAGAGATTGGTTGTCCCGTCATCGGCATAAGTTACTGCGGTAACAATGGGATGGTCGGAAAATTGAACCTGCGGGAAATAGATTTCTCGCGATTCGCTTACCTTGGTAATCCCTTTGGCAGTATCAATAAGCACATTCCCCTTTGTATCGATCAGGGCATACGAAACGATATTGTCCGGGTCTTTCCTGCTTAGTTTGTCCAGAAGTTCCCAAGCGCGGGTATATTCCACGCTTCCCGGCCGCTCGAGCGGATCAAGCTGTAGATAAGATGAGAAGGCCGAGAACTGCCCTTCGATTTGGATCGAATTCAAGGTTTCTTTGAAGAATGTGTCCAGGCTATTTGCGGTTTGCTGCGCGCTTGAAAGCAGGGAGATTTCAGCCCCATCAATGAGAGCCTGTTGGGTTTGAATGATATTTCGGGCCGAAATAAAGGTGAGCGGAAGCAGGGCGATGAATAACATAAACACCACGAGACGCGCTTGAAGCGTAAAGCGGTTATTTCTTCTGGTTGGGATGGGTTGCTTTTCCGGTGTACTCTGATTCATGTCAACCTTTAATTATTTTCATTTTCAGGCGGCGTTCCCATTTGGATGAACGAGCGGGATACACCCAGCGCCTGACCAAGCTCCTGAATTGTGGTTTGCAGGATGCGGTCAAAGTCGGTGGATGCGCCGATGTGTGTAGTGACCCGCGCGATGGTCTCTTCCTGGTCTGCACGGTGCATGGTTTCTTCAAACAGACGGGCATTTTCCAGCGCGAAGGCGGCTCGTTCTGAAATGGATTGCACCATCATGATTTCGTCATCCGTCCATCTTCTGTTTTCCTGCGAAGCCTGGATATGAATGATGCCGATCACGCGGTCACGGAATTTCACAGGGACTGCCAGAGTGGAGGGAATGTTTTTCGAAGGCTGGGCAGTTACCTCAGTCTCGCCAGATGCGAGGGCCTTTTCGAACATGAGGCTGTTGGCTGGCAGGTCCGTAGTAATCGTCCCGTCAGACAGGTATGAATACCCGCTCGTTTTTTGCTTTGGATTTAAAGTCCGATCCATTTTCATGAAAGCGGGTGCGTACTGAGGGTTTTCATTGGTCAGGACATTGTTAATGATGACCGAGATCTGATTGGCGAGCGTGCCAAGAGTGTTCACGTCTTCATCTTTGAAGGCCGAGGAATCCGTGCTTTGCACATCCAGCACGCCTATGATCTGTGCACCATATTTAAGAGGGAGGGCAATTTCGGAGCGGGTTTTCGGAAGGTCGGGGTTGTTGAAGAAAACCGCATCGGTGCCGGTATCCAGCGCAATACGTGGACGACCGGACTGGGAGACGTATCCCACAATGCCGGTCCCGCCGACTTTCAATTGGTGGCGGCGCGCAAGCATGTGCTGTCCGCCCAGGCTGTTGGCAGCGCGCAAGACAGCGTATTCACGGTTCTCATCGAGCAGGAAAATGCCGACATGGTAAAAATTTAATTTCTCACTGATGGTACGGGTGATGCGTGTAAAGAGTTCTCTAGACTGCAGCTCCATATTGGCAGAGATCTCCTGCGATATTTCAGAGATGGTCTGCAGGCGCGCAGTGCGCTCTTCAATTTGTTGGTTTGCTTCCGCAAGACTGCGCGTGCGTTCGATCAAACGGTCCTCAAGGATTATTTGCGCATCACGCATTTTTTGATTAGATAAGCGGACCTCTTCCAATCGGGATTTTTCGAGGTTGGCGCGAAATTCAAGGATGCCATACAGGATCGCACCTATAAATAATACGATACCGCCTGCGGTTGGAACATCGGCGGGTGAGAGTGGAGCTTTTGAATTAATGGATGCAAGAATGGTTGTAAGGGTTGCGTAGAATACGAGCCCGATAAAAGTGATTCTGTCTGTCAACGCACTGGCAACGATCAAGGCAAGCGGAACCAATGAAAGGATCGTTATCAAATAGTTTGAAGCCGATCCCAGATATAGGGAAATGTAGGCAGCCGAAAGGATTCCAATGGAGAACAACATCGTTCCAACCACGGGGAATTTCCATTTGCCCATAAAAAATGAAACTATCGAAACTCCAAGCAGGATGCCGAACATGATCCCATTGGATGGATTTACGATCAACCCTATGGCAAGCCCGAGGCTCAATACTGCGGAAAACACATTCAATAATTGCGCGCGCCGCGACAGCCCTATTTCCTGAATAGAAGGATACGGCGCAATCAGGTACTGAACAAATTCCCTGACCTGTTCAAACCAGGTTTGATCTTTAGCATTCACAGGCGTTTGTGGTGTGGACATGTTTACCCTTTAGCCTTTTTGGACGATTCGGGATTTGCGCTTTCACCCCGACCTTCAGCCTGCTTCTGCGAATCGAACTGGTCAACCAACTGGAAGGAAACTGAGGCATTGCCGATGGTTTGACCAAGCTCCTGCACCGTCTCCCGCAGAATAGAGTCAATGTTTGAGTAGGCTCCGATGCGTGACGAAATATTGGATACCAATGATTCGCGTGCCGCAAGTTGTTGTGACTCTTTGTAAAGACGGGCGCTTTCCAACGCGCCGCTTAATTGATCTGATAATGAAATGGCGAGGTTGGTTTCATCCTGGGTCCACGCTTCTGAGATTTCGTTCTTCTTCAATCGGATGGCGCCGATGATAAGTCCGCGCACCTTGATGGGGACGCTGATCGTGAGACCATCGGTGCCGATGATAATGTCACCTGTTTCAACCGCTTTTCCGATGGATTGTTCGGAGACCTGATTGAAGATTTGAACTGTGGCCGGAGGCGTTGCCAGGAAATTTATTCGAGGTTGTGTGTGAAGGATCTTGCCCCACGCCTCGCGGCTGATATTGCCGAAGATGGACTTGGATGCTTCAAGCGCCTTTTCGGTTTCGCTAAATAAATTCGCGTTTTGGATCGCAACTGCAAGCTGTTCCGCAAGGATCTGCAATGTCGCAATATCGTCTTCGGTGAATGCCTGAGGCTCTGTGCTCTGCACATCCAATGCGCCAAAGACTCGTCCACCCACGACCAGTGGAAGAGCCATTTCGGAACGTGTCTCTGGAAGGTCGGGATTGTTGAAGAAAACCGCATCCTGCCCAACGTCCAGAGCGATGCGCGCTTTGACAGTCTCAGTCACATAACCCACAATGCCTGTTTCACCGACTTTAAGTTGGTGATTCCTTTCCAACATGCGCTGCCCGCCTTCGCTGTTGGCGGCTGCCAATACCGCGTATTCCTTGCGGTCATCGAGCAAAAATACACCGACATGGTAATATCCAAAATTATTGTGGATCAAATAAGTGGTTTGCTGTAGAAGTTCTGTAAGATTGCGGTAGGAAGTGATGCCCTTGCCGACTTCCGCCACCGCTCTTAGGAGACTGTTGCGATGTTCGATCTCGCGGGTGCGGTCTTCTACGCGCTGTTCGAGGCTTAATTGATATTTATAAAGCTCCTGTTCGCGGGTGACCAGTTTATCATTGGTGATTAATAGCCTGTCCTGTGTGCGACCGGCATATCCTGCAAAAAAAGCGAGAACGAACGGCGCAGTATCCACCACCCATAAGATGGGATCGGTGGTTTGGGCGTTTATAAGGTTTGCAATGGTAATTTGCAGGTCTGAAGTGATCAATCTCAACAGAGTTCCGATGATCGGAAACGTTAACCCAAAGAGCGCACCAATGAGTGCGTAGCGTTGGGTTTCGTTCATCTGTATAAAAACTGTTTTTTTATTCACAGGCTGCATCCGGAAATATTCTCTTTATTATTTCGAGTGACTTGGATAGGTGGTTTTTCTGGCAGGGGATGGCTCAGTTTCGCCGGTCCCGATGCTGATCTCAGCTTCTTTAAGATCAAATACCTTGCGTAGTTCGGTAGTGGCTGTCCGGATCACCGATTCAACATCCAAAGTCTCGCGGACGCGGGTGGAGACATTTGCGATCATCTGGTCGCGCAAAGCGTTCTTTTGGGCTTCATCTACAAGACGGCTGTTTTCAAGGGCGAGGGCTACCTGGTCTGCTATTTTTTCCACAAGTGCGCGCTCACGTTCCGACCATTCAGTGATGCCACCTTTTCTGATCAATTTTATGGTCCCGATGTTTTGCCCATATAAGGTCAATGGGACGCGCAGCCCATCCCCGTTAGTTTTCTTGTCTGTAGAGAAGAGAGGACGTACTCCGGCGGGAGTGTATTGATATCCCGGCTTGTGCCGGCTGGTGAATTTCGTCCAGGTTTCGTTTGCCTGATATGAGGTATTGATTTCCAGTTGGTTGAGAAGGTTTTTTGTTTCATTAATAAGGCGAACATTATCGAATGAAATTGCGATCAGATCAGAGAGTGTTCTTATGATCTCAGAATCCTGAGAAGTAAAGGCTTTCGATCGGTCCGAATGTATATCCAAAATACCGATCACATTACCGCGTACAGCGAGGGGCAGGATCATTCGAGAGCGGGTGAGTGGAAAGTTAGCATCCCGAACAAAGTTGGTATCTTCAGTATCGGAGGACAGCATGGGGCGATTCTGCTGGATGACCGAACTCATGGCATTCCGCCTGTCCGGTTCCACACGGAAGCCCTGACCAATGAGTTGTTTTCCATTAACAGAGGATGCTGCCTGAAGGAATGCGTTTTTTTTCTGGTCGTCCAAAATATACAGCCCAACATGATAAAAACCAAACTGTTCTGAAATTTGGGTGGTTACTGTTTCGATCAGCGTGGGAATATCCTGGATCTCGGCCACAACCCTTGCAACATTGGTAGAAGTGCGTAATTGCACGGTTTGTGAATTCAATTCTTCTGTCCGCTCGCTGACCCTTTCTTCCAATTGCGCGCGTTCACTGGTCAGCGTTTGAAGCGTGGTTTGCATTTGACTGACCACTCGGGTGAATGCCCCTTTAAATTGACCGATCGCAATAATAAGGATCGCACTCGGCAGGGAAAAATCAACAATATATGCGCCCCAGTCTGTTGATGTGGTGACAGGCAGTCCCGGTCCTGATAGATGGTGGATACCGAGCTGCTGGAGTATTGCGATTGTTGTAACTGTCAGTATGCTTGCTATAAGTACAAAGATATCAATCCTTTGATCAAAGAGCAACGAGGATAGTGCTACACAAGCGACAAAGAAGACGCTTCCATCCAACCACGGACCCCATCCCAGGATCGAATTTGCTCCCACAACGAAAACCATAACCAGCAGGACGGATGCGCGTAATGCATATTGAGCCGGGAGTATGGTCACCAGCAGCAGGGAGGCATACAAAACTGTAAATAAAACACGGTCACTGGCTGGAGTGGTCGCCCAATTGAAAAGGATCAATGCGAGTCCAACCACACATGCAATGCGAAGGACGATCAGAATGAATTCATTGCGCCAGCTTTTGTAGTTGAAGGCGGTGGATTCTGTGTTAGGCGGCTGAGAAGGTGAAAAGTTTTTATCCATTGCCTTCATCCATTGAAACTTCTATCACTACTTCTGCTGCTTCAAGTACGCGCCCCAACTCTCTTACAGTAGTTTGAAGGATATTCTCCATGTTCGTGGAAGCCCATATTTTTGCGATGAGTTCATTCGCCAGCCTTTCGCGCACAGCAACGGACTGACTCTCTTCCACCAAACGGGCGTTTTCCAAGGCCAGGGTCGCTTGTGCTATGACAGACTCGATCAGAGTTTTTTGTTCTGGTGTCCACTCGGTTGAATTCTCCAAATAGATCTGTCCAATCGTCTGGTCACGCAGGATCATGGGGATTTCAATTTCCCTGTTATTTGCCTGGTCATTATCGCCGATCGAGTATTCCAGGTTTTTGTCTGCAGTGAGTGCCGACCAGGCTCCTTGCAGGTACTGCCTTTGAGTGGCACGCATTTCGGATAGACTTTGCTGGGCTTCATTGAATAGGTGTGAATTTTCGAGAGCAATGGCAATTTCATTTGCCATATTCTGAAAGGTGCCCACTTCCTCCTGGGAGAATGCATTTGCCTTTGTGGAATGCATTTCCAATGCCCCAAGCAGGGTTTCACCAACAATGAGCGGGATGGCGATTTGCGAGCGGGTGTATGGTAATAACGGATTATCGAGTCGGACAGGTCCATTGGTATTGTCTTGAACGACATGGGCCAGTTTTTTACGGATGGCAGTGCCGGTTGCGCTTTTACCGTTCACATCAAGCCGATAATTGTTCTCGTGCAAAACGCGGCCTGCCTCCCCGGTGGCTTCTTTTAACACAGCCCATTGTCCGGTGGCATCGAGTAAAAAGAAGGCCACGTAATAACAATCAAAATCAGTTTCAATGAGACGCGCCGCGTGTTTGAGCAACTCATCCGGGTCAAGAATGGATGTGACCGCCCGCCCGATCTGGTTGACTTTATCCAATTGACGGGTACGCTCGGAAACTATATTTTCAAGATTGTCACGCTCATTATTAAGCGTATTCAAAGCCGAACTGACTTGTGTTTGGGCGTCAAAAAAAGCCTTTTCCAAACGCTGAAAAGCCATCACGATCACCACCCCAAACATGACAACCACCAGCCCGTTCGATATCCAGTCATCAATGATCGCAGGAGGCGCATTCGGATTCAGCAGTGTGACCTGTCCGCCCAAGATCAACCAGCCAAGGATTATGAACGTAATAACGTCAACAACAATGGAGGCAATACCAACGCGCGGGGAAAGCAACATTGTTGCAAATATGATCAATCCAAGGAAAAAGAAGAGACTGTCTCCCAAAATACCATGTGTAACTAACTCGCTGATGCCTAACGCATATACGCTAAGCAGAATCACGCCCATGCGCACTTGATATGAAAAGCGGATGATCGTAACAATTCCTGTCAGGACAAATGTTGTCACGAAGATCACATTAATGAAAGGGCTCTGGGAAGTATTAAGCGCAAAAACGAGGTTGATGCCGCCCAGAACAAGCAAGCCAACCAAAAGGGGAATCACAAAACGCTCACGCCAGTTCTTATAAAACTCACGCGTAGCTTCCTCGGGATTTGTTGCCAGGGTTTTGGATGTATTGCTTTCCATTATTTTGCGTCTTTCCGTTCAGAATCTTTTATGGGCTTGACTTCAATTTTTGCATACCGTGCGCCGGTGATCCGAGTTAATTCACTGGCTGTGGTCATGAGAATGGACTGGATATCCGTTGAACGGCGGATCTTTCCCGTGACTTCATAAACGACCCGCTCGCGGTCCGCCTGTAAGCGGATCTGCTCCAATAGACGCGCATTGGCGATAATAGCTGCGAGGCTTCCGCCAAGTGTGCCGAGCATTTCCTCGTCGTTTTCATTATGAGCATCGAGCTGTTCGCTTTCCACGTTCAAAACGCCAAGCAGTTCGTTTCGATAAATTAGGGGAATGGCTAATTCGGATTGTGTGTTTGAGCTGATCTGAATGTAGCGCGGATCTTCGCGGACATTTCCCACGCGCAGCGGGCGGCGATGCGCGGCAACCCAGCCTGTGATACCGCTTCCAATGGCAATTTTTTGGTTCGATATATTATCGGCGTATCCCATGGCGGCTTTGATCTCCAGCACCTTTTTCTCACGATCAGCGAGCAGGATCGTGACCCGGTCCCCGCCGAGAGTTACCTGGAGGCCATTGACAGCGCTTTCCAGTGCTTCCTCAAGGGTTGTTCCCGAAGCCGCACTGGTGGTGATGTGATGTAATAACCGGTGCTGTGAGAGGTGTTCCTGAGTCTCTGCAAATAATTCGGTGTTCACAACGGCTACAGCTAATTGGTCTGCGAGGATTTGTAGACTGCGCAGGTTGTCTTCTGAAAATGCATAAGACTTGGTGCTTTGGATGTCCAATACGCCAAGGATACGTTCCCCGACTTTTAAGGGGATTGCCGCCTCAGCGCGTGTATCAGGCAGAAGCGGATTCGCATAGTAGGTTGCATCCTTGGATGTGTCATTTACAATAAGTTGTTCGCCGCGACTGCTTACAAAACCTACAATGGATTTTGACCCGACGCTGATCTTATATCCGGCGCGCTTCATCTGTGCCCCGGCCTCGCCTGTCGCTTCGCGGATCATGGTGAAGTCACCGGACAGATCCTGCAAAAAGACGGCGGCATGATAAAAGTCAAGACGTTCGCGAATGAAGTTGACGGCTTTGATCAGTAATTCGTCAAGGTTGAGCGAACCGCTGATGTCGCGCGCAATTTCTGCGGCTGTTTCAAGTTGATAGGCTCTTCGCTGGCTTTCATCCAAAAGATGAATGTTGTGGATCACGCCCGCCACCTGGCTTGTGATGGTGGTAAAGAACTTCAGGTCAGATTCGTCAAAAGCGTGTTCATTTTCCGCATCCTGAATGATCAGTGCTCCGATGGGGTTGTTATGGATCAGCATGGGCGCGCCCATCCATGACTTGGCGGGATTGCCGACGACCTTTGCTCCGAGCTCGGTCATTTTTCGCTCTGTATCCTCCACCAGCATTAATGGCTGGCGCGTGCGGATCAAGATGGAAGTGACTCCTTCTCCCAGCGGGAAGGATTCGATGGACGAGATCTTTTCATTCTCGTAGCTGAACGGAACACTGATCGTGTTGCTTTTTTCATCATAGAGAGCAACGATCACGCTGTATTTGCCGATGATCTGGTGTATCTTCTCGAGCAGGATTTTGAAGAATAATTGCAGGTCTGATGTTTCCGAGATTAACTCGTTTATGGATGCAAGCGATTCGACTTCGCGCAAGTGTCTTTCGGTTTGACGGATCGCATCCACCTTATCCAGAGTGATTGACATCAGGTTCGCAAGATTGGTGTATGGTTGAATGGCGGTGTTGGTCAGGTTGCGTTTGCGGGCACCGATCATGATGATCGCTGTCAATATATCGTGCTTTCTAACCGGCACGATTGCAGCACTGTCCAATGCCAGTTTTATTAATATATTTTTGAATTCGCCGGGCAGGTCTTTTTCATCAGGTGTGGCGATGACCGGACCGCGATGCAGATATTCCTGGACCTTTTCAGGATCTATCTTGATGAATTTCTGGAGTTCTGCAATGGACGAAAGCCCTCTTGTAGAGTCTGCTGATGCAAGCACTTCCATTTGTTTATCCTGATCTTCAAGCAGGCGCAGCAGGATGATAGGGTAGGGCGCCTCTTCGAGGATTTGCCCGCTGATTGTTAATACCTCAGCCTCATCATTTGCCCGGGCGATCAGGTGGCTTGACCGGTAGAGTCGTTCCAGTTCCTGGAGATTGATCTGGCTGGTTTCAGTCAACCCCATGTTTTGAATGGCTGCCGCGATCTGACTCGCCAGCGTTTGTAACATGATAATGGTTTCAGGGCTGTTGAATGTTCCAGCTTGTGTACTTTGCACATCCAATACACCTAATACCAAATTGCCGATCGAGATCGGCACACTGGCTTCTGAACGAGTCTCAGGGAGCAGCTCATTCTTCAGGTGGAGCGGATCCTCCAAAACGTCAGAAGCGATGCGCGGTTTGTTGTTCGCGCTGGACCATCCTATGATCGAGGCAGAGCCAATTTCCAGCCTGTATTTTTTATCTGTCAGCCCTTTGGTTGCCGGTCCATAACCTGTATTAAATCCAATGTGTTTGCCGCCCCTATCCACAATGAAAATGCTGGCTTGATAGAATTCAAATTGTTTAACAAGAAGTTCAGCGGTCTTGTTAAGCATTTCGTCGAGGGTGGATATGGTGGTGATGTTTTGGGCAACTTCAGCCGCAATGCGGATCTGGCGCGCGCGCTCGTCAACCTTCTGTTCAAGGGAACGGTAGGTGCCGCTGAGTTCATCCGCCATGTGGTTGAACGAATTTGCAAGGAAGCCGATCTCATCGTCACTCGATACATCTGCGCGCCTGCTCCAATCCCCCTCGGCAAACTTATGAGTAATATCTGATAATGAACGTAATGGTTTAATGATGCTGTTGATGCCAAAACTTATAAAAAGCCCGGTGGCAAGAAGTGTGACTAAAATGAGAATAATAGTAAATGGCGCCAGGCTCGATATTTGCCCGTAAATATCCTTGGCATTGACTTCGAGGACAACGCCTGCCCGCAGCCCGGGAAACCATTCTATTTGCGCCAGTACATCTTCACCATTCGGGCTTTTAATATCCAAGGCTTCCGGTGTGGTTGTATTGGCGAGGGTCAACTCGGAGAGTTTTGCTGAAAGGTCATCTTGTGAGGCGGATGGGGATTGAAGTGTGAATTCGCCGGTCTCTGCGTTGCTGAAGATAAATTGATTATTTGGGAGGATGAAATAAGTGCTTGCGAGTGTTGAGATTCCATAAAGCGGCTGGACAAGCGCCTGCAAATTTTCCTTTTCTGTGATCCCCACAATCGACCCCAGTGTGGAGCCGCGTTCGGTCCTGTAAGTTAATACTGTGATAACAATAAGCTGGTCTGTGTAAACGGGTGCGAGTCCATAGAGGGTTGCAGTGTGGACTCCTGCCAATTTTTGCTCAAAAATGGATGGGTCCACTTTTGTCCCCTGCCATTTTTCATTACTGGCGACCTTGATATTTCCTTTTGTATCTACAAGGAAGTATTGATCGAATACAGGTGTTAATTGTTGTTCATTCAGGTCTTTGAAATTTTGAATAAAACTGTTCCGAATTCCACGGAACTGGGTGCTTTGGGGATTTGCGTGCAGTCCGAGCTCAACTTGAGTCCTGAAGTCGCTGTTCTCGAGTTGATGTTCAAGTTGGGCTTCTTTATTTTTAATTTCAACGTCTATGATCTTCAGTTGATTGGAGAGCAGGTTTTGCGATTGGGTAATGGCTTGTTCGCGTAAAAGTGTGCGGGCACGAGAATAGGCCACTCCGCCCATGACAGCGAGAGGGATAAAAGTAAAGGCAAGAAGTGTTCTTACAAGCGTGCTTGTTAGACTGCCCTTAAATCTTTTTTGCAGGGGATTAAGTACGGGCGTCGCTGTCATGGGTGGATTAATCGTATTCCCAGACCGGCTCTCCGTTCAGGATGCGGCGGATCTGGTCGGGGAAGCGGTCGGGGTCAAGAGGTTTTCCTAAAAACCCATCAAAGCCTGAATCCTTGGCTTTCTTCATTTGCTCAACACTGGCTTCTGCTGTTACAGCAATGATCGCCACTTTTTTAAACCGTTCTGAAGCGCGGATCTTCTTCAACGCCCCGTATCCATCTTCATATGGAAGGCGAATGTCCATCAGGATCAGGTCGAGGCGCGGAAGTGTATCTGCGTATTCAACGACTTCATAGCCCGAGGTTTTCCATTCGCAATGGATGCCCAAATATCCAAGCATGCGCGCGATCAAAACGAAGTTGGAGACGTTATCCTCCACCACCAGCACGGCTGCATCAGTCGGGATATTGGGTTTACGAATTGGTTGGGTATCAGAAGCAGAGGGCGTTTGGTCAGACATTAGCGCTCCTTACGATGAATTTTTCAACCTGTTGTCCCAGGGTGTCGATGTCAATGGGTTTTTGAATGTAACCATCACAGCCGGCTTCAAGCGATTTTTCGCGGTCGCCGCGCATCACATTGGCCGTTACCGCAACAATGGGTATCTTTGAGTGATTTGGCATCCCTTTGATCTTCGCAGTGAGGGTATAGCCGTCCATATCCGGCATATTAATATCCATTAAGATCAAATCAAATGATCCGCCCTCGAGTTTTTCCATGGCTTGCTCTGCATTGACGGCGTCCACGACGGAAAAACCTTCCGCTCCCAATACTCTACGGACCAAACTTCGGTTATCTGGATTATCTTCAACGTATAGTATTGTGCCTTTTATGGATTCTGACATATTTGGTAATCTCCGGACTGAATTTTACCGTAAGGTATAAGCGCTCACATAACAGCAACCTTACAAATAATATGACAAAAAACCGAGGCGGATGAGCCTCGATTTAGTTGAGCGGGTGATGGGACTCGAACCCACGATATCGTGCTTGGGAAGCACGCGTTCTACCACTGAACTACACCCGCGTTATGAAGATGAAAATGATTATACGCTACGCCGGAACGGCATGTCAAGCCGGGCAAAAAAAGTAAAAAATAAGGTACTTTTTCTTCATGAAGTAAAATCAAGGTATGAGTATCAACGCATTTCAGATCACCCCTTCGGGAAACATCCTGGTTCAAACTCAAGCGAATACGCTTGATGAGTTTACCCGGGAGTTACCGCAGGGTCTTTACACTACTTTCAGCACGCTTTCACATGGGGTTAGGGTCTTGGGGTTTCACGCCCACTTAGCGAGATTGTACATGCCGGCGGCGGAGCTATCCATTTCCCCGGCAGTTGATGCGGCGACTTTGCGAAATAGAATTGCCGCTCTTACGAAAATAAATTTGCCGGGCGAATCCCGTGTTCGTTTGATCCTGATTAAAGATAACGGGAATATTTTTATTTGTGCTCAACCGTTCGAGCCGCTTCCGAAAACAGTCTATGAGGATGGCGTAAAGGTGATTACTGTGGAAATGGCGCGGCAGACTCCGCGTTTGAAGGATACAGGATTCATTTCAGCCAGCATCGAACAACGCAGGCAAGTGGGAAAGGATGCCTTTGAAGTTTTGCTGACAAAAGGCGGATGTGTGCTGGAGGGGATGACTTCTAACTTTTACGCGGTCAATGGGTCCAAGCTGACAACTGCCCGGCGCGGAATTTTGTTTGGCGTGACCCGACGGGTCATCCTGCGGCTCGCGCGTGGAATGGGAATGTCCATTGAATATCGCGCTCCGGCGCTAAACGAAAAAATGACCGAGGCCTTCCTTACATCCAGTTCACGCGGAGTGGTGCCGATCGTGTCAATTGACCATCAACCTGTGGGGCGGGGCAGGGTCGGCAGGTGGGCGAAAATGCTTTTGAAAGCGTATCAGGAATACGTCGAAGAAAGAAGCGAGCAGATCGTCGAGTAGGTGCTATTTATTGAACCATAGTCCACTAATTTCATTGGGCTCGGCAACGCGGAACACCACACGGACTGTAACTGCATCTTCCTTTTCAAACTTAGCATTATAGATCACAGCATAGAAGTCGCCATCTTTTATGACGCTGCTCACTTCCCGCGAAAGGTAAAGCCCGACCTTGGCATCCCTATCCTTCTTCAACGAGTCGAATCCAGTTTGGGGCATGGCTTTGAGCATATCCTTGTCGAAATCTTTTGAGAATGCAGCATAATCGTTCGCGTTCATCCCGGCCAGCAGATTGTCTGTTTTGGCTTCGCTGAAAGCAAGTACTGCATCTTTATCCGCTCCTGTTAGAGTTGTTCCTTGTGATTTGCAACCCGTCAGGATGCTGAATAGAAATATGACCAGAACTAGTGCATAAATTACTTTTTTGTTTTTCATGATGTTTTCCTTTTGTTTATCGTTTTGCAGTTGAAAATAATTTTGATATATCTAACAAGACCTATGGTGCAGTCATTTTAATGAGCAAAGCATCCGAATCGCCTTGGCCATAACTTTTGGTCAACCCAACAATGTAAGCGTAATCACCGTCAATGACCAAACCTTGCACAGAGTCGTCGGCAGGTCCGCCCCAAATATTTGTTGAGCGCAATTCTCCATCTGTTCCAAACTCGATCAACGCAATATCATTGGGACCGCCATCTTTCTGGCGCGTATTGCCGCCGATAAAAATATTTCCAGCACCATTCACTGCAACCGCGCGTGCTGTATGTTCTCCGGCGTCGTCTCCCCAAAAACTTTGCCAAAGCAGGTTGAGTTCTTTATCGTATTTTAACAAAAAGATGCGGCTGCCTTTGCCGGCACGGATATCCATGCCGACAACATAAAGCGCTTCTCCATCGCTGGTCATTCCAAGCCCGTCACTCAGAAAAGAATTTCCCCATGTTGAGTGGGCAGCGTATTCACCACTCTCTTTTGAAAATTTAGCAAGCATGGTTTGCCCGCCGCTAAACATGTTTGTGCCGTTGAGCCTGCCAGATATATAGATGTAACTATCGTCAACGACTATTTGCCCGTCAGCTGTGTCAAAGCCCGGATTGCTCCAGACTTTTTTCCAGATCAGGTTTCCTTGTCTATCAAGCTTCAGTACGGCAATATCGTAGTTATTATTCTCACTCGTTGTCCAGCCTGAAATATAAATAAAGTCTCCGTCAACAACCAACCCATCCACTTCTTCATATTCTCCAGCATCCTGTCCCCAGGTAAAGATCCAGAGTACTTCGCCGCTCTCCATGTCTATAGCTAGTACAGCCATGTCAGCTTTGGTCAACCCCACTGCAGTATGGGTCAGACCGCCCACATAGATATAAGGTTCGGCAACCGAAAGCACAAAAGCTTTCTCTTGGAACTCTCCGCCCCATGGGGTGCGCCAGACTTGCTCGCCATCTACTGTGAATTTGTAGATGACCATGTCGGTGAAGAATTGACCGGGCGTTTGCTCAAAAGCTGCGACATATACGTTCCCACGACTGTCTGTATCAACACCCCAAGCTTGATCGGCTTTTGAATCACCGAGAGTCTTATACCAGAGGACATTCGCTTCCAGTGTGGATAAGTTTTTCGGTGTTGCGGCAGATGCAACTGGCGCAAGAGGCGTAGTAGTCACACCTCCGCAGGCAAAGGATAATAGAATTAATCCGACCAAGAAATATAGAAAATATCTCATCATGACGAATCCTGTTTGTGGTTTTATCTTCCAGTGCATGATTAAAGGCGAGTATAACGCTATTGATTAGGTAAATGAATTTAATTACGACTTTCACTTCGTGTAATTTGCATATGAGTTGACTGGCAGAATATCCTATTGACAACTGTATCGCTATCAGTACAATAAAAGCAGTAACGATCTCCTCCCACCCTCTTCTTGTTAAGGAGAAACATAATGAACACCAAAGGCGTAACTTCTTATCGTTTACTTGTCAATTGCTTCAGTCTGATCGTCTTGATCGCGGGGGTCATTTCACCTCAACCCGTTTTTGCCTCTCATACCCCAACTCCCACCAGTGTGACCATTGCCGGTTCACTCCAATCTGAATTGGGGTGCGCAGGTGACTGGGATCCGGCCTGTGCTGCTACTCATCTCGCTTTTGATTCATCTGATGATGTTTGGCAGGGCTCGTGGACAATTCCCGCCGGCAGTTACGAATACAAAGCTGCTCTCAATGATTCGTGGAGTGAAAGTTATGGATTGAATACCGGTGGAAATAACATCCCGATCAATTTAGGGGCAGACACATTGGTCAAGTTCTATTACGATCACAAATCCCATTGGGTCACAGATACCGTAAATTCGGTCATCGCTGTTGCGCCGGGCAGTTTCCAATCTGAATTGGGATGCCCCGGTGATTGGGATCCAGGCTGCCTGCGTTCGTGGCTGCAAGACACGGATGGCGATGGCATCTATACTTTTGAAACCACCGCCTTGCCTGCTGGAAATTATGAAGGCAAAGTAGCTCTCAATGAATCCTGGGATGTGAATTATGGTCAGGGTGGTTCGCCGGGTGGCGCGAATATTGCATTCACAGTTGGGGTTGATTTTGCGAAAGTGATCTTCTCCTATGATTCATCCAGCCATGTGCTCACGGTCAATACTGGGCCATCATTAGATAACAATGTTTTTTGGGATGGATTGCAGCATGACTCGCGTGATCTTCTATATCGCACTCCGGGCGGCGCAGTTCCTACCGGCACTCCGGTATTGATCCGCTTCCGCAGCTTCCACAATGATGTGAGTGGCGTTTCCCTGCGTGTGTTCGATCTTAATGCGAATGCCCAGCACATTCTTCCCATGACCCTTGCGGCATCAGATGTCTCCTGTTATCAAGCGGGACTCGAAACATCCACATGTGATTTCTGGCAGGCGACACTTAATGAAGCGTCTCCGAACAACTTATGGTATCGCTTCATCGTCACCGACGGCACAGACACCGATTACTACGCCGATAACACGCCTGCTCTGGATGGCGGACTCGGCAGCCCAAGTGATGACGCAGTGGATAATAGCTTTGCGCTCATGTTCTATGATCCAACCTTCACCGCTCCCGAGTGGGCAAAGAGCGCCAGCATCTATCAGATCTTCCCGGATCGTTTCTTCAATGGTCGCTCCAATAATGACCCGAAGACCGGTCACATTCGTTATGACGACCCAGTACTCAAACTCAAATGGGGAACATTGCCCGAAGGCTTCTGCCGCAACTACGCGGATGGTGCAACGAATTGTCCGTGGCGTTTCGATACAACCCCGCCAGACTGGAGTCTGACCAAAGAGGCGCCGCGCGGCCGTGATTATTTCGGCGGCGATCTCAAGGGCGTGGATAAACGACTCGACTATCTCAAATCCCTTGGCATCACGACCATCTATTTCAACCCGATCTTCGACTCGGCTTCCAATCATGGCTACGACACGCAAAATTATTACAAGATCGATCCTTACTTTGGAACCCAAAAGGATTGGGACAACCTGGTGAAGCACGCCCGTGAAAAACATATCAACATCGTGTTGGATGGCGTCTTCAATCACCTCTCATCGGATTCTCCCTTCTTTGATCGTTATCACCATTATGCAGCGGACGGCGCCTGTGAGTCGCTTCTTTCCCCGTATCGAAGCTGGTTCACCTTCCATAATGTCCCCGCAGGGACGGGTACTTGCGTGGGCACATCGGGGCTGGCGAATTCCGCCATCTATGACGGCTGGTTCGGCTTTGACTCGATCCCTGTTGTCAACAAATCCCTGCCCGCAGTTCAGCAATATTTTGTCACAGATACAAACAGCGTCTCGAACTTCTGGCTTAATAAAGGCGCTGCTGGTTGGCGTTTGGATGTGATGGGCGACTCATCCTTCCCGACAGGGTATTGGGAATCCTTCCGCAGTACGGTGAAGACCAACGAACCGAATGCATTGATCATCGGCGAACTCTGGCAAAAAGACAGCACGCTCCTGCGCTTCCTACGCGGTGACCGGGCCGACACTACCATGAACTATCGCCTGCGTGATGCCATTCTTGGATTACTTGCGCCTCAGCCCTTTGACTCGAAAGGCTTCGCTGATAGCGGACGAGTTATCCTGCCTTCAGAATTTGCAGCCCGCCTTGAATCCATCCGCGAGGATTATCCCGATGCCGCCTATTATTCCCTGATGAACCTCGTGGACAGTCACGATACCGAACGCATCCGCTGGACGTTAACACCGGGGCAGGAAACCACTGCGGATAAGGAACTCAATGCCGCAAATGTTGCCGAAGGAAAACAACGTCAACTCCTTGCTTCGTTAATTCAATTCACCATGCCCGGTGCGCCTACCGTCTATTACGGCGATGAAGCAGGCTTGACCGGTGATGATGATCCCGATGATCGCCGCACCATGCCATCGAATGAAAAAGGAATAGACAATAGTCTCTTCAAACATTACCAGACACTTAATAAATTGAGGAAGGATCAAAGCGTCCTCGTGAATGGTGATTTCAAAGTTCTGCTCGCAGATGATGCTTCGCAACTCCTTGCTTATGGCCGCAAGACCGATAACCAGGGCGCGGTTGTACTCATCAATCGCAGTGAACAGGCGCAGACATTTTCCATTCCGCTGGCAGGCTATCTGCCGGATGGAATCCTCTTGAGGCGTGGATATGTTGTCGGTACCGGCGGCCAGCCATTGGTCACAGTAACGAACGGCGCCATTAGCGGCAACATCGGCCCATTGAGTGGTCTAATCTTCGTCAGTGTCAGCGCTGACCTGAATCCTCCGGCAGATCCCACCGGCTTGCATGTAACGAGCGAAGGTAACCAAACGGTCAGCCTTGAGTGGAACAGTGTGAGCGGTTCCACGGGCTATAACATTTATCGCAGTCCGTTGAGCGGCGGGGGATGGGTGCAGGTCAATGGCAGTCTGTTGGCGACTCCTTCCTTTACCGATACAGGCTTGCGAAATTCAAATACATATTTTTACGTGGTCACTGCCATGGATGATCACAGCAATGAAAGCGGATATTCCAATGAAGTCAGTGCCATGCCGCATCTTTCGCTTGGCTGGGCAAACCTGCAATGGCCGCCCACGTTGAGCCATACGATCAGCGTCGTCAATCGGACGAGCAATGTCTACGGCCAGGTTTGGATAGACGGCGTGACCAACCAGCCCGGGCAATCTCCGAGCCTGCGCGCGCAATTGGGATTTGGTCCATCCAACAGCAGCCCGGATGGCAATCCGAATTGGGCTTGGGTGGACGCGGCTTTCAACACAGATGCCGGCAACAACGATGAATTTGTTGCAAGCTTGTTGCCTGAATCAATCGGCTCTTTCGATTATGCTTACCGATATTCCACAACCAACGGCGCGAGTTGGACTTACGCTGATCTGGATGGAATTGGAAATGGATACGTTTCAGCCCAAGCCGGTAAATTGACCGTAAATGCAAGCGGCGGCACCACCCCGCCAACCATCCCGACCGGGTTGAATGTGCTCTCCGCTTCTCCGGCTGGTATTGAATTGGCCTGGGATGCCATTCTCGGCGATGCATCCTTGTACGGCTATGAAGTTCTGCGTGCTAATACAGCAGGCGGACCATACGCAATGATCGCGCGCGTGACTGGAACTTCATACATGGATACGGTCGTCAACGAGGGCGCAACTTATTATTATGTTGTCCGCTCACTTGACCTATCCTTCAACCGTTCAGACAATTCGAGCGAGGTCCCCGCCACTGCGCAACTTCGGACAGTCACATTAACCTTCAATGTCACCGTTCCTGCCACTACAGATGCAACGGCTCTGACCGTGCATATTGCTGGTTTCCTCAGCCGCCTGGACGGAGGCCACCCCGATTGGGGTCCGGCCGCGGTTGGTTTGACCCGCCTCGATGCCACACACTGGACGATCACGTTTACCGGCAAGGAAGGTACGCAGCTTGAATACAAGTACACGCTCGGTTCCTGGGATTACGTGGAGAAGGATGGCGCGTGCGGCGAAATTTCCAACCGCTTGCTTACACTAAGTTATGGAACTACTGGAATTCAAACCGTGAATGACGTTGTGCTCAATTGGCGCAATGTTGCCCCGTGCGGTAACTGAGATAGATCGTTTGTTAATCTAATAAAGAACGCACAGGCATCGAACAAAGCCTGTGCGTTCTTGGTTAATTATTCTCTCTTCTATCAGCGCCAAGCGCCCATTGAGTCCATAAGGCGCCAAGAAAATCCATGAGAGCAAACCCAAGCACGGAGAGGGGCGCAATACCGAAGAGGACAAATGCAATATAGAATGCCACGCCCATAAGCCGCGCATGGACCGTCCACTTGAAAAATTCGGTGACACCGCTCCATGCGGCGCGGATGTAATAATATGCCAGCACGAGCATCGTCATTCCCAATAAGCGTGGAAATAAAAATTCCGTGAGTGAGAAGCCAAGAAACGACAGAACAAACTGCGGGGCAAGTAAAAGTCCCAAACCACCGTTGATGAAGACGAACGAAAACGCAAAAATGGATTTCGCCGCACGACTCACGAAAACGCCTCCGCCAGCAGACTCTTAAACAACCCCTCCACCTGCCGCGTGGACTCGGACATCCGCCCACGCAGCGACTCGACTCGCGCCACCACGCCTGCCTTCCTAAAACACAAGCACTTGATCAGCATCAAGCGTCCAGTCGCCGAGCAAATCCATATTGCCCATTTTTACGCCTTCTGTCAAATCATCCAGCCCGAGACCTCGGGCATCGGAGCAAGTGCCTCAGGTGGCGACTTTGCCGCGCTTGGCAATGGACTTGAGCATGCGTTCGACGTTGTAATAGCCTTCAGGCGTCTTTTGTCCCTTACAGGCGCAGAACACACCATCAGCCATGAGAAAGGCTTTGACCTGCACGCCTTCGCGCTTGACCAGGTTGAGCGCCATACGCAAAGCGTTGTACGGACGTTCGTTCCCGTACGGCGCGTCGTTGATAACGAATAGATATTTCTTCAAGGTTTCCATCTCATTCTCCATAATTCAATTTTGAAAAGACTCACTCAACAATGCCTCAAACAACCCCTCCACCTGCCGCGTGGACTCTCCCATCCGCCCACGCAGCGACTCGACCCGCGCCACCACGCCCGCAAACTCTTCTTGCAGGCTCAGCGGATACAGTGGAACAGGCAATTGTTTCAATTGTGTCATATTGATTGAAGCCAAATTTGTGGTTTGCTTTGAAGCCATAAGAAAATAATCTTTGGCTTTTGGACTCAAAAGATAATTTTCAAAAAATTCAGGTATAACTTTGCTTGTGTCTAGCCGAACACGAAAAATATGATTCTGATGAATACAGTTTTCTATTTCACCGCGCCAAATTGCACCACGACCTAATTTGTCAAAATCTCCGCCTTCAGTCATGACAACATCGCCAGGCTTCAAACGCAATTCTTCAATCTCAGATGGCAAGGCTTGAATAGTTTTGATTACAGACAAATCAAGGTAGCCATCTTGAACATTGGCAACTCGCAAGTATGGCACTTCAACAGTTTTTCTGCCGTTGTAATTTTGACCTTTTGTAACGCCAGAAGCAATGTCGGCTGTTTCGCCCAACAATACTTCTTTCGTCTTTCCTCTTACTTTTCCAAACATCTCCAAAAACACGGACTGGAGCAAGGCATCGCCAAGATCGTGAGCCGTCCGCCGCAGTTGACGTAGGCGGTCGGCGCGCGCCAGCAGGGACGCAATCCGCTTTTGCTCGGTCAGCGGGGGAAGGGGAATTTCCAGTTCACCTAGTTCTGTTCGGGTAATTCTTGCGCGAGTTGTTCCTCTAACAGCACGATCTATCTTTTCTCTCATTGAAGGAGAATTACAAAGGTGCATGATAAATTCAGGCTCAGCAATATTTTTATCAATTCGCACAATTGTCACGTCAACAGCAGTAACACATGGGAATGGAAGTTGTGGAACAATGCAAGCACGTCCAATCGGGTCTGCCATTCGAGATATTAAAACATCGCCAGGCAGAACTTCTGTACAACGTAAATCGTTGAATGTTTTTTCGTTTATGAAATTAAAGTCTTTGTATCCTAAGAACTCCCCAATGCCAACATGCTTCAATTGAATGACGCCGTATTTTCCGTTGGCATCCATGTTCTCAGAAAGAATCCAATTGCCATCAGTAAAAATGCCTGTATCGCCAGCAACATCTTGTAAAGTAGGCATAAATTACTTATCCAGCAACTTCTTCAATTCTTCAATTTCACTTGCCATCACACTCTCCAACCGCGCCAACCGTTCCAGCGTCACAGACGGCTTCTCGTGATAGACAGCGTCCGCATCCACTTGGCGGTAGCGGCTGGCAGAGAGATCGTACTTGTTGGCTTTGACCTGCTCCTTCGTCACCCAGAACTGACGGGTCAGACGATCCAATTCAGATTGTGGGGCAGATATTTGAGATTCGATATTCGACAGGCGCGTTTGGGCGGCAGATAAATCAGCGGCAGATTTGCCATTCGAAACAGAATCAACTGCATGGTCGAAGGTGAGGCGATTAATCTCCGCCTGCATCTTTCGTCTTTCCTCTTTCAACGGCGCAAGCAAAGTCCGCAATTCATCCACGCGCAACTTTCTACTTTCCACGAACTTCTTATTCGTCCGCTTCTCCCAACAATTCACCACATCGGGAATATCATTTTCATCAATCGCCACTCGCTTATCGTCCAGCGAAAAACCATCGTGCGCCATATCATAAAACCAAATGTCCTTCGTCTGCGCGCCGCGCGTGAAGAACAGAACCGCCGTGCTCACCCCCGCGTACGGCTTGAACACACCCGAAGGCATCGACACCACCCCGTCCAGCCGATTCTCCTCGATGATCCTGCGACGCACC